>DATBJO010000034.1:0-44978 GCA_036556305.1 Gemmatimonadota bacterium
CACGCACGTGCTCCTCGCCGACGAGATCAACCGCACGCCGCCGAAGACCCAGGCCGCGCTCCTCCAGGCGATGCAGGAGCGCGAGGTGACGGCGGGCGGGACGACTCACCCGCTCGAGGACCCGTTCTTCGTCCTCGCGACACAGAACCCGATCGAGCAGGAGGGCACGTATCCCCTGCCCGAAGCGCAGCTCGACCGCTTCATGTTCGAGCTCGAGATCCGCTACCCGGAGCGCGCCGAGGAGATCGACATCGTGCGCGCGACGACCACCGGCCCCGAGGTGCGGATCGACCCTGTCGTGACCCGCGCGGAGGTGCTGGAATTCCAGGACCTCGTCCGCCGGGCGCCGGTCCCGGAGTCCGTCGTCGCGTACTCCGTCGATCTCGCGCGCCGGAGCCGCCCCGATCACCCGCAGGCTCCCGAGGCCGTGCGGCGCTACGTCGGCTGGGGCGCGGGACCGCGCGCGGGGCAGTTCCTCACGCTCGGCGCCAAGGCGCGCGCGCTCCTCCAGGGGCGGCTCGCGCCCGACCTCGCGGACGTGCGGACGCTCGCCGACGCGGTCCTCCGCCATCGGGTCATCCTCAACTACGAGGCCGAGGCCGCGCGCGTCGGCGTCGGCGAGGTGATCGGCGAGCTGGTCGCGGCCGTCGACCGCGACGCGGGCTGAGGTCCGGTGCCGGTCGGGACCGCCCGCGAACGGCTCCTCGCGAGCGCCGCTCTCCTCCCCCCCGAGGAGCTCCTCGGGCTGGGCTCGCTCGAGCTCGTCGCCCGGCTCGTCGTCGAAGGCTACCTGGCGGGCCGCCATCGGAGCCCCGGTCTCGGGGGCTCGCTCGAGTTCGCCGAGCACCGCCCGTACGTCCCCGGGGACGACCTCCGGCGCGTGGACTGGAAGGTGTACGGCCGGACCGACCGCTGGTACGTCCGCGAGAGCGAGCAGGAGACGAACCTCCGCGCGACCCTGGTGCTCGACGCGAGCGCGTCGATGGGCTTCGCGAGCGACGGACGGCCGAGCAAGTGGGCGTACGGCCGCGCGCTCGCGGCGTCGCTGGCGTGGCTCCTCCTCGCGCAGCAGGACGCCGTCGGCCTGGCGACGTTCGGCGACGGGATGCGCGCCTTCATCCCGCCGCGCGCGGGACCGAGCCAGCGCGCGCGGATCTTCGCCGCGCTCGAGGCGGAGGAGGCCCGGGAGGGGACGTCGCCCGAGGGGCCCTTCCGCGAGCTCGCCGAGCGGCTTCCGCGACGCGGCCTCCTGATCCTCGTGTCCGACCTCCTCGGCCCCCCGGACCGGTTCCTCCCCGGCCTGCGCTACTTCCGGCACCGGAGGCACGAGGTCGTCGTCTTCCACGTGCTCGACCCGGCCGAGCGGTCGCTGGCCGAGCTCCCGGCCGGCGGCGAGATCGTCGACGCCGAGACCGGCCGCTCGATCCGGGCGCGTCCCGAGGAGCTCGCCGAGGGGTACCTCGAGGAGCTCGAGTCGCTCGAGCGGCGGTACCGGGACCAGGCCCGCGACCGGGGGTTCGACTGGGTCCGGGTGACGACGGACGAGCCCGTGGCGGCGGTCCTCGGCCGCTACCTGGCGGGTCGCCGCCACCGGCTCTGATCGAAGACCGCAAGTCGTTGCCCCGCACCCACGATCGGCCATTCTGACCGATGGGCTTCCTGCACCCCGTCGCGCTCCTCGCGCTGCCGCTCGCGCTCCTCCCCCTGTGGCTCGAGTGGCGGGGACTCCGGTCCGGGACCCCGGTCCGGTTCTCGTCCCTGTACCTGCTGGAGCGCGCCCGCCGGGCGCCGGTCCCGCGGCTCCCGACCCGCTCGCGCTGGGTCGCGCTCCTCAGAGCCCTGGCGGTGGCGGGCGTCGTGCTCGCGTCGGCGCGACCGCTGGGCTGCGGCGCGGGCGACCCGGCGTCCCATCGCCCGACGCGCGCGATCGTGGCCGTGGACGTCTCCGCGAGCGCGGGCCAGCTCGCCGACGGGGTGACGTCCTGGGAGGGGATCCGGGCCGCGGCGGACTCCCTGCTCGCGCTCGCCGGCCCCGAAGACGGGCTCGCGCTCGCCGCCGTGGCGGACGGGATCGTGGGATGGTGGGAAGCGCCGGCCCCTGCCCTCCGGGCGCGCCTCGCGGAGCTCGGCCCCGGCGACCGGGCGAGCGACTGGCCCCGGGTACTCGCGGCCCTGGAGGCCCGGCTCGATGAAGATACGGAGTCGTACCTGTTGACGGACGGCTCCCGCGGGGCCGTCCCCCCCGCCGCCGCGAAGGGTCCCCGGACGGGGCGGCGCGTGGTCGGGATCCGAGGCGCCACCCCGGCCGGGAACAGGGGGCTCGCGCGGGCGGCGTGGGTCGCCGAAGGCGAGGTCTCGCTCGCCGGCCTCGCATGGGGCGAAGCTCCCGCGGCCGCCGAGGTCGGGCCGGCAGGGGGCGGCGCGGAGGCGCGGCCGATCCCGCTCGACGGCTCGCTCGGAACCGCGAGCTGGCCGGTGGCGGATACCGCGACGTTCGCCTTCCGGGAGCCGGACGCCCTGCCGGCCGACGATCGGCTCTTCGTCGCGCGCGGAGGTGGCGACATATCATACGATATCGTACGATATGTCCCAGGAGACGAGCCGCCGGAGTCCGGCCCGCTGTTCTGGGAGGCGGCCCTGGAGGCGCTTCCGGACGCGAGCCGGGTCTCCCGGAGCGCCAGCCTCGCCGGCCTGGTCGCGAGCGCCCCCGACCTCGTGCTCCTGCCGATCCGGGCCTATCGCGGAGACGAGGTCGAGCTCCTGCTGGCGGCGGTCGAAGGCGGGACCCGGCTCCTGTTCAGCCCCGCGTGCGCGACCGCGGGGTGCGCCCCCCCGCCCGGATGGTTCCCGGCGGCGACGCCGGCGGTCCCCGACCTCGGCCTCGAGGAGCCCGCCGGCTCCGCGCCCCTGACCGGCCGCCCCGGATCCTCGCGCGGGACTCCGGTGCCCGAGCCGCTCCTCGACCGGGCGCCGATCAAGGGCGGACTCGTCCCCCGGAACGGGCCGGCCCCGGAGTGGACCTGGGACCTCGCGACCGGGCGGCCCGCGCTCTGGGCGCGCGGTCCGATCGCGATCTGGCTGATCCCTCTCGGACCGCCTCACACGCGCCTCGCCACGACGCCGGTCTTTCCGCTCGTGGCCCGGGCGGCGCTCTCGGCGTGGGACCCGCGCTGGTCCGCGGACGCCGCCGGCACGCGCGTCGGCGCCCCGCTCCGCGCGCTCCCCGACGGGGCGACGGTGACGGGGCCTCTCCACGCGGGGAGCGAGGCGAGCCGTTGGGAGGTCCCGCCGGGCGGGGCCTCCCCGCGGCCCGGGCGCGCGGGCCTGTACCGGGTGCGCGACCCCGCGGGTTCGACGATCTTCCTGGCGGTCAACGGGGATCCCGCCGAGGGCGACCTCGCGCGGATCTCCGCGGACGAGTGGGAAGCCGCGTGGGGACCGGTCGTTCCGCCCGAGGAGTGGCGCGGCGCCCTGTTCCCGCGTCGTCGCGGCCCCGAGATGTGGCCCTGGGCGCTCGTCCTCGCCACGCTCGCGCTGGCCGCCGAGGCGGCCGTGCGCCGTGTCCGGCTCAACAAGTAAATCTGTAGCGACAGGGTGAGATGATCGTCGAGGAGATCGGCCTCCGCTTCCGGACCGCGCCCGGGTTCCGCGCCGTGCGCCGCGAGCTCGCGGGAAAGGACCGCGACGCGCGCGCCACGAACCTGGCGGGATCGAGCAAGGCGGTCCTGGCGGCGGCGCTGGCCGAGGACCTGGGGACTCCGGTCCTCGTCCTCGCGCCCTCCGCCGAGAGAGGCGAGGCGTGGCTCGCCGACCTCGAGTCGCTCCTCGGCGAGGGGTCGGTGGGCTGGTACCCGCAGTGGGAGATCCTGCCCTACGAGGCGCGCGCTCCGCAGCGGGAGATCGAAGGCCAGCGGCTCGAGTTCCTCGCGGGGCTGCTCGAAGGCAGCGTCCGCGTGGGGGTCACGACGCCGCGCGCGGCGCTCCAGAGGATCCTCTCGCCGGCGGCGCTCGGAGACCGGCTCCTCAAGCTCGCGACCGGCGACCGGGCGGATCTCGCCGACCTCGCGCGGCGGCTCGTGCGGATGGGATTCGAGCGCGAGTCGATGGTCGCCGAGGTGGGGACGTTCTCGATCCGCGGCGGGATCGTCGACGTGTTCGGATACCGCTACGCGGATCCGGTGCGGCTCGAGCTCGTGGACGACCGTGTGGAGTCGATCCGCGCGTTCGACCTCGGAACCCAGCGCTCGCTCGCGCCGCTCGATCGGATCGAGATCCTCCCCGCGCGGGAGCGGCCGCCGGACGCAGGGCGCGAAGAGGACGGAGGCGACACCGCGTCGGCGGGCGCCCCGGAGGGCGGTCCGCTGAGCGCGCTCGCCGAGTGGCTGCATCCCGACACGCTGGTCGTCCGCGACGAGCCCGCGCGCGTGGCGGCCGCGGCCGCCGACGCGTGGGAGGAGGTGGTGCGCCGCCACGCCGAAGCGAGCGAGGAGCGGATCGTCGCGCCGCCCGAGGAGCTCTGGCTCGACCCCGAAGCCTTCGAGAGCGGGCTCGGCCCGTACGCGCGGCTCGACCTCGAGGCGCTCCACATGCAGGGCGACGAGCGCGCGATCCGCTTCGCCACCCGCGAGCCCGAGCCCGTCGGGCGCTCGATGCGGCGGCTCGCCGAAGTCCTGCGCCACGACCTGGCGGCCGGCGTCCTGCCGGTCGTCCTCTGCGACAACCTGGGACAGCTCGAGCGCCTCGAAGAGCTCCTTCCCGCCGACGTGCGCGAGGCCCGGCTCGCGGTCGGCGCGCTCGAAGGCGGGTTCCGCGTCGCGGACGCGGGCCTCGCGGTCTACACCGACCACGAGATCTTCGACCGCCGGCGCCGCGTCCGCCGCCGCCGGCGCTACGCCGCCGGCGTCAGCGTCGAGCACCTGACGCGGATCGAGCCCGGCGACTACCTCGTCCACATGGACTACGGGATCGGCCAGTACGAAGGGCTCGAGCGCCTGAAGCTCTCGGGAGAGGGCGAGGTGGAGGCGCTCAAGCTCCGTTACGCCGAGGACGAGGCGCTCTACGTTCCGGTCGAGCAGCTCGCGCGGGTCGAGAAGTTCACCAGCGAGGACGGCCGCCCACCCGCGATCCACCGTCTGGGGAGCGGCCACTGGGAGCGGCAGAAGGAGAAGACCGCGGCCGCGATCCAGCAGCTCGCCGACGAGCTGCTCGAGCTCCACGCGAAGCGCGAGAGCGCGCCCGGCTTCGCGTTCAGCCCCGACACCCAGTGGCAGCGCGAGATGGAGTCGGCGTTCCTGTACGAGGACACGCCCGACCAGCGCGCCGCGGCCGAGGCCGTCAAGCGCGACATGGAGCGGCCGCGGCCGATGGACCGGCTGGTGTGCGGCGACGTGGGATACGGCAAGACCGAGATCGCGATCCGCGCCGCGTTCAAGGCGGTGCAGGACGGCAAGCAGGTGGCGGTGCTGGTCCCGACCACCGTCCTCGCCATCCAGCACCTGGAGACGTTCCGCGAGCGGCTCGCGGACTTCCCGGTCGAGATCCGCGCGCTGTCGCGCTTCAACTCTCCCGCCGAGTCGCGCGCGATCGTCGCGGGCGTCGCCGACGGCCGGATCGACATCGTGATCGGAACCCACCGGCTCCTGTCGAAGGACGTCGCGTTCGCCGATCTGGGCCTCGTGGTGATCGACGAGGAGCAGCGCTTCGGCGTGCGACACAAGGAGCGGCTGCGCCAGCTCCGGACGAGCGTCGACGTGCTGACCCTAACCGCGACGCCCATCCCGAGGACGCTCCAGATGAGCCTCATGGGGCTCCGCGAGATGAGCCTCATCGAGACGCCGCCCCGCGACCGGACGCCGATCGTCACGTGGGTGTCGGAGTTCGACGAGGAGACGGTCGAGGAGGCGATCCGCCGCGAGGTCGACCGCGGCGGGCAGGTGTTCTACGTCCACAACCGCGTGCAGACGATCGAGGCCGCGCACCGGTTGATCGAAACGCTCACTCCCGACGTGCGGGTCGCGGTCTCGCACGGCCAGATGCCCGAGAAGGAGCTCGAGCGCGTGATGGTCGCCCTCTTCCACCGCGAGATCGACGTGCTCGTGACGTCGACGATCATCGAGTCGGGCCTCGACGTGCCGACCGCGAACACGATCGTCGTCGCGCGCGCGGACCGCTTCGGCCTGGCGGACCTGTATCAGCTGCGGGGGCGCGTCGGCCGCTCCCACCACCGCGCGTACTGCTACCTGATGACGCCGCCCAGGGACGCGATGACGCCCGAGGCGGAGAAACGGCTCCGGGTGCTCGAGGAGCACACCGACCTCGGCGCGGGCTACCGGATCGCGCTCCACGACCTCGAGATGCGGGGCGCGGGGAACCTCCTGGGCGCCGATCAGTCGGGATTCATCGCCGCGGTCGGCTTCGAGACGTACCTGAGGCTCCTGGAAGAGACGATCCAGGGACTCAAGGGGGAGGAGGAGCGACCCGCGCCCGAACCCGAGCTCGCGTTCGACGCCGACGCGTTCCTACCCGATGGCTACGTAACGGACCCGCAGCAGAAGCTCGCGCTCTACCGCCGGCTCTCGCGGCTCCGCGATCCGGCCGCGATCGAGGACTTCCGCCGGGAGCTCGAGGACCGCTACGGCCCGCTCCCGACGCCCGCCGCGCATCTCGTCGACGCCGTCCACTTCAAGGTTCTCGCGATGCGCGCGGGGCTCGCGCGAATCCGGATCCGGCCGCGCGAGGCGCGCGCGGATCTGCGCTGGCCTCCGGGGATCGAGCCGCGGCTCAAGGCGATCCAGCGCTCCGCCGAGATCCGCGGCATCGCGCTCGAGATCCAGGGCCTCGACCCGTTCCGCCTCACGCTCGCGGCCGACGACTACGACGCGCTCCGCGAGGCGCTCCAGGGCATCGTCGTCGCGTTCGAGACCGCGGCGTGAGGAGGGTCCGCCGGAACCTGGTTCGCCGCCAGCGGGTACGATTCCGCTCCGATCCTTGCAACCCGTCGGAGCCCCGTCTAACGTGACCGCTGGATCCGTGCCCATACCTGCGTGATTCATCACATCAAAGCCGGAGGAAATCCCGTGGCCGACAGGCCCGCCATCTTCCCGCGCGCTCTGGTCGCCGTGGCGCTGGCCGCGCTCGTGTCGGCGGCCGCGTGCGGCCGCGACGAAGAGACCAGCGCGACGGTCGCCCGCGTGGGGGACAAGACGATCACGGTCGAGGACGTCGCCGGCTACATGCAGCGCGCCAATTACGGCGCCAATCTCAGGGACGTCGAGCAGGCCGTGAACGAGATGATCGACGCGCGTCTCGCGCTCGCCCGCGCCCACGAGCGCTACACGCCGGCTCCGGTCGAGAGCCTGCAGATGGCGGAGTGGAGGAACACCCTCCTCGTCAACCAGTTCCGCGAGAACGTCATCTGGAAGGACATCGAGGTCGACGAGGCGAAGCTCGAGGAGTGGTACGACGAGAACGTCGGCGAGCGGGTGACGGTAGACCACATCCTGATCCGCGTGCCGCAGGACGCGGCGCAGGCGCCAGGCGGCGAGGCCGGCACGACGCCCGGAGCGGAGAGGCAGGCCGCGAAGCGCGAGGCCGATTCCCTGCTCGCGGCGCTCGAGGACGGGGCCGATTTCGCGGCCGCCGCTCGCGAGCACTCCGACGATCCGTCGAGCGCTTCGGCGGGCGGCCGCATGCAGCCGTTCGGCCGCGGCGCGATGGTGGCGCCGTTCGAGCAGGCCGCGTTCGAGACCCCCGTCGGCGAGTTCGCCCCCGTGGTGGAATCCCAGTTCGGCTACCACATCCTGCGGGTCGTCGAGCGCGAGAAGCCCCCGCTCGAGGAGGTGCGCGAGCAGATCGAGAGCCAGCTCGCGCGGCCGATGCAGAACGAGGCCGAGGACCGATACATCACCAACCTGATGGAGACGAGCCGGCTCGAGTTCTTCGAGTCGAACATCGACTCGCTGATCGCGCTGCTCGACGCCGAGCGGCCGCCCCAGGGCGCCGAACGCGAGCTGCGGCTGGCGACGTTCGAGGGCGGGAGCATCACGCTCGGCGAGATCTGGGGTCTCTATGAGGTCTTGCCGGCGGGGAACCGTCAGGCGATCGCGGACCTCGACCAGAGCGCCTTCGTCCAGGCGCTGGCGACGATGGCGCAGCAGAAGATCATGCTGGCGCGCGCAGAAGCCGCGGGGATCGTGCTCGACTCGACGCGCCAGGGGCAGCTCGACGAGCGGATCGACCAGCTGCTCCTCTCCGCCTATCTCCGGGACGCGTCCCAGGCGCGGCTGGAGGTCGGCGACGAGGAAGTCCGGACCTACTACGAGGAGCACCGCGAGTTCTACGCGGACCGGCCGTTCGAAGAAGTGGCGCCCGAGATCCGTCAGGTGCTGGCCGGGCAGCGGCTCGAGGAGGCGTCGAGCCCCGACGTCCAGCGCGCCACGCTGGCCGCGATCGCCGATTCTCAGGAGGGCGACGTCGAGGTAGTCCGCAACACGGACACCTACGACGACGTGCTGCGGGCGCTCCGCAGGCTGCGCGAGGAGACCGGGATGCCGGAGCCGGCGTCGGGGCCGCCGGCGGGCGGGCAGGCGGCGGAGCCGCCGGCGGCCGGGCCGTCCCCGAGCGCGCCGGAGGGCCAGGGTGCTCCGTAGCCTGAGCATCGCCTTCGCGGCCACGCTCGCCGCCGCCGCGACCGCGGGCGCGCAGGACGCGCCGATGCCCGACGCCGTCCGGACGCTCCCCGCGGACCGCATCATGGCGGTCGTCGGCAGCAACGTGCTGCTCGAATCGGAATGGCGCGAGCAGACCGAGGTCCTCGCCGCCCAGCTGGGCGTGGCACCGGATTCGCCCGAGATCGGCGAGCTGGCGACCGAGACCTTCCAGCAGCTCATCCGCGACCTCGTGATCCTCGCCGCCGCCGAGCGCGACACGGCCGTCCAGGTCGACGGCGAGCGCGTGATCGAGGAGACCGACGAGGAAGTCGAACGCATCCGCTCGCGCTTCCCGAACGAGTCCGAGTTCCTGCGCCAGCTCGGCGAGAGCCAGTGGGGGAGCCTCGCGGCCTACCGGGCCGACATCATGGAGCGCAAGCGCCGCGAGCTGCTGGGGCAGATGTATCTCGACCTGCACCGGAGCGAGATCGTTCCGCGCCCGGTGTCGGAGGCGGATCTCCGCGAGTACTGGGAGGCGAATCGCGCGAGCTTCGGCCGGAGCTCGGAGACCGTGCGCTTCGAGGAGATCCCCGTGCTCGTGACCCCGTCCGAGGAGGTGCGCGCCCGCGCGCGCGAGGAGGCCGAGCGCGTGCTCGCCGACTTGAGGGCCGGCGCGGTCGATTTCGAAACCGCGGCGCGGCAGCACTCCGACGATCCCGCATCCCGCGAAACGGGCGGCGACGTGGGGTGGTTCGGTCACGGCCGCATGGTCGAGCCGTTCGAGGACGCGGCCTTCGCCGGTCAACCGGGGGAGCTGCTGGGTCCGATCGAGACGATCTTCGGCTATCACGTGATGCAGGTCCTCGACAAGCGCGGCGAGGAAGTGCGCGCGCGCCACGTTCTGGTGGCCTTCGACCAGACCGAGGCCGATCGCGAGGCCGCACAGCGGAAGGCGGAAGGCCTGGCGGCGGCGATCAACGCCGGAGCGGACGTCGACAGCCTGCAGGCCGTCGAGATGCCGGGGGATTCAGTGTCCGCGTCGGTCATCGAGCTCGGGCGCTCGCAGATCCCGCCGATCTACGAGCAGGGCCTCGAAGGTCTCGAGCCGGGCCGCGCGGCGGTGCTCGAGACGCCCACCGGGTACAGCGTGCTGGTGTCGCGCGGGACCGGCGGCGGCGAAGAGGTCACTTTCGAGGACGTCGCGCCGCGGCTCCGGAGCCAGCTCGAGCAGCAGCGCGCGGAGGAGGCCTTCGTCGAGAATCTCCGGGACCAGGTCTACGTGGACATCCGGGTTTCGCCCGAGAGCGCGCTCAGGGGCGCCCGAGGGTCGTGAGCGACCCGCCCCCGGCCGCATGATCCTCTTTCAGGGCGTCCACAAGGAGTACCCTCGCACGGGCTCCGCCCTGAACGAAGTCTCGTTCCACATCCGCAAGGGCGAGTTCACGTTCGTCACCGGGCCCTCGGGCGCGGGCAAGACGACGCTCGTCAAGCTCGTGACGATGGAGGAGCGCCCGACACGCGGGACGGTGCGGGTCTCGGGCTACGCGTCGGACAGGATCAAGACGCGGGAGATCCCGGCTCTGCGCCGCCGGCTGGGGATCGTGTTCCAGGATTTCCGGCTCCTCAAGAACCGCACCGCGCGCGAGAACGTGGCTTTCGCGCTCGAGGTCACGGGGGCTTCGGCCGAGCAGATCAATCCCAAGGTCCTCCGCACGCTGGCCGCGGTGGGGCTCTCCGACAAGGCCGATCACCTGCCGTCCCAGCTCTCCGGCGGTGAGCAGCAGCGGGTCGCGATCGCGCGCGCGCTCGTCAACGACCCCTTCATCCTGCTCGCCGACGAGCCGACCGGGAACCTCGACTCCAAGGTCGCGCTCGACATCCTGCGGGTCTTCAAGGACATCAATCTGCGGGGCATGGCGGTGCTGCTCGTGACTCACGACCGGACGCTCCTCACCGAGCATCAGCGCGCGCGGATCATCGAGCTCGATTCGGGAAGGATCGTTCGCGACACGGCGGACCAGGCGGCGGCCGGCTGATGGCCTACACCTCCCGCGAGGCGTTCTTCGCGTTCCGCAGGTCCCCGCTTCTCACCGCTCTCTCGATCGCCACCATCGCCTTCGCGCTCTACACGCTCTCGGTCTTCGGCCTCATGTGGACGAACATCGACCGCGTGCTGGAGAGCGTGGAGGAGCGGGTCGAGGTGATCGCCTATCTCGTGGACGGGACCGACCCGACCGAGACTTCGGCGCTCATGCGCGAGGTGGCCGCGTACCCCGAGGTCGACTCGATCGCGTATTTCTCGAAGGAGGACGCGCTCGAACGGGCCCGCGCGGAGCTCGCGGACTACAGCGAGCTCTACCAGGACCTCGAGGCGAACCCGCTCCCGGCCTCGGTCGAAGTCGCGCTCCGGACCGGGTATCGCGACGCCGCGGAGGTGCGCGACGTGGCGACCCGCATCGCCAGGTTCCCGTTCGTCGAGGAGATCAAGTACGGCGAGGACTGGGTGCAGAAGCTGGACTTCCTGCAGAACCTGTCGCTGTTCCTGGGGCTCGTCGTCGGCGGCGTGTTCGCGATCATCGCGTTCGTCGCGATCGGCGCGACGATCAACATCGTGCTGATCTCGCGCGAGGACGAGATCGCGATCATGAAGATGGTCGGCGCGACGCGCGCGTTCATCGCCCGGCCGCTCGTGATCGAGGGCTTCGTCAAGGGAGTTCTCGGCGCCGTCCTCGCGCTCGTTCTCCTCACAGTCACGTACTCCGTGCTCGAACAGCGGGTCGTCTCGCTGGCCTTCTATTCGCCGCTCCAGATCATCGGCGGGATCCTGCTCGGCGGCGCGCTGGGGGCCGTCGCGTCGATCGTGACGCTGCGTCGCCACCTGGCGGCATGGTGAGCCCCGGACGCCTCGGGCTCGCTGGCGCGCTCCTGCTCGCGCTCGTCGCCGGGATGGCGCCCGCCGCGCGCGCGCAGGACGACGAAGCCGAGCTCGAGGCCCAGCGGCAGCGCCTCGAGCGGCTCCAGACCGAGATCCGCCAGAAGCGCGAGGAGGCGGCGCGTCTGGGCCGCCGCGAGTCGAGCGTCCTCCAGGAGCTGCGCCGGGTGGAGAGCGAGATCGGCGTGACGCAGGAGCTCGTGAGCACGCTCGAAGACCAGATCGAAGAGCGCTCCCGGGAGATCGAGTCCACGACCGAGGGGCTGGCGCGCGCGCAGGACGAGCTCGCGATCAAGCGCCAGGTGCTCGCCCGGCGCCTGCGCACGATCTACAAACTCGGCCGCTACGGGAACTTCCAGATCCTCCTGATGGCGGATTCGTTCGCCCAGATCCTGGGCCGTTACAAGTATATCCGTCTCATCGCCGAGCAGGACCGGAGGCTCCTCGAGCGGATCGCGCGGCTCGAGACGACGATCCGGCGGAACCGGTCGGAGCTCGAATCCGCGCGGACTGGTCTCGCGGAAGCGCGCGAGGAGCGCGTCAAGCAGGTGCAGAGCCTGTCGGCGACCGAGCGCGATCGCGCGCGCGCGCTGTCCCAGGTCAAGAGCGAGCGCTCCGAGCAGCTCGAGGCGGCCGAGGCGCTCGAGGCGGAGACGCGACGCATCCAGTCGCTCCTGGCCACGCTGGAGCGCCGTCGCACCGAGCGCGAGGAGCTGGCGCGGCGGGAGGCGGCGGAGGCCGGCCGCGACGCGCCGGCGCCCAAGGCGTCGACCCTGACCGGCGACTTCGGGGCTCTCGCCTGGCCGGTCGACGGGGAGATCGTCGAGCGTTTCGGCCGCTCGCGGCACCCGGTCTACAACACCGAGGTCGTCAACAACGGGATCGACATCCGCGCGCCCCGCGGGACGCCCGTTCGCGCGGTCGAGTCGGGCGAGGTCGTCTACGCCGACTTCAACGGCGGCTACGGCCTCATGGTGATCCTCGACCACGATGGCGGCGACTACTCGCTCTACGCGCACCTCGACCGGGCGTCGGTGTCGATCGGCCAGCGGGTCGATCGGGGGCAGGCGATCGGAACCGTCGGCGAGTCCGGGAGCCTGGTCGGCCCCAAGCTCCATTTCGAGATCCGGCAGGGCGGGCGGGCGGTCGACCCGATCGGGTGGCTGAGGCGGCGATGACGGCGAAGAAGGCGCACTCGCGGGAGGCGGCGCGACCGCAGTCCGCGGACGAGAGGATCGAGCTCGTCGGGCACGCGCCGGTCGTGCGCGCGCTCGAGGCGGCCCTCGCCCGCGGTCGCCTGGGCGCCGCGCTCCTGTTCCACGGCCCGGGCGGGGTCGGAAAGCAGACCGCCGCGCGCCGGCTCGCGCAACGGATCCTCTGTACGGGCGACCCGCAGGCGGGCCTCGACCTCGCGGGGGACGGGCCCGCCGAGACGCCGTGCGGGCGCTGCTCGGCGTGCCGGCGCGTCTTCCGCGCCACGCACCCCGACGTCCACTGGTACTTTCCACGGCCGGCGGAGTCGTACTACGGCGGCGACGCGCGCGCGGTCGATCTCGCCCGGCGCGCGGGCCGGCCGAGCGAGCCGCCGTCCTACGATCATCCGGCGTCGTTTCGCATGGAGGACTTCCACGCCGTCGCCCGGCAGGCGAGCCGGCCGCCCTACGAGGCCGACGAGCAGCTGTTCCTCCTCGGCGACGTCGATCAGCACCCGGAGGGCGACGAGCCGACCGGCATGCTGATGAAGCTCCTCGAGGAGGCGCCGCGGCGGACACGCTTCGTCCTGACCGCGACCCGGCCCGACGCGCTGCCGGACACGATCCACTCGCGGGTCCAGTCGCTCGCCTTCCCGCCGCTCGCCGACCGCGAGGTGCGCGCGTTCGTCGATGCGCGGCTCGCGCTCCCCCCGGAAGACGCCGAGGCGCTGACCGCGCTCGCCGAGGGCCGGCCGGGCCGCGCGCTCGCGCTCGCCGACCCCGCGATCCTCGCGCTCAAGCAGCTCGCGATCGACGTCTTCGCGGTCGGCGCCGAGGGGCAGGGGAGCCCGTACGCGTTCCTGATCGATGCCGAGTTGCCGCGCGTGCGCGAGGCCCACGAGCACGTGTTCGAGTTCCTCGGCGGGATCGTGGAGGACGCGCTGGCGGTGGCGCTCGGCGGAGGGAACGGCGAGCTCGCGCTTCACCACCCGGAGCTCCTGCCGCGCTACCGCGAGGTCGCGGCGCGGCACGGCCCCGTCCGGCTGGCCGCGATGGCGCGCGGAATCCAGGAGGCGCGGGAAAACGTGTGGAGCAACGTGTCGCCGGGGTTGCTGTACTGGACCGCCCTCCGCGCCCTCCGGCCGGGTCGCTGACAGCGGCCCGTCCGGTCGTTCCGCGCCTCGACGGCGCTGTCCGGCTCCTCGTGTAGATTGCCGTCGTGACCCGCACGTACCTGACGACGCCGATCTACTACGTCAACGACCGCCCGCACATCGGCCACGCGTACACGACGATCCTCGCCGACGCGGTCGCGCGCGAGCGCCGGCTCTTCGGCGAAGAGGTCCGCTTCCTGACCGGGACCGACGAGCACGGCGACAAGGTCGAGCGCGCGGCGGCGGCGCGCGGGCTCTCGCCCCAGGAGCACGTCGACGACCTGGTCCCCGAGTGGAAGGCCGAATGGGACGCGCTCGACATCCGCTACGACCGCTTCATCCGCACGACCGACCCCGACCACGTCGCGGTCGTCGGCCTCGCGCTCGAGCGATTGAAGGCCGGGAGCGCCCCCGGCGGCGGTCCGCTCCTCTACGAGGACGCGTACACCGGCTGGTACTGCGTCTCGGACGAGCGGTACTGGACCGAGAAGGACCTCGTCGAGGGCCGCTGCCCGGAATGCGGCAAGCCCGTCGAGCAGATCGAGGAGCGGAACTGGTTCTTCCGCATGAGCGCGTTCCAGGACCGGCTGGTCGCCCACATCCGCGACAACCCCGGCTTCATCCACCCGGACACGCGCGCGAACGAGGTGCTGGGATTCCTGCGCGAGCCGCTTGCCGACCTGTGCATCTCGCGGCCGCGCGAGCGTCTCGCGTGGGGGATCCCGTTCCCGTGGGATCCCGGCTTCGTGACCTACGTCTGGGTCGACGCGCTCCTCAATTACGTCACCGGGACGGTCGATCCGCGCCCCGGCGAGGCGCCGGAGGCGACGGCGCTCCGCGCGATCGACGCCTGGAACGGGCACCCCGCGGACGTCCACCTGATCGGCAAGGACATCCTGACGACGCACAGCGTCTACTGGATCACGCTCCTCATGGCGCTCGACTGGGCGCTCCCGCGGCAGATCCTCGGACACGGGTGGTGGCTGTGGGAAGGGTCGAAGATCTCCAAGTCGACCGGGAACGCGGTCCGGCCCGCCGACCTCGTCCCGGTCTTCGGAGTCGACGGCCTGCGCTACTATCTCCTCCGGGAGATGACGCTCGGCCAGGATAGTACGTACTCGTACGATTCGCTCGTCCAGCGGCTCAACGCGGACCTGGCGAACGACCTCGGGAACCTCCATTCGCGGGTGACGAAGATGGCCGGTCGCTATCTCGACGGCCGCCTGCCGGCCCGATCGGCGGCGGCGGGCGTGGCCGACGAAGCGTTCCTCGCCTCCCGGGCGGCCGGGCTGACCGGCGCCGCGGACGGACCCGGCCGGGTGGCGGGGGCCTGGCGGCAGTGGCGGATCCACGCCGCCCTCGGGTCGGTGATCGGGCTCGTGTCGGCGACGAACGAGTACCTGGAGAGGCAGGAGCCCTGGCGGAAGGCGAAGGATCCCGCGGCGGCGCCCGGCGTCGCGGCCACGCTCCTCCACGCGGCCGAGGCGGTCAGGCTCGCGGCCGCGCTCCTGTGGCCCGTGATCCCCGAGCTCGCGGGCCGGATCCTCGAATCGCTGGGTCAGCCCGCGACGCCCCGCCCGGGCGACCTCGTCTGGGGCGTCCTCGACGCGAGCCGGATCGAGCCGGGTCCGGCGGTCTATCCGCGCCTCGAGGCCCGGACCGCATGAGGGCCCGGCCGTGAGCCCGCGCCGGACCGAGCCCTCGTGGGCCGACCTCCGCCTCGGGATCGCCGTCACGGGATTCGGGGCGCTGGCGCTCCTCGTCGTCATCGGTCTCGGTTCGGGGCGGGGTCCGCTGCGCCCGGAGACCTACACGCTCTACGTGAACCTCGACGACGCCGGCGGTCTCCGGGTCGGCTCGCCGGTCGAGGTCGGCGGGGCGTCCGCGGGCCAGGTCGTCGACGTCACGATCCTGCCGCCGGCCGAGGCGGCGACGATCCGGATCCGCGACTCGCTGGGGCGGCCGGTGCCGATCCCGCCCGACCAGGACATCCGCGTCCAGCTCTCGCTCGAGGAGCGGTTCAGATCGAACGTCACGACGCGCTCCCGGGCCCAGCTCGCGAGCCTCGGCATGGGAGGCGAGCGCTACGTGAAGATCCTCCCCGGGGACGTGCGCGAAGAGCCACTCGAGACCGGAGCGACGATCCCGATCGTGGCCTCGGTCGACCTCGATCTCGTGCTCGCGCGGATCGGGCGCGCCGCCAACGAGGTCCAGGAGATCGCCTACCTCGGGACCGAGCTCCAGGAGAAGATCGCATCGGGGGCCGGGACCGCGGGAAGGCTGGTGGACACCGACTCGCCGCTCTTCGACCGGGTCGACAAGTTCGAGGACCGGGCGCAGAGCCTGATCGGAGCGCTGGACGAGGGCGCCGGCCTGGTGCCGAAGTGGCGCGCGGACGGACGGCTCAAGGCGAACCTCGATGCGCTCCGCGACGACATGGCGGCGCTCGATTCGACCCCCGCGCTCGATCAGTGGTCCGACCCGGTCGAGCTCAGGGAGGCGCTCCGGGACCTCCGAACGGACGTCGCGACCCTCTCGCGAAAGCTCGGCGGCGGTCAGGGCACGCTCGGCCGGCTCCTGCACGACGAGGAACTGATCCTCCAGATCCGGGTACTGCGTCAGGGTCTCGGGGACCTGATGACGGCCATCAAGGAAAACCCGATGGGATCCGTCAACATCGAGCTTCATTGACCACATTTTCGGGTGGGATTCGGTTGACAGAGACCCTGGGAGATGGTAGCCTCTTCCAGCTTTTCGCTCTCCTGAAAGCGTCATGATCCATCGATACGCGGGATCGACGACCCGCAACCATTCATAGATAAGCCCGCCGGGAGGATCGCAGGTGTCGGATCGGTTCGGAACGTTCATGTTCATCCCCCACGAAAACAGCAACGTCCGCTCCCTCCGCACGACCCGTCGCACGGTCGTCGGGGCGCTGTGCGTCGCCTTCGGCGTGCTCGCGCTCGCGCTGGGGGCCGGCGCCTGGTTCGCCTCCGGAGGCGGCCCCGGGGCCTCGCCCGCGCTCGCGCGCGAGAACGAGCGGCTCCGGACCGAGCTCTCCTCGCTCCAGGGGAAGACCGACGAGCTGGGGCAGCAGCTCGAGAACCTGCTCGGCCGAGAAGAGGAGCTGCGGCTGGTGGCCGATCTGCCGGCCGTGCCGGTGGAGGTCCAGGCCGTCGGCGTCGGGGGTCCCGGGCATCCGTCGCTCGATCCGATCGAGATCGCCGGCGACCGGGAGCTGAGCAACCGGGTCACGGAGATCTCGAGCTCGCTGGACATGCTGCTCCGGCGGAGCGAGCTCGTCGCGTCCAGCATGGAGGACGTCCGCGAGTCGATCGCCGCGAAGAAGGCCCGCTTCAACGCCACTCCATCGATCTGGCCCGCTTCCGGCTTCCTCTCGAGCACCTTCTCCCTCCACCGCCGCCATCCGATCTTCCACGACCTGAGACCCCACTACGGAATCGACATCTCGGCCCGCCGCGGGAGCCCGATCGTGGCGACGGCGGCCGGCACGGTGATCAAGGCCGAGTGGGTGAACGGGCACGGGAACTACGTCGAGATCGACCACGGCAACGGGATCCGCACGACCTATTCGCACGCCTCGCGCTTGCTCGTGAAGGCCGGACAGCGGGTCGAGCGGGGAACGAGCGTGGCGCTCGTCGGGTCGACCGGGTTCTCGGTGGCGCCCCACGTGCACTACGAGGTGCACGAGAACGGGCGGCCGATCGATCCGCTGAAGTACATCTTCCCCGACGCCATCGCCGACTAGTCTCGGTCGCTGGAAACGGCTCATCTGCGGCGTTCCGCTTCGTCGCCTTTCCTGCGGCGTGGGATTCGCCACGCCTCGGAAAGGGGCTCCTCGCGCGCCTTGCATCTGAGCCGTTTCGAGCGACCTCCAAATGCTGGGATGCAGATGCGCCATCTTCTTGCTTGTATTGTAGTTGCGGCCCTCTTCGCGGGTGGATGTGACGCTGGATCGCCGACGACTGGCGAATTCGCTCTGAGTCATTTTGCAGTTGAAGGTATCGTTACCAACTCCCAGACAGGCAGTCCAGTCAGCGGGACGTCGGTAACGGCGAAGATCCATGATACTGCCTGCCCATCTCCCCACATCACGCTCTTCGAGCTCCAGACTGGGAACGATGGGACGTTCGAGGACGTGCTTGAGTTCCTGGAGCTTCCATCGGGTACAGCATGTGTGACATTTGAGGTAGCACCGCCGCCAAGCACCAATCTCCATTCCACAACTGTGATAGTGCCGGACGTGACGGTCGTACGCTCAACTACTCCTCCCGATACGATCCGAGTGTCTATAATGCTCGAGCCGAACTAGGGCTGTCTGCGGCCCGGACCTGTCTTCCGTTCTATCACGCACAGCAAAGGTTCTAATCGTCGCCTTCGCTCCGCTGGCCGGGGGAAGGCCCGCGCGTAGGTTGGGGGTCCGCTGTAGGGTTGGTGGACTTAGCGAACGGAGCTTGGAATGATGCGATTTGAGGTCGCTCGAAACGGCTCAGATGCTAGGCGCACGACGCAGATGAGCCGTTTCCAGCGACCGTGATGAAGCTGGAGTGGATCGGAGGGTCGGGGGAGGCGGCACCCGCGCCCTTCGCGCGCGGGCGGCTCGAGAACGGCCTGCGCGTGCTGGTCCGCCCCAATTCGGCCATCCCGGTGGTGGCGGTCGACTGCTGGATCGGGGTCGGCGCCATCCACGAGACCGACGCCCACGCCGGGATCTCGCACTTCCTCGAGCACATGTTCTTCAAGGGCACGCGCCGCTATCCGCTGGGGGAGATGGACCGCCTCGTCAAGGAGATGGGGGGGTACAACAACGCCGCCACGTCGATGGAGTACACCCATTACTACATCGTCGCGCCGGTCGAGCACGCCTGGCAGGCGGCCGACCTGCTCGCCGACCATCTCGCGAATCCCGCCTTCCCCGCCGACGAGCTCGAGCGCGAGCGGCAGGTCGTCAAGGAGGAGATCCGGCGCAAGGACGATTCGCCCCACGGCCGGCTCTACACCGCGCTGACCGACGCCGCGTACGGGGCGACGCCCTACGCCCGCGAGGTGCTGGGAACGCCGGGCTCGCTCGACCGGATCGACGCCGACGTGATGCGCGCGTGGTGGCGCGCGAACTACACCGGCGACCGGATCGTGGTCGTGGTCGCGGGGGACGTCGATGCCGAGGAAGCCTGGGACGCGGTCGCGGAGCGCTTCGGCGGGCTGCCGCCGGGCTCGCCGCCGCCGCCGGCGCCCCCGCCCCCGCCCGTCGCGCCCGCCTCGGTCGACGTAGGGATGGACGTCGCCCAGGGCTACCTCGCGTGGGGATTCCCGATCCCCGGCCGCGATGACCTCGAGGCGATCTGCGCGCTGGAGGTCGCGGCGACGATCCTCGGCGACGGCGAGACCTCGCGTCTCTACCGCCGGCTGATCGACGAGCTGAGGCTCGTCACCGAGGTCAGCGCCTGGACGTACGGCCTCGAGCGGGCCGGCCTGCTCGGGGTATCGGCCGTGTGCGCGCCCGACAGGAGGGCGGCCGTCCAGTCCGAGATCAGCGCCGTGCTCGAGGCCGCCGCGCGTCACGGGGTCAGCGCCGAAGAGGTGCGCCGGGCCCAGACGATCCTCGGCGCCGACTTCGCCTACGAGAACGAGACCAATGCCGCGATGACGGGGACGATGGGGGAGTTCGAGACCCTCTACGGAGCGGCCGAAGCGTATCGCGACGTCCTGCGCGGCATCGCGGCGGTCACGCCGGAGCGCGTCCGGGGGGTCATCGCCTCGCGCGTGATCCCCGACCGCGCCGTTCGCGCCTGGGTGGGTCCGCATGGCGCTTGAGCACGAGCGGCACGCGCTCGCCTGCGGAACCGTCGTCCTCACCCGCCCGCTCGAGGCGAACGACATCGTCGTCATCCGCGCGCTCCTGCCGATGGGTCCGCTCTACGAGGAGGAGGCCGAGGCGGGCATCTCGTCCGTTCTCCAGGGAGTCCTCACGCGCGGGACGCAGCAGCGCTCGGCGAGCGAGATGCAGGACGCGCTCGCCGACCTGGGGGCGGAGATCGACGCCTCGACCGGCAGCGACCTGGGGAGCGTGTCGCTGCGCGCCACGGTCTCCACGTGGGAGCGGACGCTCGACCTGTTCATCGAGACCCTGACCCAGCCGGCGCTCGATCCGCGCGAGGTGGAGACCGAGATCGAGCAGACGCTGGGGGCGCTCGAGGCGCGCGAGGACCAGCTCATGGCGCGCGCGACCGACCTGTTCCGCGATCTGTTCTACGGCGAGCACCCGTACCACAAGCGGACCCTCGGATACAGCCACACGGTGGCGGCGTTCGACCGCGAGCGCGTGGCGGCCGCGGCGCGGCGCTTCTACCGGCCGTTCCCGCCGATCGTCGTCGCCGTCGGACGCTTCGACCCGGAGGTCCTGCTCGAGCGCCTCGACGCGGGCTTCGGCCGCACGCCGCTGATCCCCCCGCCGCCGCGGCCGGCGCCGCCGGTCGCGGCGTCCGGCGTCCGACGTCTCGAGCTCGAGCGTGAGGCCGCCTACCTCGTTCACGGCTTCCCGGCCCCGTCGTGGAAGGACGCCGACTACCCGGTCGCGCGGGTCCTCGACGCGATCCTCGGGGGCTCGATGTCGAGCCGCCTGTTCATCGAGCTGCGCGAGAAGCGGGCGCTCGGCTATCAGGTGTCCTCGATCTACAACGACCAGCTCGAAGGCTCGTTCCTGGCCGGATACATCGTGACCGATCCGGCGCGCGCGGATCAGGCGGCGGCGGGGCTGGCGGACGAGTTCCGGAGGGTCGTCGAGGAGCCGGTCGCGGAGGAGGAGATCGCGGCCGCGCGGCGCTACCTGCGCGGCTCGTACCTGATCGGCGCCGAGACGAACGCGGCGCAGGCGATGCGGCTCGGGCGGCACGAGGCGTACGCGCTCGGACAGGACTTCGGCGACCGCTGGCTGGCCGCGATCGAAGCCGTCACGCCCGAGGCGATCCGTGCCCTGGCCCGGCGCTGGCTCGACCGCGAGCCGACGCGCGCGTACGTGGTCCCGCGGGGCGCGCCGGCTTTCTAGCCGCGGCGACGCGCATTGCTCGGCCCCCGAGGCGGGGCGTACACTAGCGTCGTGTCGCAGAAGTCCCCATTGGCTGCGTTGTGACTCGTCGCGATAGCTCTCCCATTCCTCCGCGTCGCGCCTTGCCACCGGGGCGCGCCGACGGTCTCGATGCTGCACGCGACTTCTGCGACACCACGCTTGCGAAGACCGCCGCCGAGGAGGGACGATGAAGCGAGCCGAGCGCTGGCACCACGCTCGCCGGGTGGTGGTGGTCGACGGCGTCCGCACGCCCTTCGCCAAGGTCGAGACCGCGCTCGCCGGGGTGACGGCGACGGAGCTCGCCCGGGTCGCGATCCGGGAGCTCCTCGAGCGGACCGAGATCGATCCCGCCGCGATCGACGAGGTCATCGTGGGGAACGCGGCCCCGCCCGCCGACGCGCCGAACATCGCGCGCGTCGCGGCGCTCGAGGCCGGCGTCCCCGACACCGTCCCCGCGTTCTCCGTCCAGCGCAACTGCGCCTCGGGTTTCCAGTCGATCAGCGACGGCTACAACGAGATCGTCCTCGGGCAGGCCGAGGTCGTCGTAGCCGGGGGCGTGGAGTCGATGTCGAACGTCCCGCTCCAGTTCCCCGACGAGTTCGCGGACGTGATGTCGGACCTGAATCGCGCCCGCGGCATGGGCGGGAAGGTGAGCGCGGCCACGCAGCTCCGTCCGGCCCATTTCAAGCCGGTCGTGGCGCTGCTCGAGGGCCTCACGGACCCGGTCTGCGGCCTCAACATGGGCGAGACCGCGGAGGTTCTCGCCCGCGAGTGCCACCTGTCCCGACGGGCGCAGGACGAGTACGCGCTCCGCTCGCACCAGCGCGCGGCGGCGGCCTGGGCGGAAGGCCGCTTCGCCGAGGAGGTCACGCCCGTCTTCGTGCCGCCCGACTACGGCGACGTGGTCGCCGAGGACGTGGGCTACCGGCCGCAGCAGACGCTCGAGGCGCTGGCGAAGCTCAGGCCCGTCTTCGAGCGCGAGGGAACGGTCACGGCCGGAAACGCGTCCATGGTCACCGACGGCGCCGCCGCCGTCCTCCTCATGGAGGAGGGGCGCGCGCGGGCCGAAGGCCGACGTCCGCTGGGGAGGATCGTGTCGTTCGCCTACGCGGGCCTCGAGCCCGAGCGCATGGGTCTCGGTCCCGCGCTCGCCTCGCCGCTCGCTCTCGCGCGCGCCGGCGCGTCGCTCTCCGACATGGGACTGGTCGAGCTCAACGAGGCGTTCGCCGCCGTCGTGCTCGCGAACATGGAGGTCTTCCCGTCGCGGAAATGGGCCGAGGAGAGGCTCGGGCGGACGCTCCCGATCGGCACCCTCCGCGAAGAGACGCTCAACGTCAACGGCGGGGCGATCGCGCTCGGGCATCCGATCGCGGCGAGCGGCACCCGGCTCGCGCTCACTCTGCTCCTCGAGATGCGGCGCCGCGACGTCGAGCTCGGCCTCGCGACCCTGTGCGTCGGGGGCGGTCTCGGCGGGGCGATGGTGTTCCAGCGGACCGCGTCCGGATGACAGACGCCTTCCGTCTCGACGTCGACGACCGGGGGCTCGCGAGCGTGACCTTCGACCTGCCCGGTCGCAAGGTCAACGTCTGGTCGCGCGCCACGCTGGAGGAGTTCGAAGGCCTCGTCGCCGCGCTCGCCGGTCGCGGCGACCTGACCGCGGTCGTCTTCCGCTCGGCGAAACCCGACACGTTCATCGCAGGCGCGGACATCGACGAGCTGGCGGCGATCGCGACTCCCGAGGACGCGCGCGAGCTCTCGCGCCGCGGGCAGGCCGCGTTCCAGCGGGTCGCGGACCTGTCGCTGCCCACGGTCGCCGCGATCCATGGCGCGTGCGTCGGCGGCGGCCTCGAGTTCGCGCTCGCCTGCTCGTTCCGGGTCGCCAGCGACGCCGACGAGACCCGCCTCGGCTTCCCCGAGATCCAGCTCGGGATCATCCCGGCGTGGGGCGGCACGCAGCGCGCCGCGCGGCTGCTCTCGCTCGAGAACGCGCTGACCCTGGTCCTGACCGGCACCCGCGTTCCGGCGGGCCGCGCCGAGCGCATGGGCCTGGTCGACAGGACCGTGCCGCGGGCCCGCCTCGAAGAGGCGGCCGCGACCGTCGCCCGCGCCGCGGCGCGCGGCGAGCGCGGGGTGGCGCACGACCAGGGCGGGCTGAGCGGCTGGCTCCTCAAGAAGAACCCGATCGGGCGCAAGGTCGTCCTTAATCAGGCCCGGCGCCGGGTGAGGGATCAGTCCGGCGATCATTACCCGGCGCCGTACCTCGCGATCGAGGCCATCGAGGTCGGGCTCTCGCAGGGGATGTCCGCGGGCCTCGCGTTCGAGACCGAGGCGGTCGCCGACCTCACGACGACGCCCACGGCCCGGAACCTGATGCGGATCTACCGGCTGAGGGAAGGCGCGCGCCGCGCCCCGGGGAGAGGCGCCGCGCGTCCCGTGCGATCGCTGGGTCTCCTGGGAGCCGGGGTCATGGGCGGCGGGATCGCCGAGGTCGCGGCGTTCAGCGGCATCCGGGTGCGTCTCAAGGACGTCGACCTCGCGCGCGTGGCCGACGGCCTCGAGCACGCCGCGCGGATCGCGCGCCGGGCCGAGCGGAAGGGCTCGCTGACGCGGCGCGGAGTCCGCGACCTCATGCACCGGATCTCGGGAACCGTCGGCTACCAGGGGTTCGGCCGCGTCGACGCGGTCGTCGAGGCCATCGTCGAGGATCTGGAGATCAAGCGCCGCGTCCTCGCCGAAGTCGAGCGCGAGGTCGGCGAGGGTGCGGTCCTCGCGACGAACACGTCGTCCCTGCGGGTCGATGCGCTGGCGGGGGCGCTCGCGCGCCCGGAAGCGTTCGGCGGACTCCACTTCTTCAATCCGGTCGAGAAGATGCCGCTGGTCGAAGTCGTGCGCGGGGCGCGGACGTCCGACGACGCCCTGGCCACGCTCCATCGCCTGGCGCTGGACCTGGGGAAGACGCCGGTCGTCGTGCGCGACGGACCGGGCTTCTGGGTCAACCGCCTCCTCATGCCGTACCTCAACGAGGCCGTCCACCTGTTCGCCGAAGGCGTACCGATCGCCGCGCTCGACGGGGCGCTCGAAGACTTCGGACTCCCGATGGGGCCGCTCGCGCTCCTCGACGAGGTCGGACTCGACATCGCCGCCAAGGTCGGGAAGGTCATGGCCGAGGCATATCCCGATCGCATGCGGCCGCACGCGCTGCTCCATCGTCTCCAGGCGACCGAGCGCCTGGGAAGGAAGTCGGGGGCCGGCTTCTACCGTTATCAGGGCGACGAGCGGAAGGAGCCCGACGAGCGGCTCCGCGGAGAGCTCGGATTGCCGCCCGCGGGAGAGGGGGCGACGCCCGTCTACGACGAGGACTACCTCGTGACCCGCAGCCTGTATCCGATGGTGAACGAGGCCGCGCGCGCCGTGGCCGAAGGGATCGTGGAAACGCCGGGGGAGGGCGACCTGGCGCTCGTCCTGGGCATCGGCTGGCCCCCCTTCCGCGGCGGGCTCATGCGCTGGGCGGACGAGGAGGGGCTCGCCGAGATCGTCGAGCGCCTCGAGCGCTGGTCGACGCTGATCGACCCACGGTTCGCTCCGTCGGTGGCGCTGCGCGAGCGCGCGCGGGCGGGTGGCGGCTTCTACGGCGAGCGGCTCGCGCAGGGCGCGGGCGTGGCGAGCCGGGCCGAAGACCAGGCCAGCCTCGGTCTCTGACGCCGGTGCGTCGCTCCCGCCCGGAACGTACCCTCGAGCGATGAGCTTCGCGCCCCTCACCCACAGCTCCGCCTTCTGGGGACTGGCCGCGGTCGCGGCCGCGATCCTGGTCCTGTACGCGATCGGCTCGCGCCGGCGGCTGCCGGGGACCGCGGTCGGGCTCAGGGTCCTCGCGGTGGCGGCACTCGTGATCCCGGCGTGGACGCTCGTCACGTGGTATCGCGATCTCGCGCGCGCCCGAGAGCTCGCCACGCGGATGGCGATTCAGACCGAGCCCGTCGTCGAGCGCGCGGCGGTGAACGGCGTCGCGCTCCTGTGCCTCGGGTTCCTCGTCATGATCGGCGGGATCTGGCTGGCCCGGCGGGTGGCGTGAGCGTCTGCCGGCCGTTCTTCACCGGGCATCTCGACCCGGACGCGCTGTTCCCGTATCCCGAGATCTCGGCCGACGAGGCCGGGACGCTGGAGATCCTGCGGGACAGCCTGCGGCGCTTCGCCCGCGAGCGCGTCGACAGCCGGGCGATCGACCGGGAGGCGCGGTTGCCGCGCGAGGTCCTCGACGGACTCGCGGAGCTCGGGGTCTTCGGCATCATCGTCCCCGAGGAGCACGACGGCTCCGGCGCGTCGATGACGTTCTACGCCAAGGTCTTCGAGACCCTGGCCACGATCGACGGCGCGATCGTGGTCACCGTGGGCGCGCACGAGTCGATCGGCCTCAAGGGGATCCTCCAGTTCGGGACCGAGGAGCAGAAGCGTCGCTTCCTGCCGGCGCTGGCGCGGGGCGAGCAGCTGGCCGCCTTCGCGCTCACCGAGCCGACGTCGGGGTCCGACGCGGCCTCGATCCGATCGCGCGCGACGTGGAGCGAGGAGCGTGGGGCCTGGATGCTCGACGGGACGAAGATCTGGATCACGAACGGCGGGCTGGCGGAGGTGTTCACGGTTTTCGCGCAGACCGCCGTCGAGAAAGACGGCCGGACCGTCGACCGGATCACCGCGTTCATCGTCCCGCGCGCGCTCGCCGGGGTCTCGATCGGCCCCGAGGAGCACAAGCTGGGGATCCGCGGTTCGTCGACGACCGAGGTCCACTTCGAGGGCGTCGCCCTGGCTCCGGACCTGGTCCTGGGCGAGGTCGGCGGGGGGTTCAAGGTCGCGATGGAGGTGCTGAACTCCGGCCGCCTCGGTCTCGCCGCGGGATGCGTCGGGGGGATGAAGCATCTGCTCGCCGAGGCCAGCCGGAACGCGCAGGAGCGCGAGCAGTTCGGCCGTCCGATCGCCGATTTCGAGCTCATCCAGAAGAAGCTGGCCGGCATGGCGCTCGAGGTCTACGGCGCGGAGTCGATGGTCTATCTGACGACCGCGCTCGTGGACCGCGGCGACGTCGACTACTCGCTCGAGTCGGCGATCTGCAAGGTGAAGGCCTCGGAGGCGGTGTGGCGGGTCGTCAACGAGGCGCTCCAGATCGCGGGCGGCATGGGCTACATGCAGGAATACCCGTACGAGCGCTACCTCCGCGACGCGCGCATCAACCTGATCTTCGAGGGCACGAACGAGATCCTGCGCCTCTACACGGCGCTCTCGGGCCTGGAGGCCCCCGGGGAGCACCTGAAGGCGGTGGCGCGCGCGCTCAAGGATCCGATCAAGCAGATGGGTCTGTTGACCGACTATGCCCGGGGCCGCGCCCGCCGGGCGATGCACCGCTCGGGACTGCCCGAGCTGCACCCCGACGTCGCGGGGTTCGCGCGCGCATTGCCGGAGTGGGTGGCCGAGTTCGGTGGCGCGGTGGAGTGGACTCTCCGGCGGCACGGGCGCGAGATCGTCGAGCGGCAGATGGTGCTCGAGCGGCTCGCGGACGCGGCGGGAGACCTGTTCCTCATGTCCGCCGTGATCTCGCGCGCCGACCGCGCGCGCCGCGAGCAACCGGATGGCGCGGGCGAGGCGCACGCGACCCGCGCCCGGCTGATCGTCAACGAGGCGTGGCGGCGCGTCCGCCGCGCGCTCGCCGCCGTGCGCGAGTATCCCGACAACGACGTACGGGTCGTGGCGGCAGAGGTGCTCGCGTCGGGAGGGTCCCACCTCCCCGGCCTGTCGGCGGAATGAGTTCCGGGTCCGCGGGTATAAACACCCGGGAGCAGGCGGAGTCCGCCGAGGAGGCCGCGCTGATCGCGCGGATCCGCCGCGGAGAGTCACACCTCTACGGCACGCTGGTGGACCGCTACCAGCGCCGGCTGTGGTGGAGCTGCCTTCGCATGCTGGGCGATGCGGACGAGGCGGACGACGTCGTGCAGGAGACGTTCGTGCGCGCGTGGGAGAAGCTCGACGGATTCGATCCCGGCCACCGCTTCTACACGTGGGTGTTCACGATCGCGCGGAACCGGTGCCTCAACGCGCTCCGGAGCCGGCGGACGTGGGGATTCCGGTCGCTGTCCGGCGACGATCCGCCGGTCCTGCCCGCGCGCGAGGACGCGGGATCGGGCGCCGAGGACCGGGAGCTGGCGCGGGCGCTCGCCGAGTGCCTGGAGACGCTTCCCCGCGACCAGCGGGAGGTCTTCGACCTCCGCCACGGGGAGGACTTCCGGTACGCGGAGATCGCCGGCGTGCTCGAGCTCTCCCTCGGAACCGTGATGTCGCGCCTCCATCGCGCGCGCGAGAGGATGCGGGACTGCCTGGAAGGCAAGGGTCAGAGGCCATGACGCCAGAGGACGAGAGTCGAGAGCGCGGCCAGGAGGCCGGAGACCACGTCGGCGAGCTCCTCGACGCGTACCGGACGGACGAGCTGGACGCGTCCGATCGGGCCTCGGTCGAGGCGCACCTGGACCGTTGCGCCCGCTGCCGGGACGATCTCGCGGCGCTCGGGCCGTGGACGTCGAGCGTCGGGCGCGGCTACGCGGCGATGCGGAGCGGCGCGCGGGAGCTCGAGCCCGACTGGGCCGCCCAGCGGGCGGCGATCGTCGCACGCACGTCCGGGAAGCGCCGCGCCGGCGGGGAGGCGTGGTCGTTCCGGCGCTGGGCGCCCCAGGTCGCGCTCGTCGCCGTGGCCGCCCTGATCGTGGGCGTCGTCTGGCGCGAGAGAGCCCGCGGGCCGGGGGACGGCCGGCCGGCGACCTGGAGCGAGCGCGCGGACGACGACGCCTCGGGCGCCCTCCGGGAGACGCCGTCGCCCGATCTCCCCGCGCCTACGGTCGCCGAGCCGGGAGCGCCGCCGCCGGCGGCCGTTCCGCGGGCCGGCCGCGAGGCGGTCGACGAGAGGGTCCTCGAGGAGAAGGCGGAGGCGCGCGGGAAGGAAGCCGCGCTCGAGGCCGAGCAGGACCGCGTCGGGCGCCAGGAGGCCCTGGCCGATCGGGCCGCCGAGCCGTCGCTCGCGGCTCCGGTCGCGGAAGGGGCCGAGCGCTTCGAGCGGGACGCGCGCGCCGCGCTCGCCGCGCGGGACACGACCGCCGCCCGGCGGGCACTCACGCTCTGGAGCGACACGCTGGCGCCCGCGGGCGCGGACCGGGCGAACGCCGCCCTGGCCGACAGCCTCGAGCGGTTCCTCGGAACCCCGGAATAAACCCGCCCTCCGGTTGTAGAGGTGGACGAAGACATCGTCCACCCAACGAACTGGAGGACCTCATGAAACGCCCGATCATCGCCTGCGGACTTCTGGCCGGCGCGGCGCTCGCGCTGGGCGCGCTGCCGGCTGCCCGCGGAGACGACCCGGAGCCGCGATCGGTCGCGGTCACCGTCTACAACGGAAACCTGGGACTCGTCCGCGACGAGCGCCGGATCGAGCTCGAGGACGGGGTGTTCACGCTGCCCTTCCGTGACGTCGCCGCCCTCATCGATCCCACGTCGGTCGCCTTCCGCGCGCTCCGGAACGGCGGCGCCGTCGACGTGCTCGAGCAGAACTACGAGTACGACCTGATGACGCCCGAGGCGCTGCTCGCCAAGTACGTCGGCGAGACCGTCACGCTCGTGACGACGACCGCGGACGGCGAGGACCGTGCGGTCCGCGCCAAGCTGCTCTCGGTCCAGGGCGGCACCGTGTACCAGATCGGCGACTCCATCGCGCTCAATCCCCCGGGCCGCGTCGTGCTTCCGTCGCTCGTCGGCGACCTCAAGGCCTCCCCGACACTGGTCTGGACGCTGGCCAGCCAGCGGTCCGGGACCGAGCCCGTCGAGGTCTCGTACCTGACCGGCGGGCTGTCGTGGAAGGCCGACTATGTCGCGACCCTCTCCGCGGACGATCGCACGCTCGACCTGGGCGGCTGGGTCACGATCGACAACCGCAGCGGGACCACGTATCCAGACGCCAGGCTCAAGCTCGTCGCGGGCGACATCCACCGCGCGCCGCAGGACGGGCGCGAGGAGTACGCCAGGCGCGCGCTCGAGGTGGCCGACGCCGCGCCGAGCGCGGCGGCGTTCGAGGAGCGCACGTTCTTCGAGTACCACCTCTACGACCTGCCGCGGCCGACGACGATCAAGAACAACCAGACCAAGCAGATCCGCCTGCTCGAGACGGCCTCGGTCCGGACGCAGAAGGTGTTCCGCCTCGCGGGCGCGCCGTGGTACTACACGCAGCAATACGGCGGGGAGCAGGGACTCAAGATCGGCGTGTACCAGGAGTTCGAGAACCGCGAGAGCGACGGTCTCGGCGTGCCGCTGCCGGCGGGGACCGTGCGGCTCTACAAGGCGGACGCCGACGGGACGCTCCAGCTCGTGGGCGAGGACCGCATCGACCACACGCCGGAAGGCGAGAAGGTCGTCCTCAAGATCGGCGAGGCCTTCGACGTCGTCGCCGACCGTCGCCAGACCGAGTTCCAGGTCGTGTCCAGCGGGCACGTCTGGGAGGAGGCGTTCGAGGTCGTGATCCGGAACCACAAGCAGGAGAACATCGTCGTGCAGGTCGTGGAGCCGCTGCCCGGCGATTGGCGGATGCTCTCGAACAGCCATGAGTTCGAGAAGCTGGACGCGTTCACGGTGCGCTTCGACGTGCCGGTCGAAGCCGGCGGCGAGGCGACGCTCCGGTACCGGATCCGGATCAGTTACTGAGGAGGACCTCGCCCTCGATCTCGGCTCCGCCGCGCGGCTTCCTTCGGGCCCTGACGCGCGGCCCGGGGAGGACGAGGACGGGGCCTTCCGAGAAGCGCACGACCTTCTCGGCCACGCTCCCCAGGAGGGCCCGCGCGAGCCCCGTGCGGCCGCGCGTCGCGATGACGACGAGGTCCGCATCCCGCGCGGCGTCGATGATGGCCTCGGCGGGAGCGCCGAGCACGACCCGCGAAGGCACGCGCTTCGCGCCGATCCCGTCCAGGAACGCGCGCAGCCGACGAGCCGATTCGGCATCGTCCGGAAGCGCGTCGACGAGCTCGGGGTCGATCAAGCGCGGGAAGCTGACGACGTGAACCGCGTCAAGCTCGACGTCCTTCCCGAGCTGGCGCATCGCGTAGCGCACGGAGGTTCGCGAGCCCTCGTCCATGTCGACCGGAAGGAGGACACGGCGCACCTCCCCGAGCGGCTGCTTCCTCACGACGAGGACGGGGCAGGACGCGCTGCGGACGACCCCTTCGGCGGTGCTCCCGAGAAGCAGCCGCTGGATCCGCGACAGGCCGGTGCTGCCGAGGACGATCCCTGCGGCGCCGAGCTCCACGCTCAGGCCCACGATCTCCCGCCACGGCGTCCCCACCCGGACGAAGCCGCGCGTCCCGGGCACGTCGGTCCGAAGGCGCTCGACGAGGCGCACCATCGACCGGCGCGCCTCCCGGGTCCAGAGCTCGTTCGGGTCAGCCGGGCCGAGGCGGGTCAGGAGCGGTTGCGAGAACATGGGCGGCTGGTCCGCCGCATAGACGACCGAGAGGGCGCCGCGCGCGGACGACGCGATGGAAGCCGCCGTCGCGACCGCGTTCTCTCCCGAGGTCGAGAAATCGGTCGCCGCGAGGACATTCTTCCATTTCAGCACGCGAGGATCCTAGTGCGAACGCCGACACCGTGCTAGATTGTGCCCACGTCCGCCTCCCCTTTCGCCCGATCCCGGAACAATCGAGAATGCTGACACGCACCGTCCGCTTCGACGCCGAGCACCACGACGATATCGTGTATCCCTCGGCGATTCCGTTCCTCCTCGTCCACCTGGCCACGATCGGGATCCTGTGGAGCGGCGTGACATGGGCGGCCGCCGCGCTCTGCGTGGGCCTGTACGTCCTGCGGATGTTCGCGATCACGGCCGGGTTCCACCGCTATTTCTCGCACCGCTCGTACGACACGAGTCGAGTCTTCCAGTTCGTCCTCGCGTTCCTGTCGCAGACCTCGCTCCAGAAGGGGGTCCTCTGGTGGTCGGCGAAGCATCGCCATCATCACAAGCATTCCGACACCGTCGATGACGTCCACTCGCCGGGGATCCACGGATTCCTGTTCGCGCACGCGGGATGGATCTTCGCGCGGCGACGCGGGAAGGCGGACTACGATCTCGTCCGCGATCTCGCGGCGTATCCCGAGCTGAGGTTGCTGAATCGCTTCCAGCACGTTCCGGGTATCGTTCTCGCAGTGGCGTGCTTCCTGGTCGCGGGATGGCCCGGCCTGTTCGTCGGGTTCTTTCTCTCGACGGCGATCCTGTATCACGGCACGTTTGCGATCAACTCGCTGGCCCACTGCTTCGGGCGGCAGCGATACCTGACCGGCGACGACAGCCGGAACAACTGGTGGCTGGCTCTCGTCACTCTGGGCGAGGGATGGCACAACAACCACCACTACTATCAGGTCTCGACCCGGCAGGGATTCCGCTGGTACGAGATCGACGTCACGTACTACGTCCTCAAGGCCCTGTCGTGGGTGGGGATCGTGTGGAACCTCCACACTCCGCCCGAAGAGGTCCTGCTCGGCGAGCGGCGGCTGTCGCGGCGAGCCGTCGACAAGGTCGCCCACCGCCTGGCCAGCACATTCCATCTCGATTCGCTGGTCGAGCAGGCGCGCACGACCTGGTCGCACAAACCGCACCTCGAGATCCACCTGCCTCATCTGCCCTCGCTGGACGAGCTGAAGCGCCGCGCCGGCGAGATGGCGCTGCGCACGCCTTCGCTGGACGACGTCGCGAAGCGCGCCCGCGAGATCCTGGCCGAGGCGGTCGCGTCGAGATTGGCGCAGGAGGCCGCTCCCGCCTGAGCGGGATCCGCCGTCAGCCGCCCGACAGCACGATCCCCCACCGCGCCGCCGACGATCCTCCGGCACTCCCGCTCCCCTGGGTGGGCGGTATCTTCCAGCCGATTTCGATCGAGCCGCACCCCGTACCCATCCCGGAGGAGCCTCATGGACTGGTCGTTCACCGACGAGCATAAAGAGCTTCGTCGAACCGCGAAGCGCTTCGTCGACGAGGAGCTGCGTCCCGTCGCCGACGAGATCGACAAGCGTCATGAGATCCCACGTCACATCATCGACACCATGGCGGAGCTGGGCTTCCTGGGCGTCGTGTATCCGGAGGAGTACGACGGCGCGGGGATGGGCGAGACGGGCTACTGCATCCTGCAGGAAGAAATCAGTCGCGCGTGCGCGTCGACCGCGACCTTCATCGGCGCGCATCAGTCGATCGGCGGAATGACGATCCACAAGTTCGGAAGCGAGGAGCAGAAGAAGAAGTACCTGGCGCCGATGGCGCGGGGCGAGATGATCGGCGCGTACGCGCTGACCGAGCCCGAATCGGGATCGGACGCCATGGGGATGAAGACGACCGCGGTCCGGAAGGGCGATGCGTGGATCGTCAACGGCACGAAGATCTGGATCACGAACGGGGGCCTGGCCGACGTCGTAGCGGTGTTCTGCAAGGTGGAGGGCGAGGGGGAGGCGGACTCCGGTCCGGCCGCGTTCATCGTCGAGAAGACCTTCCCCGGCTTTCGTGTCGGGAAGGTCGAGGAGAAGATGGGGATCCGCGGCTCGAACACGGTCGAGCTCGTGTTCGAGGACATGCGGGTGCCGGCGGAGAACCTGATCGGCAGGATCGGAGACGGCGCGCACTACGCCTTCGGGGTGCTCGACGTCGGCCGGCTCGGCCTCGCCGCCGCCACGCTCGGGGCGGCCAAAGACTCCATCGACCGCTGCGTCCAGTACGCCGGACAGCGCGAGGCGTTCGGCCGGAAGATCCAGGACTTCCAGGCGATCCAGTTCATGCTCGCCGAGATGGCCGCCGAGACGTACGCGATGGAGAACATGATCTACCGCACGGCGTGGATGTGCGATCAGGGCGAGCGCTTCGGTCGCGAGGCCGCGATCTGCAAGTACTTCTGCTCGGAGGCGCTGGACCGGATCGTCGACCGCGCCGTGCAGCTGCACGGCGGCATGGGATACTCCGCCGAGATGTGGCCCGAGCGCTTCTACCGGGACTCCCGCATCAACCGGATCTTCGAGGGCACGAACGAGATCCAGCGCCTCGTCATCGCCCGCGACGTCCTCAAGAAGGGCGGCTACTGAGGTCATGCGTCCGGGGGCCCGAACGCTGCTCGCGGTGATCGGCCTGACGGCCGCGCTCGCCGGATGCAGCGAGGAGGACCGGAGGGCGTGGGTCTCGATCCTGCCGTTGCCGTCCGGCGAGGCGGACACCACCGCGATGTCGGGCGGACTCTCCGGCGCGCTGACGATCACGGCGGATTCCGCCGCCGTCCTCATCGGGTCCGACACGCTCTTCACCCGCGCCCGGGTCCCGTCCCGCGGCCCCGGAGGGGAGCCGGTGAGAGACGGCCCGATCGCGCAGATCGTCCCGTCGCCCGACTCGACCTCGATCGCCTTCATCGGCGGCGCCGACCGGAGCGTGGTCGGCGTCTGGTCCCGCAAGCGGCAGATCGCGGGAATCGCCGCCGTGTACGCGGGCGGCGGCTCCGGCTCGCTAACCTGGAGCCCGGACGGCCGCTATCTCGCGTTCGGCGGCTCCACCGCCGGCGGTCCGAGCCGGGTGGGCGTCTTCGACGCGCTGGAGTTCCGGCCCGAGAGCCATCCCCTCCTCTCGTGGCTCACGCGCGAGGGAAGGGCTTCGCGGCCGCAGAGCTGGATCGACGCGCGGCGGCTCCGCGTCCTGGTCGCGCCGGGGGGCGAGCCGGAGGGCGGCCTCGCGTACTCCTGGGAGATGGAAGGCGGCTCGCTGGTCGTCGAGTCGCACATCGATCCGCTGGCCGAGAGGGCCCCGGCGGGGAGCCGGCTCGAGCGGGGAGGCGTGTTCTCGCTCGACCTGCTGGGCGACGCCGGGCCCGAGACCGTCGCTCTGTTCACGACCGCGGGCGGCGCGCCGAGCGGGCTCGTCCTCGAGAATCGCGGAACCGACTTCCGCGCCACGGCGACGAGCCCGCTCGTTCCGCCCGAGGCCCTCGGCCTCGAGGACTGGCAGGGAGTCCAGCGCGGCGCGGTCCTCTACCAGGTCGCCACGCTGGGCGGGCGCGCGACCCTGCTCCTGGATCTGCCGTCGAGCTCCTCGCTGCGCGCGATCGGGCTGTTCCAGGCCGCCGGCGGCGGCCTCGCGCCGATGACCCTGACCGGGGATGGCGAGCCCCGGCCGGCCATCTTCTACGACGGGATCTTCGGCGACGTGAGCTCCCAGCTCGGACTCGTGGATCTCGACGCGGACGGAGCGCTCGAGGTCGTCGCCGCGGTGGAGCGCGCGGGGGCGGGACTCGAGCCGACCCTGGAGTGGACGGTCGCGCCGTTCCGCGCGCAGGGCGATCGGCTCGTGCCGGCGCCCGACCTCCAGGGTCCCGCGATGGAGACGGTCCGGCGGGCCTCCGAGCGCGGCTGAAGCCCGCCAGCGGAACGCGCGTCGCGATCCTCGTCGTGGCCGGGGCCGCGATCGTCGCCATCCTGCGGATGGTCCTCGTTCCGGTGGGGTCGTTCCGCGAGGGGCTCGCGAGCCTGTCGTGGGGTATGCCCGCCGACTCGGTGCGGGCCGTCCTGGGTGAGCCCAACCGGATCTGCGCGAGCAGTAGCGTCGATCACGTGCCGCTCTCGGGACCCGACACGGCGGCGGTCCGGAGCGCGCTCAGGACCGCGACCGCCGAGCGCTGGATCTACACGAGGCGCGAGGGACGGCGACCCATCCCGCGCGACGCCGATCCCGCCTGCCGCGCGCCGTCGATCGCCACCGAGCTCGGCTTCGACGCCTCCCTCCGCCTCCGCTGGTACGTGCGCGAGATGGACCAGACGGCGCTGGAATTCGACCCCGCTCTCATTGCCCCTTCCCTCCCCGGGCGATCAGCGCGGTGAGGCGCGTCAGGAGCCGGCCACGAGGCGCTGGAAGCGGGGGTCGTCCGCAGCGAGTCGAAGTTCGGGTCGATCCGGAGCCAGCCGGGCGAGAGGTAGTAAGGGATCTCGAGCAGCGGCTCGAGCTGGTCGAGCGTCGCAGGAAGAGTGAGGAGCCCAACGCAGCAGATGGCCCGTTTTCATCGACCGCCTACATGACGTCGTTGAGGCTCCAGTCGTAGTCCAGATACTCGATCGTCCACCCCGGGTCCCGCGCCGCCGCCGCCTTTTCGCCCGTCAGGTGCCGGATCAGGTACTCGCGCACGCTGCCGGCCGCCGCCTCGAAATCCCCGCGGTACCAGTCGAGCACCCGGCTCACGTAGAGCACCCTGGCGGTCGGATCGAGGCGCGTGCCGTCGGGTCCGTTCAGGAACGTCCGCGTCTGGAAGTCGAGCTGGGTGTCGAGGCGCGAAGCCTCGTACGGCTCGGCGCGCAGCTTGGGGCACGAGCGCGCGGCGCAGTTCAGGGCGAAGTGGATGCGCGGGTCCGCGAGCGGCGCCTCGAACAGGATCTCCTTCTCGATCTCGTCCAGCGTCCGGACCTCACCGGCGACCGGGTGCTCGCGGCGTCCGAAGAACCCGCGGAACCGGCCCCCGAAGAACCCCACGTCGCGGACGGAGTCGACCGGGTAGCGCTCGAGGACCCCGGCGATCACGCGCGCGTTGTACGCGTTGATCCAGAACGCGCGCCGCTCGTCGATCGTCATCGACTCGGGCCGCGCATCGTCCAGCCATTTCAGGTAACGCCGCCACTCGGGCGGATTCTCGGTGAGCAGCAGGCCGTACCGGACGTCGCCGCCGGCGACGTAACGAGAGAGGACCGAGGCGTACAGCTCCTGCGCTCCATCCGCCGCGGGCTGCGGAAAGGCAGGCGCCTGATAGCCGGCGAGCGCGACGGCGACCAGCAGGAGTGGATGGGGGCACGGTGCCCGCATGTGAGGCCACAAGGTAAGGCGCGCGCGCCGGACGGTCACGACCTGTGCGGGAAGCGGTTGACTAAACCGGCGACGTGCCTATCCTACGGTCATGAGCGCAGGAAATTTCGAAGGAGTGACCCACGAGCTCGACGCGCTCGAGTCCGAACTCGAGGCGATCCGGGCCGCGGTCGACGAAGGCGAGGAATCGTTCGTGGCGCCGACGGCGCGTCGCGCCGCCATGCGGCACTTCGACCACGCCATGCGCCACGTCGTCGAATCGGCGTGGTCGCTGATCGACGAAGCGGACTGGGACGAACCGGAGGACAACCTCGACGCGATCGGGATCCTCGCCGAGGAGGACGTAATCCCCGGTCGTCTCGGCGACACCCTCATGGGCCTCGCGGAGTATGCCACCGAGCACGGAGAGGAGGAAGGGTGGGATGCGGACGCCGAGGCGATCGGCGCGTTCGAGCGCGTGACCGAAGGAGTCGACGCGATCGCCGAGTACCTCGAGTTCGTTCACCACTTCATGAAGGAGTGGGAGGCATAGGCCGCTCGCGGGCGGACGCGTCCCCGACGCCTCCCCGTGCCGACCTGGAGCGGATCTGGCCTTACGTACCAGGGCGCCACCGCGAAGAGATCGCGCTCGAGTACGGCATCTCCGACGTGCTCAAGGCGGCCTCGAACGAGAACCCGCTCGGCCCGTCGCCGCGCGCCGTCGAGGCTGTGAGGTCGAGCCTCGGCGAAGCGCATTACTATCCCGACAGCCAGGCGCGCTCCCTGCGAATGGCCCTCGGCGAGCGCAATGACCTGGATCCGTCCCAGATCGTGATCGGAAACGGCTCGGTCGAGTGCATCGACCTGGTCGCGCGGGCGTTCCTCCGTCCGGGCGACGAGGCGGTGGTCGGGTTCCCGACGTTCCCCCGCTTCCAGATCGCCTGCCAGGTTGTCGGCGTGCGTCCGCGGGTCGTCCCGCACGTCGACTGGCGTTTCGACCTGGACGGGCTGCGCGATGCCGTCACCGAGCGGACGCGGGTGCTGTTCCTCGACAATCCGTGCAATCCGACCGGGACGTGCATCGGGCCGGACGCTCTCGCGGCCCTGCTCGACGACCTGCCCCCCGAGACCCTCGTCGTCCTCGACCGGGCGTATCACGAGTTCGAAGCGCCGGAAACGCGCTTCGCCGAGGATCTAGATCGGATCCGCGACGGGGCGAACCTCGTCGTCCTGAGAACGTTCTCCAAGGCGCACGGGCTCGCCGGGCTGCGGATCGGCTACGCGATGACGCGTCCCGAGCACGCTCACGCCCTCGGGCGGGTGCGCGAGGCCTTCAACACGAACTCGCTGGCTCAGGTGGCGGCGCTCGCCGCTCTGGCGGACGACGCGCACGTCGAGCGCACGCGCGAGACCGTTCTCGCCGAGCGGGCGTGGCTGGCTCGTCGGTTCGACGCCCTCGGGATCGAGTACGTCCCTTCGGTGACGAACTTCCTGTTCACGAACCTGGGGCCCCGCGCCGGAGAGGTGAACGAAGCGCTGCTCTCGCGCGGGATCGTCATCCGCCCGATGAGCGCCCCGGGAATCGAGACCTGGGCGCGCATCTCGGTGAGCGCGCGCCCCGGGAACGAGCGTCTCGTCGCCGCACTCGCGGAAGCCCTGGCGTGACCCACGTCGCGCTGATCCCCGGCGACGGGGTGGGGCCCGAGGTCGTTCCGGTCGCGCGTCGCGCGCTGGAGATCGCCGGAGCGGGAAACGGCGTCCGTTACACCTTCGAGGACCTGCCCTGGGGCGCCGACCGCTGGCTCGCGACGGGCGAATCGCTGCCCGACGGCGAGCTGAAGCGGCTGCGGTCGGATTTCGACGCGATCCTGCTCGGGGCGCTCGGCGATCCGCGCGTGCCCGGAAACGAGCACGCGCGCGACATCCTCTTCGGCCTCCGGTTCGGCCTCGACCTGTACGTGAACCTGCGACCGATCAGGCTCCTGCATCCCGATCTGTGCCCCCTCAGGCCGCGGCCCGACGGCGTCGAGCGAGCGATCGACATCGTCGTCTTCCGCGAGAACACCGAGGGCGCCTACGTAAACATGGGCGGTTCGTTCAAGCGCGGGACGCCCGACGAGATCGCGATCAACGAGGACCTGAACACCTACAAGGGCGTGAAGCGGATCGTGCGCGCGGCTTTCGAGCACGCGGTGGAGCGTGGCCGTCATCGCGTCACGATGTGCGACAAGGCGAACGCGCTCGCCCACGCGCACGGATTGTGGCGGCGGGTCTTCGCCGAGGTCGCGGCGGAGTTCCCGTTTCTGAAGACCGAGGTCGAGTACGTGGACGCGCTCGCGATGAAGCTCGTGCGTCACCCGGAGCATTACGCCGTCATCGTGACCAACAATCTGTTCGGCGACATCCTCTCGGACGAAGCCGCCGCGCTCGTCGGCGGGCTGGGCCTCGCCGCGAGCGCGAACCTCCATCCGGGTCGGCCGGGGATGTACGAGCCCGTGCACGGCTCGGCGCCCGACATCGCGGGGAGCGGGACCGCGAACCCGATGGCCGCCGTGCTCACGGCCGCGCTCCTGGCCGAGCACACGGGCGCCCCGGCGGTCGCCGCGGCGCTCGAGGCCGCCGTCGCGGCGGCGCTCGCCGAGGGCGTGGCCACGCCGGATGCCGGCGGCGCGGGATCGACCGCCGAGGTCGGAGACTGGATCTGCGACCGGATCGGACGCGGAGGCTGAATCCTGGAATCCGTCCGGGCGCCGACCGCGATCGAATGGGCCGGGTGGGCCCTCCTGGCGTTCCTCACGCTCGGCGTCGCGGCGCTGGCCATCCTGCGTCCCACCGACCCCGCCGGGGTCCTCAACGAGATCCGCCTCGCGGCGGGCTTCGACCGCTACGAGGCGGCCATGAGCGACGGCGACCGCATCTACAGCACCGTGGTCGCCGAGCTCCAGCGGACCGAGAAGGACGACCTCGAGCAGCGCGGCTCGCTGTACGCGCTCCTCGCCCGCTCGGCGGAGCGCTATGCGATCGCGCGTCGCGAGTCGGAGGGGTTCTACGAGGACCAGCGGGCCCAGATCCGGCTCGCGCGGTGCTACCAGCTTTGGGCGCGGTCGCTCCTCGAGGACGGCACGGGCGCCTGGTACGAGCGCAACGACGAAGAGACCCTGCGCCGCGCCCGCGCGCTCGTCGACCGGGCACTCGCCCTCCCCGACATCCCGGGTGATCAGCGGGTCGCGCTGGAGGAGCTGGGGACGAAGATCGACCGGGCGATGACGCCGTGGCCGATCCTCTAGCGCGCGGCCGACCGGCGTCGGCATCTCACCGTCGGCGGATGCTCGCCGTCAGCCTCCTCCTGATCTTCGCGGTGCTGGTCGGCGGCCTCGACCTGCCCGCGTCCGGATACGAAGCGTTCCGGTTCGCGATGTTCGGCTTCACCGGCGGGCTCCTGGGGATCCTGTTCACGTTCGCGCTCGCCAGTCGGGCCGTCCTCTGGCGTCCGGCGGGGTGGCTCGGTACGGTCCTGCTCGTCTACTGGGCCGCGGGGACCGCCATGATGTTCCGCGTGCTCCTGCCGCCGCCGGGGCTCGTGCAGGTCGGGCTCGCGGTTCTGGCGGCCGTCGGCGCCGGGATCATCGTCAGCCGCCACGATCGCGAGAGCGCGGTCCTGACGCTGGGGGTCCTCACCGTGATCCTGGCGGTCGTCCGGTTCGCGCTCGTTCCCGCGTTCTGGGCGCGCTCGGACCTGCCGAACTGGGGACCGATCCGGATCGGGGCCTCGGCGGACGCGATGCGCGACTTCTTCGTCGCCTACGCGCCGGAGCGCCCGGCGTCCCAGGCGCTCCATTTCCTGGCGCTCGTCCTGTGGATCGCTGCGCTCTGGCTCCAGTGGCGCGCGCCGGAAGGCTCGCCGGGGGGCGACTCTTCGCCGGCGGCCTAGCGACCGACGGCCAAAGATCGCCATGACCGCGGCGCCGAAGAGCCACGCGGCTCTCATCGATCCCCGTTCTCTTCATCGCCCGGGATCTTCGGGGCCAGCGAGCCGGGCGGGTCGGGCGGCACGGGAGAGCGTTTCCGGATGAGCACGTCGTGGCGGCGCGCCTGCATCTCGCGGAACCGTTCGCGCTGCTCTTCGGTCAGGAGCGCCTCGATGTCGGCGTTCGTCGAGTCCATGAGAGCCTTGAGGCGGGGCCCCATCGACTCGAGGAGCGAATCGGCCTTCTGGCGCTGGACCTCCATCATGCTGTCGACACGAGCGGCCTGCTCCTCGTCGAGGCCGAGCTCAGCGCCGAACTCGTCGCCGAGTCGCTCGTAGAACACCACACCGCCCGGACCATGGGGGGCCGGCGGCACGTCGGGCAGCGCGATCCGCTCCATGAGCATGTCGTGCGGCGGGGCGTGCCGGTGCGAGAACAGGCCGATCGCGGCACCCGCGAGTCCGCCGGCGAGAAAAACGAGCGCCAGCACTCCGGCCGCGATCCAGATGCTCTTCCGGGATTCGATCGTCATCGGTTTCTCTCCTCCATGGCGACCACCAGCTCCTCGATGGTCGGGGGTTGTCCCGTCGAGACCCATGTCGTGACGGGCGCGGGATAGCCGAGCGCGTCGCCCAGGCCGATCGTGGCGGGCGTCACGCCCGTGTCGGGCTCGCGGCTGACGGCGGCCAGCGCTCCGATGGCGAGCGCGGACACGACCGCGGCCGCGGCGAGCGTCGGGCGGAGCCACGCCGCCAGCAGATCCGCCGGGCCCCGGTCGCGGTACCCGTCGAGGATCGGCGTCGCGCGCGCGACGATCGCGCGCACCATCGATTCCCAGCGCTCGGAGTCCCGCGTCGGGTCGAGCGGCGCCCAGCCGGGGCCGCGATCGTCGGTCATCCGTGGATCTCCTTTCCGTATCGGACCGCAAGCCGCTCGCGCAGGACCTTGCGGGCCTCGTGCAGGTGGTATCGGACCGTCCCCACGGGCATCCCCAGCCGCTCCGCGATCTCCGCGTGCGGCCATCCCTCGACGTCGTGGAGCAGCGTCACCTCGCGGCGCGTCGCGTCGAGGGTCGCGAGCGCGCCGAGGAGGTCTTCCCGAAGCGTCGAGCGCTCGGCCGCGCGCCCGGGATCCGGGCCGCCTCCGCGCTCGACCGCGTCCTCGATCGGCTCCTCGGATCGCACGCGCCGGGCGCGGATCAGGTTGAGAGCCCGGTTCCGCACGATCTCGAGGAGCCACGGCGCGAAGCGGTCTGGGTCGCGCAGCGTCGCGAGCCGCTCGAGCGCGGCGATGAAAGCGTCCTGGCAGACGTCCTCCGCGTCGTGCGGGCTCCCGGTCCGGGCCAGGGCGACCGCGTACGCCGCCCGCAGGTGACGGCGGACGAGGGCCTCGAAGGCGACCGTCCGGCCCTTGAGGGCCGCCTTCACCAGGTCTCGATCGGTGCCCGGCATCGTCATGAGAAAGACACGCGCGTCTCCGATTGCGTTGGCCGGCGTTGACGCTCGAGGGCCCGGAGGCGACCCTTAGGCCTCTCGTTCGGCACGTCCATCCGACTTTCGGTTCACGAGGAGCATACCATGAAGCTCGACCGCGACGACATCGTGCTCGTGGCCGGTGTCCGCACCCCGTTCGGCGCCTTCGGCGGGGCGCTCAAGGACCTGTCCGCCAACGACTTGGGCGTCGTGGCCGCGAAGGCCGCGCTCGACCGCTCGGGTTTCGCCCCGGACGAGGTCGACCACGTGATCTTCGGAAACGCGCTCCAGACCTCGGGCGACGCGATCTACTGCGCCCGGCACGTGGGTCTCAAGGCCGGCCTCCCCGTGGAGACCCCGGCCGTGACCGTGAACCGCCTCTGCGGCTCGGGGTTCGAGTCGATCATCCAGGCCTGCCGCCAGATCGTGGTCGGCGACAGCGAGGTCGTCCTGGCCGGCGGCACCGAGAGCATGAGCCAGGCCCCGCACACGATCCGCGGCGCGCGCTGGGGCATCCCGCTCGGCCAGTCGAAGATGGGCGACCTCCTGTGGGAGTCGCTCTACGACCCCTACGCCGGGTTCTCGATGGCCGAGACCGCCGAGAACCTGGCCGACAAGTACCGGCTGAATCGCGCGGAGGTCGACGAATTCGCCTATCAGAGCCAGATGCGGACCGAGGCCGCGCGGAAGGCCGGGAAGTTCGCCGACGAGATCGTCCCCGTGGAGCTCGTGACGAAGAAGGGCCATACCGCGTTCGAAGCCGACGAGCACCCGCGACCGACCACGACGCCCGAGATCCTGGCCAAGCTCCCCCCCTACTTCAAGAAGGACGGGGTCGTGACCGCGGGGAACGCTTCCGGCATCGTCGACGGGGCCGCGGCCGTGATCGTGACCACGCGCGCCCGCGCCCGGAAGTCGGGCGGTCCGGTGCTCGGGCGCATCCTCGGCTGGGGGATCGCGGGCTGCGAGCCGAAGATCATGGGCATCGGGCCCGCGCCCTCCACGCGGAAGGCGCTCGCGGACGTGGGGCTCACCCTCGACGACATGGACCTGTACGAGGTCAACGAGGCGTTCGCGCCCCAGACCGTGGCGGTCATGAAGGAGCTCGGCCTCGATCACGCGAAGCTGAACGTGAACGGCGGCGCGATCGCGATCGGACACCCGCTGGCCGCGACCGGCACCCGCTGCACGATCACGCTGCTCTACGAGATGAAACGCCGGGGCGCGAAGCTCGGCTTCGCGTCGGCCTGCATCGGCGGCGGGCAGGGGTCGACCGTGATCGTCGAAGCCGCCTGAGAAGCGATGGTGTTCCGGCTCGAACAGGGGGAGACGATCGGCGCCGGGCTCGGCCGGGTCGCGACCGAGGAGACCCGGCGGGCTCGGGGAGCGCTGCTCTCCGACCTCGATCCCGAAGCCGGCGTGCTCGAAGCCCGGAAGTCCTTCAAGAAGGTGCGGGCCATCCTGCGGTTCTCGCGCGGAGCGCTGGGGAAACCGCACTTCCGGTCCGAGAACGTGCGCTTTCGGGACCTCGGCCGCCGGCTCGCACCGCAACGCGCCGCGGCCGCCCGGTTCCAGACCCTCGATCGGCTGGAAACGGAGGGAGCCCCACCGGACCGCGTGCTCCAGGGCGCCCGCCGTCGTCTGGCGACGCGGCGCAGGCGGCGCGACGACGCGAGCGTGCGGGCGGAGGTGGCCCGGGCGCTGACCGGCGGAGGGCCCGGCTTCGAGGCCGTCGAGGGGTTCGAGGCCCTCGCCTCCGGCCTCGCTCGGACCTACCGCAAGGGCGGGAAGCGCATGAGGGACGCTATCGAAGCCCCGTCCGCCGAAGCCTTCCACGAATGGCGCAAGCGAGTGAAGGACCTGTGGTACCAGGTGCGGCTCCTGCGGAACGCCTGGCCGGAGGTGCTCGACTCGCTCGCCGACGAGCTCCACCGCCTTTCCCGGCATCTCGGCGCCGCCCACGACCTCGACCTGCTGGAGGCGGCGCTGCGGGAAGAGGCGCGGCTCGACCTGCACTTCGATCCCTCGCCGCTGTTCCCCAGGCTGGAAGCCGAGCGCGCCGCCGAGCGGGACGCGGCGCTCGAGCTCGGGCGGCGGCTCTACGCCGAGGATCCGGAGGGGTTCGTGACCCGCATCGAAGGATACTGGCACGGGTGGCACGAGTCGGAGATTCCGGTGGCGTGAGTCCCGCGGTCGAGCTTCCGCTGGTGGACGAGCACGCGATCCACACGCGCGCCGATCCGATCCGCGTGTGGGAAGCGATCCCCGAGGCGATCCAGGCCGTGTTCGATCGGATTCGCGCGCGTGCTCTCGCCGGGCTCCTGGGCTGCCGGGATCGACGCGCCACGCGGCCGTTCGGGGCCGCGGCAGGTTCGACGGTCCCGGGCTTCCGGGTCGCGCACGTGGGATCCCCCCGCGAGCTGGAGCTCGAGGGGAGCCACCGCTTCGCGAGCTACGCGCTGACGTTCGTCGTGGAGCCCGCCGACGGAGGAGCCACGCTGCGTGCCGTGACGCGGGCGCGTTTCCCGGGCCTGCGCGGCGCGCTCTATCGGGCGGCGGTGATCGGAAGCGGCGGTCATCGGATCGTCACCAGGAGGATCCTGAGGTCCATCGCGCGCCGCGCTGAGCGCGCCCATTCGCATCGCGAGGAGGGGAAGTGAGCGAGAAGAAGATCGAGAAGGTGGGAGTCCTCGGGACGGGCCTCATGGGGAGCGGGATCGTCCACGTCTGCGCGCAGGCCGGCTACCAGGTCGTCGCGCGCGAGGTCGAGGACGCGTACTGGCAGAAGGCGTTCGAGAAGATCGGCGGGTTCATGCAGAAGTCGGTCGAGAAGGAGAAGATGACGGCCGCCGACCGCGAGGCCGCGCTCGCCCGCATGAGCGGCACGACCGACCTCGGCGACCTCGCCGACTGCGATCTCGTGATCGAGGCCGTCGTCGAGGACATCGAGGTCAAGAACGAGATGTTCGGCGAGCTCGACGAGCTTTGCCCCCCGCATGCGATCTTCGCGTCGAACACCTCGTCCCTGACGATCGTCGAGATGGCGGCGGCGACGTCGCGGCCGGATCGCACGGTCGGGCTCCACTTCTTCAATCCGGTGCCGATCATGAAGCTGGTCGAGGTCGTGAAGGCCGTGACGACGAGCCAGTCGACGTTCGAGCGCGTGTGGACGTTCGCGGAATCGCTGGGGAAGATCCCGATCGCGGCCAAGGACAACTCGGGCTTCGTCGTGAACCTGCTGCTCGTGCCGTACCTGCTCGGTGCGGTGCGGGCGCTGGAGAGCGGCCTCGCCTCGACCGCAGACATCGACAAAGGGATGGTCCACGGCTGCGGCTATCCGATGGGGCCGCTGACCCTCCTCGACTTCGTCGGGATCGACACCACGTACCGGATCGCCGAGATCATGTTCGACGAGTACAAGGACCACGTGTACGCCGCGCCGCCGCTGCTTCGCAAGATGCACCTGGCCGGCTGGCACGGGCGGAAGAGCGGGAAGGGCTTCTACGACTATTCGGGCGCCGAGCCGGTGCCGTCCGACCTCAACCTCTGAGTGACGTCCAGCTTGCGCTGTCGCAGGTAGAGGAAGAGGGGGAGCCCCGCGGACACCCCGAACGCGGTCGTGGCCGCCACCGGACTCCACAGGTGGCTCATTCCGAGCCGCCGGCCTTCG
>DATBJO010000035.1:0-46113 GCA_036556305.1 Gemmatimonadota bacterium
TTTGTCAAGAACGGCCCCAACCTGGCCGGACTCGGGTTCGGCGGGGAAGGGCCGACCGCGATGACGATCTCGACCCCGACCGGCGAGGGCCCCACCTCCGCCCGCACCTTCGTCCGCCGCCGCCGCTGCGTGTTGGTCGACTACTTCCGGATCGTCTAGCGCCCGCCCGGTGCTCTCACACCGGTCACGGCCGGCGCGGCCGGCCCCAGTTTGATCTGCGCGTACGCGAACGAGACCGATTCGATGGGGCGCGAAGAGGACTCCGACGGTCCGCTGATCGCATAGCTCGAGATGATCGCGTCCTGGAGCGTGTAGCGGAGTGTTCCCCGACCGCCGTCGCGCGACCAGACCTCGATGTCGCCCAGGTGGGTGCCTTTGGTACACGCTTCCATGAGCTTGGGGGAGGCCTTGTCGACCTCCTTGACGATCGTAAGGGGCATGTGCATCCGGCGCCCGCCGGCCGTCTCCGGGGCGGCTTCCCGGGCCCCGGCCATCGAGGAGGCCGCGTCGCGCTGGACCGGGTACACGGTGAATCGTCCCACCTCGGCCGGAGCGTCCCAGGCCAGGCCGGTCAGCGGGATCGAGGCGTCGTCCGATTCACCGGGGATGTCCTTGATCTTGAGATACCAATCGGCCGCCGGCATCGGAACCGGTGAGGGCTGCTTGGCTTCCATGGCCACGGAGGCCAGGAGCGCGATCAGAGCTGCCATGTGAACCACGGAACGCCTCCTCGACAGAAGCGAGTACGATATCAAGGATTAAAAGGATTCCTTGATTTCGGCAACGGCATTTTCGGGAGCGGGCGGCCATCCACAGGCCATCCACGTCTGCCGTTGCGGCAGACCCGAAAATCCGCGCCACGGTTGAGACCGGGACCGAAAACTCCGAAATCGGGACAGTGACCGGTGGACCCTCAGTCCAGCGACGGCGTGATGATCTCGCGGGCGAGCTGCGCGATCTCGACGGGGCCGAGCACGACGGCTTCCCGATGGAACAGCCCCTCCACGGCCGCACGGTGGACCCGGATCTTGTAGCGGCTGACCGCGAGACCGCCGACCGCGAGGACGTTGTGGCCGCCGTTCGGGATCGGATCGCCGTCCTCCTCGCCCGACAGCCCTTCGATCCCCGCCGGCTCGGCGCCGCTGATGTCGACGAGGAGCTGAAGCTCGTCGACCGCTGACCACACGCGGCTGGGGAGAAGGGTCAGGCCCGGCGGCCCGGCGGTGATGATCACGCGGGCCCCGTCCACGACCTCCTCGAGCGCCTCGCCGGTCTTCCAGACGACGGTCTCGATCGCCTCCTCGAACGTGCTCGCGACGAAGCGGGCCCGCTCGGCCGCCTCCTCCGGGTCGAAGACCGTGAGCCGGACGTGGGCGCCTTCGGCGGCCAGGATCCCGGACACGCGCGCGCCCGCGGGACCTCCGCCGACGACGACGACCCGCGCCTTCGTCAACGCGACCAGCTGCCGGACCCGCGCCACCGTCGCCCCCGCCACCGTGCTCCCGCCCTTGCACTCGGACATGACCGAGATCCGGTACGGGCCGAAGAACGCGCGCCTGGCCTGGCGGACCATCTCGTCGATGACATGATCGTTGGTGCCGGTGATGAGGAGCGCGGTCCGGTGGAGCTCGTCGCGCGGCCGCGAATAGAGGGCGCCGGACACGAGGATCGGGACGTCCTGCGGATCGACGTCGCCGTGGGCCAGGATCTGATCGGCGCCGCCGTCCAGCGACATGATCTGGTCGAAGACCCGGGGATGCGGGTTGTGGTCGAGATGGATCAGGATGCGCGGGCTGGCGGGCACGGCTCGAATCTAGCCGGCAGGGCCGCCGCCACCACGCGCCGGCGACCCGACCGCGGGAGCTCGGCAGCCTCGGGGCGAATCGCGGCAGGGGAGCGGGGATATCGAACCGGCCGTTGGGGTCGTTCGGACCGTCTCGAGAGGCAACTTTACATAATATACGTTATGCGACATCCGTCCGGGATTGCGACCTCGGTCGGGGCTCCCCGCTGTTCCCGTCCGGCCACCCCCCGGGGCCCCTCCCGGGCCTCGAACCCGTGGCCCTCGTGGCCCGGGCCTTGCGAGTGCCACATGGCGAGCCGCATGCAGACCCCGACGATACCGACGACGAAGCCCACGCTCGTGGCCCTGCGGCTCTGCGCCGCGGCGGCGACCGGCGTGCTCTTCTGGAGCTATCCGCCGGCCCCGGGGCTCGGGCGGGCCCTGGCGCTCGCCGTGTGGGCGGTCTATTCGGGGACCGCGGTCGCGCTCCCGTTCGTGCCCGGACACTGGTTCGAGCGGCCGCGTCTCCTGCCGTTCTTCACCCTCACCGAACTCATCCTGCTCGGTGCGTTCGTGGCCGTCTATCAGGAGGGCGGCGGGCTGTATCTGCCCCTGTTCCTCGTCACGATCCTGCTCGCCGCGTTCGCTCGCAACGTTCGCTGGTCGATCGCCGTCTCCATCGGCGCCGCCCTGGTCCAGGTGCCGCTCTACGCGACCGGCGGCTGGGGCGGCATGGCCATCGAAACGAGCGCGCTCATCCTGCAGGGCGTCATCCTGCTCGTGGCCGCGGCGGCGGTCGGGCACCTGACCGAGGAGCTTTCGCGCCACGAATCGACGGGCGACCTGCTCGACAGCGCGCTCCAGATCTCGGCGCTCGTCGCCGGAACGTTCGACGTCGAGACCGTCTATCGTCGCCTGGTGGAACTGATGGCGCACCTGCTCCAGGCCGACAGGGTCGCGATGATCGAGCTGACCGACGAGCCGGAAGTGGGTCGTGTCGTCGCGGCCGCCGACCTCGGCCATCCCTTGCGCCAGGACCTGTTTATCGCCCTTCCGGAGCACCCCGAAGTCGCCGAGGCCGTGTCGCGGCAGAGCCCCATCGTCGTCCGCCGCCGGGAGCGCAGCGCGGACCCTCGCCCGGGCTTCCGCAAGCGCGTGCGCCGGACCTCGATCCTCGTCGCCCCGATCCTGGTCGGAGATTCGCCACGCGGCGTGCTCTACATCCGCAACGAGCGCGCGCGCATCGAGTACAGCCGTCAGGAGCTCGCGTTCTGTCAGTTGATGGCCCATGCGGCCGCGCGCGCCGTGCAGCACGCCGAGCGCTACGCCGAGATGGAGGAGGCGGCCTCGCGCGATCCCCTGACCGGACTCCGCAATCTGCGTGCCTTCCATCAGCGGCTGGACGCGGAGATCGCGCGGTCCGAGCGAGAGCTCCGTCCCCTCTCCCTTCTCATGATCGACATCGACTATCTGAAGCGGGTGAACGACGCCTTCGGTCACCTGGCGGGAGACGCCGTGCTCCGGAGTATCGCGAGGATCCTCGACGACCAGGTCCGCGAGGTGGACTTCGTGGCGCGGTACGGCGGCGAGGAGTTCGCGATCATCCTGACCGGCGCCGAGATCGACCGCGCTCAGAAGATCGCCGAGCGGATCTGCCAGGCGATAGCCGAGTCCGAGCACGGGGACGTCGACACGCCCGTCACCGCGTCGATCGGCGTGGCCACGTACCCGTATGACGCCACCACGCCCCGGGACCTCGTCCATCAGGCGGACCAGGCTCTCTACTACTCGAAGTATCGGGGCCGGAATCGGATCACCGTCTACGATCACCTGCATCGCCAGTCGTCGGCCGACGATCTCCAGCGCCAGCTCGTCCAGGCCTTTACATCGGTCTCGCTGGAGCGTCATTTCAGTCACGACGATCCGCGGATCGCGGAGATCCGCGAGAAGCTCTCGCTGTTCGCGAGCGACCGTGAGATCATCGACAACATCGATGACGTGATCGAGAGCCTCACGACCGCGATGCACGCGCGCGACACCTACACGCGGCATCATCTGCAGCAGGCCGCCGAATTGTCCGACCTGTTCCTGGGCTATCTGACGCTGCACGAGCACGAGAGGCACACGATCCGCATCGCGTGCATGCTGCACGATATCGGCAAGCTCGGCGTGCCACAGGACATCCTGCAGAAGTCGGAGTTCCTGACCCGCGAGGAGTACGAAATCGTTCGCAAGCACCCCGAGATCGGGGCGCGCATCCTCGAGCCGCTGAAGCCTTTCGCGTCCGCCGTGCCCTTCATCCGGCATCATCATGAACGGTGGGACGGCAAGGGATATCCCGAGGGACTGCGCGGGTCGGACATTCCATTCGGCGCGCGAGTGGTGAGTCTCGTGGACTCGTTCCACGCGATGGTGAGCAAGCGTCCCTATCAGAGCCGGGTGAAGGGTCTGGGCTATGCCCGCGAGGAGATCAGGCGAAACGCCGGGACGCAGTTCGATCCGGAGCTGGCGGCTGCGTTCGTGAGGATGATCGAAGAGCAGGCGATACAGCTGGCGGGCTTCGTCGAAAGCGACCCCGCTCTCGACACCGATGAGACCCTCCAGGGGTTCTCCCTGCGCGCCGACGTCCTCGGATCGACCTGGTCGGAGGTCGGCTAGCGGTTCGTCAGGGTGCCGCGCTCTCCGCGGGCGCGCTCGTCAGCGGCTGGATCGTCAGCTCGGCGATTTCGCGACGCGCCTCGTCGGCGGCCGGGCCTTCCGCTTCGAGCTCGAGGATCGCCTGATACTCCGCCACCGCTTCGTCGTTGCGCGACTGCGACGCCAGCACGCGGGCCAGCGATTCATGGAGCTGGATCTTGACGGCGTCGTACGGAGCGTCCGCGATCGCCTCGCGGTACGTGGTCAGCGCCCGGTCGACCTGACCCGCCTGAACATAGGCCGCGGCGAGCAGCACCCGGGCGTTGCTCGCGAGCGGCGAATCCCCGTGCACGTCGAGCAGATCCTCGAGGGTCGTCGCCGCCTCCGCCGGCAGCCCGGCCTGGAGCTGGGATTCGCCGAGGAACAACATGGCGTCGTCCTCGTAGGCGCTTCCCCCGTGCTGGGCGAGGAACCCCTGCAGGTCGCTGACCGCGAGCTGGTAGTTCCCCGCAAAGTATCCCTGCCGCGCCATCAGGTATTCACGCGCCGCGTCCTCTTCCGCTCCGCGCGAGACCCCGCGATAGACGAAGAAGCCCGCCAGGAGGACGAGCAGCGCGACGCCGCCGCCGATCATCTCCCGCCGGTGGGTCTCCGCCCAATGCGCCCAGTCGAACGTCCGCTCGACGAACCTGTCGCGCTTCAACTGCTTTTTGGACAATCGTTTACGACTCATTATCGCAGAATCACCTTGACATCGGGAACGGAGTGGTGCCCCCGGCGCGATTCGAACGCACGACACGCGGTTTAGGAAACCGCTGCTCTATCCACCTGAGCTACGGGGGCGGATGCGGGAGCGGCGCGGGCCCGCCGGCCCGGCACGACTCGAAGCCTGTGAACACGCGGAATTTAACCGCCTGCGCCGTCCCGGGTAGGGGGCGTATCTTGCTCCGGTGACCGCTCCACCGAAACGCCCGCTCCTCGTCCTGGCCGGCGGATTCAGCCGCCGCATGGGGTGCGACAAGGCGGGTGTCCTGTGGGAGGGGACGCCGCTCCTGCTGCGGGTCATCGCGCGGCTGCGTCCGCTGGCCGGCGAGATCCGGGTCGCGGCCCGCCCCGGGCAGGAGCTCCCGGCCGGCGCGTACGTGCGGGTCGACGACCGGCGTCCCGGAGACGGCCCGCTCGCGGGCCTCGCCGCGGGCCTGCCGGGCGCCGGGGCCGACGGAACCCGCGTGGCGGTCGCCGCCTGCGATTACCCGTACGCCGACCCCGCGCTCTTCGCTGGGCTCGACGCGGCCGCGCCGGAGGCGGACGTCGTCCTCCCCGTCGTCGACGGTCGCCGCCATCCGCTGATGGCGCTCTGGCGCGCCGAGGTGGCGGACGCCTGCGAGCGCGCGCTCGCGCGCGGCGCGCGGAGGATCGTCGACGTCCTGGACGAGGTCGGCGCGGTCGAGGTTCCCCTGACCGATCTGCCGGGGATCGACCCGCTCGCGCTGCTCAACGTCAACGACCGCGAGACCTTGGAGCGCGTGCGCCGGGAACGGGCTCCCGGCGCGCGCTAGCCGTCCGGCGCCTTCACGTCGGGTCCCCTGAGCCAGTGGCGGATGAGCGCTTCGACCGAGGGGGTCAGCGCTTCCGCGTCGCGCAGGAACAGATGGGCGCCGGGTGGAGGGTCGGGAGGCCGGTTCCGATCCGCCTCCGGCGGAACCCCGTGGCGGAACCACAGACCCGCGCGCGCGCCTTCGTCGGCGCCGACGAGCTGGAGCCAGACGCCCTCGTCGCGTGGAAAGACCCGCACCGCCCCGCGCGGTCCCTCGAAGCGCACCCAGTCCCGCCGGCTCCAGACCGGTCTCGCCCCGGAGCCGGTCGCGACGCGCTCGACCGCGGGCAGGACCTCCTCCAGGACGCGCGGCCGCCCGAGCCTGCGACCGCCCCCCTTCCCCGGGCCGTCGACGTCTCCCGGCAGGGAGCGCTCCGCGATCGAATCGAGCTCGCCGGCGACGAGCGAGCAGCGGATCCGGCCGCGCGATTCGTCCAGCGGCTCGACCACGAACGCAGCGGCCCGCAGGGGGCGCGCCAGGCTCCGGACTCCTTCGCGCACCTCGTCCGGGACAGACGCCCCGATGATCGCGAGCGCCGCCGACTCGACCCCGCCCGCGTAGGCTCCCCAGACGGACTCGGACCACGCGGCGAGCGTCCACTCCCCCGGCGGGAGCGGCAGCCGCTCGGCGAGGGCTTCCCGAAGCTCCGCGTCTGCCCCGCTCCAGAACGAGCGGAAGGCCGCGTCCCAGCGGGCATCGGTCCATTCCGCTGTGACCTCGGCCACGGCTTCGGCGGCGGCGAGGAGCGTGGGGCTCGCCACGCCCTCGATCGCGCCCACCACGAGCGAGCCGCCGGCGCGGCGCCAGCCGAGGAGGATCGGCAGGCTCGTGAGGCCGAGGGCGCGCGCGTCGGCGAAGCACGCCGCGCCTCCGGGGATGGCGACGGGGTCGAGCAGGAGAGCGCGCGGAAGCCAGTCCACCGGGACGCTCGAATCGCCCGCCCCCGCGGCCGCCTCGGCGGGTTCAGTCGAAGGTGACGAGGCTCGTCGTGTCGTAGCCATGGAGTTTGCTTCGTCCGTCCAGAGAGCCCAGCTCGACCACGAAGGCGAGGCCCGCGATCGCCCCGCCCAGCGACTCGACCAGCCGCGCGGCGGCCTTCACGGTTCCGCCCGTGGCGAGGAGATCGTCGACGACGACGATCCGCTCTCCCTTTCGGATCGCGTCGACGTGGAGCTCGAGCGTGTTCACTCCGTACTCGAGATCGTAGGACTCGCTCACTGTCGAGTACGGGAGCTTTCCCGGCTTGCGCGCCGGCACGAGGCCGAGCCCCAGACGATCGGCCACGGCTCCCGCGAACAGAAAGCCGCGCGCGTCGACGCCGACCACTTTCTCGGCGCCGCGTCCTTCGGTCCACTCGGCGAGCGCGGTCACGGTATCGCGGAACAGGCTCGGCTCGAGGAGAATCGGCGTAATGTCCTTGAAGCCGATGCCCGGCTTGGGAAAATCGGGGATGTCGCGGATGGCCGCCCGCAGTCGTTGCTCGAGATCGGCGGTCCGCACGCGCGGTCTGTCGCTCATCGCGCGGTCGCCCCCGAGAGAAGCGGCAGGATCGTCCGGGGATCGACGGTTCCGCCCTTCCAGCGGACTTCGAAGTGGACGTGATCCCCGGTCGCGTTTCCGGTATGGCCCGCGAGGGCGATCGGCTGCCCGCGACGCACGGAGTCCCCGGGCCGGACGAGGTTCCGCGCGTTGTGGGCGTAGAGGGTCTGGAGGCCGGCGCCGTGGTCGAGGATCACCAGGTTCCCGTACGCTCCCGAGGTCCCGCTCGCCACGACCGTGCCGGCGGCCGCCGCGTACACGGGGGTTCCCTCGCGTGCGCGCAGGTCGAGGCCGCCGTGAAAGCGCTCCTCCCCCGCACGCGGATGAATCCGGTTCCCGTACTCCGAGCTGAGGAGCCCGCCGCCGTCCGCGGCGAGCGGCCAGACGAGCGATTCGAGGGCGCGGACGAGATCCGCGTTCGCCGCCGGTCGCGAGACCTCCGGAGGCGGAGCGGGAGTCGCGGGTTCCGAGTAGACCGGTGGCGCGGAGGTCGTCGCGGAGTAGACCGGTGCGCACCCCGCGACCGCGAGCAGGACCCATGCCGGCGTCCGGCGCGACCGAAGCGCGCTCATCGCACGACCTCGAATCCATCGAGCCGGGTCGCGAGCGGGACCGGCTCGCAGGCCACCTCCTCGACGCGGGACGCGGGCGGGCCGCGCCGGATGCGGTCGACGAGCGCCTGCACGGCGGCCGGCTCGTCGGCCTGGAGCACGACCTCGACGGCTCCGTCGCCGCGATTCCTCACGGTTCCGCGCACCCCCAGGTCCTGGGCGTTCCGCGTCACGAACCAGCGGAAGCCCACGCCCTGGACGCGTCCGCTCACGACGCATCTCCGCGTGTCCATCGGCCCTCCCGGCGTCGGCTCGAATTCAAGGATCGCCTGCAAGATAACCCCGGTTGCGCTATGTCCTCAACGAGGCGTATATACGTCCAATTCGCTGCACCTCGGTCGCCTGTCAACGCCATCCTGAGGAGAGGTATGCGGATTCCATCCAGGTCGGAAACCACAACGCTCCGCTCGGCTATCCTGATCGCGGGATCGATCCTCGCGTTCGGCGCGCCGGCGCTCGGACAGGGGACGGGACGGATCGTGGGGACGGTGACGGAGGCAGCCACGGGCGGCGCGGTCGCGGGGGCGCAGATCGTCGTCGACGGAACCGGGATCGGGGCCGTCTCCGGTCCGCGCGGGACGTACAGCCTGGCCAACGTGCCGGCCGGCGCCCGGACGCTCGTCTTCACGATGCTCGGGTTCGAAACCGTCCGCGAGCCGGTCGATCTCGCGGAGGGGCAGACCGCGACCGTCGACGTCGCCCTGCCGGCCGGGTTCGTAGAGGTCGGAGGCATCACGGTCATCGGCGCCTCACGTCGGCCGACGCGGATCGTGGAAGCCCCGGCCGCCGTGAGCGTGGTGACGCCGGAGGAGGTCCAGAGGGAAGCCGCGCACGGCCAGCTGCCCAAGCTTTTCGACAACCAGCCAGGCATCGACGTCGTGCAGAGCGGCGTTCAGGACTTCAACATCAACGCACGCGGCTTCAACTCGTCGCTGAACCGCCGCGTCCTCGTGCTCCAGGACGGGATCGACCGCAGCGTCGGGTTCCTGCAGGCGCAGGAATGGACCGCGCTCTCGATGCCGCTCGACGATCTCGGGAAGCTCGAGCTCGTCCGCGGGCCGGGCTCTGCCCTCTATGGCGCGAACGCCTTCAGCGGCGTGCTCAATATCTCGACGCCGGCGCCCGCGGATATCATCGGCACCAAGGTCGCCACGTCGGGCGGAGAGCGCGGGACCGGTCGCATCGACGTCCGCCACGCGGGCGAGACCGAGAGCGGCAACGTCGGGTACAAGGCGAACTTCGGGTACGTAAGGGTCGGAGACACCTGGTCCGAGTCCCGCACTCGGGACGTGGCCGTGGGAACCTGCGCACCCACCGACCGCGCCTGCATGTTCGAGGAGGGCGGCCTGACCTACGGTCCACTGCCGGTCGAGACCGTCGGCCTCATCGACGATCCGGTGAGCTCGCTCTACGGGAGCGGGCGGCTCGACTACAATTTCGACAACGGGTCCGTCTGGACCGCGGAAGGCGGAAACACCTTCACCGAGAACGAGATCTTCGTCACCGGAATCGGCCGCGTGCAGATCAACGGCGCGAACCGGCCCTGGGCGCGGACTCAGTATGCCGCCGATCGCTTCACCGTCTTCGGCTGGTACAGCGGCCGGCGGGCGAACGATCGCGAGGGGAACCCCGCGCCGCCGCCCCTCGACGCGTTCACGGAGCTCTGCGTTCCGCGCGACACCTGCGAGGCCAACAACCAGACGGCCCTCGGGACCGGCGCGGTCCTGTTGGAGTCGTCGGACCTGTTCCACCTCGAGGGGCAGGCCAATTGGAACACCGCGGACCAGAAGCTCCGGATCATCGGGGGCGGATCGAACCGCTGGGTTTCCATCGATACCGACGGATCGCTGATGGAGGAGAAGCACGAGGACACGATTTCGAGCCTCTTCGGCCAGGTCGAGTACCAGATCCATCCGCAGGTCAACCTCCTGGCAGCCGCGCGCTTCGACCACTTCTCCGTGCTCGAATCCGACCAGAACGAGGTTTCGCCGAAGGCGGCGATCGTCTTCACCCCCAACCAGAACCAGTCGCTGCGCTTCACGTTCAATCGCGCGTTCCAGACGCCGAACTATTCCGAGATGTTCCTGCGGGTGGCGGCCGGTCCGGTGATCCCCCTCAACCAGGTCGAGCTGGGGCTCGAAGCCGCGCTCAGCGCGCAGCTCGGCATGCCGATCGACCTGCCCCTGAACTTCGTCCCGACGCCCGTGGTCGCGCGCGGGAATCCGGAGCTGACGGCCGAGCAGCTGACGGGATACGAAGTCGGTTGGAAGGGCGGTTTTCTCGGCGGGCGGGCGTATGCGACGGCCGACGTCTACCACAACGAGATCGAGGATTTCGTGACCGATCTCCTGCCGCGGGTCAACCCGGAATTCGAACCGTTCGACAGCGTCGAGGACCTGGTCGCGTTTCAGCCCGCCTTCGCGGCTCCCCAGCTGGCGCCGTTCGCGCCGGCCGTCCTGCAGGCGCTGACGACGGGGGCCGTGGCGGCGGTCGCGCCGCTCCTCGTGCTCAAGCCCGACGGGACCCTCGAGTACGTCCTGTCCTACGCCAACGCCGGAAAGGTCACCGAGACGGGCGTCGAGCTCGGTCTGACCGTGCAACCGGCGGTCAAGTGGGAGGTCTACGGCAACTACACGTACTTCGATTTCAACGTCGAGGAGAGCACGCTGGCGGGCGACGCCCTGCTCCCGAACACGCCCCAGCACAAGGGCAACGTCGGATTCACGTTCAACAACCTCGACCGCTGGAGCGTCGGGGCCGGGGTCCACATGCAGAAGGGGTTCGATTGGGCAGCCGGGGTGTTCGCCGGGCACGTGCCCGGCTTTGCGACCGTGGACCTGAACGCCGGATTCGTCGTCAACGAATGGGCGCGCCTCAACGTCGTGTGGAACAACGTTCTCGACAAGCAGCACTTCGAGCTGTTCGGCGGCTCCGTGATCGGGAGCCGCGCGCTGGGAGGGGTCACGCTGACGTTCTGAGCGGGCGAATCGCCCGAAGACGAGAGCGCGCGGGGGCCCTCGCGGCCTCCGCGCGCTTCTTCATGGTCGGGGAGACAGGATTTGAACCTGCGACCCCTACGTCCCGAACGTAGTGCTCTACCGGGCTGAGCTACTCCCCGACGAAAACGCTGGCAGGAACCGCAAAGCTACGCGCCCGAGCGGAGCCCGGCAAACCGCGAAGGACCGCTCGGCAGGCGACGGGAAAACGCGAAGGGCCGCTCCGAGGAACGGCCCTGTCGCGATCCCGCATCTGGATCCGTGACTACTTCTTCTTCCCCTTCTTCGCCTTCTTGGCGGGCTTCTTCGCCGCCTTGGCTTTCTTGGCCTTCTTCTTGGCCATTCGTCCTCCGTGTTTCAGGTCCCGGTCAGGAAGCTGGTGAATTGCTGCAATTATAAGGATTTCCCTCCGTTTGTAAACGCCCCCTGCGACGTCACGCCCCCTTGCGAAACGTGAAGGATTCCCAACGCCTCAGTGCCGGAATGACCTTGTAGTTCGTGAGATCGAGATGCACCGGCGTGATCGAGATGTACCCGCGTTCCACGGCCAGATAGTCCGCGCCCTCCTCCCCTTCCCAGATCGCCTCTCCCCCGCCGATCCAGTAGTAGGTCTTGCCGCGCGGATCCTTGTCCACGAGGACTGAATCCGGGTAGACGCGCTTGCCGAGCGAAGTGACCCGCAGGCCTTCCAGTGTGACGGGGTCGCGGTCCGGAAGGTTCACGTTGAGCAGCGTGTCCGACGGGAAGAGATCATCGGCGGGCTCCGCGACGATCATCCCCGCGAGCCGCCGGACGACCGCTTCGTACGGCTCGAGCCACCGCTCGTCCGAATGAACCAGCGAGATCGCGACCGACGGGATGCCGAGGAGTGTACCCTCCATCGCCGCGGACACCGTGCCGGAATACGACACGTCCTCACCCATGTTTCCGCCGTGGTTGATCCCGCTGAAGACATAATCGGGCCGGCGGTCAAGGAGCGCGTTGACCGCGAGCATCACGCAATCGGTGGGCGTGCCGTCCACGTGGTACCGGTTGGCGGCGGTCTGCCGGACGCGCAGCGGGTGGTGCAGGGTGAGTGAATGACTCGTCGCCGACTGCTCGCGGTCGGGCGCCACGACGACGACCTCTCCGAGCCCTTCGAGCGCCCGCGCCAGGGACTTCAGTCCCGGTGCGAGGTACCCGTCGTCGTTGGTCACGAGGAAGAGCATCCGCCGCCGGCCGGCTAGTCCGCGGAGAAAGTGGCGTGGACGGTGACCGTGATCTCCTTCTTCCGCGTGGCGGTATTGTGCACGCCGTAGTCGCTGACTTCGGTCGAGAAGGGCTCCGTGATCTGGAACACACCCGCGCGGGCCGAGACGATCTTGTCGATCGCCATGTCCGAGCCGCCCGCGATCTCCTCCGCGCGACGGCGGGCGTCGGCCGTCGCCTGGGACAGGAGCTTGTGCTTCAGCTCGTCGATACCCGAGAAGAAGTACTCGAGACGCGAGTACTGCAGGACGACGCCGCTCTCGAGGAGCGGACCCGGATCCAGCGCGATCGCTTCGAGCTCGCGGCCCCCGTTCTCGGCGACGACCGTCAGCCCCTGATCGAGGCTGAAGCCGACCTGGGTCCCGAACTGGTCCCAGCGCGGATTCGCGGTGACCGGCTGGACGCTCACCGATTCTTCCGGGACGCCGGCATGCACGAGCCTCTGCACGACGCGCGACCGGTCCTCGCGGAGGGCGGCGTAGCCGTCCGCGATCCCGTCCGTCGGCACCTGACGGCTGATCGTGATCGACCATTTGACGACGTCGGCCTCGAACGCCTCGGTCGCCGCGCCCGTGACCTGGACGGTGTCCCTGGTCGTGCGGGTGGATCGGAAGAAGAGGCCGAAAACGGCCGCGGCGAGGATTCCCGCCGCGCCGAGGACCAGGGCGGGACGCATGGCCATCGCTGTCTCCGGAGATGAAGGTTGTTGTGTCGCGAGACGGGCCCTTATTCTACCGCGATTCCAGGCCCGGGGGCAGCGGATCCGCGAGAGGAGGCGGGATGGAGGGGGAACTGCAGATCGAAGCCGTATCGAGGGCGATCCAGCTCGCGATCGCCCCGGTCTTCCTGGTCACCGGCGTGATCGCTCTGCTCTCCCTCCTGGCGGGGCGGCTCGCACGCATCATCGATCGCGCCCGGGGCCTGGAGAAGCGCGCCCTCGAGGCGCCGGGCGCGGACCCGATCCTCGAGCAGGACCTCCTGTCGCTCGCCCGACGGGCGCATCTCATGAACATCGCCATCGGTCTCGGGACGGCGTGCGCCCTCCTCGTCTGCGCCGTGATCGCCGCGCTGTTCGTGTCCGCGTTCCTCGGCGCGCGACTGGAGCTCCTGGTCGGCTGGCTCTTCATCGTCGCGATGGCGGCTCTGATCGCCGCGCTCGTGATCTTCCTCGGCGAGGTCTTCCTGGCCACCTCGAGACTCCGGATCGGCGGCAGGCGGGCGGGAGTCCTGCGGCGGCCGCCGAGGCCGGACGCGGGTTGACCGCTCGGGCCCGGTCTCAGGTCCCCGCGTCGGGCGGGGTCCACGGCTCGAGCAGCACGTCGAAGACGCCCCCGCAGACCGCCGGGCTCCAGGAATAGAGGTCTTCGGTCAGGTCGACCCGGACGACGCGAGCGCGCCCCTCGGCGAGCGCCGCACGGCTCTCCTCGACGACCTGTGCTTCTCCGCAGCCTCCGCCGATCGTTCCCACCGCGGAGCGTCCGGGCTCGATCGCCATCCGGCTGCCGACCCCACGCGGCGTCGAGCCCCGCGCGCGGACGATCGTCGCCAGCACGACGGGCCGCCTCGCCGCCACCGCCGCTTCGAAAGCCGCCAGGACCTCGATGGACTCGCTCACTGCGGCCCTCCCGCCGGGGGACCGGTCGCCGTCAGGCCCCGGACGTGTCGCAGGACCCGCGCCTCCTCCGACAACGGCCGCGCGCTGCCCCCGCGGGTCGCGAGGACGATCTCGGCCGCGACCGCGACCGCGATCTCGGCCGGCGTCTCCGCGCCGATGTCGAGCCCGAGCGGCGCGTGGATCCGCTCGAGCCACCAGGCCTCGACGCCTTCGGCCGCGAGCTGCTCGAAGGCGGCCCGCACGCGACGGCGGCTCCCGATCATCCCGACGTACGCCGGCGTCGCGGCGCGCGCGGCGAGCGCTTTGAGGCAGTCGTAGTCGTGGCGGTGCCCTCGCGTCACGAGGACGAGGTGCGTCCGGGAACCGACGTGGACGCCGGCCAGCATGTCGCCGGTTTCCGCGACGACGACGCGGTCGGCCTCCGGGAAGCGCTCGCGGGTCGCGAAGTCGGGCCGGTCGTCCACGACCGTCACCCGGAAGTCGAGCAGCCGTCCGGCGGCGCAGAGCGGTCGGGCGATGTGACCTGCGCCGACGATCACGAGCTCGGGTGGCGCGGCCCAGCGCTCCACATAGAGCTCGATCCCCCCCGCGAGCAGGCGGCACCCGGGACGCTCCACGCCGGCTTCGAGCAGGGCGCGGGCCTCCGGCTCCGCCGACGGGATTCCGAGGTCGCCGTGATGCCGGATGCCGTCCCAGGCGACGCGACGGCCGATCGTCTCCGAGTCGGGCGCGCTCACGACGACGGCCAGGGTCGCTTCCCTTCGGTCGGCGATCGCCATGCGGGCGACGGCGAGAGCTCGGGCGACGTCGAACTCCGGGGGCGGGCTCGCGGGCCGGCTCACGATTCGACCTCGCGGCGGTAGTCCGCCGGCGTGTCGATGTCGACCACCACACCGCGGTCGTCGAGCGGCACGTCGCGGAGCTCGCCGGCGTGCCGGCGCACGACGTCGCGGGCGCCGCGCTCGAGACCCGGACCGGCGAGATCGGCCCAGGTCTCGCGCGCGAACAGGACCGGATGACCGGGCCGGTCGCCGTAGACGGGCCGCACGATCGGCTCGCCGCCCGACCGGAACGTCCGGATCAGCGCGGAGACGACGCCGGCGCCCGCCAGTGGGTGGTCGACCGGAAGGGCGACCGCGGCCTCGGCGTCGTCGGGAAGCGCCTCGAGTCCCGCGCGGAGGCTGTCGATCTGCTCGGCGTCCGGGTGCGCGTTCTCGAGCGGCCGGGCGCCGTGCGCGCGGGCGATCGCGCCGGTCTCACCCGAGACTCCGCCCCTCGCGAGGACGACCACGACGGGCTGGCAGCCGCCCTCCCTCAAGGTCCGGATCGCGCGCTCCAGGAACGAGACGCCGTCGATCTCGAGGAGCGCCTTCGGACGGCCCATGCGCGTCGAGCTGCCCGCGGCGAGGACGATCCCGCCGACGCTCATCGGCCGTCGCGCAGGTCTCGGAGGGCGCGGGCGACGGTCGGGCGGATCATCTCCTTGCGCCAGGAGATCGTGAAATCGGTGTTGTCGAGCGGGCGGCCCGCTTTCCAGGCGAGGGCGGCGGCGGCCGCGATCGAGCCGTCGTCCAGCGGGCGACCGACGAGGGCCGGGCCCGCCGCTTCGACGACCTCGGGCGCCGATCCGACGCCTCCGAGGACCACGCGCGCGTCTTCGACGGTGCCGTCTTCGGCGAAGCGGGCCCAGGCTCCCACGCCCAGGACGGGAAAGTCGAACGCGCCGCGACGCCGGACCTTGCGATAGGCCGCGCGCCAGCCGTCGGGAGCCGGCAGGTGGACGCGCGTCAGGAGCTCGTCGCGCTGCTTGGCGAGGTAGAGGATCCCGTCGTCGCGATAGAGGGCGGCCACCGGGACGCGCCGTTCTCCGTCCGTGCCGGCCAGAACGACCTCCGCGCCCATGGCGACGAGAAGCGGGACCGAGTCGGCGGACTGCACGGCCCAGCAGCGCGGCGACGACGGCGCCACCCAGCAGATCGAGCCGTCCTTCTTCATGCAGAAGTCGATCGATCGCCGCCAGTCGTAGTTCTGGTCGTAGTAGTTGCAGCGCGTGTCGAGGAGGAGGTTTCCGCCGAGCGTCCCCATGTTCTGGAGGATCGGCGTCGAGATGAGTCGGCAGGCCTCCGACAGCGCGGGGTAGGTCGACCGCACGCGCGGATCGCGTCGCACCTCGGTCAACGTCGTCATCGCGCCGATCGTGAGCTCCCCGTCTCCGCCGTCGTCGATGCCGCGGAGCTCCTCCACCGCGTGGAGAGCGATCAGCGCTCCGGGCTCCTGATGGCGCCGCTTCATGTTCGGGTAGAGGTCCGTGCCCCCGGCGACGTACATGGCGTCCGGCGGGGCGTCGGCCTTGGCGGCGACCGCTTCGCCGATCGTGGCCGGCGCGCGGTACTCGAATCGCGGGAGCCGCATCATGCGGGCACACCCCCGGGCACGCCGCCCCGCACCCCGCCCGCGCCGATGTGACGCGGATCGTCCGTCGCGCGGCCGTCACCGCCCGCCCAGGGCGGCGGAACCCGCACGGGCTCCGGCCACGGAAACTCCGGCACGTCCACCGGTCCCTCCCGCGCCTCCTCCCCCTTCGCCTTCCGTTTGAGCGCCGCCAGGACCTTCTGCGGCGTCACCGGCACTTCGTCGATCCGCACGCCGACCGCGTTGTGGATCGCGTTGACGACGGCCGGCGGGATCGGCAGGAGCGGTCCCTGCCCGACCTCCTTGGCGCCGAAGGGTCCGTTGGGATCGGGGTCCTCGATCAGGAACGTGTGGATCGGGCACATCTCGTGGGTCGTGGGACTCTTGTACTCGAGGAGCGAGGGATGCCGGTGGACGACGTTGCGGTTCCCGCGGTAGGTCATCTCCTCCATGAGCGCCTCGCCGAGGCCCATGTAGACGGAACCTTCGACCTGCCCGATCGCCACGACCGGATTGATCGCCCGGCCGATGTCGTGCGCGATCCACACCTCTTCGACGCGCGTCTCGCCGGTCTCGGCGTCGACCGTCACCTCGACGACCGCGGCCGAATACGAGTACGCGGGACTCGGGCCGACGCCCGCGCCCTTGTACCTCCCCGGCGAGCTCGGCGGCGTGTACGAGCCCACGGTCCCGACCGTGCCGAAGCGCGCCTCGGCGATGACGACGGCGTCCGCGAAGGGGATCGACCGCTCGGGGTCCTCGACGTCCAGCGCGCGGCCGTCGGCCAGAGCGATCCGGTTCGCCGGGACCTTCCATGCGGCCGAGAGCGCCTCGACGAGGAGCTCCCGGGCGCGCTCCGCCGCCTGGAGCGCGGCGTTGCCGCTCATCAGGGTGACGCGCGAGGAGTACGAGCCGAGATCGACCGGCGTGAGCGTCGTGTCCGCCGTGACCACGTCGATCTCGAGCGGATCGACGCCGAGAACCTCGGCCACGATGTAGGCGAGGATCGAGTCCGACCCCTGCCCGATGTCGGTCGATCCGCAGAAGACCGTGACTCCCCCGCCCCGGTCGAGCTTGAGCTGAACGCCCGAGTGCGGCATCGCGTTCCAGTAGATCGGAAGTCCGGCGCCGGACAGGTAGCTGCCGCAGGCCAGGCCGAGGCCGCGGCCGGCGGGGAGCTTCCCGCGCCGCTCCCGCCAGCGCGACGCGGCGACGACCTTGTCGATGCACGCGCCGAGCCCCATCGAACCGACCTTGATGTAGTTGGCGGTTACGGAACCCGCCGCGACCAGGTTCGCGAGCCGCATCTCCGCCGGGTCGAGGCCCAGCCGTTCCGCCGCCTTGTCGACGTGGGCCTCGAGCGCGAACCGCGGCTGCGGGGTGCCGTGACCGCGCTTCGGTCCGCACGGCGGCTTGTTCGTGAACGCGCGCAGGCCCTCGAAGCGGTAGGCGGGCACCGGGTACGTGACGGTCTGGAGCGCGCCGGTGTAGTAGGTCGACGCGACGCCGTAGCTCCCGTACGCTCCGCCGTCGAGGTACGAGCGGAAGTGCATCCCGGTGATCGAGCCGTCCTTGCGGAACCCCGTCTTCACCCACATGAGCACGGGATGCCGCCCGCGGTGGCAGTAGAACACCTCCTCGCGCGTGAGGCAGATCTTGACCGGCCGGCCCGTGCGGCGCGACAGCTCGGCGACGACGATCTCGTGGTTGAAGGGATCGCTCTTGCCGCCGAATCCGCCTCCGTTGGGCGTCGCGATGACGCGGATCCGGGCGGCGGGGACCTCGAGGACGCGCGCGAGCGCCCGATGGACGTAGTGGGGCGTCTGGGTCGAGCTCCACAGGGTGAGCTTGCCGTCGGGCCGCCACTCCGCGAGCGCGGCGTGCTGCTCCATCGGCAGGTGCGTGTTGCCCTCGTAGAAGAACGTGTCCTCGAGGACGAGGTCCGCTTCGGCGAGCGCCGCGTCGACGTCCCCGAACTCGAGCGCGACAGCCTTGTGAACGTTGTGACCGTCGCCGTAGAGGTGGATCCGGGGGTCCTCGGCGTCGAGCGCGTCCTCGATCGAAGCGACCGGATCGAGCTCCGCGTACTCGACCTCGATCGCCCGGCACGCCTGCTCGGCGGTCTCCTCGTCGACGGCCGCGACCGCCGCGACCGGATCGCCGATGAAGCGCACCTTGTCCAGGCACAGCGCGTGCTCGTCCTGGCTCACGGGAAGGATCCCGTACGGGATCGGGAGGTCCCGCCCGACGAGCACCGCGGCCACGCCGGCCATGCTCCGGGCGCGCGAGACGTCGATCGCGCGGATCTCCGCGTGGGGCGAGGTCGAGCGCAGGAGCTTGCAGTGGAGCATGCGCGGCAGGAAGAGGTCGTCCGCGAAGCGCGTCCGGCCGGTGACCTTGGCGATCGCGTCGACCTTGGGCAGCGAGCGACCCACGACCCGCAGGCCGCCGTCGGCGCGCGCCTCGCGATGCGGGCCGTCAGCCTTCGCCATACAACGTCTCTCCGGCGGGCGCGGCGGCCGGGTCGCGGAGCCGCGCGGCCGCCAGCTCGACCGCCTCGTAGATCTTGAGGTAGCCGGTGCAGCGGCAGAGGTTCCCGCCCAGCGCGTCGACGATCTCCTCGCGCGCGGGGTCGGGCGTCTCTTCGAGGAGCGCGCTCGCGGCGAGGAGGAATCCCGGCGTGCAGTAGCCGCACTGCGCGGCGCCCAGTTCGGCGAACGCCTGCTGCAGGGGATGCAGGCCGCGCGGCGACTCGAGCCCCTCGATCGTTCTGATCTCCCGACCCTCGAGGGCCGCCGGAATCGCCAGACACGAGAGGACCGGCCGCCCGTCGACGAGGACCGTGCACGTCCCGCACTCCCCCAGCTCGCAGCCATGCTTCGTTCCGGTGAGGCCGAGCTCCTCGCGCAGCACCTCGAGGAGGGTGTGGTGGAGGGGCGCCGACACGACGCGCAGCTCGCCGTTGACCGACAGGCGCAGCTGGACGGGTTGGTCGGGAGCGAAAGCCCGCATGGAGACAAGGTAAATGGCGCCCGCCGTCCTTGCACCGACCCGCCGGAGAGCGACACCCTTCTATCGATGAGAGGACGATCTGGAGCGGAGCGCCCGGTCACCTCCGGGCGCGCGGTGCGATTGCGCCGCCTCGTCGGCCACGCGTACGAACGCGTGCCGTTCTATCGTGAGCGCTTCGACCGCGCGGGAGTGACCCCCGCCGACATCCGCACGCTCGACGATCTCTCCCGCCTGCCCGTGACCGAAAAGGCGGACCTCATCGATCGGCCGGTCGAGGCCATCGTCGCGCGCGGCGTCGATCCTCAAGGCCTCGTTTCCACGCTCACATCGGGCTATTCCGGCGAGCCGTTCCTCGTCCGTCGGACGCGCCGTGAGCAGGCGCGATGGGCGCGCGGCTGGCTGGAGGACCTGATCCGCGCGGGTCTCAGGACCGGGGACCGCGTCGCCACCCTCTTCTCCCTGCGGCGGGAGAGACCGGAGGGAGCGGGACCGTTCGCCGCGCTCGGCGTGCTCCACGAGACGGCCGTCGACTGCGCCCGGGAGCCCGGCGAGATCCTGGAGCTGCTGGAAGCGGCCCGGCCGACGTTCGTGCGCGGGATGGCCGGCGTGATCGCCCGCCTCGCGGACGAGATCGCCCGGACCGATCGCGGGACGATCCGACCGCGCGTCGTCTGGGTCTCGGGCGAAGTCCTGACCCCGTCGGCGCGGCAGCTCATCGAGGCCGCTTTCCGCGCCCCGGTCCACAACGCCTACGGAACCCACGAGGTCGGACTCGTCGCCGCCGACTGCCGCTCGAGCGGGCTCATGCATCTGGGCCAGCCGGGCCTCGTCGTGGAGGTCCTGGGAAGCGATGGCCGGCCCAGCGGAGCCGGCGAGACCGGCGAGGTCGTCGTGACCGCGCTCGACTTCCTCGCCGCGCCGTTCATCCGCTACCGGTTGACGGACGTCGTGACCCGGGGTGCGGACCCATGCCCGTGCGGCGAGAACACTCCCACGCTCGCCCACATCGAGGGCCGGACGATCGACTACTTCCAGATGCCGGACGGCCGGATGCTCCACCCCTACCGGATCCTCGGGCCGGCCATCGCCGTGGCGCCCCCGATCCGCCAGTACCAGCTCGTCCAGGAAGCGCGGGACCGGATCGTCTTGAAGCTCGTCTGCGAGGCTCCCCTCGACGACGAGGACCGCCGCCGGCTCCGGGAGTCCGTCGAGCCGCTGCTCGGTCCCGGCGTCGGCTTCCGGATCGAGACCGTGTCCTCGATCCCCGCGAATCCGAGCGGCAAGTCGCGTCCGGTCCTCACGCTCGTAGGCCGCTGATCCATGCCCCGCGTCTTCGTCCACAGTCCCTCGGAGACGCCGGACGCGGTCGTGATGGCCGGCCAGATTCCCGAGTTCGAGATGTATGGCGAGCGGGCGCTCCTCCTCGCCGGTCCGGGGGACATCGTGTGCCTCGCTCGGGCGGTGGACGCGCGCTACCTCGACTTCCTGCGGTCCCTCGATCTCGGGCCCCGGCCCGAGGACGTCCTCGTGATCGAGGGGGTCGTGCCGGGCGGGGGGATCTCGGCCAGGGTGATCGAGGATCCGGGTTCCCTCGAGCGGCTCGTCGCGCGCCTCGCCGGCGCGGGACCCGTCGAGCTCCACCCGTTCTTCGCGGCCCCCGCGACGTTCACGCTCGGCCGGATGCTGCGGACGCGCCTCGGACGAGCCGTCCGGGTGGTGGGAGGTCCTCCGCCGCTCGTCCGGCGCGTCCACGACAAGCTCTTCACGCGCGATCTGGCGCGGGCCCTGGACGTCCCGGTGGCGCCCGGAGACGTCGTGAGGATCGCCGCCGGCGAGGCGGGGGCGCGCGAGCTCCCGGAGCTCCGGCGCGCGGTCGAGAGCCGGGCGCGGCTCACCGGGCGGGTCGTCGTGCGAGGGATCTCCGGGGCCTCGGGGTCGTCCACGTTCACGCTCGGGCCGGACGGGATCGACGGACTCGTGGAAGCCGTTTCCCTCAGGACCGACAACACGCGGTATCTCGTCGAGCCGCTCCTCGAGTCCACGGTCTCTCCCAACATCGAGGTCGTCGTCGGGCGCGGGGGGTCGTCGGCGCCCCGGGTGGGCGCCACCGATCAGATCCTCGACGCCGACCTCGTCTACCGGGGGAGCGCCCATCCGTCGCAGGCGGCGCGTCTCGACGCCATGATCGCGGACGCCCTCCGGATCGCCGACTGGATGGGGCGCCGGGGATTCACGGGGCGAATCGGCTTCGACTTCGTCGAGCACGACGCCGGCGGGGCGGGCGGGGCGGACTATTTCCTGGCCGAGATCAATCCCCGCATCAACGGCGCGACGTATCCGCTCGCGTTGACCGCGCGACTCGCGGGGCTCGCGCGTCGGCTCGGCGCGCCGCGGCCCACCGCCTTCCGCACGATGAACCTCCCGGTCCAGGCGCGCGACTACGCGGCCCTCGAGCGGGACTGCGGGTCCCTGCTCTACGATCCGGGGCCCGGCGAAGGCGTCGTCCCGTACACGACCGGGACGCTCCCGCTGGGGAAGGTGGGGGCGGCCTGCCTCGCGGGCTCGCCCGCGCGAGCGGCCGAGCTGCTCGCCGAACTCGTCCTCCGCGCAGGCCCCCGCGACGCGGCGGCGCGGGTGACGGCTCCGTGAGGCGCGGGCTCGGCTCCCTGCTCCTCGTCATCCTCGTCTCCGCGCTCGCGTCGTTTGACGCGCTCTCCGCTCGCGCCCAGGAGCCGGCCGGGACCTCACGCCCGAAGATCGGGGTCGCCCTCTCGGGAGGCGGCGCGCGCGGCCTCGCGCACGTCGGCGTCCTCGAGGTCCTCGAGGAGCTGCGCGTCCCCGTGGATCTGATCGCCGGGACGAGCATGGGCGCGATCGTCGGCGGGCTCTACGCGTCCGGGCTCCCGCCGGACAGCCTGCGCGCGGTGGTCGACGATCTCGACTGGGAGCGGATCCTCGCCGACACGCCGCCCCGGGCCTCGCTGGACTTCCACCGGCGGGCGGACCAGCGGCGCTACGGCGTGGAGCTCGAGATCGGTCTCTCGCGGAGCGGGCTCCGGCTCCCCACCGGCCTGATCTCGGGGCAGGACCTGGGTCTCCTCCTCCGGCGGCGCACGCTCCCGGCGGCCCCGGTCGAGGACTTCTCGCGGCTCCCCATCCCCTATGCGGCCGTGGCCACCGACATCGCGACCGGCGAGCGGGTCGTCCTGGATCACGGCGACCTCGTCACCGCGATGCGCGCCAGCATGGCGATTCCGGTCGTCTTCTCGCCGGTCGAGATCGACGGCCGGCTCCTCGTCGACGGCGGCCTCGTCGACAACCTGCCGGTCGAGCTCGCGCGCTCGATGGGCGCCGACGTCGTGATCGCGGTCGACGTGAGCCCGCCGCTCCTCGAGCTCGCCGAGCTGCGGAGCCTGCTCGGGATCTCCGAGCAGCTCGTGAATCTGATGTCCCGTCAGGCCCTCGAGCGTCAGGCGGGTCTGGCCGACTACGTCCTGGACCTCGAGCTCGAAGGCGTCGGGATCTTCGACTTCCGGGACGCGGATTCGATCATCGCGCGAGGTGCCGCCGGGGCGCGGTCGAGGGCGGCGGATCTGACCCGGTGGTCGATCCCGGCCGCGGAGTACGCGGCCTACGCGGAGGCCCGCGCGACCCGTCGGTCTCCCGTCGTGAAGGACGTGGACTCGCTGCGGATCGTGGCCCCCGACTGGGTCGAGGATCGCCTCTTCCTCGCCCGGATCGACCCCGCCCTGATCGACAGCCTCGACCCCGATCTCGCCGAGCAGGCCGTCCGGCACATCCATGCCCTCGGCGAGTTCGAGCGGGTGGGGTACGACGTGGCGAGCCGCGCCACCGGGTCGGAGCTGGTTCTCGAGGCCGTCGGCAAGCCGCGGGGTCCCCACCTGGTCCGCTTCGGAATCGACCTCGTCACCGACTCGGCCGGCGAGCTTCCCGCGGGCATCACGTTCGACGCGACCGCCGGCTACGCGCGGACCCGGATCGGCGCGCGCGCGGCCGAATGGCGCGCAGACGTCCGCGCCGGGACGACGACCGGCATCGAGACCTGGTTCCGGCAGCCGGTCGATTTCGCCGGCCGCTGGTTCGTCGAGCCCTCGCTCCAGGCGGTCGAGTTCCAGGCCCCCGTGTACGCGGCCGAGAGCGACGTCACCGAGTACGAGAGCCGGCGGCTCCTCGCGGGGATCGACGTCGGGCGATCGATCGGGCTCTCGGCGGAGGCGCGCGCGGGGCTCGTCTACGGCCGCGAGACCGCCGAGCTCGACCCGCGGATCGATCCACTGTCGGACCGATTCCCGCGCGTCGGCGAGAGCGCGGCGGAGATCCGATCCTCGGTCGTCGTCGACCGGCTGGACGCGGTGAACCTCCCGCGACGCGGGATCTTCGCCCGGGCCGACCTCCGCGCATCGCGCGAAGAGCTGGGCGCCGAGGCCACCTGGGCTCGATTCTCCGTCGAGGGGCGCGGGTACTGGAGTCGCGGCCCGCACACCGTCTTCGTCTCGCTGGCCGGCGGAGCCGCGTCGCCCGCCTCCGCCCTCCCGGCGCGCGAAGAGTTCCGCCTGGGCGGGTTCGGGTCCCTGTCGGGGTTCGGCGAGGGCGAGCTGCGCGGCGAAGCGTACGCGCGGGCGCGGGCCGGCTGGCTCCGGCGGATCGCCGAGACTCCGCCCGCGCTCCGCGCGGTCGTCGCGGGCGCGTGGATCGAGGCCGGCGACGCCTGGGATCCGTCGCGCGACGAGGCCCTCGACGCGCGCATCGCCGCCACCGCCGGACTCGGCTCGGAGACACTGATCGGTCCGGTCTTTCTCGCCTGGTCGCGCGCCGAGGGCGGCCGCGGGCGCGTCACGCTGTCGATCGGACGATCGCCGTAGGACATCGCGCCCGCCGCTTGCTGTCGACCGCGCTCCCGCGCCAACTTCCGCCGATGGAGCGCATCGAAGGGCTCGCGAAGCTGACCGGCGCCGAACGGTACGTCGACGATCTCGCGGTCCAAGGCGCCTTGTGGGGCATGACGGTCCGGAGCCCCGCCCCGCGGGGCCGCATCCGCGAGATCCGCTTTGATCCGGCCGTCGACTGGTCGCGGTTCACGGTCGTCGACCATCGCGACGTGCCGGGCGCGAACGAAGTCCTCCTCATCGAGCCCGACCAGCCCGTCCTCGCGGCCGATCGCGTCCGTCACGTGCACGAGCCGGTCCTGCTCCTCGCCCACCCCTCCCGCGACGCCGTGCGCCGTGCGGTCAGGTCCGTCCAGATCGTCGTCGACCCGGAGCCCGCCTATCTCGATTTCCGGCGGCCCCCCGGGGCCGACCAGGTCCAGCGCGGCGACGATAACGTGATCAAGCGTCTGAAGATCGAGAAAGGAGACGTGGAGGCCGCCCTCGCGCGCGCGGCGCGCGTGGTGGAAGGCACGTACCGGACGGGCGCCCAGGAGCACGTCTACCTCGAGACCCAGGGCATGCTCGCGTGGGAGGAGGACGGGGTCCTGTTCATCAAGGGGAGCCTCCAGTGCCCCTACTACGTGCACAGGGCGGCCGTGCGCGCGCTGGGCCGGGCTCTCGATCGCGTGCGGATCGTCCAGGCGCCGACCGGCGGCGGCTTCGGCGGCAAGGAGGAGTATCCGTCGATGATCGCGCTCCACGCGGCGCTGCTCGCGCTCAAGTCGGGTCGTCCGGTCAAGATCGTGTACGATCGCGGCGAGGACATGGAGGCGACGACCAAGCGCCATCCGTCGATCGTCCGCCACCGGACCGGCGTCGACGCCGACGGCCGTCTCGTCGCCCAGGACGTCGAGGTCGTCATGGACGGCGGCGCGTACGTCACGCTCTCGCCGGTCGTTCTCTCGCGCGGGATCATCCATGCGGCGGGGCCCTATCGCTGCGACGACGTGCGGATCGTCGGCCGCGCCATGTTCACGAACAGCCCGCCGCACGGCGCGTTCCGCGGCTTCGGGGCGCCTCAGACCCACTTCGCGAACGAGCGCCACATGGACGTCGTCGCAACGGCCGTCGGCCTGGACCCGATCGAGCTCCGGCGGCGGAACCTGATCATCGACGGCGACGAGACCGCGACCGGCCAGGTGATCGCCGACGGCGTCGATCGCGTCGCGCTCCTCGATCGCGCGGTCGAGCTCTCCGGGTGGGCCGTAAAGGAGCGCGACCACGAGCGGCTCGCCCGCACGGACCCCTGGCTCCGGCGCGGGATGGGCCTCGCCTGCTTCCATCACGGCGCCGGCTTCACCGGGAGCGGCGAGGTCGTGCTGGCGTCCCGGCTCGACGTGGCGGGACTTCCCGATGGGCGGGTCGAGGTGCGGAGCGCGAACATCGAGATGGGTCAGGGGACGCTTACGATCTTCACGCGGATCGCGGCCGAGCGGCTCGGCGTCGATCCTTCGCGGATCGTGATCGCCGAGGCCGACACGGGGCGGGTGCCGAACTCGGGCCCCACGGTGGCGTCGCGGACCGCGATGGTCGTCGGGCGGCTCGTCGAGGAGGCGTGCGACGACCTGCGCGCGCGGGTCTCGCGCCCGGACGCGACCGGCGACGACCTGCGCCGCGCGATCGTCGACTGGCACGCGGCGAATCCGGGCGCCGAGCTCGTGGGCCGCGCCGCGTACGAGCCGCCGCCCGGCGTCCGCTGGGACGACGCGACGTACCGCGGCGACGCCTACGCGGCCTACGGCTGGGGCGCGTACGTCGCCGAGGTCGAGGTCGACCTGCGGACCTGGGGCGCGCGGGTGGTCGACTTCGTCGCGGTCCAGGACGTGGGCACGGTCCTCCACCCCACGCTCGCCCGGGGGCAGGTCCAGGGCGGCGTCGCCCAGGGGATCGGCTGGGCGCTCATGGAGGAGTGCCGCTGGAAGGAAGGCGCGATGACGAACGCCCAGCTCACGAACTACATCGTCCCGACGTCCGACGACCTGCCTTCGCTGCGCGTCTACTTCGAAGAAACGCCCTGGCCCGGTGGCCCGCTGGGAGCAAAAGGACTCGGCGAGCTCCCCATCGACGGCCCCGCGCCGGCCGTCGTGAACGCGATCGCGCGCGCGACCGGGGCCGCGCCGACGGAGATCCCGCTGACGCCCGAGAGGCTGATGGATCTGCTCGATGCAAGGGAGCGGGGCCGTGCGCGGATCGCCTGAGATCGAGATCGGCTTCACGCTGAACGGTCGTCCGACGACGGTCACGGTCGATCCCGCCGCGCGCCTCCTCGATCTCCTCCGCTACGACCTCGGCCTCACCGGAACGAAGGAGGGCTGCGGCGAGGGCGAGTGCGGGGCCTGCACGGTGTGGCTCGACGGCCTTCCCGCCGATTCGTGCCTCGTCCCCGCCTTCCAGGCGGAGGGCCGCGATGTCCGGACGATCGAGTCCGTCGACCCGGCGCGGCTCCGCGCGCTCCACGTCTCCGGCGCCACGCAGTGCGGCGCGTGCACGCCGGGGGTCGTCATGACCGCCCTCTGGATCCTCGAGAACCCGGCCCTTCTCGAATCTCACTCCATACGCGAGATCATGGCTGGAAATATCTGTCGCTGTACGGGTTACGACGGGATCATCGAGGGGATCGAAGACGCGATGAGCGGACGTCTCCCGTGAGGGTCGTGCGGCCGCGGGATCTCCGGACGGCGCTCGCCGCGATGGAGGCCGACGTCGCGCCGACCCCGCTCGCCGGGGGCACCGACCTCCTCGTCCACTGGCCGGTGCGACCGGAGGCCCACGATCGGGAGTATCTCGATCTCCAAGGAGTCGGGGAGCTCGCCGGCGTCCGGTGGTCCGGGGACGCGCTCGAGCTCGGGGCCATGGCGAGCTACTGGGACGTGATCGTGGACCGCCGGGCGAAGGCGGAGCTTCCGCTCCTCGTCCGCGCCGCGCGCCAGGTGGGCGCGATCCAGATCCAGTCCCGGGGTACCTGGGCCGGGAACGTCGCGAACGGCTCCCCCGCGGCCGACGGGGTCCCGGTGCTGATGGCGTACGACGCGGTCCTCGTCCTGGCCTCCCGCGGCGGCCGTCGCGAGGTGGCGCTCGATGCGTACTACACGGGGTACCGGACGAGCGTGCGGCGCGACGACGAGCTCATCGTCGCGATCCGGATCCCCCGGCGGCCGCACTCGCTCGAGCGGTTCGTGAAGGTCGGCCCGCGGCGCGCCCAGGCGATCGCCAAGGTCGGGCTCGCGGTCGCGCGTTCGGTCTCCGGCTGGCGGGTGGTCGCGGCCAGCGTCGCACCCACGGTGCGCCGCTGCCCGTCGGTCGAGCGCCTCCTCGACGACGGCGTCGCGCCGCGGCACTCCGGGGACCTGGAAGCCGCCCTGCGCTCGGACGTCGCACCGATCGACGACCTCCGATCGACCGCGGCGTACCGCGCGCGCGTCCTCGCCCGGGTCCTCTTCGACGCGGTCGGGACCGGGGTCCCGGACTCTCCGTGACGCCGGTCCCCTGCGTGACGCCGTGAGTCCCGCGTCGAGCGCGGCTCTCGCGCGCGCCGTCGAGGCGTGGCGCGCGTGGCTCGTCGCCCATCCGGGAGATCCCGCGGCGCGACAGCCGATCCACACGGTCTACGGCGGCGCCGACCTGTTCCGGGCCGACACCCCGCGCCGCCTGGGCGACCTCGCGCTGCGCGCGCTCGCGACCTACGCGCCGGACGCCTCCGCGTTCGCCTCCGCCCTCAGCCTCGAGACCGGGCTCGCCGATCGGGTCCGCGATCGGGTCGTCGCCAAGCTCGACGCCGAACCGGTCGAGGACTTCCGCATCGACTTCGAGGACGGGTTCGGCAACCGCCCGGACGATGAGGAGGACGCCGCCGCCGAGACCGCCGGCCGGGAGGTCGCGCGTGGACTCGTCGAGGGGACGCTGCCCCCGTTCATCGGGATCCGCGTGAAGCCGCTGACCGCCGATCTCGCCGCGCGGGCCGGCCGCACGCTCGAGATCTTCATGGCCACGCTTCTGGAAGGAAGCGGAGGCCGGCTGCCCGCGTCGATCTTCGTGACCGATCCCAAGGTCGTGGTGCCCGAGCAGGTGAGCGCCCTGGCGGACCTCCTCGACGGGATCGAGGAGCGGGCGGGCCTGGCGCCGGGCGCGATCCGCCTCGAGATCATGGTCGAGACGCCGGCGTCGATCCTCGGCCCGGACGGCGCCTGCCCCCTTCCGTCCTTCGTCCACGCCGCGCGGGGGCGCTGCGCGGGGGCCCATTTCGGCGTGTACGACTACACCGCCGCGCTCGGGATCACCGCCTTCCACCAGGACCTCGACCACCCCGCCTGCGACTTCGCGCGACACGTCATGCAAGTGGCTCTATCGGGTTCCGGCGTATGGCTCTCGGATGGAGCCACCAACGTCATGCCGGCGCCGCCGCACCGGGCCGAAGGCCGCGCCCTCACGCCCCGCGAGGAGGCGGAGAACCGGGCCGCGGTCCACCACGGCTGGGCGCTTCACTACCGCCACGTCCGGCACTCGCTGCGGCACGGCTACTACCAGGGCTGGGACCTCCACCCCGCGCAGCTCCCCACCCGCTACGCGGCCGTGTACGCCTTCTATCTGGAAGCGCTGGACGCCGCGACCGAGCGCCTCTCGCGCTTCGTCGAGCGCGCCGCCCGGGCGACCCTGACCGGAGACGTCTTCGACGACGCCGCCACCGGTCAGGCGCTCCTCAACTTCTTCCTGCGGGGGGTGGGGTGCGGGGCGATCACCGAGGAGGAAGCGCTCGCCACCGGCCTCACCCTCGACGAGCTGCGGACGCGATCGTTCCTCGCCATCCTGGAGCGCCGATCGGGCCGCTAGGCCCGGTCCTCCGCCACCGAGAACGCGAGGCCGTCGGGGTCGGCGTACTGCGCGACGCGCGCGCCGAAGAGCGTTTCCGGCTCGCGGACGCACGCCACGCCGTTCTCGACCATCCGGCGATGGAAGGCACCGAGGTCCGGGACGCCGAAGCCCGGGCGGCAGCATCCCGCGGGCTCGAGTTCGGAATCGATCCGCCCGGCACCCGACGCGTCGCTCCGGTGGAGCGCCAGGGTGGCGCCGCCGGTGGCGAACTCGCTCCACTCCGGCGATTCGTACCGGAGAGGCAGCCCGACCACGTCGCGGTAGAACGAGACCGAGCGATTCATGTCGCTGACGAAGACGATCGCGTAGGTGAGGTTCATCGGTCGATCTCCCTGCGTTTGAGAATCAACGACGGGCCCAGCGGCCCACGAGCGCCCGTTCCTCTTCGGTCATCCCCGTCAGGTTCCCGAGTGGCATCACGCGGGTCTCGATCGTGACCGCGTAGATCCGGTCGGCGCGGGCGCGGATCTCGGCCTCGCTGTCGAACGTGATCCCCCCCGGCGGAGCCTGGAAGAGCTCGTGAACCGGATGCGCGGAATGGCAGACGGCGCAGCGCACCGCGATGATCTCGCGCACGGTTTCGTACGCGACGGGTGCGCCGCTCGCGTCCGCCGATTCGGGCCCGGGAGCGTCCCTCGTCGCCGCGAACGCGACGATCCCGAATCCGGCGGCGGCGGCTGCCAGCATCCACGGCCGGTCGCGCCCGGCGTGGCGCAGATTGTAGTAGTGCCGGATCCAACCGCCGATCAGGGCCAGGGCGCCCAGGATCAGCCACCCCTGCGGATGCGCGTACGTCATGGGATAGTGGTTCGAGATCATCACCAGGACGACCGGCAGCGTCAGGTAGTTGTTGTGGAGCGAGCGACGCGCGGCCGACTTCCCGCGCGCCGCATCGGGCTCCTCTCCGGCCTCGATCGCGCGCACCAGCTTCCGGTGCGCCGGGATGATCACGAGGAACACGTTGGCGACCATGATCGTCCCCGCCGCCGCGCCGACGTGCATGTAGGCCGCCCGACCCGAGAGCCACTGCGACAGTGCCCATGCGGCGCCGGTCGCGAGCGCGAGCCCGAGCGCGGCGAACAGTCGCGGCCGGTCGATCAGCGGAGTCCGGCAGAGAGCTTCGTAGAGGAGCCAGGCGGCGGCGATCGACCCCGCCCCGATCGCGATCCCGGTCCCGGCCCCGATGTCCGCCACGCCGCGGTCCAGCAGGAACGCGTCGGCGCCGAGGTAGTAGACGAGGACGAGGAGCGAGGCGCCCGAGAGCCACGTCGCGTACGCCTCCCACTTGAACCAGTGGAGCTCGCGGGGCATCGAACCGGGCGCCACGTGGTACTTCGCGACCCGATAGAAGCCGCCCCCGTGGACCTCCCACGCCTCGCCCTCGACGCCCTCGGACGGCCGTTCCGGCGGCGCGAGGACGGCGTTCAACCGGATGAAGTAGAACGACGTCCCGATCCACGCGATGCCGGCGATCGCGTGGAGCCAGCGCACGGCAAGCTCCAGCCAGTCCATGCCCGCCACCCGGGTCAGCTCCCCCGGTAGGTCGAATAGCCGAACGGCGAGAGCAGGAGCGGGACGTGATGGTGTTCCGCCGGATCGCCGACGTCGAAGGCGATCTCGACGTGGGGCCAGAACCCGTCGAGACCGCTGCCGCGAAACCAGTCGCCCGTCTCGAAGCGGAGCCGGTAGGTGGCGGCGATCGCGCCGGCGGCCGCGAAAGCGGCGCGCCCGTCCGCGTCGGTCGTCGCGCGCTCGATCTCGCGCCATCCGTCGCCCGCCCTGACGCTCAAGAGGATCCCCATGCCGGCGGCGGGCCGGCCCCGGGCCACGTCGAGGACGTGGGTCGTGATGCTCATCGCTCGCCTCCCTCTGCGAGAATTCTCTCCAGTCGCAGTCGTCCGATGCGGCGCTCCTCTCCGGCCGCCACCGCGATCTCGTCGTCGGGCTCGTTTCCGAGTCGCGCGCGGCAGTCCGTGAGCATCTCCCCGGGCGTGCATCCGGTCGCGCACACGATGTACGTCCACCCGAAACGCCCCTCGTAGGCGCGCTGGGCCGCGGCCAGTTCCGCACGCGTCGAGTCGCCGGCGGCATTCATTCCCGCCTGCTCCGCCCGCGACCATTCCGAGGCCGCGCCTCCCGCGACGCGGCGGCCCTCTCCGATCCGCGGGTGGGCCTTGAACCCCTCGATCCACGCCGCGGGCGTCAGCGCGTCCCAGGCCGCCATGCCCGCGCGGACGAGCGACTCGCGATCGGCGAACGGTCGCGCGGCCGCGACCGCGCGCGCCCAGCCGGGAGCGCCGCAGACCTGGGACAGCTCCGCCTCGGCCGCCTCCGCCGTCATCGCGTTCAGCCGGGCCAGTGCCGCCCCGCTCTCCCCGCCGCTCACGCGAGCGGCTCGCCCCACACGCGCAGCCGGGCCACGCCCCCGTCCGGAAAGATCGAGAGCCGCACGTGGGTCGCCTCGGCGGTGGACGGGTCCGGCGGCTCGAGGACGTGCGCGACGTCCGGACGGAGCCGCGTCCGCGGGACCAGCTCCGTCCATGCCGCGCCCTCGGCCGTCAGCTCGTCCGCGCTCGCCCCCGCCGCGTCGATCGCCTCCACGCGCGCGCTCTCGGGGTGGTTCCCCTTGAAATGCCGCGTGTCGATCTCCAAACGCTCGATCCGGCAGCGCCGGCCCAGGCGCACGACGACCCAGTCATGCCCGGGGCCTCGCCGCCGACGGGTCTCCCAGCCGTCCCACATCCCCCGCGGCGCATCGGGGAGGAGGAGATGGTCGGGGTTCCCGAAGAAGGCGTCGCTGCAGGCCATCACGATTCCGCCGCGCGTGGCCGCCGCGACCTCGACGCCGCGACGACCGGTCTCCTGCGCGATCCGGCTCCAATCCGCAACGACCTCGCCGTGGACCCGGAGTCGCGCCACTCCCCCGTCGGGGAAGATCGAGAGGCGGACGTGGGTCCACGACCCCTCGTCGGAAACGGGAAAGCGATGGGCGCTGTCTCCGGCCAGCGACGAGCGCGGCACGAGCTCGCTCCATTCCACGTCTCCGTCCTCCCAGCGCGCGGGTTCGACCTCGAGGCTCGCGGCATCGACGGCTGCGCTCTCGGGATGGTTCCCACGGAAGTGGGACGTGTCGACGACGATCTCGCGGACGATCCCGCGCACGCCGAGCCGGACGATGCACCAGTCGTTCCCGGGCGCGCGCCGGCGGCGGGTCTCCCAGCCGTCCATCCATTTTCCGCGATCGGTGTAGCGCGACGGATCGAACACCGGCGCGGCCTCGCGGAGGAGGTTCTCCTTGGGCGCGAAGAACTCGTCGTTGGCGAGAATCGCGCGACCACCGAGCCTCTCGGAGGCGAGGTCGGGCCAGATCGCGGGCTCGCTCATCGGGCGCCCGTCGGCGCGAGTCCGATGGCCGCTCCGCTCCGGCGCAGCCATCGCCCGCCCGGAGCTCCATGGAACCGGCCGCCCTCGTAGACGACCCGCCCGCGGAGGATCGTGGTCTCGACGACACCCGCGAGCGTGCGTCCCTCCCACGGGGTTCCGCGGTGGCGCTGGTGCAGATCCCTCGCTTCGACGACGAACTCGCTGTCGGGATCCCAGACGACGAGATCCGCGTCCATGCCGACGGCGATCCGACCCTTCCGCTCGGCGAGGCCCGCGAGCCGCGCGGGCGCCTCGGCCAGCCAGCGCGCGAGCTGGGTGAGCGTGACTCCCCTTCGTCGCCCCTCGGTCCAGGTCGCCGCGAGACGGAGCTCGAGCCCGGCGATCCCGCCCCACGCGCGCGCGAAATCGCCCGCAGGCTTGAGCTCGGGCGGGCAGGGTGAGTGATCGGAGGCCACGAGCGCGAGGGTTCCGTCGAAGAGCCCCCGCCAGAGCCCCTCGCGATGCCGCTCCTCGCGGATCGGCGGGGCGCACTTGAAGCGCGTGTCGCCGTCGGCGGCGTCGCCGGCCGTGAGGGTGAGGTAGTGAGGGCACGTCTCGGCGCTGAGCCGGAGGCCTTTCGCCCGGGCGCCGGCCACCTCCGCCAGGGCTTCCTCCGCGGCGACGTGGACGATGTGCGCCCGCGCCCCCGTCCTCGCGCAGAGGTCCGCGACGCGCGCCACCGCGCGCGACTCGGCGGCCGGAGGTCGGGAGGCGGCCCACGCCGCGCACGAGTCGGGACGCGCCGCGAGCGCTCCGGCGTCCGCCCGCGCGATCTCGTCCGCGTCCTCTGCGTGGACGAGGACGGGGGCGCCCGCGGGGGCCACATCGGCCATCGCCGCGCCGAGCTCCGCGTCACCGACGGGCGGGAACTCGTCGATCCCCGACGGCACGAGGAACGCCTTGAAGCCGAGCGCTCCGCCCTCGAGGAGCGGGACCAGGTCGGCCCGGTTCCCGGGCACGATGCCACCCCACAGGCCGTAGTCGACCCGGCAGGCGCCCTCCGCCGCCGCGGTCTTCGCCTCGAGAGCCGCCACCGTGGTCGTCACGGGGTCCGAGTTGAGCGGCATGTCGACGATCGTCGTCGTGCCGCCCGCGGCCGCCGCGGAGCCCGCGCTCTCCCAGCCCTCCCAGTCCGCGCGGCCGGGGTCGTTGACGTGGACGTGCGAATCGACCAGTCCCGCCATGACGACGGACCGCCCCGCGTCGATCTCGATCTCCGCGGCGAGCGGCGCGTCACGGGGAAGGACCTTCGCGATCCGGCCGCGCGAGACGAGAATCGCAGCGGGGTGGACACCACCCGGGAGGACGACCCGCGAGCTTCTGACGACGAGAGCCACGTCCTCAAGCTATGCCGCGCGCGGTCGCGACGAAACGCCGGTCGCTTGCCCGGCCGCCATCCCCTGCCCACCTTCTCTCCGTGCCGGACGAATCGATGCCCATCGAAGAGCGCCTCGTGGTCATCGGTGATCGCGTGCTCATCCAGCCAGACGAGGGGGAGCACCGGACCGAGGTCGGCCTCTATCTCCCTCGCTGGGCGGTCGAGAAGGAGTCCGTGCAGGCGGGACGAATCGTCGCGGCCGGACCCGGCATACCGCTTCCGGACCCGGGATCCATGGAGGAAGAGCCGTGGAAGACGCTCGAGTCCTCGTCGCGTCACGTGCCGATGCAGGCGCGCGTCGGCGATTACGCGATCTTCCTCCGCAAGGCGTCTGTGGAGATCAAGTTCGAAGGCCGGACGTATCTCATCGTCCCGCAGGGGGCGATCCTCCTCCTCGACCGCAATCCCCCCGCCCGGCTCCCCGAGGAGCTCGCGACGGACGAAGAATAGCCGGGGATCACTCCGTCGACGTGCGCTGCCCCACCTCGCGGTCGAGGATCAGGAGCGCGGCCTTGTCGTCCCCCGCCATCTCGAGCCGCTCGACGAGCTTGAGCGCGCTCGCCTCTTCTTCGACCTGCTCGAGGACGAACCACTGCATGAGCGCCTCGGTGGGATAGTCGTTCTCCTTCTTCGCCGCCGCGTACAGCGCGTTGATCTTCCCGGTCACCGCGCGCTCGTGCGCGAGGGCCTTCTTCAGGACGCTCAGGGGAGTGGTGAACTTGGCGTCGGGAGCGGCGATCGGCGTCAGGTTCACGCGCCCGTCCCGGTCGAGCACGAAGTCGAAGATCTTCATCGCGTGGCCGATCTCTTCCTCGCGCTGGAGCCGCATCCAGTGCGCGAAGCCGTCCAGGTTGCGCGCGGCGAAGTACTCGGCCATCGCGAGGTACTGGTAGGCGGCGAAGAGCTCGTTGTTCACCTGTTCGTTGAGGGCCTTCTGGAGCTTGTCGCTGAGCATCGTTCCTCCCCGGTTCGGAGTCGGGATCCCATAAGGGTAATGATTCCTGAACAGGAATAGCTACCCGGACGATTTCCGTCAAGTCTCACACGACGAGCACGATCTTCCCCACGTGGACGCGCGACTCCATCCTCCGGTGCGCCTCGGCGGCCCGTTCGAGCGGAAAGGTCGAATCAACGAGCGGCCTGACACGACCCGCTTCGATCAGCGGCCAGACCTCGGCCTCGAGGGCGCGCGCGATCGCCCCCTTCTCCGCGGGGGTCCGCGGCCTCAGCGTCGATCCCGTGACGGTCAGGCGCTTCCCCATGATCGGCCAGAGGTCGACGCTCGCCTCGCGTCCCTCGAGGAAGGCGATCAGGACGAGGCGACCCTCGGGGGCGAGGAGATCGAGGTGCCGGGCGAGGTGCGGACCTCCGAGCATGTCGAGGACGACGTCGACCCCGCGACCCCCGGTCGCCTCCCGGACGATCGCGTCGTAGGCTTCGCGCCGGTGGTCGATCGCGCGCTCGGCGCCGAGCGCCTCGCACGCGCGGCACTTCGCGGGCCCGCCGGCGGTGGCGAAGACGCGGGCGCCGCGGGCCGCCGCGAGCTGGATCGCGGTCGTTCCGATCCCTCCCGCGCCGCCGTGGACGAGGATCGACTCTCCCGCGGCAAGCCGGCCGCGCTGGAAGACGTTCGTCCACACGGTGAAGAACGTCTCGGGGATCGCGGCGGCCTCCTCGAAGCTCGCTCCCGCGGGGATCGGAAGCGCCTGGACCTCGGGGACCGCGCAGTACTCGGCGTAGCCTCCGCCCGAAACCAGCGCGCAGACCTCGTCCCCGACCTCGAATCGGAGCGCGTCGCTCCCCCGCGCCGCCACCGTGCCGGCGATCTCGAGGCCCGGCACCTCCGAGGCCCCGGGCGGCGGCGGGTAACGTCCCTCGCGCTGGAGCAGGTCGGGACGGTTAACCCCCGCGGCGCGCACCGCGACGAGGATCTCGTCGGGTCCGGGCCGCGGTACCGGTCGCCGCGCGGGGACGAGCACCTCCGGGCCGCCGGGGCGCGCGATCTCGACGGCGCGCATCTCGCGCGGCAGCTCATGCATCGCTCAGGGCCAGGGTCAGAGCCTGGTCCAGCGACAGGGATCGTCCTTCCTCCCAGGAGCGCTCAAACGCATTCTCTCCCCGAGACACTCCCGCCCAAGCCAGCCACCGATCGGTGTCCCGCGTGCGCCAGGTGGATTCCGCGAGCGGGCCAGACCTGGCCATCCGCTCTCCGGCCCCAAGCAGACGCGCTCCGCGCTCGACCTGACCGGCCGTGACCGACACCACGCCGAGGCCGATCAACGAGGTCGCGAGACGACGTCGATCCCCGAGCGACCTGGCCCCGCGAAGGGCGTCCTTGAACAGGCCCTCCGCCTCGTCGAAACGCTTCGATTCCACGGCAGTCAGTGCGAGGCTCTGCAGCGCGGACGCGACACCCGGCTGGCTGCCGATCCTGCGACAGTGCTCCAGGCTCTCCCGGTAGAGCTTCGTCGCTTCTTCCAGCCGACCTTGACACCTGGCCACGTCGCCGCGCCCGGCGAGGGCGTAGGCGACGTGCGCGGGATCGGCGGTTCCACTCGCGACTTCGAGTGACTCCTCGAACAGCTCGTCGGCCCGTCCGAGGTCGTCCAGAAGGAGCGCCATCTTCCCGAGCCCGCGCAGGGCCGCTGATTCTCCCGCGTGATCCTCGAATTGCCGATCCATCGCCAGCGCCTCCTCGTATAGCGGCCTGGCCCGCTCGAACTGTCCGAGGTTGGCCAGGCCTGAAGCGAAGCTCCGCAGCGCGCGCGGGATTCCGCGCCGATCCTCCCGACTCCGCTCCAAGGCGAGAGCTTCCTCGTAATGCTTGGCCGCCCGCTCGTGCTCTCCGTCGAGTGTCGCCATCACGCCCGCGGCAACGTGCAGATTGGCCCTCAACGATCGCGGCAAGTCTTTCTCTCGCTCGAGGGCGAGGTCCAGACGCTTCCTCATCTCGGCGAAATGACCGCGCAGCCACCAGAACCACCAAACGGCGCTTCCCAAGCGAACGGCGGTCTCGACTTCTCCGGCCTCGAGAGCCCAGTCGATCGCGGCGGCGATGTTCTCATGGTCCCGCTCCAGACGGTCGAGCCACGTGGACTGCTCTGGCCCCGTCAGGAAAGGCTCGGCCTGCGAGACGAGGCTCACGAAGTAGTCGAGCTGGCGTCGCCGGGCCGACGCGATCTCCCCCAGAGTCTCGAGCAGCCCCATTCCATACTGGCGCACGGTCTCGAGCATCTGGAACCGCGGTTCGCCCTCCCCGGTCTCGACTTGACGCAGGAGGCTCTTGTCTACCAGCGTGGCCAGCAGATCCAGGGCCTCGCGCTTCTCGCCGGGATCCGCGCCGCGCGAGCCTTCGGTCCGACCCCGCTCCATCCACTCCGCTGCATCCAGGCTACAGCCGCCCGCGAAGGGTGCGAGATCGCGGAAGGTGGCCTGCTCCCGCGGGTCGAGAAGCCCGTAGCTCCAGTCGCAGACGGCGCGCAGGGTCTGATGACGAGCCGGCAGGTCACGAGGGCCCTGGACGAGAAACGCAAAGCGGTCCTCCAGGCGGCCGAGCAGGGCCGGCGGGGACATGAGCGTGAGCCATGCCGCCGCGAGCTCGATGGCGAGCGGGAGCCCGTCGAGCCGTCGGCAGATCTCGAGGATCGCCTCGAGCTCTTCGGGGCTCGGTTGGTGAGCGGGCTTGACCGCCTCCATGCGGTCGAGGAACAGAGCGACCGCGCCGTACCGGCTGAGGCGGCTCAGCGTCAGATCGGCTTCGTCTTGGGCGGGCAGGGTCAGGGGCTCGACCCGATAGACGCGCTCCCCCCGCACGCGCAGCGTGGCCTGACTCGTCACAAGAATGCGCAATTCAGGGAGTCGACCGAGGAGGTCGACCAGCGTGGGGCCCGCGTCGAGCAGATGCTCGAACCCGTCGAGGACGAGGAGAGCGCGACGTCCCCGCAACTCGGAGGCCACAGTGGACGCGGGGTCGGTGCCCGGCTCCCCTCCTTCCAGCACCCGGGCGATCGCTGCGATCAGGAGCTCCGAGTGCTCGACGGCAGAGAGTTGAACCAGCCAGCAGCCGCCGGGGAACGCATCCAGACCGCGAGACGCGCATTCCATCGCCAGGCGGGATTTTCCGACCCCGCCCGGCCCGACCAGCGTAATCAGGCGGGCGCCCGGATTGGACAGGAGTTTCCGGATCTCCTCGATCTCTCGCTCGCGTCCCAGGATGGACGTCTGCTGTGCCGGGAGATTGTGCGGCACGCTCTCGTCCGAGGGAGCCAGTCCGACTCGAACCAGGAGCCGCCGGAAGCGAGGGTCTCCGTGCAGGCCCTCGAACCGCGGCTCGACGCGAAGGCTCGTCAACCAGCTCGTCCGCTCGTCCACGGCGCGGTCGAACCACCGAAACGCCTCGTCTCTGTCGTCCAACGCGACATAGGCCGAAGCGACGAAATAGGCTGGTACCTTTCCCTGCTCGGCAAGTGGAAGCAGCTCGTTCAGTAGCGTGGCCGCTTCTTCTCTTCTTTCGGCGGCCGCGTAGGCCACGATCAACCCTGCGATCGTCCCGGGCACGGCAGCCAGCCGGTTCACGTGCTCGAAGTGGCGCACGGCTTCCTCGGGGTTTCCCTTCATGAGGTGAGACACGCCCAGGTAGTAGCTCGCATTGTAGAATTGAGGGGCCCGCTCCAGCGCGCGGCGGGATTCCTCGATCGCCTCGTCGTAGCGTCCGGCATGATAGAGGATGCCTGCGGCGGCCGCGGCGATGGGGAGCGAAAGGGGGTCCTTGCGCTGCGCGCGCCGCACTTCGACGATGGCCTCGTCGAACCTCCCCATCTCGCGGAGCAGATTGGCGTACCGGCTCCGCGCGTCGGCGTAATCCGGATCCAGAGCCAGCGCGCGCTTGAATCCCCTTTCCGCCCCCTCCCAGTCCCAATCGTATCGGAGCTGGACTTCCGCCAGTGCCGCCTGCGCGGGCGCCAGTCGAGGGTCCAACGCGATCGCCTTTTCAGCCGCCTCTCGTGCGCGCGGGTAGACTTCGCCGGGCCGCGCCAGGAAGACCCCTCCCATCGTGATGTAGGTGTCCGCGAGCCCCGCCCAGGCGAGCGCGTAGTCGGGATCGGACGTGATCGCCCGCTCGTAGTGCTCGATGCTCTCGCGGAGATCGTCGGGCGAATGCCGGTTCCAGTGATACCGGCCCTTCAGATATTCATCGTAGGCCGAGGTGTCCTGGGTATGCTCACGCGTGATCCGGTCGGGCGCGCCGAGCTTGACCTGTAACGCGTCGACGATCGCGTCCGAGATCGTCTCCTGGAGGTCGAAGACGTCCTCCATCTCCCGCTCGTAGCTATCCGTCCAGAGCTGATATCCATTGGCGGTGTCGATGAGGAGCGGCGTCACGCGAACCCGACTTCCGGACTTTCGGACGCTTCCCTCGAGCACGACGTTGACGTGAAGCGCCTCGGCGATCTCGGCGATCCCCGCCGCACGGCCCTTGAACGAATACGAAGAGGTTCGCGAAGCGACTCTCAGCCCGTCGATTCGGCCCAGGGAGTGAATCAGCTCCTCCGTCATGCCATCGCTGAAGTACTCGTTGTCCTGCCCGGGGCTGATGTCCACGAACGGAAGGACCGCGATCGCCCAAGGCTCCTGAAGGGTTGGCTCCTCTCTGCTCTCGTCTTCGTCCCTCGACCTTCCGTGGATTCCGTATAAATGATGAGTTCCTTCCAGCCCACGCAGTTGTCTTTCTCCGAGATCCTCCGCCGTGTACTCCCCGCGCCCCCTGATCTGGCGCCAGATCTCCTCGCTGACGAGGACCTGACCCGGCAGCGCCTCGCGCTGAATGCGGCTCGTGACATTGACACCGTCTCCGTAGATGTCGCCTTCCGCGCTGATCACATCGCCTGCGTGGATCCCGATCCTGAGGAGTGCGGGGACGGCCCGGCGAGAGGCGAGGCTCTCGAAGTCGGATCTCAGTTCAAGTGCCGAACGGACGGCGGCTTCGGCGCTGTCGAAATCCGCCATCGCACCGTCGCCGAGAAACTTGACCAACCGCCCTCCGCACCGTCCGACGACGCTGCGGGCGCACTGCTGGAAGACGGAGACGAGCGCCATCGCGGAACGCTCGTCACGCGCCGAGAGACCGGTGAAGCCCACGATGTCGGCGAACCAGATGGCGGCGAGGCGCCGGCGGGGCAAGGGACGAGGATCTTTTCGGGCCATGAGGCCTGAGTCCTACAGTCGGCGTTGTGGGGCTTCTCTGTATCCTATGATGGACGGCCACCTCCGCGCCGTCAACGGTTGTGGTGGATCGGCCTCCGGCCGAGTACCCTCCCGCGCATGAGGTACTCTTCCAGGCGGTTGCCGCGCTACCAGTTCGTTCCAGGCGAGGCGCCCCACCCGACACGCGATCCCGAAGGGCACTCATTCGGTGAGCAGGTCCTCGCACCAAACGAGTGGTGGCCCGAGGAATGGCGTGAGCTCGAAGCGTGGCTCTGGGCGGTCGACCTCTTCAACCACGGCTACTGGTGGGAGAGCCACGAAGCCCTCGAAGCCCTGTGGCACGCGGCCGGCCGGACGACCGCTCCCGCGCGGTTCATCCAATCGCTCGTCCACCTCTCCGCAGCGTGTCTCAATCGCCGCCGCGGACACGCCGCGGCCGCGCGGCGACAGGCGGCGCGCGCCGTCCGCGGGCTTCGCGCAGCCCGTCGATCGATGGGACCCGTCGTCATGGGTCTCGACCTCGAGGCGCTCGCCGTGGACGTCGTGCGCTCGTTCGCCGGAGATGACGAAGCTCCGGTTCATCTCCGGCTCGCTCCGTGGGAACCGTGAGGACGGACCGCGCGGGCGAAAGCGTCCGCATCGACCGCTGGCTGTGGGCCGCGCGCATGTACAAGACCCGCTCCCTGGCGGCCGCGGCGATCGAGGGCGGCAAGGTACGCCTCAACGACAAGCGTCCGAAGACCGGAGCCCCCGTCCGGGTCGGTGACTCGGTGCGGCTCCGGCACGGTCCGATCGAGCGGACGCTCATCGTCGAGCGGCTCGCGGAGCGCCGGGGTCCGGCCTCCGAGGCCGCGACGATGTACGAGGAAACCGCCGAGAGCCTCGCGCGCCGGCGCCAGCGCGAGGCTCAGCTCAGGCTCATGCCCGAGACGTCGTTTCGCGGCAAAGGCCGGCCCACGAAGCGCGAGCGGCGCGATCTCGACAGACTGCGGGACCCGTGGCCGGAGTGAGTCGCGCGAAGCGGGGTTTGGGCGTGCAGCGCACGGACGCGGCTCACCCCGCCAGCGCGACCGCGCGCATGAAGTCCGCGAGGAGGTGCGCGTCGAGCCGGCCCGCGACCCGGATCCCGCTGCAGAGGTCGACACCGAAGGGCCTCACGGTCTCGATGGCGAGGCCCACGTTCTCGGCACGCAGGCCGCCGGCCAGGTAGACGGGGACGCGGACCGCCTCTCCGATCGCGCGGCTCGTCTCCCAGTCGTGGACGCGGCCGGTCCCGCCGAGCTCCTTGATCGCGAGGCCGGGTCGACCCGAGTCGAGGAGCAGCGCGTCGACCTCCGGGGCGGCGGCTCTCGCGGCGTCGACGGCCTCGGGGCCTTCAACGTGGATCACCTGGACGAGCTTGATCGCGGGAAGAGCGCGCCTCAACGCCGCGCGGGCGCCCGGCACGGGCTCATCGCAGAGCTGAATCACGCCTGTGCCGCATCTCCGCTGCTGATCCTCTATCTCGGTGGCATCGGTGCGACACGTGAGGAGGAACGTCGCCACTCCCGGAGGAACCCGGGCGGCGATCTCCGCGATCCGATCTTCGGGAATCGGGCCGGGACCGCTCGGCATCTCGGAGACGAGTCCGAGCGCGGACGCTCCCGCGGCGATCGCCATTCGCGCTTCCTCCGCGCTCGCGATGCAGCACACCTTGACCCGCGTCCTCACCGGGCCTCCGCCGGGACCCGCCGCCCGTGACCCCGCAGAGTCGGGCGCAGGGCGAGCCAGGTGCCGAGGAGCACGGTCGGCGTCAGCACGATGGCGCCGAGCTGGGGACCCAGGAGATCCGCCACCGCCCCGGCGGGCAGGATGGCCAGCGCCGCCGTCGCCCACGCGAGGCCCATCACGATCCCCGAGCTCGTCGACGCGAACGACGGAGCCAGCTCGATCGCCGTCACGACGATGGGCGGAAGGACCGCCATGTTGCTCGCACCGGCGAGGACGGCGACCGCGAGCCCGAGCGCTCCGCCGGTGGGCAGCAGAAAAGCGAGCAGGGTCAGGGGACACGCGGACGCGGTCAGGATCGCGAGTAGACGAGGGCGGCTCATGCGGTCCGCGAGATAGCCTCCGAGCAACGCCCCTGCCGCCTGCCCGGCCAGGTACACGCTGAGGACGACGGCGCCCTGGGTCTCGCTCGACCCCCTGGCCGACATGACGATCGGCTGGAGGGTCAGGAACAGGCTGTTCAGGAAGGCAGTCGCCGAGCTGATCCCGTAGACGAGGCCGAGCGGCCCGCGCAGGAGACGACCGATCTCGCGCATCGACGGCGGAGGCTCGAGGATCCTGTCCGTCGCTCCGGGAGGCAGCGCGAACCAGAGCGCGGCGCCCAGGACGAGAACCGGGAGCATCGCGACCCACATCCCGTCGAGGCCGACGTGCAGGACGAGCCAGACGGCCGCCAGCGGGCCCAACGCGTGTCCGGTCGCGCCGCAGAACGAGAAGATCGCGTGTCGCATCCCGCTCCTCCCTCCCTGCCCCACGCGGGCCGCCAGAGACGCGCCTGGCGGATGGAAGGCGGCGCTCCCGAGCCCTCCCACCACGAGCAGGGCGGCCAGCGTCCAGAACCCCGGCGCCCGCCCCATCAGCGAGAGGAAGACGCCGGTCGTGATCGGTCCGAGGACCACGAGCGCCCGGCGCCCGCGCCGATCCGCGAGCCGCCCCATGAGAGGCTGGGCGAGCGAAGAGCCCAGCGAGAGCGACGTCATGAGGCCCGCGGCCAGCGTGATCGAGAGCCCGAGCTCGCCCATGATGCGCGGCAGGAGCGGCGGCAGGAACGAGGTATACGCGTCGTTCATGGCGTGAAGCGCGGCGACCGCGAGCGCGACGCCAAGCGGGCTCGAGCCGAACGCGCGGGCGGTCACGCTCCCGCCGCGGTCTTGAACAACGCCGTGCCGGCGACGGCGATCTCCGCCGCGACGGCCGCGTTGTTGACGAGCAGCGCCACGTTCGCGGCGAGCGAGCGGCCGTCGGTGATCTCGACGATGCGCCCGAGGAGGAAGGGGGTCAGCGCGGCGCCCGCGATGCCGAGAGAGAGCGCTTCCTCGACCGCCCGCGCGCTCGCGCGGGCGCTCTCTTCCGCGTCGAGCGCCGAGTCCGCCGGCGGAGGGACACAGACGAGGAGGGCGCCCAAGAGGCCGAGCGCGCGGGCCTTCCGCCCGACCGCCGCGACTTCGCGCGCGTCATCGAGACGGTGCGGCAAGCGGAGTCCGCTCGTCGCGGACCAGAATGCGGGCAGCTCGTCCGTGCCGAACCCCACCACGGTCACCCCCAGGGTCTCCATGCGCTCGAGGGTCGCCGGAAGATCGAGGATCGCCTTGGCGCCCGAGCAGACGAGCGTCACCGGGGTGCGGGCAAGCTCGATCAGGTCGGCGGATTCGTCGCGCGGAGGGACGCCACGAGCTTCCAGTCCCGGCCCTCCCGAGCCGGGTCGGTGCACGCCCCCGATCCCTCCCGTGGCCGCGACGCCGATTCCGGCCCGGCTCGCGAGATGGAGCGTCGCGGCGACCGTCGTCCCGCCGTCCAGGCCCCGCGCGAGCGCGACCGGCAGGTCACGAGTCGAGAGCTTGCCACCCGATCGCGCGAGGCGCTCGAGCCCGCCCGCGTCCACGCCCACCACCGGCTCGCCCGCGACGACGCCGACGAAAGCCGGCTCGGCTCCGCGATCCCTGACCGCGCGGGCCATCGCCTCGGCGGTCGAGAGGCCCGCGTCCTCCGGGAGCCCGGTGGTCAGAAACGCGGTCTCCAGCGCCACGCGCGGGCGGGCGCCGCGCCGCTCCGGGCTCACACCCGCTTCTCGCCGTAGACCTTCTCGTTCATCATCTCGGCGAAGCTCGTCCAGTCGATCTGCTTCACCTTCTGCCGCTTGCCGCCGCGCCAGAAGAGCGACCCCCGCCCGATCGTCAGGGTCCCGATCTGCTCACCCTCGGCGTAGATCTTCAGGTCCAGGCTCGTCCCCGCGCGGGAGAGCTCCTGCACGGTCAGCTCGGCGCGGACGGAGTGCCTGTAGTCCACCATATCGTCCTCCGGAAGAGACCCCGAGTACGGAGGCCGGCCGGCCTCCCGCGCACCATGTCCGCCGTAAGCTAGCCACGGTTCGGGCGGACGACCTATCGTATGGGCCGCGCGCCCTTAGCTCAACTGGACAGAGCGTCGGACTTCGGATCCGAAGGTTGGGGGTTCGACTCCCTCAGGGCGCGCCAATCGGTGGTTCGTGACGGATGAATAAGGAGGGCGAGGATACGATGAAGGCGAAGGCGGTGGACTTCATTTCGTACGCCGTGACAGACATGGACAAGGCGGAGGCGTTCTGGCGCGACGCGCTGGGGCTCCCGGTCGAGGTCGCCCGCGGCGAGCCGGGGACGCGGGCGAACGGCTACATGGAGCTCGACGCGGGCGGCGTCGCGATCGGGCTCGTCGCGATGCCGCAGATCCACCCCAACGGAATCGTCGCGCTGGCGGTCGACGACGTCGGCGAGGCCGTCGAGGAGCTCCGCGGCAAGGGCGGCAAGGTCGCCATGGAGATGATCGAGTCGCCGGTCTGCTGGATGGCGGTCGTCGCCGACCCGGACGGGAATCAGGTGCTCCTTCACCGGCGGAAGGACGGCACGGCGGGATAGCTGACCTTCACGCCATCGCGCGAGGGCGATCTGGCGGCATTCGGCCACACGCTCTACGCGCTGGTCGAGTTTTCCGACGAAGGGTCTCCGGACGTTAAGCCCAACGAATGATCCGGACGCTGTGAAGCGGGCTACTGCCGCGGCGGTCGGGAAGGCTCACGGCAGCGCGTTCGCATAGGTCACGATTGCACCCCGCGCCTGGCGGGGCGTTGTCCAGGAGGCGGAGGTCTCGACCGGCCCCGCGCTCACCGCTCGGATTGCGACGGCGGTACGGGAGCGAAGGCCGCAACCGAAGTCGACAATCTCGACAAATCCGTTTGTCCAGTCGTCAATCGTCTCCACCCTCTCGGCCTTCTCGTCGGGCCGATGGATGACGGCGATGGCGATTGTGCCGGTCGTGTTCTCGGCCGTCCCGGTGGAGACCGATGTGCTGGCGTCTGACAGCCGTCGCCCGGTGCTGTTCTGAGCACTGGCGTCGCTCACCGCCGGGCCGGTGAACTCGAACAGCGCGACCGTCGTCGCGTCATTCGACGTCAGGGTGAACGCGATGTCCGTGGGTGCGCCGTCCGCGATTCGCTCATAGACGGCGAGTGGAAACCCGGGGGTGTCGGGTAGAATGCGAGGGGTCCAGCCATCCGGCACGGCCAAGGGGTAGTCGTGCAGCGTGCCCAGGACGGCCACCAGCAGATTCCCCGCTCGCGGTGTGACGGGGAATCTCGCCCCCGGCGTGATTGAGATGGCTCCGATCGCCACCTTCTGGACCAGCGTAACTTCTCCAAGTTGTGGTGGATCGGGTACCGCCGGACCGGGTACCGCCGGGTCGGAGCAGCCCGTCAACAGAAGTGCAGCGGTCAACTGTATTACGCGGATCATGTGTCCCCTCCTTTGCCCTACGGTCGCCCCTGATAGTATTTCCTTCGCCTTCGGTGGTTCAGGGGGCCGACCCAGAAGGGGTGGGAACGAGGGACGATTCGATGGTACTCCACGTTCGACGCGCACCTGCGCGCGCTCAGGCTGGCCGTCGTGGCCTCCATAGCCGAAAGCCCGACCGCGTAACTCGCTGCCGGGCTTTTGGATCAGCTGGTCGGGGCGACAGGATTTGAACCTGCGACCACCTGAACCCCATTCCCGCTCCAGAACGCCGAAGTCCCAAGATTCGTGGAATTCTCTGGAATTCCTCC
>DATBJO010000036.1:0-5246 GCA_036556305.1 Gemmatimonadota bacterium
GCCATGAGCCAGCGCGCCGGGGAGGAGCGCGCGGTAGAGCTTCGCGGCCAGGGCGCGCGCCGGAGGTCCCGGCCAGTCGGGGGGGAGCAGAGAAGCGGGGAGCTCGGGATCGGACCACGCCGCCCGCGTCCGAGGAGGCGCTCTCGCGACGGGGGACGCCCTGGTACGCGGAACGTCTCGCCCGGCCCGAGACGGCGCTCGTCGACCCGGATCTCCTCGCGTGGTGGCGATCGCTCGCATCCGCGTCGCCGGATTCCGCCGAAGCGGAGCACCGTCGTCGCTATCGCGAGGGAACGGGCGCCCTCGTCCGGGCGCTTCGGAGCGCGGGCGTCCCGCTCCTCGCCGGGACCGACACCCCGAATCCGCTCATGGTTCCGGGCTTTTCGCTCCACGACGAGCTCGCCGCACTCGTGGACGCGGGCCTGACGCCCTACGAGGCGATCCGGGCCGCGACCGCGGAAGCGGCGCGCTTCGCCGGGGCGGAGGGCGAGTTCGGGACGATCCGCCCGGGCGCGCGCGCGGACCTCGTGGTCGTGGCCGCGGACCCGCTCGCCGACGTGGGAGCGCTCCGCGTTCCGGAGGGCGTGATGGTGCGCGGGGAATGGCTCACCCGGGAACGGCTCGAGGCCCTCGTGCGGCGTCCCTAGCCCGCGGATAGGTTCCCTGTCATGAGGGAGCGTCCGCGAGACCCCGATCCGGCTGGAGCTCGCGTGACGCGCACTGCCGCGCAGAGAGAGATGCTGGACGGTCTCCAGCGCGACACGTTCCAGTACTTTGTCGACGAAGCGAACCCCGACAACGGGCTCGTACCCGACAACACGCGAACGACCTCTCCGTGCTCGATCGCGGCGGTGGGTCTCGCGCTCGCCTGCTACCCGGTCGCGAGCGAGCGCGGATTCATGACCCGTCACGACGCGGCGCTCCGCACCCGGACGACGCTCCGGACGTTCCGTGAGGGGGAGCAGAGCGAGGGGGCCGGCGCGATGGGGCATCGCGGATTCTACTACCACTTCCTCGACATGGAGACCGGCCGTCGGGCGGCGAACAGCGAGCTCTCGACGGTCGACTCGGCGTTCCTGTTCGCCGGCATGCTCGCGTGCGCGCTCTACTTCGACGCCGACGACCCTGTGGAAGCCGAGATCCGCACGCTGGCCGACTTCCTCTATCGACGCGCCGACTGGGAATGGGCCCGGAACGGCGGCGCGACGCTGACCCACGGTTGGAGGCCCGAGCGCGGCTTCCTGCCGTACCGCTGGCTCGGGTACGACGAGGCGCTCCTCCTGTACTTTCTCGCGCTCGGCTCCCCGACGCACCCGATCGGCGCGGACGGCTACCTCGAGTGGGAGCGGACGTACAAGTGGAAGCGGATCTACGGCATCGAGTTTCTCTACTCGGGGCCGCTCTTCATCCACCACTACTCTCACGTATGGGTCGACTTCCGCGGCATCCAGGACGCCTACATGCGCGGGCGCGGGATCGACTACTTCGAGAACAGCCGCCGCGCGGCCCTGATCCAGCAGCAGTACGCGATCCGGAACCCGCGGGGGTTCGAGGGCTATGGCGAATTCGTGTGGGGGTTGACGGCGAGCGACGGGCCGGGTCCCGCGAAGCTCGTCATCGACGGCGTGGTGCGACGCTTCTGGGACTACATCGCGCGCGGCGTGCCGTGGGGGCCGGACGATGGGACGATTTCGCCGTGGGCCGTCGTCGCGTCGCTGCCGTTCGCGCCCGGGATCGTCCTGCCGACGATCGAGCACCTGATCGCCGAGTATCCCGAGATCGTGAACGAGCACGGCTTCAGGTGCAGCTTCAATCCCACGTACCGCCTGGCGCCTGGTTGCGGCGACGGCTGGATCTCGGAAGGCTACTACGCCATCGATCAGGGACCGAAGGTGCTGATGATCGAGAACGACCGCTCGGGGATGCTGTGGGAGCTGATGAAGCGCTGCCCGTATCTCGTGCGCGGGCTCCGGCGGGCGGGGTTCCGGGGCGGGTGGCTGGAGGCGGTCGCGTCGAATCCGCGACCCTGAAACCGCGGCGGCGGGCCGGCGGTTGGCGTCGCCCCACGAGGCACCGGCTGCGGCGGGACCGACGGATCGCGCGTCCCGACCTAGAGTGGGGCCATGGAGGCGGAAGGAAACGAGCGCCGACGTGCGGCCGCGACGATCGGTGTGTCTGCGATCGTCGCGCTGGCGCTCGCCGCGGGGTCGGGATCGGTGGCGTCGCTCGGCGCGCAAACACCGGTCGATGTGGACCAGGGTCGGGCGTCGTACGCCGCCGCCGTGGAGGCGTACCGCGCCGGCGACGCGGCCGAGTTCCTGGCCGCCATAGAGCGCGCGGACGAGCTCCGGCCGGCGCATCCCTCCATCCTCTACGCGCTCGCCTCCGCGCGCGCGCTGAATGGCGACGCTGCGGGTGCGCTCGCCACGCTCTGGCGACTCGCCGACATGGGTCTCGCCTACGATCCGGCGGAGGACCCTGATTTCGCGATGCTCGCCTCCGATGCAAGGTTCGCGGACGCATCCGCCCGGCTCCATGCCAACGGCGAACCCGCGGGCGCGTCGGAACCTGCGTTCACGTTGCCCTGGCGCGATTTCGTCCCCGAGGGGATCGCGCGCGATCCGGCGAGCGGAGCGTTCTTCGTGTCTGGGGTCCACGGGCGGCGGGTCGAGCGCGTCGAATCCGACGGCCGGACGCGGACTGTGGCCGAAGGGCCGTGGAGCGCCCTCGGTCTGGCGATCGATCCCGCGCGTCGGATTCTCTGGATCGGCACAGCAGCGATGCGGGAGACCGCGGGTGTCGACTCGACCGACATCGGCCGGGGTGCCGTCATCGGCGTCGACCTTGATTCCGGTCGGTGCGTCGCCGAGCTCGCGCTGCCCGACGACGGGAGCGACCACGTCCCGGGAGACCTGTCGATCGGCCCCGACGGAAGCCTCTACGTTTCCGACGGGGCGGCGGGGGTCCTCTGGGTCCTGAGGCCGGGCTCTGAAGCGCTCGAGGTTCTGACGGGGGCGGACACGCTCGTCTCACCGCAGGGAAGCGCGCAGTCAGCGGACGGTCGCACGCTGTGGCTCGCCGACTATTCGCTGGGGGTCCTCGCGGTCGATCCGAGGACCGGTCGGGCGCAGCGACTCGAGCAGCCCGACGATGCTGCGCTCCTGGGCATCGATGCGCTGCTCGTTCACGGGAACGACCTCATCGCGGTGCAGAACGGAGTCCGGCCGGCGCGCGTCCTTCGACTCACGGTCGATCCTGCGGCAGAGGTGGTGCGGGGCTGGGAAGTCGTGGCCGCGGCGCTGCCCGAGTTCGAGGAGCCGACCGGAGCCACGATCGTGGATGGTCGGCTCTACCTGATCGCGAACAGCCACTGGGATCGGTTCGAGGACGGGAGACTACTGGAGCCCGACTCACTATCGCCGCCGCTGATCGTCACGATCGATCTAGAGGCGTCGGGACGAGTGCTAGAAAACTAGCACGCGGACGCCCGACCCGGTACTTTGGATCTATGGGTCGGGGTCCGTTCCTCCGTCACTGCCTGATCTCGTTCCGCCGCTGGGCGCGGGCCGTGGCGCTGCACTGGATCGCGTCCGGAGCGGTCATCGAAGAGGGCCGGGGCGCCGCTCTCGACGAGCGCGAGCTCGAAGAGATCGTCGATGCCATCGATCGCGCGCGGAAGGCGGGGCGCTGAGGGCGACTCGATTCGGCGTGGACCCGCTCCCCGGTGGTCGGGGTAGTGTTCTCGTCGAGCCGACGGGGGCCGCGCTACCCGGAGGTGACGATCATGAAGGCCCTGCCCCGCTGGATCCTCCCGTTCCCGCTCGTTCTCGCCATCGCTCTTCCCGCGACCGCCAGGGCTCAAGGTCACGGCAACGATCAGCACGAGGACAAGGGGAAGAACAAGCACGTCGGCATCTTCGACCGCGACGACGATGACGACGACTGGAAAGATCATCGCCGCAGCGCCCGCGACAGAATCGTCCTGCGTGATCGCGGCCGTACGATCATTCTCTTCGCCGACGATCTCTTCTGGTTCCCGGTCCGGAGCGATTCGGGTCCGAGCTTCTGCCGATCGGGCGCCGGTCATCCCGTATGGGGCCTCCAGTGGTGTCTCGACAAGGGATTCGGGATCGGCCGGCACGGAAGCTGGTTCCTGCGCGGCGACGACCTGTTTCTGCGCGATCGGAACCGCGTGATCGTGGTGCGCGATCGCGCCGGGGACGCCGACCGCCTGTTCTGGAGCGCGGTCGTGGGGCAGCTCCTCGCGTGGGCGGATTAGCCGGAGGGGATCAGAATGTCTGCTGAAGCCGGCTCTGGAGGTGTTCCCGCCGTGAGCGGCTGAGCCGCAGCTCGGTGCCGTCGACGAGGATCACGACGAACGCACCATGGAACCAGGGCTGCATCTCCTGGACCCGGTCCAGATTCACGATGGTCGAGCGATGGATGCGGACGAAGCGCTCGGGATCGAGCTGCTCCTCGAGATGGGCCAGCGTTTCGCGGATCAGGTACGTCGTCCCCCCCACGTGGATCTTCGCGTAATAGTCGGCGGCTTCGATCCAGTCGACGTCATCGACCTTGAGGAACAGGATCCGGTCCCCGTCCTTGACCACAATGCGAGTCAGTCGTCGGAGACCTTCAGGCGGCCCGGGACCGCGCCGGAAATCGGGCGCGTCATTCATGAAGTCGCGCAGCCTGTGGCGGAGTTCCGTGGCGTCGTGATCCCTGATGTGCGCACGGGCACGATCGAGAGCCTGATAGAAGCGCTCGTCGTCGAACGGCTTGAGGATGTAATCGAGCGCATGGACGTCGAAGGCACGCAGGGCGAATTCGTCGTGGGCGGTGACGAAGATCACCACCGGCGGATCGAAGCGGTCGAGCGAGTCGAGCAGCTCGAATCCCGTCATCTCCGGTATCTGAACGTCGAGAAACAGAAGATCGGGACTCGCTTGTCCGATGACCCGCAGGGCCTCGGCGCCGTCACCGCACTCGGCGACGATCTCGATGTCTTCCTCGTCTTTCAGGAGCGCTGCGATTCGGGATCGGCCGAGGGGTTCGTCGTCTACGATGATCGTACGGATACGCTCCATTCCTGTGCCCCCTGTCTGATGGCGATTTTCCGTACGCCCTGTGCTGGATAAACGACCGGCTGGGTTGCGCGTTTATTCCAACGAGGCCGCTTTCCTCATATAGACGGCTCCAGCGGCCGGGAGGTTGCGGCCGCCCGGCGGCCGGCGATTCCGGAAATC
>DATBJO010000037.1:0-23526 GCA_036556305.1 Gemmatimonadota bacterium
GGTACCCGAGCGCGCCCAGATAGAGGAACGCGCCCAGGAGGGCGAGCGTGCCCAGGATCCCCAGCTCCTCTCCCACGATCGACACGATGAAGTCCGTATGCGCCATCGGCAGGAAGGCGAACTTCTGCTTGCTCGAGCTCAACCCCACGCCGAACCATCCTCCCGACCCCAGGCTGATCAACGACTGGTTGATCTGGTAGGAGATCCCCTGCATGTCCGCGCCGGGGTCGAGGAACGCGCGGATCCGCTGCATGCGGTACGGCTCGATCACCATGACGAGGATCCCGATCGGCACCGCGACCGCCGCCATCCTGACCAGGTACCGCATCCGGACGCCGCCGAGCCACAGCATCGCGCCGGTCAACATCACGAAGACGCCGGCTCCCTTGAAGTCCGGCTGGAGGACGGCGAGAACCGCCAGCAGGAGCGGCGCCGCGAGCACCGGCGCGAGGCTATCCCAGCCGTCGTCCAGGCGCGATCCCTTGCTCACGATCGTGGCCGCGAACCACACGATCAGCGCGAGCTTCGCGACCTCGATCGGCTGAAAGGTGAATCCCGGCACGGCCAGCCATCGGCTCGCCCCGTTGATCTCGGGCGTGAACCGTGCGGGCAGCGGTGCGATCAAGGCCAGCATGAGAAGCAACGACACCCACAGGAAAGGCTTCGAGAGGCGCGCCCAGATCCGGTAGTCCAGCCGGGCCAGGACGAACATGACCACGACACCGATCACGGCCTTGGAGAGCTGGCTCGCGACGTACGTTGTGCTCGAGCCGAAATGCGCTAGCGAGAGAACCGAACTCGCGCTGTACACCATGACGAGGCCGAAGAGAACGAGGAGCAGGACGCAGGTCCGGAGTCGCGCGTCGACCGGCCCCCGCCGCGGAGTCGGCTTCGCGCGCGCGGCGGGCTTCGCGCGCGCGGTCTCGCGGTTCCGCCGCACCTTCACCGCAGCACCCCTTCGCGCGATCCCAGCTCCGCGACGAGCTCGCGAAACCGGTTTCCGCGCGCCTCAAAGTTGGCGAACTGGTCGTACGACGAGCAGGCCGGCGACAACAGGACGACGTCGCCGGGCGCGGCGATTTCGGACGCGCGCCGGATCGCCCGCTCGAGCGTGCCGACCTTCTCGACCGGCGTCGCGGCGCCCAGCTCGCGTTCGATCCGGTCCGCCGCCTCCCCGATCGCGAGCACCCGGCGGCCGCGACGCGAGAGCGCCCCGGCGAGTGGCGCATACGGCGCGTTCTTGTGGCGACCGCCGAGGATCACCACGAGCGGCGCGTCGAAGGCCTCCAGCGCGACCAGCGTCGAGTCCACGTTCGTCGCCTTGGAATCGTTGACGAACCGCACGCCGCCGATTCTCGCGACGGTCTCCAGCCGGTGCGGGACACCCCGGAACTGCGCCAGCGCGGACCCGATCGTCGCCCGTGGGACGCCCATCAGGGAGCCCGCCACGGTCGCGGCGAGTGCGTTCTGGAGGTTGTGCGCCCCGGGGATCGCGAGCGCGGCGACCGGAAGAACGGGTCCCGCGTCGGCCTCCCCGGCCAGCGCGATCCAGTTGTCGAGGACGTGCGCGCCGCGCTCGACGGGTCGTCCGCGATGAAAGAAGTGCCGCTCGATTGGACGATCCGCGCCGAACTGGTCCAGGGCCCGATCCTCGGCGTTCAGGCACAGGTGATCGCCGGCGCCCATGTTCTCCGCGATCCGCGCCTTGTCCGCCGCGTAGGCGGCCATCGAGTCGTAGACGTCGAGGTGATCGGGCGTCAGGTTGAGGACCACGGCTACCCGCGGCCGGAAAGTGTCGATCCGCGCGAGCTGGAACGAGGAGACCTCGATCACGTACCACTCCGTCCCGGTCCCCTCGAGCACCGCCTCGGAGAACGCGCGCCCGATGTTCCCGCCCACGCTCGCGCGGATCCCGCCGGCGCGCGCGATCTCGCCGAGGAGCGCGGTCGTCGTCGTCTTCCCGTTCGTCCCGGTCACCGCGGCGATCGGCGCGGCCGCGAACCAACTCGCGACCTCGATCTCGCTGTAGATCGGGCGCGCAGTCACGGCCGGATCGGACAGGATCGGCGCGCGCGGCGGTATGCCGGGGCTCGTCACGATCCAGTCGCAGGCCGAGAGTCGGGCCAGGTCGTGGCGCCCGAGCTCGACCGCCACTCGGCGCCCCGCGATGGCGGCGGCCGCGGCGGCCACCGCGGCACCGGTGGAGACGTCCGAGGCATAGATCTCGGCGCCGCGGTCGGCCAGCAGCCGGGCGACCGCGGTGCCCGACTTCCCGAGCCCCAGCACGCCGACCCGCGCGCCCGCGATCTCTCGAGGCGCCCTCACCGGAGCTTCAGCGTCGAGGCCGCGAGCAGTGCGCACAGGACCCCGAGGATGTAGAAGCGCATGACGATCTGCTCCTCCGCCCAGCCGGACAGCTCGAAGTGGTGGTGCAACGGGCTCATCTTGAAGACCCGCTTGCCGCGCAGCTTGAACGAGATCACCTGGATGATCACCGACAGGGTCTCGATCACGAACACGCCGCCCACGATCACGAGCACGAACTCCATCTTGAGCAGGATCGCGAGCGTGCCGAACGCGCCGCCCAGCGCCAGCGAGCCGGTGTCCCCCATGAACACCTGCGCCGGGTGGGCGTTGAACCACAGGAACCCGAGCGACGCACCGAGAAGCGCGGCGCAGTACACGGTCAGCTCGCCGCTCCCCGGCAGATACGGGATCTGGAGGTACTGCGACCAGTCCGCGCGTCCGATCACGTACGCGAACGCGGCGAAAGCCGCCGCGGCGATTCCGGCGAGCCCGATCGCCAGCCCGTCCAGGCCGTCGGTCAGGTTGACCGCGTTCGTGGACGCGATCACGACGAAGATGATGAACGGGATGTACAGCCAGCCGAAGTCGACGAACCGCTCCTTGAAGAAGGGCACCGCGGTCATCGTCGTGAAGTCCCCGTGCACCGGCTGCAGGTAGAGCCACACCCCGAGCAGGACCCCGAACAGGGCCTGTCCGACGATCTTCTGGATCGCGATGAGACCTTTCGACCGTCGCTTGATCACCTTCAGGTAGTCGTCGAGGAAACCGAGCCCTCCCATCCAGAGCGTCGCGGCGACGACGATCTGGATCCACGGCTCGCTGACGTCCGCCCACAGGACCGTCGGAACGACGATCGCGAGGATGATGAGGACGCCGCCCATCGTCGGCGTGCCGGCCTTCCGCTGGTGAGCCTGCGGGCCTTCTTCCCGGATCATCTGCCCGGCCTTGAGGTCGCGGAGCTTGCGGATCACCCAGGGACCGAGGACGAACGCGAGAAGGAGCGCGGTGACGGTCGCGTACGCCGACCGGAACGTGATGTATCGGAACACATTGAAGAACGTGTTCTGGTCGGCGAACGGGACGAGGAAGTGATACAGCATCAGTGCCTCGCGCCTCCGTTGCCGTTGGTCGCCGGCGCGCCCTCGAGGCACGCGTCCCGGACCGGCTTGACGATGGTCTCGAGCTCGGCTCCGCGGCTCGCCTTGAACAGGATCGCGTCGCCGGTGACCACGTTCTCGACCAGCCACTCCTCGGCCTCCCGCCGGCTGTCGAAGCGCCGCGTCGAGAGGCCCGCGGCCTCGGCTCCCTTCGCGATCCGGGCCGCGCCGGGGCCCACCGTCACGACCAGGTCGACAGCGCCCTTCGCCAGCTCCCGCCCGACCCATTCGTGCCACTCGCCGCTCGTGGGGCCGAGCTCGAGCATCTCGCCGAGGACGGCGATCCGGCGGCGCGCGCCGGCCAGCGTCGAGAGGGTCGCCGCCGCCGACACGACGCTGTCGGGGTTCGCGTTGTAGCAGTCGACGAGCGCCACGACTTCGCCCCAGCGCTCGAGCTGCATGCGGAGCGGCAGCGCGTCGGGCTCGGCCACCCCGCCCGCGATCGCGCCCACCGGCAGCCCGGCCTCGCGCCCGACCGCGACCGCCGCCAGCGCGTTGACGATGTTGTGCTTTCCGGTCAGGCGCAGGCGGAACGTGCGGCCGTCCAGGCGGAACGTGCCGCGGCCGTCCTCGTCGAGCGACCACTCGTCGGGCGCGAGGTCGTTCGACGGATGGAGTCCGTAGGAGAGACGCCGGCAGGCGAGGCCGGCCGCGGCTTCGCGCAGCATCGGCTGATCGCCGTGGTAGACGAGAAGTCCCTCGGGCCTGAGGGCGCGCGCGAGATCGAGCTTCTCGTGGAGCACGGCCTCGATGCTCCCGAGTCCCTCCAGGTGGCTCGCGGCCACGTTCGTGATGACGGCGATGTCCGGAGCGGCGATCCGGGCGAGCGGCGCGATCTCGCCGGGCTGGTTCATCCCCATCTCGATCACCGCCCAGCGGTGCTCGGGATCGATCTCGAGGAGGGTCAAGGGGACGCCGATCTGGTTGTTGAGGTTCCCGCGAGTCCGCGCGGTCGGATATCCCTGCGCGAGGACCGAGGCGATCAGCTCCTTGGTCGTCGTCTTTCCGTTCGATCCGGTGACGCCGACGACCCGGACGTCGAGCCGGCGGCGGTGGAACGCGGCCAGTTCCTGGAGCGCGGCGCGGCCGTCCGTCACCGGCCAGAAAGCGATCTCTCCGCGTCCCTTGAACGGGCGGTCCTCTCCCACGACCCCCGCAGCTCCGGCCTCGACGGCCGCGGCCGCGAAGCGGTTGCCGTCGTGCCGCTCGCCGCGAAGGGCCACGAACAGATCGCCCGCGGCCACCCGGCGGCTGTCGATCGTCACGCGGGCGAACTCGAGCGCGGGGCTGATCCTCGCCTCGGGGTCGGATCCCAGCGCGGCGGATACTTCGCGCGCGGTGAAGCTCGCGCTCACGCCGCGGTCCCGCGTTCGGCGAGCGCCTTGCGGGCCTCGTCGCGGTCCGACCAGGGATGCTTCGTCGTTCCGATCAACTGATACGCCTCGTCGCCCTTCCCCAGCAGGCACACCACGTCGCCGGGGTCCGCCTCGGCGACGATCGCGCGTCGGATCGCGGCCGCGCGATCGTCGATCCGCTCCCACTCGGCGGTCGACCCTTCGAGGCCCGCCAGGGTGTCGTCCATGATCTGCTCCAGCGGCTCGCGCCGCGGGTTGTCGATCGTCACGTAGACGACGTCGGCGAGCTCTCCCGCGATCCGCGCCATGACCGGCCGCTTGCTGCGGTCCCGCTCGCCGCCGCTGCCGAAGATGCAGAACATCCGGGTCGCGCCGCTGTCGCGCACGGTCCGCAGGATGCGCTCGAACGCCACCGGAGTGTGCGCGTAGTCGATGACCACGGTCACGCCGTCACCATGATAGACCTCGTAGCGGCCGGGCACACGATCCACGGTCCCGAGCGCGACCCCGACGCGGTCGGGCTCGATCCCGAGGCCGATCCCGATCGAAGCCGCCGCCAGCGCGTTGGCGGCGTTGTACCGCCCGGCCAGCCGGAGCCGGGCCTCGAACGGCCCCGCGGGAGTGCGCACCCAGAGCGCGGTCCCGTCCGGGCTCCCGCGGTACGATTCGGCGTATACGTCGGCGGCCGGATCCTCCAGGGAATAGCGCAGCGTGCGCGCCGGACCCGCCTTCACGAATCGATCGGCCCACGGATCGTCCGCGTTGACCGAAGCGACGGCGTCCTGTTCGGCGAGCCGGCGGAAGAACCCGAGCTTCACCTCGCCGTACTCCTCCAGCGTGCCGTGAAAGTCCAGGTGCTCGGGGCTCAGGTTCGTGAACGCCCCGGCGTCGAACGCGATCCCCTCCACGCGTCCCAGCTCGAGCGCGTGACTGGAGACCTCCATGCTGAGCGCCTTCACGCCGTCCGCCGCGAGGCCGGCGATCAATCGCGCCAGGTCGCTCGCTTCGGGTGTCGTGAAGCCGGTCTCGACCTTGCGGTCGCCGCGCCGGAGTCCGAGGGTCCCGAGGATCGCCGTCTCCCCCCAGCGCGAGGCGAGCACGGCCGCGGTTAGGAACGAGGTCGTCGTCTTGCCGTTCGTCCCCGTGATCCCCGCCACGACCAGGCCCCGGGTGGGATCCCCCCAGATCGCGTGGGCGCCCCGTCCCAGGGCCGCCCGGACGTCCTCGACCACGATCGCCGGCACGGGCCACGGGCCGGCGCGCTCGACCATCACGGCCGTTGCTCCTGCGGCCACGGCGTCGGAGACGAACGCATGGCCGTCGCGCTCGAAGCCCGGAATCGCCGCGAACAGATCTCCCGCGCGCACGCGCCGGCTGTCGTGCGTCACGCCGGTCACGCGGGCCGATGCGTCCCCCTCGACCCGGCCCCCGACGCGCTCGGCGAGCTCGCCCACGGTGCGCGAAGGGGCCTGTTCCACCGGCCTCCTACGGGTTGCTGACGCGGATCGCGGCCCCGCGCGCGACGATCTCGCCGGGCTCGGGTTCCTGGGACGCGATCCGGCCCACCCCGTCGAACGACAGCTCGACACCCAGGCGATTCGCGCGCTGGATCGCCTCGCGCAGAGACAGGCCCGAGAAGTCGGGGACCTTCACCTGGGTGCGCGGGTCCCAGGCCGGCGCCGACCGCAGCTCCTCCGGCGGCTCGATCAACGGCGTCCAGCGCGTCTCGATCGTTTGCGGAGGCGCCGGGGGCGGGAGCGAGTCCCGCGTGGTATCCGGCAACGCGACGAAGCTGTCCGAGACTTTCCACACGACCCGGTCCGGATGCCGGACCCGCTCCATCAGGCTGGGCGACGCGGACATCGTCGACGTCAGAACCGTGCTCTCCATCGCCTCGCGGAAGACGGGCGCCGCCACCGCGCCTCCGTAGAACGCCCCGCGCGGCTCGTCGATCCGCACGAAGACCACGTAGCGCGGCTCGACCGCGGGAAAGAAGCCCACGAAGGATGAAGTGTAGCGACCGCTCTCGTATCCGTGCTCGCCGATCTTGCGGGCCGTGCCCGTCTTCCCCGCCACGGGGAGCACCTCGAGCTGGGCGCTGCGGGCGGTGCCGGCCTCGACCACGCGCACGAGTGCCTGGGTGATCATCGCCGCGGTCTCCGGACGGACGACCTGGCGGACGCGTTGGGGCTCGCCGACGAACGCGGTCCCGCCGTCCGGACGCACAATCCTCCGTACCAGGTATGGGCGCAACAGTTCCCCGCCGTTGGCGATCGCCGCATAGGCCATGGCCAGCTGAATCGACGTCACCATGACCTCGTACCCCATGGCCACGGAAGCGGTCGTCATCGAGGTCCACTCGTCCGGGCGCTTCAGGAGGCCGCGCGGCTCGCCCGGGAAGTCGAGCCCGGTGGGAAGGCCGAATCCGAAGCGGCGCGAGAACTCGTACAGGTCGAGCTCGCCGAGCCGCTCGGCCAGCTTGGCCGCGCAGATGTTGGACGACTCCTCGATCACCTCCTCCACGGTGAGGAACCCGTAGGGATGGACGTCGCGCAGCGTTCTCCCGTTCCAGGTCCAGGTCCCGTTCTCGCAGAACAGCGAGTCCGTCGGAGCCGTCCGTCCCTCCTCGTAGAGTCCCGCCAGCGTCACAACCTTGAAGGTCGATCCGGGCTCGAACTGGTCGACCACGGCATAGTTGCGCGTCGGGCCCGGGTCGTCGTCGTCGTCCGCGGAGCGGTTCGCCAACGCGAGGAGCTCGCCGGTCCGCGGATCCACGACGACCACGCTTCCCTTCCGGGCTCGGGTCCGCTCCATGGCGGAGGCGAGCGCGTCTTCGACGATCTCCTGGAGACCGAGGTCGATGGTCAGCTGCACCGTCTGTCCATCGACGGGCGCCTCGACGGGGTAGGTGAAGTTCGGATACTCTCGACCGAGCGCGTCCCGTTGATGGACGGTGAAACCGGGCCGTCCGCGGAGCACCTCGTCGTAGAACAGCTCGACCCCTTCGATCCCGACGTTGTCTACGTCGACGCGCCCCAGCAGATCGTCGGCCAGCTCCTCGTAGGGGTAGTGGCGGACCTGATACGTCTCGATCCCCACGCCATCGATGTCGGCCTCTTCGAGCCGCTTGACCGTTTCCCGCGACACGCCCTTGACGAGGCGCAGATACCAGCCCCCTTCCGCGACCCGCGCGCGCAGCTCGCGCTCGTCGTAGGGGACGATCGCCGTGAAGCGTTTCACGAAACCGTCGACGTCGGCGATGTGTCGAGGCACCAGGTAGATCGCGTATTGCTCGCGATTGACGGCGAGCGGGACCCCGTTCCGGTCCTCGATGACGCCGCGCTTGGCGGGGATCTCGATACGCCGCTTCTGTTGGCGCTGGGCGTCCTCCAGATACGTGTCGTGGGACAGCACCTGGATGTCGACGAAGGCCCACGCCAACCGGGCTCCGAACAGGAGCAGCAGGACGTAGAGCCAGGTCTGGCGGCGGCGGACGAGGTTCAGGCGCTCGGCTTCCATCCCTGCCTGCGATCACGTTGTGAGTGACCTACGCGGCCGGGACCCACGGCCGGGCTACTGACTCGTCAACGCGAGAGCTTCCTCCTGCCAGAGCGCGTCGAGCCATTCCTGCACGGTCGCCACGGGCCCTTCGTTCGCCTGTTCGGGGGTCGCTACTCGCGCCGGTCCACGATCCGGCACGGCGAGCCAGACGACATCCTGCTCCCGGGGCACGACCATCCCGAGCCGCTCGCCCGCGTCGCGCGCCACGCGCGAGCGGGCCTTGAGGGCCGCGATCGAGCGGGTCAGCTCCTGATTCTGAAGCTCGATGTCACGGGCGGCTTCGTTGCGCTCGATCAGCTCGCGAGACCAGCGGATCGCGACCGACTGCAGATACACTTTCCCGACGACCATCCCGGCGGCGAGGACGAGCAGGATCGGAAGGTACCGCAGCAGGAAATTGTCTCTGCGACGAGTCCGACTCTCGATCTTCTGGTACTCACGGACGTATGCGTTCAGGTCGTCCTCCTGGCGCCGCTCAGGCGGCGGTGCGGCGCTCGACGGCGCGCAGTCGCGCGCTTCGCGCGCGTGGGTTTCGCCCGGATTCGGCCTCGGCCGGAGTCACCGGACGGGCGGTCAGGATGATCGCCTCGGAACGCTTGTCGCACCGGCACACGGGAAAATCGGGCGGACACACGCAGTCCGATGCCAGACCGCGGAAGTACTTCTTGACGATGCGATCCTCGAGGGAGTGGTACGAGATGACGACGAGCCTCGCTCCTTCCACGAGCCGCTCGAAGATCTGCGGCAGGCCCGAGGAAAGGGTCTCCAGCTCGTCGTTGACCGCGATCCTGAGCGCCTGGAAGACGCGGGCGACCGATTTCAACGGATGCTCCGCTCGCGGCACGGCCCGCTCCACGATCTCGCGCAACCGCCCGGTCGTATCGATGGGATGCCGGTCGCGCTCGCGGACGATCGCGAGCGCGACACGACGCGCATGACGCTCCTCACCGTAGAGTCGGATGATGCCGGTGAGCTCGTCGATATCGGCGCGCGCCAACAAGTCCCGTGCAGGCTCCCCTCTGGGCCCCATCCGCATATCCAGCGGAGCGTCCTGCTGGTAACTGAAGCCGCGCGCCTTTTCGTCGATCTGGGCGCTGCTGACCCCGAGGTCGAGCAGCGCACCGTTCAGGCCCGCCGAGTCGAGCTCCGATATCTCTGCGATCTCCGCGAAACTCCGCTCATGGAGCTCGACCCGGTTTCCGAAGCGCTCGAGACGAACCCGCGCGTGCCGAATCGCGCGCGGGTCCCGGTCGAGGCCGATCAAGCGGCCGGCGGGCGATGAGGCCTCGAGGATCGCCTCCGCGTGTCCCCCGCCGCCGAGAGTTCCATCCAGATAGAGATTGTTCGAACGTGGATCCAGCAATGCGATCGTCTCCGCGAGTAGAACCGGTTCGTGTTCGATCCACTTCTCGTCGGTCACCGGCGGTCCCGGTCGGGTACGCGCCTCACAGGAACTTGGCCATCCAGTCATCGAAGTCCTTCTCGGCGCCGGCCACGTACTTGCGATACGTGACCGGATCCCAGATCTCGATCACCTCTCCGGCGCCCACGAACAGAACCTCCTTGTCGATTCCGGCGTGCTTCGCGAGATGCGGCGGGATCGTGACGCGACCCTGGGCGTCGAGCGACGCGTCGCTCGTGTGCTCCATGAGCTGCAGGTAGATGCGGCGCTGCCGGGGATCGATGCGCGCTTTCTGCCGCTCGAGGCGGACCAGGACCTTCTCCCACTCCGCGAGTGGATAGAGGAACAGGCATCGTCCGAGGCCGCGGGTGGCCACGAACTCCTCCCCGGGCGCGCCGCCCCGGAATTTCGCGGGCAGGTTGGCGCGACCCTTCTCATCGATCGAGTGGGTGAACTGACCCAGATAGGACGTAGCGACCCCGTCGGATCATCGTGTTCCTTGATTCCCCATTTTGACCCATTCTAACCCACTGTGACCCCCATTGTATCGACTGCGGCGCGATCGTGTCAAGACGACGGCAAAAAAAACCCGCCCCCCGAAGAGGGCGGGTTCCAGGACGTCGGCGGCTCGCTCGTCAGGGGGTCGGCGCCTCCGGAGCGGGGGCCGCTTCGGGAGCGGGCTCGGCCGCTTCGGCGGCTTCGTCGACCTCTTCCCCGACCTCCTCGGCGGACTCGGACGCCTCCTCGGCGGCTTCGATCGCGGTCTCGCCGGCGACCTCGGCGGCTTCGACGGCGGCTTCACCGGCCTCTTCCGCGGCTTCCTCCGCGGACACGTCCGCGGCGCCAGCCTGGACCGGGATGCCGGTCAGGACCGGGATGCCGCTGATCCGTTCGGGGGCCCCGTCCGGCGTGGCCGTGATGGCGATGCCGAAGCTCTCGAGGGGGGTGCTGCCTTCGAGGCGTCCCGCCCCGTCCGGCGAGACCGTCAGCACGCCGGCGAACTCGGACTCGGGGACCTTCTCCTTGCTGGGAACCACCCACACCGTGTAGGCGTTGACGTCGCGATTCTCCTCGTCGAGCGAATCGACGACCGGGAGACCGTTTGCGACCAGCACGAAATGGCTCCCGTCCTCGGCCTCGTCGACCATCACGGTGGCCGAAGCCCCCGGCGCCTTCTCGGTCGCCGCCAGCGCGAACTCCCAGTCGTGGGCCGTCGCCGCCGTCGCTTCGGGCGTCGCGGCATCGCCCTCCTGGGCCGCGAGCGGACCGGCGGCTCCCGCGAGCAGGAGACCCGTTCCTGCGAAAATGATGATTGTGTGCTTCACTCGTTCTCCTCCTTGCCATGTATCGATCTCGATCCGGGGTCGTCGTCGACCTCTCGGAGTCGGTTACCCTCGGAGGCGTCGCGCGGTTCCCCGTGCGGGCGTGCGACCGGGGCGATGCGGTCCGGACCCAGGACTTCGTACTCCGCGTCGATGCGCCTCGGGTCGCTTCCGCCGACGCGCTTTCGCTGACGGTGATAGCGCCAGGCGCCGAACGCTCCGACCGCGGCGAGCTTGGCGAGGATCGCCATCGGGCTGCCGCGCATGAGCCAGCGCATGAGCCAGCGTCCGACCACGGCACGTGTGAACAGTCCCATCGATCGCTTCCTCCTCGGTCTCCTCGAGTCTAGACGTTCGATCGCCGGAGCGATGTAAGACAGCTTTCAGGGTCAGAGAATCGGCGCCACGATGTCGGCCAGGACGGCGACGAAGTCCGGGTCGTCGTTCGGCATCGCCGCCCGCGTGAACGCCATTCCGCGCGCCTCCGCCAGCCGTCTCGCCTCCAGGTCGAGATCATAGAGAATCTCGAGATGGTCGGCCACGAAGCCGATCGATTGGACGACCACGCCCCGCGCGCCGCCGTCGGCGATCGACTCGATGACATCCAGGATGTCCGGACCGAGCCAGGCTTCGTCCGTTCGTCCCGCGCTCTGATAGGCGAACCGCCACTCGTCGATCCCCGCGCGCGACGCGACGAGCTCGCACGTCTCGGCGAGCTGGCCGGCGTACGGGTCGCCCCGGTCGATCGCCCGCGTCGGGATGCTGTGCGCGGTGAAGACGACCGGCGCGGCGTCGCCCGCGCGCTCGAGAGCCTCGCGGAGTCGCGCCGAGAGGAACTCCACGAGCCCGGGATCATCGTGCCACGAACGGACGACATGGAGCTCGAGCCCGGGCGGTCGCGCCTCCTCCGCGTAGCGCTCGTACTCGGCGATCGAACGGAGCGAGTAGTGCGGCGCGAGGACGATTCCGACGACGCGCTCGATCCCGTCCGCCGCCATCTTCCGCACGGTCTCGCCGACGAACGGCGCGACATGCTTGAAGGCGGTGTAGACCGGGATCCCATGCCCGCGGGCCGCCAGGGCGCGCCCCAGACCGTCGGCCTGCGCGCGGGTGATCCGGTTGAGCGCGGTCGGCCCGCCGACCGCTTCGTAGCGACGGACCAGGTCCGCCAGCTGCTCGGCCCCGGGACGGCTGCCGCGGCGGATGTGCGTGTAGTACGCCTCGACGTCCGCGAGCCGCTCGGGCGATCCGTACGCCATGGCGAGGACCGCGCTCCTCACGACGCGTGGACCAGGTCGACGAGCCGCTCGAGGTTCTCGACGGGCGTTCGCGGCAGGACGCCGTGTCCGAGATTGAAGACGTGTCCGCGCGCGCCTCCCACGGCGGTGAGGATCGCGCGCGTTTCCTCTGCTGCGTCCTCCCACGGGCCTGCGGCGATCGCGGGATCCAGGTTTCCCTGCACCGCGCGGCCCCCGATCGCCGAGCGCGCCCGCTCGATGTCGATCCGCCAATCGACGCCGATCACGTCCCCGCCCGCCTCCGCCATCGACGGGAGAAGCCCTGCCGTGCCGGTGCCGAAATGGATGCTCGGGATCCCGGCCGGGAGCGACGCGAACAGGCGCCGCATGTGGGGCTGGACGCGGAGCCGATAGTCCCGCGGCGACAGAGCGCCGACCCAGCTATCGAACACCTGGAGCGCCTGCGCGCCGGCCTCGACCTGGGCCCCGAGATAGGCGACGGTCGCGTCGACGAGCCGGTCCATCAGCGTGTTCCACGCCCCGGGCTCGGAGCGCATGAAAGACTTGACCTTCTCGAACGTGCGCGTCGGCCCGCCCTCGACGAGATAGGAAGCGAGCGTGAACGGCGCGCCCGCGAACCCGATCAGGGGCACGGGGCTCGCTCCGCGGACAAGACGGATCGCGTCGAGCAGCGGGGCGACCCACTCCTCGGGATCGAAGGGTCGCATCCGCTCGACGTCGGCGGCCGCCGAGATCGGATCGAAGACGACCGGCCCCACTCCCGCCTTGATCTCGAACGGGAACCCGATGCCCTCGAAGGGGAGCGTGATGTCCGCGAAGAGGATCGCCGCATCCACGCCGAGCCGGGTGACCGGCTGGAGCGTGACTTCCGCACACACCTCGGGGAGCCGCGTGATCTCGAGCAGACCGTGCCGTTCGCGGACCGCGCGGTACTCGGGCAGCGCGCGGCCCGCCTGGCGCATGAACCAGACGGGCGTCGCGTCCACCGGCTCGCTCCGACACGCCCGCAGGAAGCGATCGATCATCTCAGGACACTAGACACCGAGAGCCTCGGGAAGCGCCTCGCGCGCGGCCGCGAGCGTGGCGTCGATCGCGGCCTCGTCATGGGCCAGGGTGGTGAACCACGCCTCGAACGCCGACGGCGGGAGCATGACGCCACGCCCGAGCATGGCGTGAAAGAAGCGCGCGAAGGCCGCCGTGTCGGTGGCCCGGGCCTCATCGTAGTCGGCAGGCGGCCGCGGGGCGAAGAAGACCGTCAGGAGCGCGCCCACGTGGGGGACGCTGATCCGCCCCGCGCCGGCCTCCGCGAGGCCTTCGGCGAGGCGCGCCGTCAGCGACTCGAGCCGCGCGTGAAGCGAACCATCCGCGAGGGCGCCGAGGACGGCCGCGCCGGCGGCCATCGCGAGCGGGTTCCCGGACAGGGTGCCGGCCTGGTACACGGGCCCTTCGGGCGCGACGAGGGCCATGATCTCCGCGCGTCCCCCGAACGCGCCCACCGGGAGACCCCCTCCGATGATCTTCCCGAGGCAGGTCAGGTCCGGCCGGATGGCGAAGCGACCCTGCGCACCGCCGGGCGCGACCCGGAAACCGGTGATCACCTCGTCGAAGACCAGAACGGTCCCGTGACGCGCGGCGAGGTCGCGGAGGGACTCGAGGAACCCGTCACGGGGCGCGACGACGCCCATGTTCGCCGCCACAGGCTCGACGATGACGGCCGCGATCTCGTCGCCCAGCTCCTCGAACAGGGACGCCGCGGCCTCGCTGTCGTTGAACGGGATCACGAGCGTGTCGCGGGCCGCGCCCGGGGTGACGCCGGCGCTCCCCGGCAGCCCCAGGGTCGCGACGCCCGAGCCCGCCTCGGCCAGGAGAGCGTCCGCGTGACCGTGATAGCAGCCGCCGAACTTCAGGATCAGCGCGCGGCCCGTGTACGCCCGCGCGAGCCGCACCGCGCTCATCACCGCCTCGGTGCCCGAGCTCGTGAACCGCAGGCGCTCGACCCACGGCATCGCGGCTCGGATCCGCTCGCCGAGCTCGATCTCGCCGGGGGAGGGAGCGCCGAAGCTCGAGCCCGAGAGGGCCGCCCGCCGGACGGCCTCGAGGACGTCCGGGTGGGCGTGGCCGAGGAGGATCGCGCCCCACGAGGAGATGAAGTCCACGTACGACCGTCCCTCGACGTCCCGCACGCGCGCGCCTTCCGCGCGGACGATGAAGCGGGGCGTGCCGCCGACCGCGCCCCAGGCGCGGACGGGACTGTTCACGCCGCCCGGGAACAGCGCCCTGGCGCGCGCGAACAGGTCCGCGCTCGTCTCGCCGCTCTCCGTCACCCGGCGCCCGTCACCCGCCGAGGAGCTCGAGGATCTCGGGGAGGGGTCGGTGGACCCCCACCAGCTGGGGGGTGTCGCGGACCGTCGCCCGGCGGCCGTCGGTCGCCCGCAGGTCGCGCACCAGGTCCTGGAACGCCTGCAGGTCGTCGGTCTCGTAGGCGACGATGAACTCCTGGTCGTCGAGGCCGAACGAATACGCGAGGAGTTGCTGGATCATGGGGTATTTCCGCCCCACGCGGATGTGCTCGGACATCTGCCGCTTCCGCTCGTCCTCGGCGAGGAGGTACCAGTCGGTGGTCTTCACGAACGGGTACACGATGATGTACCGGCTCCGGTCCCCGGTGAACATCGCCTCTTCCTGAGGAGTCCTCTCCTTGACGTAGCTCGACGGACGCACGAGGCCGATCATCGAATGTCCGATGCGGCACCACGCGCCGAGGCCGGATCGCAGGAGGAGGGCAGCCGACTCCTCGAGGTCCTCGAGCGAGCTCCCCAGCCGCCAGAAGAGGAGCGACGCGTCCGCCCGCGTGCCGATCATCGAGTAGGTGTAGGTCGTGACCCGCTCCGCCGCGCGCTCCGCCGCCGCGCGCAGCGCCTCCGTGTCCGCCCGTCGCTCTTCCGCCGGGCGTCTGCGCCAGAGCGGATCGACCTCGAGGGCGAGCACGTGCACGAAGTGACGGCCGCTCACGTCAGCCACGGCGCCGCCTCCCTCGCGAAGTACGTGATGACCACGTCGGCGCCGGCTCGCGCGATCGCGGTCAGGCTCTCGACGACCGCCGACCGGCGATCGATCCACCCGCGCTCCGCCGCCGCCGCGATCATGGAATACTCGCCGCTGACCTGGTACGCCGCGAGCGGCGCGTCGAACCGCTCCCGCGCGCGAACGAGGACGTCGAGGTACGGGAGCGCCGGCTTGACCATGAGGAGGTCGGCCCCTTCGGCGAGATCGGCGGCCATCTCGCGCAGCGCCTCGCGCGCGTTGGCCGCGTCCATCTGATAGCCGCGACGGTCGCCCGATCGGGGCGCGGAGTCCGCCGCCTCGCGGAACGGCCCGTAGAACGCCGAGGCGTACTTCGCCGCGTACGCCATGATCGGCGCGTCCGCGAGCCCGGCGCCGTCGAGGGCGCGCCGGATGGCGGCGACCTGGCCGTCCATCATCGCGCTGGGCCCGACCACGTCGGCCCCGGACTCGACCAGCGAGACGGCCGTCCGGGCGAGGAGCTCGAGCGTGGCGTCGTTGGCGACCTGACCGCCTTCCAGAACGCCGCAATGACCATGATCGGTGTACTCGCACAGGCAGACGTCCGCGACCACGACGAGCGGGGTCCCGCCGTCCTTGAGCGCGCGCGTCGCCCGCTGGACGATCCCGTCCCGCGCCCAGGCGCCGCTCCCCTCAGGGTCCTTCGACTCGGGGAGTCCGAAGAGAAGAACGCCGCCGATCCCGAGTCCGGCGAGATCGCGGGCCTCGGCCACGAGCTCGTCGACCGAGAGCCGGAACTGACCGGGCATGGACGGGATCGGCTCCCGGACGCCGCGGCCCGGACGCACGAACAGGGGACACAGGAGCCGCTCCGGCGAGAGCCGCGTCTCGCGGACGAGCGCTCGCGTCGCCGGCGTCCGCCGCAGGCGGCGGAGCCGCAGAGCGGGGAACTCAGGCCCGGGCATGGGCGACCTCCTCGAGCGCGTGGACGAGGGACTCCGCCGAGCGCCTCGCCGCGATTCGCGCGGGCCGCACGCCGACTCCCTCGAGGGCGCGCGCCGTGGCCGGACCGATGCAGACCGTCGTCACGCCGGCCAGCGCGACCGACGCGTCGCCGGCGAGCCGGACGAAGCCGGCGACCGTGGACCCGCTCGTGAAGATCGCCGCTTCGAGACCGGCGTCGAGCGCCGCCGCGAGCGGCCCGCGCGACGATTCGGGACCGATCACGGTCTCGTAGGCGGGGACCTCGTCCACCCGCGCCCCGCGGACGGCCAGGGCGGCCGGCAGGTCCTCCGCGGCGATCCGCGATCGCGGCAGGAGCACGCGCGCACCGGCCAGCGCGCCCAGCTCTCCGGCGATCGCGGCCCCGGTCGCCGCCCGCGGCACGGCCGTCACCCGCACGCCGCCGGCCCCGAGCTCGGCCGCCGTCGCGGGGCCGACCGCCGCCCAGCGGACGCTTTCGGGGAGCCGGATGCCGAGGGTCCGCATCCGCTCGATCAGCGCGCGCGCGCCATTCGCGCTCGTGACGACGACCCAGTCGTAGCGACCGATCGCGCGCGCCGCCGCGTCCAGCTTTCCGCCGGCATCCACCGAGCGGATCTCGATCAGCGGGATCGCGATCGGAATCGCGCCGCGCGCGCGAAGGAGACGCGAGAGCTCCGCGGCCTCGGGCCGCGTCACGAGCACCCGCCAGCCCCTCATGCGCCCGGCTCCGCCGCGAGGCTGGCGGCGCCGCGCCCGAGCAGTCGGCGGGCGAGGCGCTCGCCGATCGACTTCGCATCCGCGTCCGGTCCGACGAGCCGGTCGCGCAGGACCGCGCCGCCGTCCGGACGAAGCGCGGCCGCCTCGACCGCGAGCTCGCCCATCGACCAGCTGGCGTGCGCGGCGAACGGCGCGCGGCAGCCCCCGCCCATCGCGCGCAGGAACGCGCGCTCGGCGGTGACCTCCGCGCGCGTCCCCCAGTCGTCGATCGGGCGCGCGCGCTCGGCCCACGGATCGTCCGCCCGCGTCTGGACCGCCAGCGCGCCCTGCCCCACCGCGGGGATCATCCGCGCGACCGGGAGCGCCTCGGCGATCCGGTCGGCGAGCCCGAGACGCTCGAGCCCCGCCGCGGCGACCACCAGCGCGTCGACTTCCCCGGCGTCGAGCTTCGCGAGCCGCGTGTCGACGTTTCCGCGGATCGGCACGACCCGGAGATCGGATCGCTCGTGCCGCACGAACGCCTGCCGCCGGGGGCTTTCGGTCCCGACCCGTGCGCCGGACGGGAGGTCGGCCATCCGCGCGCCGTCTCGCGTGACGAGGGCGTCGCGGGCGTCCCCGCGGGGCGGAAACGCCGCCAGGATCGACTCCGGCGAAAGGTCCGTGGGAAGGTCCTTCGCGCTGTGGACGGCGATATCCACGTCACCGCCCAGGAGCGCTGCTTCGATTTCCGCGACGAAGGCTCCGCGCTCGAGCATGGCCGAGCCGCCGAACCGGGCGCGGTCTCCCTGCGTGCTGATCGTCACGGCCTCGGCCTCCAGGCCGAGCGCCCGGAGGCGCGCCACGACGATGGCGGTCTGCGCCAGCGCGAGCGCGCTCCCCCGCGTTCCGACCCGCGCCACGGAACTCATCGGGTCGAGCCCGAGACCCCGTTCCCGCCCTCGTCGAGACCGAACAGGTCGCGCGCCACCGATAGATACTCCTCTCCGTCCGACGCCACGCCCCCGCGCAGATTGACGAGGGGTTCGTGGAGGATCTTGGCGAGCAAGCGACGACCGAACTCGCGCAGCTCGCCGGCGTCGGCCGGCGAACGGCGCTGGAGCTCGAGCTCCAGGATCCGCTCGGCGCGCTCGCGAAGCGCGCGGATCGTGGGAACCGCGGCGCGTGCGGCCTGCCAGGCGAGAAACGAGCCGGTCTCCTCGTCGACGATCCCCTGCGCGCGCTCGATCGTGGCGGCGGGTAGCGAGGACGATCCCCAGCCCCGCAGGTCGTCAAGGTCGTAGAGCCTGACGCCTCGCAGCGACCGGGCTTCGGGCTCGACGTCCCGCGGAACCGCGATGTCGATAACGACGAGCCGGCGCTCGCGGCGCACGGACAGCGCGGCCGCCAGCCGATCCCGCGTCAGGATCGGAATCGGAGCGGCCGTGCACGTGATGACGACGTCGGCCTCGAGGATCAGCGCGTCCAGCTCCTCGAAGTCGACCGCGCGCCCCCCGACCTCCGCCGCGAGCCTGTGCGCGGCTTCGAGGTTGCGGTTCGTGACCACGACGTCGGAGGCGCCGGAACGCCGAAGGAGACCGGCCGTCAGTCGGCCGAGCTTACCCGTGCCCACGATCAGGAGTCTCCGCTCGGTCAGATCGCCGAGGACGAGCCGGGCGATGCCGGTGGCGACCTTGGGAATCGAGGGCAGATCGTTTCCGAGATCGGTCTCGCGGCGAACGCGACGGCCCACCGCGACCGCGCGGCGCACGAGCTCGCCGAGCACGATCCCCAGCGTGCCCACTTCCCGCGCTTCGGACATCGCGCGCTTGACCTGCCCCAGGATCTGGGGCTCGCCGACGATCATGGAGTCGAGACCGGCCGCCACCGAGAACAGGTGTCCCACCGCCTCGCCGCCGCTCTTGAGGTAGAGATCCGCGCCGTCGCCCCCGCCCGCGGCGTTCAGGAGCGCGCGTTCGAGGTCGGCGGATTCACGGGTGCCGTAGAGCTCGGTGCGGTTGCAGGTCACGAGAAGGAACGCTTCCGCGCCCAGGCCGGCGAGCATCCTGCCGGCGATGTCGGGCTGGAGGGCGAAGCGCTCGCGGCGCTCCAGCGGAGCGGTCTTGTGACTGATCCCGGCGACCGAGACCTGCTCGCCGGTCACGTTCGGGCACCGGGAATTGCCGCTGGGGGCATGGAGGATCGGCACCTTCTGGAAATGGCGGGGCGGACGGGACTCGAACCCGCGACCTCCGACGTGACAGGCCGGCGTTCTAAACCAACTGAACTACCGCCCCGCGCCATGGCAGCTGGAAGTAGCCGATGAAAAGCAGGAGCGAAAAGTTAGAACCGCTCCCTCGAAGTGTCAAACGACCGCGGGGCGGTCCGCGAGCGCACGCCCGGCGTCAGCGACCGGCTCCGCCCAGCTTCCTGATGATCGCATCCACGCGCGTGATGTACTGGTTCGCGTTGCTGATCAGACCCTCCGCGTAGCCCCGGTAGTCCCCGCACGCGTTCTGCAGATGATTGATCGAGGCCTGGAACATCTCGCGGGCGCGCTGATTCTGGGCCACCGTGCTGTCCTCGCCCTCGAGCCCCACCCCCATCTTGTAGTAGGCGTCGCCGCGGTAATACTCCACCGCGCACGAACTTGCTCCTAGCGACGAAGCCCGCGACAAAGCCTCGAGGGCCGCCCCGGCCCGCCCCGCCCGCAGCGCAACGGCGGCCTCACGAAGCGCCATGTTCGCCAGGATCTCGCCCGAGGCACCCGCGCCGGCTTTCTCGAGGTCCCGCGCATAGCCCGCGGTGTTTCCGATCTCGCGGTTCGACAGAGCCCGGTACAGATAGGCGCTCTCGAGGTTCTCATCGAGCTCGATCGCCTTGTCGAAATGCGCGATCGCCTGCCGGTGGTTGCCGAGCTTGGTCTCGACGATGCCCGCGTACAGCTGGAGGTTCGCGTTCGTCGGATCCGCCGCCACGGCCTGGTTGATCGTCTGCTTCGCCTCCTCGTACTGCTCCTCGGCGAAGTACAGGCCGAACAGGTACTGCAATGCCTCCGGGTCCGTCGCCCGGCCCTCCGTCAACTCCAGATAGCGCTTGAAGTTCTCGATCTTCTCCTCGCGCCTGGTGTCCGGCAGCGCGAACGCGAGATACTGGTAGGCCTGCGGATCGTCGGGACACCGCGCCTTCGCCTTCTCGAACGCCTGGAGTCCCTTGTCGACCTCTCCGAGCTGGTTCGCCATCACGTAGCCGTAGGCCACCTGGATGTCGCAGTCGTCGGGCCGTTGGGTTGCGAGCTGCTCGAAGAAGTTCCGGGCCTGCGTCGTGTCGCCCTTCTCGAGGTACGCCTGGCCGATCGACTGATAGGCATTGATATACGCGGGGTCGATCTCCACCGCCTTCTCGAGCGCCGCGAGCGCGGGGCTCAGCGAGTCCATCTTGAGATACGTGTCGCCCATGAAGTAATAGGCGGCGGCCAGATCGGGATCGTATTCCAGCGCCTTCTTGAAGTTCGTCAGCGCGCGCTCGTACGCCTCCGAGCGGGCGTAGTCGCGCCCGAAGATGACGTGTTTGTCGGCCTGATTCCGGCTGTTGAACGACTCGACGACCATGTCGCCCAGGTCATCGATGTCCCCGGCCGACACCGAACCGAGCTGCTGGGTGGCTCGCGAGCTCACCTCCACGAATACCGGCTCGGCCACCCACTGACCTCCGTTCTGCGACAGCGTGCCGCGCGCCACGATGCGCGCGCCGAGACCGCGACCGATCTCGAGGGACTTCGCCTCCGGAATGGCCTGACCCGGCTCGAGTCCCGCGTCTTCGACCGAGTCGTTCACGTCCTTCTGATCGATCAAGGTGTACGTCCCGAGCTCGTCGAGGCTGGCGATCATGTCTTCCTGGAGGTCCTTCGACTTGTCGTCATCGGACGAAGCGAACGGCAGCACCGCAACGGTGAATGCATCGGAGTCCTGCGCCTGGACGCGCTCGACGCCGACGCCTGCGAACAAGGCCGCTGCGGACGCGGCCACGAAAGCCGCGCGTGCGAACCAGGCAGCGAAACGCGTATCGCTCATTTCTTCTCCCTCTCGCTCTCGATCGATCCCGAATCCCGACCTGCTGCCAGCCGGGTGAACTTATGCGCCGTGAGATCGATGACCAGCGCCATGTCTTAGACCCCCGCCCACGGCGCGGGTTCCCTTGACGGCCGCCCGGACGACCGGTACTCTGTCGCCCTTCCTGCTGGGTTTTCGGGTACGGTTCGATCCGCTCTTCTCTGACCTCTGGACGCCGTGAGCCGCGAACGGTCGACCTTCCACAGCGCACCACTCGCGGCGCTGCTCCCTCTGATCGCCGGATGTTCGGCGATCGGGACTCCGGAGTGGCGCACGCTCCGGCCGGTTTCCGACTTCGGCCAGCACATCCAGAGCGTCTACGGCGATCTGCTCTGGTGGACGGGCGGCATCTTCCTCGTTGTCGAGCTCCTGCTCCTGTACGCTCTCCTCCGCTATCGCAGCAAGCGCGCCGACTCGGAGGTTCCCAGCCAGGTCCACGGATTCACCGCCCTCGAGATCGCGTGGACGCTGATCCCCGCGGCGATCCTCTTCTTCATCGCGATCCCCACCGTGCGGACGATCTTCCAGGTGCAGGGCGCACCGCCGGACCCCGATCCGCTCGAGATCACCGTGATCGGCCACCAATGGTGGTGGGAATTCCAGTATCCCGAGCTCGGCTTCGTCACGGCGAACGAGCTGCATGTCCCCGTCGGAAAGACCGTCAATCTGACGTTATCGTCGGCGGACGTGATCCATTCCTTCTGGGTTCCCCAACTGGGCGGAAAGCGTGACCTGAATCCCGGCAGCGAGAACCGTTTGTGGTTCACGGCGACCGAGACGGGTGTCTACCACGGGCAGTGCGCCGAGCTCTGCGGGACTTCGCACGCGAACATGCGGATGCGCGTTTTCGTCGATGATTCGGCTTCGTTCGCCGAGTGGGCGTCCGCAATGCGCGCGCCGGTCGCTCCGGATTCCGCCGGGGCCATGACGTTTCTGATCTCGGGCTGCGCGGCCTGCCACGCGATCGCGGGGACACCGGCCCAGGGCAAGGTCGGACCGAATCTGACGAACGTCGGGCGGCGGACCACGCTGGCGGCTTCCATGATCCCGAACACGCCGGAGACGATGGCGAACTGGCTGCGGACGCCGGACAGCGTGAAGCCGGGCGCTCTGATGCCCGATTTGAATCTCGACGAGCAGCGGATTCGGGATCTCATCCGGTTCCTGGAAGGACTGCAATGAGCCTCCCGACGACGACCGCCGCCCACGACTCCATCTACTCGGGCGGGATCCGCTCGTGGCTCATGACCGTCGACCACAAGCGCATCGGCGTCCTCTACGGCGTCAGCGCGCTGTTCTATTTCGTCGTCGGGGGCGTGGAAGCCCTGATCATCCGGCTCCAGCTCGCTTCCGCCGACGCCACCCTGGTCGGGGCGGACACCTTCAATCAGTTGTTCACCATGCACGGAACGACGATGGTGTTCCTCGTCCTGATGCCACTCTCCGCCGCGCTCTTCAACTACATGATCCCGCTCATGATCGGAGCCCGCGACGTGGCCTTCCCGAGGCTGAACGCGTTCAGCTTCTGGACGTTCCTCTTCGGCAGCCTGCTCCTCAACCTGTCGTTCTTCGCCGGCAGTCCTCCCGATGCCGGGTGGTTCGGCTACGCGAACCTGACGTCCAGGCAGTACAACCCCGGAATGGGGATCGACTTCTGGCTGCTCTCGGTTCAGATCATGGGCATCGCGTCGATCGCATCGGCGATTAACTTCACCGTCACGATTCTCAACATGCGCGCGCCCGGGATGTCGCTCATGCGCATGCCGCTCTTCGTGTGGATGGCGCTGATCGTCCAGGTTCTCATGCTCCTCGCGTTCCCGCCGATCACGGTGGCGTTCATCTTCCTGCTGTTCGACCGCTTCTTCGGCACGCACTTCTACATCCCCTCGGCCGGGGGCACTCCTCTGCTCTGGCAGCACCTGTTCTGGATCTTCGGACATCCCGAGGTCTACATCCTCATCCTGCCCTCATTCGGAGTCGTCTCCGAGGTGCTGCCCACCTTTTCCCGCAAACCCCTGTTCGGCGCCCCGTTCATGATCTTCTCGGGGATCCTGATCGGTTTTCTCGGCTTCGGGGTCTGGAGCCATCACATGTTCGCGACCGGGATGGGGGCGGTGGCCGATACAGCGTTCTCCCTGGCCACGATGCTCATCGCGATCCCGACGGGAGTGAAGATCTTCAACTGGATCGCCACCCTGTGGGGCGGACACATCCATTTCAAGACGCCGCTCTATTTTGCGGTCGGGATGGTGGGACTGTTCATCATCGGCGGGCTGTCGGGGATCATGCACGCGTCGCCTCCGGTCGACACCCAGCAGCATGATTCCTACTTCGTTGTCGCCCACCTCCA
>DATBJO010000038.1:0-33814 GCA_036556305.1 Gemmatimonadota bacterium
CTCGAGGTCGACGAGATCGGCCGCGTCCTGGGGGTCTCCGAGGCCACCGTCAAGCGCGACTGGCGCTTCGCCCGCGCGTGGCTCCTCGCCGAGCTCGCCGAGAACCCCGCCTGATCGCGCTGCGGAGGGCGCGATGACGGCGGAGTGGTCGCGGCTGGTCGAGGTCTTCGACCTGGTGGCCGCGCTTCCCGAAGCCGAGCGCGAGCGCGCGCTCGAGAAGCTCTCGGCGGGTGACGACGCGCTTCGGGCCGAGGTCCGCCGGCTCCTCGAGGCGGATCTGCGGACGACGACGTCGGTCGACCGGCCCGCGATCGAGGCGCTGACGGGCGCGGACGCGGCCGGTTCCGGGGCTTCGCGCGTCGGGGATCGCGTCGGGGCCTACCGGCTGACCGAGGAGATCGGACGCGGCGGCATGGGCGTCGTGTACCGCGCCGAGCGCGCCGACGCGCTCTACCACAAGACGGTCGCGATCAAGCTCCTCGGGCCGCTCGCCGACTCCGAGGTCCTCGAGCGCTTCGGCCGCGAGCGCGAGATCCTAGCCGCGCTCGTCCATCCGAACATCGCGCGGCTCCTCGACGGCGGCGTCACCGACGAGGGGGTTCCCTACCTCGTCATGGAGCACGTCGAGGGCCGCCCGATCGACCGCTACTGCGCCGAGGAGTCGCTCGACCTCGAGGCCCGGCTCGCGCTCTTCATCGCGCTCTCCGACGGGGTCCAGTTCGCGCACCGGAACCTCGTCGTCCACCGCGACCTCAAGCCGTCGAACATCCTCGTGACCGGCGACGGCGTCCCCGTGCTCCTCGATTTCGGGATCTCGAAGCTGCTCGAGGCCGACGGCGCGAGTCCCACGCTCACCATGCACCACCTGATGACGCCCGCGTACGCGAGCCCGGAGCAGGTGGCGGGGCGGCCGATCACGACCGCGAGCGACGTCTATTCACTGGGCGTCGTCCTCTACGAGAGCTTGACCGGGCGCATGCCGTACGCGGTCGAGGGCCGCCCGCTGACCGAGGTCGCCGCCGCGATCGCCGAGGCGGAGCCGCCGCGGCCGAGCCTCGTCGCGCCGGCCGCCTTCGCGCCGAAGCTGCGCGGCGATCTCGACACGATCGTGCTCCGCGCGCTCGCGAAGGAGCCCGCGCGGCGCTACGGGTCCGCCGAGGGACTGGCCGACGACTTGCGCCGGCACCTGGACGGTCGCCCGGTCGCGGCGCGGCCCGACACGGTCCGCTACCGGGTGTCGAAGTTCGTCCGCCGGCACCGGATCGGGGTGGGCGCGGCGGCGCTCGTCCTTCTGGCGCTGATCGGGGGGGCCGCGGGGACGGCGTGGCAGGCCCGCGTCGCCGCCGGCGAGCGGGACCGCGCCACGCTCGAGGCCTCGCGCGCCGAGCGCATGAACGAGTTCCTGATCGACATGCTCTCGGCGCCCGATCCGCGCGTCCAGGGGCGCGACGTCCGCGTGGCCGACGTCCTCGACCGGGCGGCCTCGCGCGTCGACCCGTCGCTCGCCGACCAGCCGGCGCTCGCGGCCGAGATGCACGGCACGCTCAGCCGCACGTACCTGGGCCTGGGGCTCCTCGAGGAGGCGGTGCGCGAGGCGCGCGCCGCGCTCGAGCGGGCGCGTGGCGTGCCGGGCGATTCCCGGCGCGACGTCGCCGCCGCGCTCCGGCGACTCGGGACGGCGCTCAGCGAGGCCGGCGAGTACCCCGAAGCCGAGGCGCGCCACCGCGAGGCGCTCGCCCTGTTCACGGCGCTCGACCAGCCGCTCGACCGGGCGGGATCGATGAACCAGCTCGCGGTCGTCCTCAATCGCGTGGACCGCACCGAGGAGGCCGAGCGCCTGTACCGGGACGCGCTCCGGATCTTCGAGGCGCATCCCGAGCGGGACGAGCACGAGTACGCGGAGACGATCAACAACCTCGGCGTCGTGCTCGGGAACCGCGGCGAGTTCACCGAGGCCGAGGGGCTTCATCGCCGCGCGCTCGAAATCATGTTCGCGATGTTCGGGCCCGATCACCCCGAGGTCGCGTACATGCAGACGAATCTCGCCGGCGTCCTCGACCTGCAGGGGCGCTACGACGAAGCCGAGCCGCTCTACCGCGCCGCGCTCGCGACCCGCGAGCGCCTCCTCGGCGAGGACCACGCGCTCACGATCATGGGCGCGGCGAGTTTTTCGAACCTGCTGTGGCTGAAGGGCGAGCCGGAGGAGGCGGCCGAGGTCGGCCGTCTCGCGGTCGAGCGCGCGGAGCGGGGGCTTCCGGACGATCACCCGCTGACCGCATACGCGCACCTCGTTTTCGGGCAGGCGCTCGTCGACCTCGATCGACCGCACGAGGCGGAAGCCGCGCTAAGGGAGGCGCTCAGGATCCGGATCGCGACCCTCGGCGCGGACCACTGGCTCGTGGCGAACACGCGCGTCGTCCTCGGCACCGCGCTCATCGGCGAGGGCCTCTACGCCGAAGCCGAGCGCGAGATGCTTCCCGCCTACGAGAAGCTCCTCGCGGAGCTCGGCCCCGAGCACGACCGGACGCGGAGCGCGCGCGCGGGGCTGGCGGACCTGTACCGCGCGTGGGGCCGGCCTGAGGACGCCGCCCGCTTCGGCGGCTGAGGAAGAGCGCCGACCGGCCCCGGCGGGGTCGAGGCGGGGATGGGCGCTCCGGCGTTATCCTTCCCGGGACCTCGACCGGGACGCGCCCATGCCCCGCTCCGACTCTCATCGCTTCCTCGTTCGACGGGTCCGCCCCGCCGCGCTGACGGCGCTCCTCGTCTCCGCCGCCGTGGGGTCGCCGCCGCTCCACGCTCAGCAGACGGCGCGTGAGATCGTCGACGAGGTCGACCGGCTCCTGCGCGGAGAGTCGAGCCGCGGGCGGGTCACGATGGAGATCGTTACCGAGAACTGGTCGCGCTCGCTCGAGATCCGCGTCTGGTCGCTCGGCACCGACTATGCCCTGGCCCGCGTCCTCTCCCCCGCGAAGGAGGCGGGCACCGCCACGCTCAAGATCGACCAGGAGGTCTGGAACTACCTGCCGCGCGTCGACCGCACGATCAAGGTGCCGCCGTCCCTCATGATGGGCTCGTGGATGGGCTCCCACTTCACGAACGACGACCTCGTGAAGGAGAGCCGGCTGATCGAGGACTACGAGGTCGAGATCGCATTCGAGGGCGCGCGGGACGGGGGCGAGGTGTGGGAGTTCGCCTTGACGCCGCTGCCCGAAGCGCCCGTAGTCTGGGGGCGCATCGACATGCAGGTGCGCAAGCGCGACAGGATGCCGACGTGGGCCCGCTACTACGACGAGCGCGGCCGCCTCGAGCGCACGGTCACGCTGGGCGACTACCGGATGATGGGCGGCCGGCTGGTGCCCGCGCGGATGGACGTCGTGCCCGCCGACGAGCCGTCCGAGCGCACCACGATGCTGTACGAGGAGCTCGAGTTCGACGTCGGGCTGACGCCCGATTTCTTCTCCCTCCGAAACCTCCGCGCGCCGGAGGGCTTGTGACCTCGGCCGTCTGGTGGCGGATCGCGTGGCGCAATCTCTGGCGGAACCGCCGCCGCACCCTGATCACCGCCGGCGCGCTCGCGTTCGGCTTCCTCGCGGCTGTCGTCCTCGTCGCGCTCGCCCAGGGGATGATCGGGCAGATGGTCGAGAACGGCACGGGCCTCGTCACCGGACAGGTCCAGGTTCACGCCAGGGAGTGGGAGCCGGAGCGAAGCCTCTACGCGACGATCGGGCGCGCGGAGGGAACCGACGTCGAGGCGCTGGTCGCCGCGGTCGCCGCCGCACCCGGCGTCACCGGCGCCGCGCCGCGCGTCTACGGAGGCGGACTCGTCAGCGCGGGCCGGAGGACGAGCGCCGGCATCGTCATGGGCGTCGATCCGGCGCTGGAGCCCCGCGTGTCGCGGCTCCTGGGCGAGATCGAGCGTGGCCGCGCGCCGCGCGCGGGCGTGGACGAGGTCGCGATCGGGAGCGAGATGGCCCGCAGGCTCGAGGTGGATCCCGGCGCCGAGGTCGTGCTGGTCGCCCCCGCGGCTGACGGGTCGCTGGGCAACGACCTGTTCCTCGTGAGCGGCGTCTTTCACACGGGCCTGACGGAGCTCGACGCGGCGTGGGTGCTCGCCCCGATCGATCGCCTTCAGGCTCTCCTCGTGCTCGATTCCGGACGCGTCCACGAGGTCGCCGCGGCGATCGAGCGCCCGTGGGACGCGCCGGTCATCGCGCGGGACGTCGCCGGTGCCTTGTCGGCCGGCGGTCTCGCCGCCGACGTGCGGCCGTGGACCACGTTCCGCCCCGAGCTCGCCGACTACGCGCGTCTGGCGCAGTCGTTCTACGGCGTCATCGTCGCGATCGTCTTCGTGATGGCGATCTTCGGCGTGGCGAACACGATGCTGATGGCGACGTTCGAGCGCCGGCACGAGTTCGCGGTCGTGCGCGCCCTCGGCTCGCCGCCATCGGGCGTCGCCGTCACGGTCGTCCTCGAAGGGTTAATCCTGGGCGTCCTCTCGCTCGCCGCCGGGGCGGCGGTCACGTTCGCGCTCCTCGCCTGGTGGCTCCGCTCGCCCCTCGACCTGAGCGCGCTGGTCGGCGACTTCACGGCCGCGGGCGCGCTCGTCGAGCCCGTCCTCGAGGTGGAGGTCTCGGCGCTGGGACCCGTCGCCTCGGCGATCGCGCTCCTCCTGACCGCCCTTCTCGCGGCCGTCTACCCCGCCTGGCGCGCGGCGCGCGTTCCTCCCGCCGACGCGCTGAGCGGCCGCTGAGGCGCCCGTGGCGGTGGCCAGCCCGGCGCGCCGCGCCGTCATCCTCCTCTCACTCGCCTGGCGGAACGTCCTGCGCCAGGCGCGCCGGAGCGTGCTGACCGCGTCGGCCATGGTGCTGGGGCTGGCGCTCCTCGTCCTCTCCCGATCGCTCGCCGGCGGGTCGCACGAGTCGTGGATTGAGGCCGGCGTGCGGCTGGGGTCGGGTCACGTCGTCGTCCAGCACCCGGCATACCAGCGGAGCTCCGACCTCGCCGACCGGCTCTCCGCCGCGCAGGTCGAGGCCGCGGCCGCGGCGCTGGCCGCGCCGGGCCTCGCCGAGCGGGTCACGGCCGTCACGCCCCGGCTCATGGTCACGGGACTGGCCAGCTCCGCCGAGTCGGCCGTGCCCGCGCTCGTCGTCGGCGTCGATCCGGCGCGCGAGGCGGGCTTCTCCGGACTCGCCGGCCGCGTGGTCGAGGGCGCATACGTGTCCGAGGAGGAGCGGCTGAGCGCCTTCATCGGCGTCGGGATGGCCGAACGGCTGGGCCTCGAGCTCGGGTCGCGCTTCGTCCTGACCGCCCAGGCGGCGGACGGCGAGATCGCCGGGCAGCTGGTCCGCGTCGCCGGCCTCTTCCGGACCGGGGTGCCGGAGATGGACCAGGCGCTCGTGCACGTTCCGATCGAAACGGCGCGCGAGTGGCTGGGCGCGCCGGGCGAAGCGACATCGGTGGCGGCGCTCCTGCGCTCGAGCCGCGACACCGGACGCGCGGCCGCCCTGCTCGGCGAGGCGCTCACGGGGACCGGCGTGGCCGTCCTCACCTGGCGCGAGGCCAGCCCCGAGCTCGACGCCGCGCTGCGGATCGACGACTGGGGCGACTACATCTTCCACGGGATCCTCCTCGCGATCGTCGCGCTCGCGATCCTGAACGCGATCTTGATGTCGGTGCTGAACCGGCGGCGCGAGTTCGGTGTCCTGCGCGCGCTCGGGCTGACCGCGCGCCAGACCGGGGCGGTCGTCCTCGCCGAGGGGATCCTACTGACGCTCGCGAGCGGGGCCCTGGGGATCGCGCTCGGGCTCGGGGTCACGTGGCTCTTCTGGCGCGACGGCCTCGACCTGTCCTCCCTTTGGGGCGGAGACATGACGGTCTCCGGCGCCGTGATCGATCCCGTGCTCGTGCCGGAGTTCCGGCTCGCGACCGTCCTGTTCGCCTTCGGCTGGATCTTCGTGATCGGCCTGCTGGCTTCGCTCTACCCCGCGCGCCAGGCGCGGCGGTTCGACGTCGCCGAGTCGATGAAGTTCGAGCGCTGAGAGGAGGTTCGATTGGGCCGCGTTGCCGTCCGCACGAGAGATCTCTGGAAGACCTACGAGGCCGAGCCCGAGCCCGTCCACGCGGTGCGCGGCGTGACGCTCGAGATCGAGAGCGGCGATTTCATCGCCATGGCGGGGCCGTCGGGCTCGGGCAAGACCACGCTTCTCAACCTGATCGGCGGACTCACTCGGCCGACCCGCGGGTCCGTCGAGGTCGACGGCCGCGACGTGGGCTCGCTCTCCGACCGCGAGCTCTCGCGCCTCAGGCTCGAACGGATCGGCTTCGTGTTCCAGGCCTACAATCTGCTCCCCGTCCTGTCCGCGCTGGAGAACGCCGAGTTCACGCTGCTCCTGCGGGGCGTGCCGGCGGAGGAGCGGCGGCGGCGGGTCGAGGCGCTGTTCGAGGAGATCGGGATCGCCGGGCTGGAGGATCGGATGCCCGGCAAGCTCTCGGGCGGCCAGCAGCAGCGGGTCGCGGTCGCCCGCGCGGTGGTGGCGAACCCCGCGCTCGTCCTCGCCGACGAGCCGACCGCGAACCTCGACTCGGCGACGAGCGCCGCGCTGCTCGAGGTCATGGAGCGGCTGAACGACGAGCACGGGACGACGTTCGTTTTCTCCACCCACGACCCGCGCGTGATGGAGCGCGCCCACCGACTGATCCGTCTCGTCGACGGCAGGGTCGAGCGGGACGAGCGGCGCGAGCCGGCGGCGTCGATTCCGGCGCGACCGTAGCGCGCGTGCCCCGCTCGATCACGCTCCGCCTGGTCGCCGGCGCGCTCGGCGCGTCCGCCCTCTCGCTCCCCGGCTTCCTCTTCGGCCAGGCCGCGGTCACGGGCTACGCGCTCAACGTGGGCACGTGGAGCGGCGACTCGCCCCTCGCGGAGGGGGGCGCGGCCGATCTGCAGCGGTTTCGTCTCATGGCCGAGCCCGTGCTCGGCCCGGTCCGGTTCGACCTCGCGTGGGACCACCTCGCGATCCTCCAGCGGCCCGCGGCAGTCGGCGCGGGACTCCTCTCCAGCGAGGCGTCGGCCTCCAACGGGTTCGATCTCGATCGCGACATCGTCGACCGGCGCGACTTCCGCTGGTCGCACAGCCTCGACCGGATCGCGGCGACGGTCGCCGGTCGCGGCGTCGAGGCGACCTTCGGCCGCCAGGCGATCTCGTGGGCCACGACCCTGTACCTCTCTCCCGCCGACCCGTTCGCGCCGTTCGACCCCGCCGACCCGTATCGGGAGTACCGGCCCGGCGTCGACGCGCTCCGCGTGCGGGTCTTCCCGGGCCCGCTGACCGAGATCGAGACCGTGCTGCGCATCTCGAAGACGCCGGACGGCCGGACGTGGACGGCGCTCGTCCGGACGCGGACGTCCGCCGGGAGCGTCGACCTCTCGGGCTGGGGTGGCGTCCTCCACGGCGAGCCGGCGGCCGCGTTCGCGGCCACCCTGCCGGTGGCGGGCGCCGCGGTCCGAGGCGAGCTCTCGGTGCGCCGGGAAGGGGACGCGGCCCTGCGCGCGGCGATCGGCGCGGATCGGCGCTGGACGTTCGCCGGCCGCGACCTGTACGCGATCGTCGAGCTTCAGCACGACGGATTCGGCGCCGCCCAGGCGGACGACTTCGCCCGCGTGCTCGTCTCGCGGCCCTACCGCCGCGGCGAGATGCAGACGCTCGGCCGGGACGCGCTCGCCGCGCAGGCGTCCTGGCAGGCTCATCCGCTCGTCGGAGTCCAGTGGCTGACCCTCTGGAACCTCCGCGACGGGAGCGCGCTCCACTCCCCCGGCGTCGCCGTCAGCGCCACCCGCTGGCTCGACCTTCGCGCGGGATCGTTCGTCTCGACGGGAGAGGACGCGCTCGACCCCGTCGGCCAGCCGGGCTCCGAGTACGGCCTCGTCCCCCCCGTCCTCTACGTCTCGGCGGCGGCCTTCTTCTAGCGGATCGACTCGATCGGGGAGACTCCCTATCGCTCGCTCTCCGGGATCCACCACTTCGCGATCCCCGCCAGCGGTGAGTACGCGTTGGGCGCCGAGGTCGGCGCGACGCCGCGGAGGCGGCGGCTCGCGCCCCAGCGCTCGTGATCGGCGATCAGGAAGATGTACGGCTGCTCGTCGTGGACGATCTGCAGGAACTCGTCCCACAGCGGTTCGGCCTCCGCGCGGTCGAGCGTCGTCCGCGCGCGGCCGAGGAGTTCGTCGACCCGCGGGTTCGAGTAAGCGCCGCCGTTGTACGGGGCGCCGGTCTCGAAGAGCTGGGTCGGATCGAACCGCAGGTAGAGATCCCATCCGGCGACGACGGTCTCGAACTCGCCCGACATCCACTGGTCGATCATCGTGTTGAACTCGACCGAACGCGCGCGGACGTCGACGCCGATCGCGCGGAGCTGGCTCTGGAGCGCGACCAGGACGTCCTGGCGCAGGACGTTGTCGGTGTTCGTCGTGATCTGGAACCGGAACGGCCGGCCGTCCTTGTCGCGGATCCCGTCGCCGTTCGTGTCCGTCCATCCCGCCTCCACGAGGAGTCGCTCCGCCTCCACGGGATCGTACGGCCAGGGCTGGAGCGCCTCGTTCCGCTCCCACTGCATGGGCGCCGCGGGGCCCGTCGACACCTCCCCGTACCCCTGGACGAGCCCGTCGACGAGCGCCTGGCGATCGGTCGCCATCGTCAGCGCCCGGCGCACGCGGACGTCCTCGAACAGCGGGCTCCGCAGGTTGAACATGAGGAACGTGAAGCCGAGCGTGGGCCACGAGACGGGCCGCGCTTCGTCGCTCGCCTCGAGCCGCTTCATGTCGATGGGCGGGACGTTCCGGTAGAGGTCGATGCCGCCGCTCAGGAGCTCGGTCACGGCGGTCGCGGGCTCGGGGATCACGCGGAACACGAGCCGGTCGAGATACGGCCGGCCGGCCCAGAAGTCCTCGTTCGCCTCCATGACGAGCTGCTCGTTGGGCTGCCACGACACGACCCGGAAGGGGCCGTTACCGACCGGCCGCCGGTTGAACGGCGCGTTGATCATCTCCGCGGGCGGGACGTCCTCGAGGAGGTGCTTCGGCATCGGCGTCCAGTACATGAAGTCCGCGAGCGGCTCGGCGTGGACGCCCGTGAAGTGAAAGCGGACCCTGCGCTCGTCGATCCGCTCGGCGCGCGCGACGTACGCGAGCGACTGGCGCTCGGGGTAGGCGGTCGCGTCGAGCATGGACATGTCGAACGACCAGACGACGTCGTCCGCCGTGACCGGGACGCCGTCGTGCCATCGGACGCCTTCGCGGATCCGGAACGTCGCGGAGAGGCCGTCGTCCGCGACGCCGAACGAGTCCGCGAGCGCGGGCGCGTAGTCGAGGTTCTCGTCGTAGACGATCAGGTTCTGGAACACGACGTGTCCGATGACCTGGTCGCCGAGCGCGGAGGTCGTGGCGAGTTCGTTGAAGACGTCGAAGTCCGATCCGATCGCGACGATCGCCGTGCCGCCGTAGGACGGCGCCTCCTCGGAGGCGGATTCGGTCTCGGGGGAAGGGCGGCCGCAGGCGAGGAGGGTCGCCGCGAGGAGGGTCGCCGCGAGCAGGGGCCACGGAGTCATCCTCTCTTCCGAACCGATGTTCCAGTCCATTTGAAGACGCCTCGCATGGATAGCGTCGCCGCCCCCGCGGACAGGATCTGGCGGCATTTCGACGCCGAATCTAGCATTGCGCCGGTCCCTTGAAGCGAGCCGCGAAGCCTCCGTCCACGGAATCCCCCGCCAGGCAGCTGGCGGGCTTTCTCGACAAGTTCGACCCCCGTGTCGCGGCGCTCGCGCGCGCCTGCCGCGCCGCGATGCGGAAGCGGCTTCCGACCGCACACGAGCTCGTCTACGACAACTACAACGCGCTCGCGATCGGCTACGGCCCGACCGAGCGCGCCTCCGACGCGATCGTCTCGCTGCCCGTGACGCCGCGCGGCGTGTCGATCTGCTTCATCCACGGGGCGAAGCTCCCCGACCCGAAGGGGATCCTCCAGGGGAGCGGCAACCAGACCCGGTTCGTCCGGCTGTCGAGCGCGAAGGACCTGGCGCGCCCGGAGCTCGAGGCGCTCCTCCGCGCGGCGATCGCGCGGGCGAAGACGCCGCTCCCCGCGGTGGGCCGCGGGCGCCTGATCATCAAGTCCGTGTCGGCGAAGCAGCACCCGCGCCGGGCGTCGAAGACGGCGCGAACGAGGAATTAGAACCGCAGCGGCGCTCCCTCCGCCTCACCGTTGCCAGACGGCGTACCCCGCGCTCCTCAGCTCGTCCGCGAGCCGCGCCTCGGTCGCCAGCGCGTCTTCGTAGGTCATCGGGTTCAGGTGCGCGTAGAGCTCGGGCATGAGCCGGATGCCGTAGCGCTGCACGTAGCTGTTCGCCTTGTAGCCAGCCTTGTGGTTCGCGAAGCGCTCCTCGGGCGGGACCCCCGTCATGCCGACGTACAGGCACACGGTGTCGGGCGCCAGGTTCGGGTTCTGGTCGACGAACGGTCGATGGTTCATGACCGCGGCGTCGAGGAGGGCCACATAGACGTGATGATGTCCCTTCGCGGGCATTCGCTCTCCCGCGCTCATCGTCGCGCGCCCTCGAGGAGCTCGGCGAGCGCGCGCGCCTGCGCCTCCCGCTCCTGCTCCTTGAGGAAGATCGTCGGTGGAGCGACCCGATCCCGGCACTCCTCGGGAGTCAGGCGGCACCGCTCGCACGTCAGGTTGACGACGGTCTCGGGGACGGCAGGGTCGCTCCAGAAGCGGACCCGCTCCCGGAAGACGTCGTTCACGAGGAAGCCGATCGACACGCACGAGGTCACGCCCTCCGACAGGGATAGCGGGCGCGCCATCGCGATCTCGAAGAAGGTCGCGTCCTCGTCGAGGAAGTGGGACCGCTGGGCCGCGAGCGCCGCGGCGGCGGCGCGCTCCTCCCCGGCGCCGCGGTCCGCTCCCCGCCGATCGATCTCCGACAGCAGCCGGAGCGCGGGCCACCGCCGGCAGTAGTGCTCGTCGAGGCCGATCCCGTGCGGCACGGGGACGTGGGAGAGGTTGAGCACCTTGGTCAGCCGGAAGTCGTCGCTCCCCGCCGCGTGATGGAACCTCAGGAAGAAGATCTCCTCGAGGCCGAAGCGCTCGGGCACGATCTGCGACAGGCGGTAGAAGAACATCTCCGGCGTCGCGTCGAACCGGCGCAGGCAGCCATGGAACGCCTCGCCGTCCCAGCGCTCGCGACCGAAGAGCGCGGCGAGCTCTCCCTCGAGCGCCGCTTCGTCGATCAGGACCGCGCCCGCGAAGTACGAGGCCTTGAAGTTGTTGAGGACCTGCCCGAAGGAATCGATGGTCAGCCACGAGCCCGTCACCGCGCGCTCGCGGAGGCCGAGCTCCCGGTACGCGATCTCGCGCCCGTAGATGAACGCCTTCTGCGACGGCAGGAGCCGCTCGTTGACGAGGAGCCGCGGCGGATCGCCGGGGAGGAAGACCGAGCGGAATCCGCGAAGCTGGGCGTTGCGCGCCAGGCTCTCTTCGTCGACCGCGCAGCTGTAGCGCTCCTCGAGGAGCCGCTCGAGATCGTCCGCCGACGGCGTCTCCCCCTTCGCCCATCCCTGCGCGGACCGGAACGCGGCCGCGGCCTTCTCCATCTCCTCGAAGTAGTTGTGGCGCAATTGCTGATACGAGCTGAGCGCCGCGAACAGGAGGTGCTCGATCTGGACGCCGTAGGTCCGGCCGACCTCCAGGAACGTCTGGAAGAGCGCGGCCGACTTGCTGGGGACGTCCGCGACGAGCGCGAACAGGTCCTCGGGCTCGATCCCGAAGAGGTCGAACGGGAACTCGCGGATGAACTCCGAGCCGAGGAGGGTCTTCAGCGGATCCAGCTCCTCGGCGACCTGGAGCGAGACGAGCTCGTCGTAGGCGACGCCGAGGGCCTGGGCGAGCCGGATCAGCTTCTCGGGCTTCGGGTGCTTCCGGCCCCCCTCGATCTCGGACAGGTACGAGACCGAGATCCCCGCCCGGGCGGCCAGGTCGGTCAGGGACAGGCCCTTCTCCTGCCGCAGCTTCCGGAGCTTGAGCCCGAGGATGAACCGGAGGCTCCCGGGGTCCGGCTGCCGGCCTTCGAGGAGGTCTTTCGCCACGAGCGAAAGCATACGCGAAGTCTTCTCCCGTCGCAAGCAGCGAAAATTCGCTTGAAATCAAGCTTCGCTTGTGATAGGATGGGGCCCCCCGAGGGGGAGGAGGACGCTCGTGCCCCGGCAAGCGGTCGCCAAGGGTCAGGTCGAGGATCGGATCGAGGTGCGGGAGGGCGCGCGGACGGATCAGGCCGCGCGCGTCCTCGCCCCCGAGGCCCTCGACCTGGTCGCGCGGCTCCACGCCGCGCTGGATCCCGAGCGACGGGAGCTCCTCGCGGCGCGCGAGGCCCGTCAGCGCGCGTACGACGCGGGCGCGCTCCCCGGCTACCTGCCGCCCGACGATCCGATCGCCCGCGCCGCCGCCTCCGGCTGGCGGGTCGCGCCGCTCCCGCGCGATCTCCTCGAGCGCCGGGTCGAGATCACGGGCCCGATCTCCGATCCCAAGATGGTCATCAACATGCTCTCCCGGACCGAGAGCGGAGACCGCGCCGACGCCGCGATGCTCGACTTCGAGGACTCGATGAAGCCCTCGTGGGACAACGTCGTCGCGGGAATCGAGAACCTGACGCGTGCGGTCGACGGCACGCTCGCGTTCACGAAGTCCGGCAAGGCGGGCGAGCCGGCGAAGGAATACCGGATCGACCCCGACGACATGCCGCTCCTCATGGTGCGGGTCCGCGGCCTCCACCTCGACGAGTCGAACGTCGCGGTCGGCGGCGCGCCGGTCGCGGCGGGGCTCTTCGACCTGACGCTCTCCGCCTGGCACACCGCGCGCCGGCTCATGGGCCAGGGGAAGACCCCCAAGTACTACGTCCCCAAGTGCGAGCACCACCTCGAGGCGCGCTGGTGGAACCGCCTCTTCGCGCTCCTCGAGGACGAGCTCTCCCTCCCCGAGGGGACGCTCAAGGCGACGTTCCTGATCGAGACGCTCCCCGCCGCGTTCCAGATGGAGGAGATCCTGTGGGAGATCCGCGGCCGCGCCGCGGGACTCAACGTCGGCCGCTGGGACAAGATCTTCAGCGACATCAAGGTGCTCCGCGAGCACCCCGACCGGGTCCTCGCCGACCGCGGCAGCATCTCGCTCGACCGCCCGTGGATGAAGAGCTACGCGCTCCGGCTCATCCGGATCTGCCACAAGCACGGCGCGTTCGCGATGGGCGGCATGTCCGCGTTCACGCCCGGCTCGACCGCCGAGCGCCGCGAGGAGCAGACGCGGAAGGTCGTCGAGGACAAGGCATTCGAGGCCTCGATGGGGCACGACGGGTGCTGGGTCTCGCACCCGTACTTCATCGGCCCCGCGATGTCCGCCTTCCCGCGCGCGAATCAGCTCGATATGGTCCCCGACCTGGGCGACCGGCCGGATCTCCTCCCGCGCCCGGACGGCCCGCGCACGCTCGAGGGCCTCCGCAAGAACGTGCGGGTCGGGATCGCGTACATGAACGGCTGGAACCAGGACATCGGCTGCGTGGCGTGGGACGACCTCATGGAGGATCTGGCGACGCTCGAGATCTCGCGCGCACAGGTCTGGCAGTGGCTCCGCCACGAGACGCTCCTCGACACCGGGACCCGCGTCACCTCCGACCTCGTCCGCGGGACGTTCGACGAGGAGGAGGCCCGCATCTTCGACGAGGTGCGCTCCGCGATGAGCGGCCGCGACGACGCCGCGGTCGAGCGGGTCATGGCCGGCTTCGCGGCCGCACGCGAGGACGCCGAATCGATTTTCACCGAGCCCGATTTCCGTCCCTTCCTGACGTGCCGGTCGGACACGGCCGGCACCGATCTCGACACCCGGCGCGCGCGACTGCGCGAGGAGGCAGCATGCTCGTGACGAACGGACGCAACGGCAACGGTCTGGGCCGCTGGACGGGGGTCCGCCGGCCGTTCACGCCGCAGGACGTCATGCGGCTCCGGAACACGTTCGAGGTCAAGCACTCGATCGCCGAACGGGGCGCCGTTCGATTGTGGGATCTGCTGACCACGCGGCCGTACGTGGCCGCGCTCGGCGCGCTGACCGGGAACCAGGCGATGCAGCAGGTGAAAGCCGGTCTCGAGGCGATCTACCTGAGCGGCTGGCAGGTCGCGGCCGACGCGAACCGCGCCGGGCAGATGTACCCCGACCAGAGCCTCTACCCCTGCGACAGCGTCCCCGAGGTCGTGCGGCGGATCAACCGGGCGCTCATCCGCGCCGACCAGATCCACCACTCCGAGGGCGACCACAGCGTGTACTGGATGGCGCCGATCGTCGCCGACGCCGAGGCCGGCTTCGGCGGCCCGCTCCACGCGTACGAGCTCATGAAGGCGATGATCGAGGCGGGCGCGTCGGGGGTCCATTTCGAGGATCAGCTCGCGTCCGAGAAGAAGTGCGGCCACATGGGCGGGAAGGTGCTCCTGCCGGCCGGGAACTTCGTCCAGACCTTGATCGCGGCGCGGCTCGCGGCGGACGTGATGAACGTGCCCGCGATCCTGATCGCGCGGACGGACGCCCACAGCGCCGGACTCATCACGAGCGACGTCGACGAGCGCGACCATCCGTTCCTCAAGGGCGAGCGGACGACCGAAGGGTTCTGGCGCTTCCGGGGCGGGCTCGAAGCGGCGATCGCGCGCGGGATCGCCTACGCGCCGTACGCCGACCTCGTGTGGTGCGAGACGTCGACGCCGGACCTCGGGGAGGCGCGCGAGTTCGCCGAGGCGGTCCACGCCGCGTATCCCGGAAAGCTCCTCGCCTACAACTGCTCGCCGTCGTTCAACTGGCGGAAGAAGCTGGACGTGGGGACGATCGCGCGGTTCCAGGAAGAGCTGGGCGCGATGGGCTACAAGTTCCAGTTCGTCACGCTGGCCGGCTTCCACGCCTTGAACCACAGCATGTTCACGCTCGCGACGGCGTACCGCTCGGGCGGCATGCTCGCGTATTCGGAGCTCCAGGAGTCCGAGTTCGCGAGCGAGGAGATGGGCTACACCGCGACCCGCCACCAGCGCGAGGTGGGGACCGGGTATTTCGATCTCGTGCGCGAGGTGATCTCGTGCGGGACCGCGAGCACGGCCGCGCTGGCGGAGTCGACGGAGGCGGCGCAGTTCCGGTGAGCGACGGACCTATCTCCCCAGCAGTCCCTCGCGAAGCCGCTGCGCGCGCTCGCCGGCCCCGGGGTCGGGCTCGATGACGATGTCGGTCCGCTCGCGGGTCCGGACCGTCGTCGGCAGCGTGACCTCCGCCCCATCGCGGCGGACGAGGAGCGCGAGCGGCTGACCCTCGGCGCCCGCGTAGCGCGCGCGGAAGGCAGCGCCCCAGTCGGTCGCGGGATCGACCGGTACGTCGCCGATCGAGACCAGCACGTCGCCCTCCCGGAGACCGGCCGCCTCGGCGGCGCTCTCGGGGGTGACGTCGGTGACCACGGCTTCTCCGGACTCCCCGATCTCCGTGCCGACGCCGAGGTACGGCGCCGTCGTCGTCTCCTCCCGGTAGACGAGCCCGACCCGCGCGAGGACTTCGGCGTAGGGCAGCGGGTCGCGTCCATCGACGTACCGCTCGTAGAACGACCGCACCTCGGCCGGGTCGACCTGATCGTCGACGAAGTCGAGCACGTCGTCGGTCGTGAACCCACGGCCCGCCTGATACCGCTCGCGGTAGAGCCGCCGCATGACGTCGTCGAGCGAGGCGGCGCCGTCGGTGGCGTCGCGGATCATCGCGTCCAGCAGGAATCCCAGGAGCTTCCCCTTCGCGTAGTAGAACTGGCTCGAGACGTCGATGACGTCGATCCAGGTCTCCAGGCTCGAGTCCTCGACCGAGTAGGGCGGCTCGTCGGCGACGGCCTGCGCGGCCTCCGCGAAGCTCGTCCAGAGCTCGTCCGGCGACCACAGCCCGGTCCGCTCGAGGATCATGTCGCCGTAATAGTCGGTGATTCCCTCGCTCACCCAGAGCAGCGGCGTCGGCTGCCAGGTGTCGTAGTCGTACGGCCACATCTCGGCGGGCCGGATCCGCTTGACGTTCCAGGCGTGCATGTACTCGTGGGAGTAGAGCGAGTAGAGGCCCGGGAACGACTGCGGCGTCGCCACCTGGAGCGGCAGGATGTCGAGGTGGCTGTTCGCGTGCTCGAGCCCGCCGCCGAAGGACAAGGGCTCCGCCTCCAGGTAGATCAGCATCGTGTAGCTGTCGTACGGCGGGGCCCCGCCCCAGAAATCGTGGAGGTAGCCGGCGATCTTCCCCAGCGCCTCGAACGACATCCGACCGTATTCGGTGCCGATCTGGTCGGCCGGATAGACGGCCAGCCGCACCGGAACCCCGTCGACCTCGAGGCTGTCGATCCCGAAGGCGCCGAAGAACGTGGGCGCGTCGACGAGCTCGTCGTAGTCGGCGGCCGAGAACCGGTTCGGCCCGACCTGGGTCAGGCCGGTCGCGATCCGCCAGCCGTCGGGCAGCTCGAACGCGACCTCGCTGGCGAAGTCGAGCCCCGTCTCGGGATAGAGGAAGACGTTCGTGCCGTTCAGGAACCCGAAGTCGTCCTTGAGGAGGCTCCCGCTCAGGTTGACCGTGTCGGCCAGGAAGTCGAAGGCGATCCGCACCCGATCCGCGCCGGTCGTCTCGATCCGCCAGGTGTCCGGGTCGAGCTTCTCCCAGTCGAGCGTGTCGCCGGCGGCATCGGTGGCGCCGAACCCGCTCACGAAGCGCGCGTAGTTCCCGATCGTGTAATGCCCCGGCGTCCATGCCGGCAGCGAGACGACCGTCGATGCTCCGGTCGCCGGCAGCTCCGCGACGACGTGGAGGGTCCGGCTCGCCGGGTCGTCGACCCGCACGGTGTAGCGGGCCTGCGCATGGAGCGGCACGCTCGCGAGGAAGAAAAGGGCCATGAGAACGAGGCTGGCGCGCATGGGGAGCTCCTCGGATTCGGGGGTGTGGCCTACGCCGTCAAGATCGCGGTCGCGGCGTCGGTATTCAAAACGAAGACCTCCGAGGTCTCGGGCTCGGCGGACTCGCGCGGCTCCAGGAGCCACGTCTCCATCGGGCCTTTCCCCCTGACCTCCAGGGTCCCGCAGGGACGGAACGCGTAGCGGTCGCCGAGCAGCCGGACGAACTCCTCGGTGACCTGGATCCGATCCGCCTCCGCGAGGCTCGTCATCCGGCTCGCCGTGTTTACGACGTCCCCCCACAGGTCGTAGCTGAACTTCGTTCGACCGATGACGCCGGCCACGACCGCTCCGGTCGCGATCCCGATGTGGAGCCGGATCGGGCGTCCTCCCGGGCGGCAGTGCGCGATCCGCTCCCGCATGTCGAGCGCGGCCTCGGCGATCCGGATCGCGTGGTCCTCCTGGGGCTCGGGGAGCCCGGCCACCATCATGCACGCGTCCCCGATCGTCTTCACCTTCTCGATGCCGTGGTCGCGCGCGACGCGGTCGAACTCGTGGAACACTTCGTCGAGGAGATCGACCAGGTCGCGCGGATCCATGTCCGCCGTCATCGCGGTGAAGCCGGCGATGTCCGCGAACAGCACGCTGACGGCCGTGTGCTGGTCCGCGATCCGCTCCTCGCCGGCCTTGAGCCGATCCGCGATCGTCGCCGGCAGGATGTTGAGGAGGAGCCGGTCGCTGAGCCGTCGCTCCTCCTCCAGATGCCGGGCCGTGAGGAACTTCTGTCGGGACGAGCGCTCGAGGCTGTCGGTCGCGAGCGTTCCCACGGCGGCGGCGGAGACGAGGAAGAAGTTGTCGGCGACGATGAGCGCGAGCGGGACGATCCCGGCCGCGATCACGACCGCGTTGAACGCGACGATGAGGGCGGCCGAGACGACCACCGAAACCGGAAGCCGCGGGCGGAAGAGCCCGTACGTCGCCGTGAGCGCGAGCATGATGCCGGCCCAGTGGAGGCTCGCCTCTTCGCGGCCGACGGCGAGGAGCGTCACGATCCCCCCGCCCGCGACGAAGACGGTGCCGGCGACGACCCAGTCGTGCCAGCGACGCCAGACCCGCGTCCAGGTGAGGGCCAGCGCGCCCGCCAGGAGCGCGCACACGATCGCGCGGACGACGAGGAGTCGCTCGGCCACGTCCGCGAGGAGCGCCCGGTCGAGGAGGACGAACACGAGGTAGAGGGCGATCGCGAGCCCGGTCGCCGCCCGGAATGGACGCAGCGATTCGACGGCGCGCCCGGCCCGCCAGGCGCGCTCGAGCTCGTCGGAGGGGAATCGCAGGGTCGGCGGCCTCATCGTCATCGGTACCTGAACCCTAGCCGCTGAGCGGGAGCGGGTCTGTCGGGAGTTTTCCGCGACTCGGCGGCCGACCGGAGAACCCTACACCGCGGACCGGGAAAACGCCGACAGAAACCGGCCACGGATCCCCTAGACTGAGAGTGGACATTCAGCTGGAGGCATCCATGAGATCGATCCTGTGGGGATTCGCGCTGGCCGCGGCGCTCGCCGGATTCGCCGCGAGCCCGCTGGCCGCTCAGTGGCGGGCCGATCCGAACCTGAACCTGGTGGCGGCGGATTCGATCGTCGTCCCCGGAGTCCTGATGGTCTTCGAGCCCGGGGTCCCGGTCCGGGCCCGGTTCGCGGAATGCGGCGACGAGCTTCGGCCGGTGGTCGAGGTGCGCGGGACGTTCATGGAGTTCCAGGACGAGGCGTTCACGATCGAGGTGCGGGACGGGATCCACAGACAGATCCGTCAGGTCGCGATCGACGACCTCCTGCGCCTCGAGATCGGCATCGAGCGCTCGCTCACGAAGCGTGGCGCGGTGATCGGCGGGCTGGGAGGGGTCGCGCTGGGGATCCTCGCGGCCGGCCTCGCGGATGCGACCGGCGACAACGAGATCGGCGGCACCGCGTACGCCGGGGCGTCGCTCCTGGGTCTCGCCGGCGCCGGCGTGGGCGCGCTGATCGGCGGCCGGAGCTCGACGATCGAGTGGCGCCAGGTCCCGCTCTACGGCCAGGCGTACTGCCAGTAGACCAGGGGTGGCGCGAGGCGCCGCGAAGGCGAGGGTCCGATCCGGTCAGGGTCAGATAGTGCCCATCCGGACCCATCCCAGGAGCGGGACGTGGTCCGAGCCGTAAGGGTCGGGCATGATCTCGTAGCGTCCCGACCACTCGCGCGGGAGACGCAGGAAGAGGTGGTCCAGCCGGAGTCCCGGGAGGAAGAGCGGCAGGTCCCGGGTCGCGCCTTCGGGTTGGACGCCTAGCGAGGGGTAGCGGATCCGGAGCGCCTCGAGAGCGCCCGCGTCTCCGCCGCGGAGCCAGGTGTTGAAGTCGCCGCCGACGACGGTCGCCGGAACGAAGGACAGCCTTTCCAGACCTCCGACGAGCACGCGGGCCTGATTCGCCTGCGCGGCGCCGAAGGCGCGGTACACGCGCGCCCAGCGCGCACGGTTCTCGAGGTGCGCGCTCACGAAGCGCACCTTCCAGGGAATGCCTGCGCTCGTTCGCCCCGCGACCGTCGCCGCGACCGCCACGCGGCGCTGGCGCTCGACAGGGAGCTCGATCGCCGCGAGATCGTCGAGCGGAAGCGTCGAGAGCACCGCGTTGCCGCGGTCCTCGGCGCCTTCCCCGTCGCCGGGGGATCCGTTCCGCATCGAAGGCACGTAGAAGAGGTGGAGTCCCTCCTCCCGCGCGAGCTCCACGACGTCGATCCGCTCCTCGTCCGACCGTCCGTCGATCCGCCGCGCCCAGCTCGACTCCGCGGGGGGATCGGGGACGTCCGGTCCCCGTCGATGCACCTCCTGGAGGAGGAGGACGAAATGCTCGACGGGCCCGTCGCCGGCGAGGGCGCCGCTCCTCAGGTCGCCGAGCAACCGGCGGAGCCGCGCCGCACCGACGTTCGTGTTCCACACGACGACGGCGATCGAGTCGATCCCGGTGGGGGTTTCCGCTCCGGCCGGCGCGAGGATCGCCGGCGGCCCGACGGCCCGGCACCACGCGTCCAGACGCGCCCGCTCCGCGGGATCGGCGGGACGGATCCATTCGGGTCCCGACGACGCGGCCGCAAAGCGACACGACGGCTCGACGACCGCCGGGTCCGGCGAAGAGACCGTCGGTTCGGCGAACGTGGACGTCAGCAAGGGAGCGAGCACGAGGGCGAGAACATGGACGAGATCGTCGGGGCGCATTCGTTGTCGTCGGGGAACGTCGTCATGGGACGGATACGAGCGGTGGAATATACCCCGGAGTGGAACGGAGGCTCCATCTTTTCTCCCTTCCGTGTCCACGCCGGAGGGCGGCGCGCGGATCGCCGGCGCGTCGAACCCGAAATCGGGTTCCCGGGGCTTGACACCCGGGGATTCCTTCGAGTTTACTGGAATCGACACTCCTCCGACCGAACCCCTGCGACCGTCGCGAGGAGGGTCCATGCACCGCCGTCATCTCCGCAGCCTCGTTCCCGTTTTCGGCCTCGTCTTCGTCCTCGCCCGCTGTGGTACAGGGCCGACCGGGCCCGTCGCACCCGGCGACGCGCGCGCGCTCACGCTCGCGGACGTCCACTGCGCCGCCGCCGACGACATCGGCGCTCTGATCGATCGTCTCGAGGAGGAAGGGAACCTCAAGCACGGGTCGGCCACGTCGCTCCGGTCCCACCTCGCCCGGGCCATGCGGCACGAGGCCGCCGGTCGCGTCGACCGCGCCGCCGAGGCGTACGCCCAGCTCCTCGAGCAGGTCGAGGGAAGGTTGGCCCACGGCGCGCTCGACGAAGAGAGCGTCGCGGAGCTCCTGGCCTGCGTCACGGACGTCGTCGACGGGCCCGGCCCCGAGCCCGACCCGGATCCAGACCCCGAGCCCGACCCCGTCCCCGTGATCGACGGGACCAAGAGTCCGGGCGAGTGGGACGCGGCGACGTCGGTCGCGGTCTTCACGGGCGGCACGTTCTACCATTCGAACGACGGCACGACCCTCTACTTCGCGCTCGAGGTGGCCGACGCGGCTCCCCAGGCCGCGGACGGGTTCCGGATCCGCTTCGACGACACGCTGGACGGCGTCGCCACCGTGGGCGACAACGAGGTCCGGCTGCGGATGGACACCTACGACGACCTCTTCCGCAGCGTCTTCGGATGGGGCGTGTTCGACACGCACGAGGACGGGACGGGCGCGGCCGGGTCGAGCGCGGGCGTCAACTTCTTCGAGGTGTCGTTCCCGCTGAACAGCGGCGACACGAACGACTTCGCGCTCGCGGCGGGCGACCCGGTCGGCTTCTGCCTGCAGTACCTCAACAACGGCCTCGCGGTCGACACGGCCGCCTACCCGCGGGTCGGCGCCTTCGACAACTGCATGCTGGACTCGGATCAGGCGAGCTACGCGGTGCTGACGACGAGTCGCTGAGGCCGGAAGGGCCTCCCTGCCCTACATCGAGAATCGGGAAATGGCCGACAGATCCCCGCCGCGGGACCGCTAGACTGAGGGTGGAACCCATGCTGGAGGGATCGATGAGACCGATCATCATGAGCATCACGGCCGGCGTCCTGCTACTCGGGATCGCGGCCAGGACCGAAGGAACGCAGACGCTCGCCCTGTCGAGCGGGCCCGCCGTAGCCGCGGACACGGCCCGCGCCTTCCACGGCCTGGAGCGCCTCCAGCCTGGAGTGCCCGTTCGCGCGCGGTTCGCGCCGTACGGGGATTCGCTTCGCCCGGTCACGGAGCTGACGGGTACGTTCGTGGAGTTCGAGCCGGGCGAGACGCTCGAGATGGACGTCGTGCAGGGGGATCGGACGCTCCTTCACCAGGTGAACGTCGAGGACCTGATCGCGATCGAGGTCGGGACCCCGCGGCGGGCGACGACGCGCGGCGGCATGATCGGCGCGCTCGCCGGGGCCGCGCTGGGGCTCGCGGGGACCGCGATCGCCGCCAACGACACGCCCGGCGACGCGGAGTATGGCGCCGGGCTCGCGATCGGGGGATTCGTGGGCGCGGGCCTGGGCGCGTGGTTCGGCTACCGGAGCACGGAGGTCGCGTGGGACCGGCTGCCGCTGTACGGCGCGATGTACGACGACCCGCCGGTCGACCACGACTGACTCACTCCTCCGGCTGGAAGTCGCAGAGGACGATGTTCAAGCCCGGTCCGCCGATGCAGGTGTCGCGTCCCAGGTACCCGATGAGGAAGTCGGAATCGCCCTCGCCCCACAGGTAGTCGTTCCCGGTCCGGCCGTTGATGAATTCCCGCCCCGGGCCTCCGAAGACCGTGTCGTCGCCGGGCCCCCCCTCGACCACGTCGTTGCCCGCTCCGGTACAGATCAGGTCGTGGCCCGCTTCCCCGGCCACGGCGTCATTGCCGTCGGTTCCCACGATCACGTCGTCGCCGTCCGTGCCGATGAACCAGGTCTCGCCAAAGGCGAAGAACGACCGCACGCCCTCGCTGGTAGTGAGCCCCAGGCAGACGCTCGGCTCGAAGACGACTCCCGGGGGATTCGATTCGTCGGTGTCGACCGGCGAGGCGCACCCGGGGTCGCCGGGGAAGTCGGTCCTCCCGTCGCCGTCGTTGTCGATTCCGTCCGAGCAGACCGCCATGGGAGGAGGATCGGGACTCTCGGCGTCGTCGTTGGCCGTCTCGCAACCGGGGTCGGCCGGGAAGTCGACCTTGCCGTCGCTATCGTCGTCGATGCCGTTCTTGCACTGGGACAGGGGGGGCGGGTCCGTCTCGTCGTCGTCGCCCGCGTTCGTACAGCCCGGGTCCGCCGGGAAGTCGACCTTGCCGTCGTCGTCGTTGTCACTCCCGTCCTCGCACTCCGCCGCGGGGGCGCCCGCGACCGTACCCCACGAGGGCTCCTGATCGAAGCCGACCTGGTTCGTGAGCTCTGTCTCCCCCGTGCCGTTCGCGTTCGCCGACCAGATCCGTCCGGAGCCGCCCTGCATGGGCACGCGAGCGAACACGATCTTCGTCCCGTCCGGAGACCAGGACGGGTCGAACTCGAACGCCGGGCTGGTGTCGATGATCCGGGTGCGGGCACCCCCATCGATCACGCACAGGTCGGTGCCCAGATCCCCCGGCTGGGGCGCGCACGTGAACACGATCTTGCCGTCCACCGACCAGTCCGGATCCCTCTCGTCCTCCGCGGGATCCGTCGTGTTCGTGATATCGACCGCGGCCCCGCCGCCGATCCCTACCGTGTAGATGTCCTGGTAGGTGAGCGTGCTGGCATTGCGTTGCGTGCGCCGGAACGCGATCTGGGTGCCGTCCGGGGACCAGGTCGGAGAGAAGTCATCCGGGAATCCGTCGTCGGGCCCGCTCGTGATCTGGGTTTCGCCGGAGCCGTCCACCTCCAGCACCCAGATGTGGCCGGTGCCGCCGCTCGTCTCCGTGCGCCGGTACGCGATCTTCGTGCCGTCGGGGGACCAGGCCGGCTCGGTGCTCGGGTGCGTGTTGCCGGCCGCCGTCAGCTGCGTCACGTCGGACCCGTCCGCGTCCATCATCCAGATCTGCCCCTGCTCCGAGAACGCGATCCTGGTCCCGTCCGGGGACCAGTCCGGGCCCTCGGACGCGGTGGCCCGGACCACGTGCCGGTTCGAGCCGTCGGCGTTCATGACCTCGATCCCGTCCCGGCCGAGGAAGACGATCGGGCCGTTGGCCGCGGTCAGCCCCAGGCCACGGGGAGAGACTCCCACCGGACCGGTGAACGAATCCGAGGAGCAGGCGACGGCGATGCTGGCGAAGAGCGGGAACCACCGTGACACGATCTGGCGCACGAGAACCTCCGGGGAAGGATCGATCGAGACAGCGCTACCCCGGATATGCGCAGGACCGCTGCGCGGAGGGTCACGGGACTTGCGAATCCGATGCCGAGGGGATCAGGACCGGGGGGCCGCGGACAGCGCGGCGATCTCCTCGACGGTGCGGTGGAGCTCCTCCGGGAGCCAGACCGGCTTCCGGATGCGCTCGGCGAAGACCTCCGCGAGGGCGCGGTAGTACCAGAGCTGCTCGGCGGGATCGGGCTCGTTGAAGCGCTCCCAGACCTGCTCGCCCTCCTGGATCAGATCCCGGAGGAGCGAGCGCGCGTTGTGGAGCTTGTCCGTGCAGGAGACGAGGAGGGCGTCGCTCGACGCGGTCTGGAGACTTAGCACGTAGGCCTCCTTGCGATCGCGCCAGTTGTCGGGCGTGCCCTCGACGCCGTGCTCGCGGTCCGAGCACTCGACGACGACGTCGGCGACGCGATCGCCGAACTCTTCGCGGATCGTCTCCGGGGAGACGTCGTCGGGCTGGTCCTCGATCGCGTCGTGCAGCATGGCCGCGATCGCCAGCTCCTCGCCGCCCCCCGCCTCGAGGACGAGTCCCGCCACGGCGAGGAGGTGGGAGACGTAGGGCATCTCCGTCCCCTTCCGCACCTGCCCGTCGTGCCACTGGCACGCGCGCTCGACGGCCTTCACGAAGCGGCTTCCGACCATTCCTTCTCCTCCTGACTGATCCGGATCTGCTCGATCCGCTGGCGCATGAGGTCGCGGATCCCGGGCGGCTCGACGACCTCCGCGTCCGCGCCGTGGTAGAGGACGTGACGGACGAGCCAGCCGGGATCGGCGACGACGTGCCTGACCAGAATGCTGCCGTCGGGCTGGAGGACCCCCAGGACCTGCTCCTCGATCCAGCGCGCGATGCGGGGCAAGTAGCGTACCGTGACCTCGAGCGTCTCCTGGGCGCGGAAGAGGCTGCCGCGCGGAATCCCGGCGGGGCCGGTGGCCACGTAGTCCTGCACGTCGAAGTCCGACGGCACCTCGAAGGAGCCGCCGAGCGGCGTCACGGCGAGGATCCGGTCGAGGCGGAAGGCGCGGATGGCCGGAGCTCGACCACCTGCGGGCGCGGCCTCCGGACAATGGCCGATCGCGTACCAGCGGCCGCCGGAGTGGACGAGCGCGTACGGGTGGAGCGCGCGCGTCTCGGGCTCGACGTCGGCGGGCTTGAGATAGCGGAGCTCGACCGGGCGCCGCTCGCGGGCGGCCTCGCGCAGGGCGGCGAGCTGGCCCTCGCCGGCGGGGTCGCCGGCGCCGAGCGCGAAGTCCTCGGCGAGCGCCGCGGCGGAGACGGCCGCGAGGCCCGCGTCCAGCCGCGCGGCCAGCGCGCGGAGCGCCGCCGCGCGCTCGGCGGCCGATTCTTCCGCCAGGAGCCTCAGCCCCAGCGTCAGCGCGAGCGCCTCCCGCGGCGACAGCTTGACCGGCCGGCGGAACTCGCCGGTCGTCCAGACCTCGACCCGGCCCTCCTCGATCCCGATGTCGATGTCGACGGGCGGCTCGAGGTAGTAGGCGCGCGCGGTGACTTCCTCGAGGTCGCGGAGGAGCCGCTCCGGGGCGACGCCCAGCTCGGCGGCGAGCTCGGCGAGCGAGGCGCCGCCCTCGCGCGCAGCGACCGCGAGGGCATGGAGGACCCGCTCGAGCTGCCGCTCCGCGGGCTCGCGCGGGGTCACGCGTCGGGTTCCTCATCCGGGGACAGCAGCGTGAGCCCCCGGAAACGAGCGAAGTCGCGGTCCAGCGTGAGGAGCCGAGAAGCGCCGCGCTCCCGACACACGGCCGCGATCTGCGCGTCGAACGCCAGGTTCCCGCGCGCGCCCGCCGCTTCGAGAGCTTCGCGGAGGAGAGGAAGAAACCGCTCCCCCGGATTGAGGACCATCAGCGTCGGGCTCGCGAGAAGTCCATCGATCGCGCTCCAGGCCTGTTCGAGCGACGAGGGTGGTTCGAGGATCCACGGGTGGGTCACGACCCGCACGAACTCGCCGAGACAGAAGACCGGCAGACCCCAGGGCGTCGGCCCTTCCGCGAGGTGGCGCAGCCATCGCAGCGATCGATCGTGGGCCGGTGCGCCGGCGCGGTGCGCGTGGACGAGGATGTTCGTGTCGACCGCGATCAGCGGCGACCGTCCATCATGTCCATCAGCGCATCACGGTCGGAGAGGTCGATTCCCGGCCGGGGGCCGCCCGGGACAACCGTCCATTTCAGCCGATATCCCGGCTCCGGCCGAGAGTGGCGCTCGAGCATCGAGCGCAGCGCCTCTTCCACCAGGGAGGTCAGCGTGCGTCCCATGTCGACCGATCGGCGCTTCAGGTTCCGCATGAGCTCATCGTCGAGATCCAGTGTCGTCCTCATGCAGAAAAGCATACTGCTGCATGCAGATATCTGTCAAATCGGCGTCTCCGCGGAGGCGCACCCCCTAGGGCTCCCGCCCGTAGAGCGCGGCGACCTCGGCGACCATGTCGCGGTAGGCGGCGGAGAGCTCGGGCGGCTCGACGATCCGCGCCTCGCCGTCCTGCGACAGGACCCAGCGCAGGAAGGGGTCGACCTGGTGGACGCGGAAGGAGCGCACCGAGGAGCCGTCGGGCCCGGTGAGGAGCGGCTCGCCGAAGCCGTTCCTGTCGACCCACAGCGAGCGCGGGAAGCGGAAGGCGACCTTCGCCTCGACCGGCGCCTCCTCCCCGCCCAGCTCCCACGCCTCGCGGCGGCGCCAGTCGGCGAGGACGAAGTCGTCGGGAACCGCATAGTCGGCCGTCTCGGGCTTCCTCGCGTTCGGCGCCAGCGCGTCCATCCGCTCGACGCGGAAGACCCGCATGTCGTTACGCAGGTGGTCGTGGCCGATCAGGTACCAGTTGCCGCGCTGGAAGAGCATTCCGTAGCCGTCGACGTCGCGCTGGGTCGTCTCGCCGCGATAGATCCCGTGGTACTCGAAGGCGACGCGCTTGCGAGCGAGAAGGGCGTCGGTCAGGACCGCCAGCCGCTCGCGCAGCGCTTCGACCTCGGGGCGCTCGACGAAGAGCGTGGGCGCCGTGTCCTGGGGCGGCAGGTCGAAGGCGAGCTTCCGGAGCGCCGAGCTCACCTCGCGGACGAACGGCGAGCCGTCGAACCGGGCGATCATCTCGAGCGCCTCGCGGGCGTCGCGCGCCTCTTCGGGAGCGATCGCGAACTCGGCCACGCCCAGCATGCGCCCCTCCGTGTCCGCGCGGGGCGACGCGTGGCCCGCCTGCTCGAGGAGGCGCAGGTACGGCAGGTAGAAGTCCTTCCGCTCGAGCCGGTAGCCTTCCTGCGCGTCCGACCCGCCGGTCACGAACGACACCGTCTCGATCGGGATCCCGAAGTCGCGCAGGTCCCGCTTGTCGCGCTCGAACATCTTGCGCGAGGCGTCGAGCGCCTTGGCGTCGTCGGTCTCGAGCGGCGAGGCGTAGGCCGACACGTGCTCCAGCACCTCGTCCACCGACACCGGCTGCCGCCGCCCCACGAGGTAGGCGATCAGGTCGAGCCAGCGCTGGAGCTTGGTGGTGTCAGTCACAATCGGCCAGAACTCCGCGGTTCGTGCCGAGCGACTAAGAAGAACGAGGATAAGGTTTCAATTCGACATCATCTTGTACGAAGGTGCCCGTTTCGTCTCCGACAACCACGTTCACCGACCACATGGAGTTTCCTGCCGCATCGGAAAGCATCCTCGCGCCGACGTGTCTTTGGTCTGACCGAAAGCAGAGCAATCCCTCGCACTCTAGCAATCTGCCGAGTTGGACATCGCTGAGTCCTTCAAGCCCATTGGTCGAAAAGAAGAATGTGAGACTGGTGATCTGATCTTCCGCCCACGCTTCGGCGCGGTAGGGTCGCCCGTCGCTGAGGAACCCCTCGTTCCACCCAATGTCAATGGCCCCGTTGTCCTCCGACTTTCTGAAGTTCGGAGAGAAATTTGAGCGGTCAGGTCTCGGAAAATTCATTCACGATCCTCCAGTGGAGACCTCGTATGATACACTGGAAACGTCACTCGCGTGGAGCGGATGCGTCCCAGACGCGGGCTCGCTCCACATGGGGCCGTAGCGCCGCCCGCCACCGGACGTGCCCCATCGGCGCGTCGACGGCATGCTCCCACGCCGCGTAGTGCTTCACGATCCAGTCCTTCTCGCTCTGGCTGAGTTCCTCCTCCCACACCTGCTTGACCGTCTCCGCATCCATGGTGCCGCATCGCCACATGTCCGGCGACAGCAGCCTGATGCGCCGCATGTCCTGGAGGATGTACTCCCACCTGTCCGCATCGATGGTCATGGCATCTCCGAGGACTGGCCCGGCATTCGAGCCGGGCCAGTCCGTCCTTTCTCGTTAGCGGATTCTCCGCCGATGGCTCGGCGGAGCCAGCGGGCTTCGCGACGCGCCGCTCCCCGCACGGCCGCTCTCGTCCCGAGCCGGGAACGCGCTCAGATGCACCGTGCGTCCGGCGTCCTCGAGCTCGCCGCCCGTGACGCTGCCGTGGAGGACGCGATAGACCCCCCGGCCGACGGTCGGCGAATCCACGCGACTCGCGGTCCGGACGCCGGCCAGGAACGCCTCAGCCGCCTCCGGGTCGGGGTCGCCCTCCACCCCGCGCACACGCAGCGCGTCCTGGACGTATCCCCCGATCAGCCGCTCATGGACGCGACCGTAGAGCGCCCCATCTCCGACGACGTCCATGCCCAGCGGATCGGACCCGAGAAAGGCGAGGATGCCGTTTCTGTCCCGGGACGACCGGGAAGGCGGCCATCCAGGACTTCAGGTCGTCCGATTTCCCGCTTGCGATCTCGTTCAGCGCTCCCGTGGTGGAGCTGCCGCCGAAGTCCGCGGCGAGATCGGCGATCTCCGACCACACCTCTCCCTGCGAGGCGCGCAACATGGCAGGGCTCGCCACCCGACCGGCCCGCACGCTCTCCGCCTCGCGGCGTTTGTTGTGCCGGCGAACCGTCGATGGCGAGTGCGTGGGCGAAGGCGCAAAGTGGTCGCTGACGCTGTGCCAGCGCCCCTGCTCCATGCAGTTGACGGGGATCGTGGTCTTGGAATGCGCCGGCAGCAGGATCGAGCGGCTCACCATCCGGTTCTGGCGCGCGCCGATCAGCTGCTCGCCGTCCAGGATCAGGACGTCGCGATCGCCGTCGTTGACCGCCGCGAGCTCAGGGACCGTGGCCGATCCGAGCTCTGCGATCGTGAGCGTCCCCGCCGCGATCGCGTCGGCGAGGAGGTCGTACCCGAGCGCGGAGTCGTCCGGGCTCAGGAGGGGGTGGATCGTCAGCCATTCGTGCCGCTGCGCGGCGGCGGGAGAAAGCTTGAGCATCGTTGCAGTACCTCCGAGCCAGGGTTCACCACGAGTGTACGAGGACCTACCCACAGAAACGCGTCGTGCCTTCAGGGCTGGTCCTCCTGCAGCAGGTCCTGCGCGTGCCGGACGATCTCCTCCAGGATCCGGTTGGTGTTGCGCGACAGAGGGCGCCGGACGTGCAACTCGATGTCCGGGCCGAGGGCAATCCGGTCCCACTGGGAGCGCGAGGGCGGCGGCGGAGTCTCCAGATCCATCCGGTCGTCCGACCGGACGGCGAAGTTCGGCTCCCTCATCGCCATTGCAGGTGCCGGTGGGTACGGTGCTGCTTGCTCCCGAACCCCGGCGTCCTCCACGTCCACGAGCCGCTTGCGGATCTCCGCGAGCGGCAGGTGCGCGCGTTGGAGCCGCTTGATCTCCCGGACCCTGTCGACATAGCCGGCGTCGTAATGCGCCCCCGGCCCCGACGCCCCAGGAGCCGGCAGCAGTCCGATCTGGATGTAGTACCGGATCGTTCGCGGAGTGACCCCCGCGCGTTCCGCCAGCTGTGTCAACGTCATCCCCTCCATTCGCCGCCTATTATGCCAGTATCACGTTATACTGTCAAGTCTTTCTTTTGCCGCGTTAGACCGTTCAACGGTATACTACCTCGATGACCGATCCATCCCATCCCGGCGAGATCTTGAAGTCGGAATTCCTCGAGCCTCGCGGGATGACCCAGACGGAACTCGCCCGTCGCTTAGATGTGCCCTATCAGCGGGTGAACCAGATCATCAACCGCCGGCGCGCGGTCACGGCCGACACCGCGCTTCGGCTGGCGCGGGTCTTCGGAACGAAGCCAGAGTTCTGGCTCGAGCTCCAGACCCGCTGGGAGCTGAGCCAAGCCTCGCTCCCCTCCCCGACGGGCGTTCGTGAATCGAAGCCCGCGACCGCGCCGCCGGCTCTCCTCGACGAGATCGTCGGGCGCATCGTCGACGCCGTCGATCCGGAAACGATCGTGCTGTTCGGCTCCGCCGCCATCGGGGATGCGGATTCGGGCTCGGACATCGATCTGCTCGTTGTAGATCAGGAACCGTTCGGCCCGGCCCGCAGCCGCCGTGGTCAGCTCAAGCGGATCCGTCAGGCGCTCGCCGGACTCGGGGTCGCAAAGGACATCCTGCTCTTCAGCGTGGATGAGGTCGAGCGCTGGCGCTCCTCACCCAACCACATCGTCTCGCGCGCCTTCCGGCAGGGCCGAGTTCTCTATGCGAGACCCTGATCACGCGAGGCTCCTGCTCGAAATGGCGCGAAAGGATCTGCGGGCCGCGGCGGCGATGCTCGATCCTGACATCTTCGCCGAGGAGATCTTCGGGTTCCACGCACAGCAGGCCGTGGAGAAGTCGCTGAAGGCGTTGCTCAGCCTGATCGGCCGGTCCTACCCACGGACGCACGACCTGGCCGCGTTGCTCGAACTGGTTGAGGGTAGCCAGGTGACGATCGCTCCGGACGTGGGGGAGCTCGTCGAGCTAACCGACTTCGCCGTGCAGCTTCGGTACGAATCCTACGAGTACGACGACGAGCCCTTGGACAGGCAAGCAATCGTACGGCGGATGGCCGTCCTGGTCGAGCAGGTGCAGGCGGGACTGGGTTAGCGAGGCGGCAGCAGGTCGCGGATTGCGTCGTGCAGCTCGGTCCTTCCAACGTACCCGGTGTACGCCTTCCGCACGATCCGCTGCTCGTCGAGGATCAGAGTGACGGGCATGAGCCCGTTCGCATGGTACGCCGGCAGATCGTTGATGGCCGGGCGATAGCCCAACGCGGTGGAATCCATGCGCGCGAGAACGACATCCGACAGGCCCAAGAGACGGGAGGCCTCGTCCTCAACCATGACTGGGAGCAGCGCGAGCTCCGCCGGTTCGAAATCGGCCCGAAGAGCGAGGAGGCCGGAAAGCGTCTGGGACGACTGGCTGGACCAGGGAGCCCAGAAGTGGACGACGGTGACCTGCGCCGTCAGCTCGGACAGGTCCTGCGTCCCACCGTCGGGTCCGGCGAGCTCCAAGGGCGGCGCCGATTTTCCAACGAGGTCTTGAAGAGTCTCCGGATCGGGCTCCCCGAGTGTGGCGAACGCGGTATCCGCCGCCTGACGCACGGTCTCCAGCGCGGAATCGTCCAGTCGGAGCCTGCCGACGAGCTCGGCCCGGATCCACTGCTCGTTCTGCCCATCCCCGATCACCTGCGACGCCTGGAATCCCTCGCGAACGGGGAATCCTTCGTGTGCGAGACAGAGCGTCGTGCGGATGTCGACGCCCTTCGTCGCTCCCCAATCGGAAGAAGTCTCGGGGGCGACATGCAGTTCGCCGCGGACGAGCTCGCACAGGAGCTCCCCGGTGGCGTCGGGCCCCTCGTACGAGAAGTGGAACGTATCGGGCCATCCGGGAAACGTGAGATCCCACTCCTGACCAGTCATGACGGCCTCGGTGGGCAGGATAGGCCATGGGTAGCCGGCGGCCGTCACGTAGTTCTGCATCCACTCTCCGATGGGGATCAGAAGGCTCCAGAACCTGGGCACCATCCACTCCACCGGTGCCCGTCCCGTGTCGTCGACGCGCGCGACGAGCTTGCCCAGGAACGCATGCGCGGGGACGTCGGGAGCGGTCTCGAAAAGCAACCCCGTACCGAAGAAGGGCTCCGTCCATTGCCGATGTCCATCCGCGTAGGCCTCCAGGCCCTCCCCGTGGATCGACATATCGGCCACTCTCAGTCCCGATGCGACCGGAAGGAGCGTGACGGTGTCGTCCTCCCGTTCGACGACGACGAGCGTCTCGACTCCCCGAATCGTCTCCGCGTTCCGGGTCTCCCCGGCGACGAACGTCATACCGAACTCGACGTCGTAGTGGTAGACCTCGCCCGGCTGGAAATCGAAGCGGAGCGTGCGGGCGTCCTGCGCGCGGCTCGTGGCGGCCGCCAGGAGCGACGCGATCAGCGCAGCAGTGAGGAGGAAGCGACTGCTCATGGGGCAACTATAGTAGTTGTAGCATTCCCAGCACCAGCAAAACAAGACAGAGCGGCCGGCAGCCGTACTCAGCGATCGGATGTCGAATCTCCCGATTCGCGCACGACTTGCGGGCCGGACTGATAGATGGCAGGCCGGTACCGCGGTGGAGGGATCGGGATGTCAGCGGATCGGGCCGCCTCGATCCACGCCTTCTTGGCTTTCTCCACTTCCGCCAGGGCCTCCTCCGGTGTGGAGCCGAACGCAGAACACGAATCCAGGTCGGGTAGGTCGGCGATATACCCTCCGTCTTCTTCGTTGAAGAAGATATTGATGTGGTAGTCCTTCACGGCTTCCCCACTTTCAGGTCGTATCGTTCTACCAGACGCCGAAACTGTCGAATCTGGTACGGTTTGGCCTCACCTCCGTTTTTATCAGGTTCGATTCGCCAGTACCCCGGTCGCCGACGATGATGCATGACCGCGATGATTTCGATGTAATCCTCGACCAGTCTGTAGACCAGGGAGAAGGGAAAGCGTGACAGGACGGCGCGACGGAAGCTGGCCTGGTGAGGTGAGCCGCTGCGGGGCAAGTCCTTGATCCGGTCGATCGTAGCGCGAACCTCCATGACCAACGCTCGACCGCGATCCCGCGCTTGTTCTCGATAGAGCTGCACTGCGGCCCGAAGCTCCGATCGGGCCTCGGGATGGAACCGGACTTCGGTCACTCGATGAGCGCGTCCAACTCGTCGAATACGTCCTTCGCGGGGATGGCCTTAACCGATCCCGTTCCAAGTTCCGACAGGCGGCGTTCGATCTCCGCTTTCCAGGCCTCCGGAATCTCCACTTTTTCATCCAGACTCGAGATCAGCACCTCCACCAGATGGGCCCGTTCCGCAGGAGAAAGACGTAGCGCTCGAGCTTCGAGATCCTTTACGTGGTCCGTCATGCGCTCTCCTCTAAGCAAACGTCATGCAGAGGGTGTATCACCGGACAATCTAAGGACCGCAGCGCGGTCATGGCCAAGAGTCGTCAAAGTGCCAACGCTGCCGGCCTCCTTGTCGAGCGTGCTCTGTTGCACTATTCGTCGCCGCCTCGCGAATTCGGCGGCTTGGAGCTGTCCCAACGGAGTTGTATCCTCACCGTGCTCCACCAGTCGACTCCCTGGAACCAGGAACAACGATGCACACGACCGACGCCGGCCTGGTCTTCTCGGCGACCGACCTCAGCCACTTCCTCGCCTGCCCTCATCTGACGCGACTCGACCGGGCGGAGGCGCTCGGGCTGGGACCGAAGCGTCCGGTATTCGACGATCCCGCCACCGAGGTCCTCAGAAAGCGCGGCCTCGAGCACGAGCACGCCTATCGCGCGAGGCTAGAGGCCGAGGGTCGCGACGTGGTCGCGATCGAGCATCCCGAACGAGGAGCGCCGACGGCGCAGCGCTGGACCACCCTCGCGGGAGCGACCCTCGACGCCATGCGGGGCGGCGCGGACGTCCTCTACCAGGGGTGCCTCTTCGACGGCACGTGGCTCGGGTTCCCCGACTTCCTCGTGCGCGTCGATCAGCCGAGCGATCTGGGACCCTGGTCCTACGACATCGTGGATACCAAGCTCGCCCGGGAGGCGAAGGGTGGGGCGCTGCTCCAGCTCTGCTCCTACGCCGACCTGCTGACGCAGGTCCAGGGGGTCGCGCCGAGCCGGCTCCACCTGGTCCTCGGCGGCCCCACGCCGCGCACGGAGTCCTTCCGGCTCGCC
>DATBJO010000039.1:0-8505 GCA_036556305.1 Gemmatimonadota bacterium
CTTCGACCTGGTCCTGAGCGCCTCGAACGCGAGCCCCACGACGTACTCCTGGGCGGGGGGGACGAGCATGTCCTCGCCGGCGGCGGTCGGCGTGGCGGCCCTCATCATCTCGAAGAACGGCGGCTCGATGTCTCCGGCCAGCGTGAAGGCGGCGATGGAAGGAGCGGTCAACTTCGACGACGGCGGCCGCTTCGCCCCCGGCCTGACGCCGCAGTTCGGCCACGGCCTCCTGAGCGCGCTGGAGGCACTGCAGTAGGCACGTCTTTCAGCGGATCGACGTGCCACGGCCGGCGGCGGATCCATTCGCCGCCGGCCTTTTTTCAACCTCCGCGGAGGCGCCACGCGTGATCCTCGTCACCGGGGCCACCGGCTTCGTCGGGAGCGAGATCCTGCGCCGCGCGAGCCGCCGGGGGTGGCGCGTCCGCGGGCTCGCGCGCCACCCGGACCGCGTCCAGGAGCTGGGCCTCCTGCCCCACGTCGAGCTCTTCCGCGGCGACGTCACCGATCCGGACGAGCTCGACGAGGCGATGGAGGGCGTGACCGCGGTCGTCCACCTCGTCGGGATCATCGCGGCGACGTCGGAGCAGGGGTTCGAGAAGGTCCACGTCGAGGGGACGCGGGCGGCGCTCGACGCCGCGGCGCGGGCGGGCGTCCCGCGGTTCGTCCACATGAGCGCGCTCGGCGCCCCCGAGGGGCGCGGCGTGACCGCGTACTTCCGCACGAAGTGGGAGGCCGAGGAGGCGGTGCGCGCGAGCGGCCTGTCGGCGACCGTGTTCCGCCCCTCGCTCGTCTTCGGCCGGGACTCCGAGCTCTTCGGGCCGCTGGCGCGGGTCGTCCGCTGGAGCCCGGTCGTGCCGCTCCCCGGCGGCGGCCGCCAGCGCTTCCAGCCCGTCTGGGTCGGCGACGTCGCGGAGTGCTTCCTGCAGGCCGCCCGCATGGAGCGCTCGCCGGAGCCCGTCTACGAGGCCGCCGGTCCCGAGGTCCTCGATCTGCGCGACGTCGTCGGCGCGCTCGCCGACGCGATGGGACGCCGCCGTCCGGCGATCGTCCCGCTCCCGATGGCGCCCCTGAAGGGACTCGCGAGCGTCGGCGAGAAGGTCCTGCCGAGCGCGCCCGTCACGGCCGATCAGCTGCGCATGCTCGAGCTGGGGAGCGTCGCGGACCCCCAGGCGGTGAAGGCGCTCCGCCGCGACTTCGAGATCGAGCACGCGCGGCTCGGGGAGAAGGCGGCGGAATGGCTGCAATGAAGTTCGCCAACGGATCCGGCGGCGGACATATTTGACGATCATGCGCCCGAACGCCGACCTGCTGCGGGCGGTCCTGCTCGCTGCCGTCCTCGCGGCTCCCGCGCCGCTCGCGGCCCAGATGGCCGCCAGCGCGGCGGGAGGCGGGCTGGCGGGGGCCGGATCGCCGCTCCTCAGCGTCGACGAGCTGACCAGCCACGTCGACTACCTGGCGTCCGACGCGCTGGCGGGCCGCCGGGCGGGCACGCCGGGCGCCGAGCGCGCGGCGCTCTACATCGTCCGGGCGCTCAGCGAGGCCGGTCTCGAGGCGGCGCCCGGGTATCCGACGTACCTCCAGACCTTCGACTTCCCCGTCGGCGTCGAGCTGGGTCCCGAGAACCGGCTCACGGTCCAGCACGGCAGCCGGATCGGAACGAGCTTCCAGCCCGGGCGCGACTTCCTCCCGCTCGCGGGATCGCTCGCCGATCGCGTGGTCCTGCCGGTCGTCTTCGCGGGCTACGGGATCAGCGCACCGTCGATCGGGTGGGACGACTACGCGGAGGTCGACGTCGAAGGGAAGGTCGTCCTCGTCCTCCGGCTCTCTCCCGAGGGCGACAAGCCCGCGAGCCGCTTCGGGCGCTACGTCTCCGACCGCTACAAGGCCGCCAACGCCCGCGCGCACGGGGCGCGCGCGATCCTCCTCGTCAACGGCCCCGCGACCGAGGAGATCGACAAGCTGATTCCGTTCTCGGTCGACGAGGAGCCGGGCTCGCTCGGGATCGTCGCGCTCTCGGTCACCCAGGGGGTCGCGCGCCGCATCGTGGCCACGGCGGGCGAGGACCTCTCCATGTGGCAGCAAGTCATCAACCGCGCGAACCAGCCGCGCAGCCGGCCGATCGAGAACGCGGTCCTCAACCTGCGCGCCGACCTCCGGCCGCGGATGCGGACGACCCACAACGTGATCGGCGTGGTTCCCGGCCGCGACCCGCGGCTCGCGCGCGAGGTCGTCGTCGTCGGCGCCCACTACGACGGCCTCGGCCTCGGCGGCCCCGGCTCGCTCGAGCCCGTACCCGGCGAGGTCCACAACGGCGCCGACGACAACGCGAGCGGGGTCTCCGCGCTCCTCGAGCTGGCGCAGTTCTTCGCCTATCCGACGAACCGGCCCGAGCGGACGATCGCGTTCGTCGCGTTCGGCGCCGAGGAGGAGGGCATGCTCGGCTCGGCGTGGTTCGTCTCGAACCCGCCGTGGCCGCTCGGCGACGTGACCGCGATGGTGAACATGGACATGATCGGGCGGCTCGGAGAGGAGCTGACCGTCTACGGCGTCGGCTCGTCCGCGTCCTGGCCCGAGGTCCTCGACGCGGCGAACCGGGAGATCGGCGCGCCGATCGTCGAGATGGAGGAGGGATACGGCCCCTCGGACCACGTCGCGTTCTATCTGCGACAGATCCCCGTGCTCGCGTTCTTCACCGGCGTCCACGCGGACTATCACCGCGCGACCGACGACGTGGAGAAGCTCAACCTGCCGGGCCTCTACTCGGTCGCGCGGCTCGTGCGGCGGGTCGTCGACGACCTCGCCGGGCGGCCCCGGAGGCTCGCGTTCGACCCGCGGCAGTTCGCGCCGCGGGACATCGACGAGCCCGTCGGCGACGAGGGCGAGCGGCCGCCGCTCAAGATCGGCGTCGTCCCCGGGCCGGAGGACGGGCGGCCGGGGGTCCCGGTCGACGCGATCGTCGCGGGCTCGCCCGGCGAACGCGCCGGCATCCGCGCGGGGGACCGGATCGTGCGCGTGGGCGCGCGGCGGGTCGAGACCGTCTACGACTACGTGCGCGCGCTGCGCGAGGTCCCGCCCGACGAGACCTGGCGGGTCATCGTCGAGCGCGACGGAAGCCGGGTCACGCTGAGCGTGGGGCCCGCGGAGGTCGCGCCGTGAGCGGCGCCCGGGCGGCATTCCGCCTCGCGGCCGCGCTCGCGGTCGCCGCCGCGACGACGGCGTGCGCCTCCGGCGGGACGGCGGGCGGCTCGTCCGATCCCGGTCCCGCGATCCGGAAGGTCCTCGACGACCAGGTCCAGGCCTGGAACCGCGGCGACATCGAGGCCTTCATGGACGGCTACTGGCGGAGCGAGGACCTCGTCTTCACCTCGGGCGGGAACGTCCAGCGCGGGTGGCGGACGACCCTCGACCGCTACCGGGCGAGCTACGGCACCTCTCCCGAGACGATGGGGCGGCTCTCGTTCTCCGAGCTCGAGATCCACCCGCTCGGCGAGGACGCGGCGTGGGCCCTCGGCCGCTGGCATCTGGACGACGCGGGCGGCGCGGCGATGGGCGGGGTCTTCTCGCTCGTCTTCCGCCGGTTCGACGGCCGCTGGCTCATCGTCCACGACCACACCTCGAGCTCCCCGTAGCCGCGCGTTCTTGGCCTCCCGGGACCGGGGCCGGCTATATTCAAAGTCTGCACGTTTCACTGGGAGAGCGTTCGATCAACCTGGAACTGTGTCGATGGAGCCAATCGAAATGCGGAGATTCACGGCGATTCTGAGCACGATCCTGGTCGCGGGGCTCTGGGCTTGCGGCGGCGGTGGGAACGACGAGGCGAACGAGGCGGACACGCTCGCCATGGCCGACACGGCGATGCCGGCCGACCACGACATGGGCGCGATGAGCACGCCCGAGTGGATGACGGTCGATGCGACCGCCCGGACCGTGACGATGGACATCCGGGCCGGCGGCAGCGACGTCAACAACTACTGGAACTTCAACGGCCTGTACGCGGGCCACGGCTCGATCACGGTCCCGCAGGGCTACGCGGTGACGATCAACTTCACGAACGCCGATCCGACGCAGCCCCACAGCCTCGGCATCGACGAGGCGCAGGAGAGCTGGCCGGCGACGTTCGACGCGCCCGAGCCCGCCTTCGCCGGCGCCATCACCGCCGATCCGACGGTCGGGACCGCCCCCAACGGCACCGCCACGCTGACGTTCACGACGGACGCCGCGGGCGAGTACTCGATGGTGTGCTACGTCCCGGGCCACGCCGTGGCCGGAATGCACGTCCCGTTCAACGTGACGGCGGACGGCACGCCGGGCGCCAGCACGATGTAGCTCGGATCCAACCGGATCCTGCTTCCGCCTGACGGAAGCGCGCGAGGGGCGGACTTCGGTCCGCCCCTCGTCGTTTGGCTACTCGAACACGACCGTGACGCGGAACGGCGCGCTCTCGTTGCCGGCGGCGTCGACGAGAGTGAAGTCGACGACCGCGGTGCCCGTCTGGCAGCGTTCGGCCTCGCCGCAGGAGACCGACAGCGTGAACGTGCCCGCGGTCCCCGTGGCGAGATCCGAGATGTCGATTTCGCCCGGCGGATCCAGGGCGTTGTCCGGGTCGGAGATCTCGACGATCCTGAGGAGGACGACGTCCCCGTCGGGGTCGGTGAACCCGGTCGAGAAGGGAGTCTCCGACCCGCCGTCGGCCGAGGCGTGGATCGGGTTCGGAACGACGTGCGTGATCACGGGCGGCGAGCCGGCCGGGTCGACGGCCGCGAACGGGCTGAACGACGTGATCGCGCCGCCCAGTCGTCCCGGCGAAGCGGGCGAGAGGCTCGCCGAGCCCCCGCCGCAGTCGAGGAAGGCGGCGTCGGCGAGCGGCAGGATCTCGATCGACTGCGGGTCGTCCGGGTCGGGATGCGCGATCCGGAGCCGCGCGGCGACGTCGGGCGCGGGCGCGAACGGGTCGGGCGGGTCGAGGATGCAGACGCCGACCACGCCGGCCTGCGCGAGCGCCGCGACGGGCGGGAACGTCTCGATCCGGTAGAACCGCGGATACTGGTTGAGGCTCGTCGAGAGCGGCCCGTCGTGGTCTTCGGGGTCACCGGTCTCGGGGATCCGCTCGATCGTGATCAGGGTCTTGCCGGGAAGCGCCCCGGGCGGGAGGAAGAGCCCGGCGTCGCGGTTTCCCGTGACGACGGTTCCGCCGGACCCGTCGAGGGTCGCCGCCGCGCCGTCATCGGTGAACGCCGCGCCGGGGATCGACGGCACCGGGAGGCCGGCCTCGTCGGCGACCGCGTCGACGAGCGTCGAGAGCGCCGCCTCGGTCGTCGGAGGCGACGACCCGTTCGGGTCGAGGAGCGTTCCGGCCGCGGCCTGGGTGCCGCTGAAAGCGACGAAATCGAAGAACCGGGACTGCGCGACCGCCGTCTGGCCGGCATCCGCGCTCTCGAGGACGTCCTCGACCTGGGTCGTCGCGCTGTCGTTCAGGTTCCCCGAAGGGAAGAGCTCGTCGATCAGGGCCTGGATCGCGGCCGGAACGACGGAACCATCGGGCGGGGTCGGACCGCCGCCGTCGCTGGAGCAGCCGGCGAGGGCTGCGAGGACGGCGAAGAGCGCGGGGGCGAGCGAACGGCGACGGATCATGGCGTGGTCTCCACGGCGACGGGGAGGTGACGGCGGACGGGTCCCGTCAAGGTGGGGAGCCGGGCCGCGCGGCCGCAAGGCTCTCAGATCCGCGAGAGGTAATGGTCCCCGTCGGCGATCGGGGTCCAGCGGCCGTGGCCGTTCGTCCCCGCGACCGAGGGGACCGCGAGGAGGCGCCGGATCTCGACGTCGACGCCGTCGGAGAAGTGGGCGACCGGCGGCGCGTCGGGCCGCTCGACGCCGGCGGCCGCGAGCAGGTCCTCGGACACGGACTCCACCTCGACCTCGCGCAGAGGATAGGGCTCGTGATCGACGCGCACGGTTCCCACCCGGCCCGCGCGCACGACGTGGAGCGCGTAGCGCTCGACGAGGAACGCGTCCAGCGACCCGCGCTGCGCGGGGCCGAGCCGCGGGCCGGTCCGGAAGCGGACCTCGAGGCCGGGAGCGCGCCGGCCGCGCCGCGCCGTGCGGTACGTCTCCGTCCGGCCGCCGTTCTCCCGCGCCATGCGCGCGTGGTGGTAGGGGAGCCCGTAGGCGATCCGCGCGGCGCGCACCGCGAGGCACGAGGCGGCGTCGAGCGAGAAGAACCAGACCGCCCGCTCCCCGCCCGGCAGCCGGACGTAGGTCCGCGCGTTCGTCTCGAGGAAGTCGAGACCGAGGCGCTCGGAGACGAGCGGCGGGCGGGCGCGCTCGATGTCGAAGGCCACGACCCCGACCCACGCGGTCCCGTGGTGGAGGTCGAGCGGCAGCTCCCGCGGCACCACCCGCCGGAGCGCCTCGGGCGCCACCGGCCAGTGGAGGAACAGGAGCCGCCGCCATCTCTGGCGACCTTCGAGGATGCCTTGGCGTTCCGCCATCTCTTCCCTGCCGTAGAAACCGATCGACGCCCGCGGGCGTTGCCGCCGGACGCCCGATGCAAGAGTCGGCCCAGATGGTGGCGCGCGGCGCCCCGCCGCGGCCGCGCTCAGCCGGCCGTCCCGGCCGCCACGTAGAGGCAGGTCGCGGCGTTGGCCGCCGCGTGGACGAGCCACGGCCCGACGATCGACTCCGACCGGATCCGCGCCCAGCCGAGGAAGAGCGCGGTCCCGAAGACGATCGGCAGGAGCCCCCAGAGCTCGGGCCGCGTCGTGAGGATGAGGAGGTGCGGAAGGAGGAAGATCAGCGCCTGGAGGAGGTTCGCCCACGGGAGCGAGAGCCGCCGGCCGAGGCTCCCCGCGATGAGCCCGCGGAACAGGAGCTCCTCGGCGAACCCGGTCTTTACGACCCCGTAGAGGAGCGCCATCGCGATCGACGTCCCGGTGAGGCCGAGGCCCGCGAAATCGCGCTGGGGCGAGCCTTCGCGCGTGAACGCGTCGACGGGCGGCGACCAGACGAGGAGCGCGGCCACCGAGAGCGCCGCGAAGACGGCGGAGTAGGCGATGTACTTCGGGTCGCCGACCTGGAGCCCGGCCCGCCGCGCGACCTCGCCGAGGCGTCGCTGGTGCCGGATCCGGTGCCAGAGGAAGTAGGCGAAGAACGGGATCCCCGCGAGGACGACGACGTTGAGGACGGCCGAGGCGATCGCGTTCCCGAGCACGCCTCCTTGCTAGCGACGACCCCGGCTCGCGTCAAGGCTGTGGGGGGGATTCCCCTCCCGGCCCGTGTGTAAATGGATTGGAAGTTCCAGCGCATCAATGAGATACAATGGCCGCGGACCCTCTTCCAGTTCATTGGAAGAGGCGCCTTCGCCGGAGTCCCGGCCGCGATAATTGGAATCATTCCCGAAACTTGACTGTTTCACTCCGGATTGATACTCTCTCTCACCTATGCGGTTCACCACCCAGGCCGAGTACGGGCTGATCTGCACCCTCCACCTGGCGCGCTTCGGCGCGGCCGGGCCGGTCGCCGCCCGCGAGATGGCGGTGAAGGAGGACCTTCCCGCCGACTACACCGAGAAGGTCCTGCGCCGGCTCCGGCAGGCGGGGATCGTGAACTCGGTGCGGGGGGTGAGCGGCGGCTTCGAGCTCGCCCGCGACCCGAGCGAGATCTCGGTCAAGGACGTGATCGAAGCGACCGAGGGCTCGACGTTCGAGGTCAACTGCACCCAGCATCCGGTCGGCACCGAGCGCTGCGACCTGACCCACGACTGCTCGATCCGCCCGGTCTGGTACGCGCTCAGGACGAAGATCGACGCGCTCCTCGACCAGATCCGGATCAGCGATCTGCTCGAGGGCGGCGAAGTCGGCGTCACCGAATTGATCGACATCACATGGGATTCCCCGGCCGCGCGGCCGGGCGCATAAGGAGACGCAATGGCCCGGAAGAGACCTCTGCTCGTGATCGAGAACCTCCATGCCCGCGTCGCCGAGACCGGCGACGAGATCCTCAAGGGCGTCGACCTGACGATCCGCGAGGGCGAGCTCCACGCGCTCATGGGCCCCAACGGGAGCGGGAAGTCGACGCTCGCCAAGGTTATCTCAGGGCATCCCGCGTACGAGGTCACCGAGGGGCGGATCCAGTTCCGCGGCGAGGACCTGCTCGAGATGGAGGTCGACGACCGCGCGCGGAAGGGCGTCTTCCTCGCGTTCCAGTATCCGAGCGAGATCCCGGGAGTCACGATCGCGCAGTTCCTGCGCCAGGCCAAGATCGCCCGGACCGGCAAGGAAGTCGGCGTGTTCGACTTCTACGACGACGTGAAGCAGGCGATGGAGCTCCTCGAGGTCGACGAGAAGTTCGCCGAGCGCTACGTGAACGAAGGGTTCTCGGGGGGCGAGAAGAAGCGGAACGAGATCCTCCAGATGGCGATGCTGACGCCCTCGCTCGCGATCCTCGACGAGACCGACAGCGGGCTCGACATCGACGCGCTCAAGATCGTCGCGGGCGGAGTGAACCGGC
>DATBJO010000040.1:0-2486 GCA_036556305.1 Gemmatimonadota bacterium
TCCACAGCGGTTGAAATCGACCCGCGTGCCGTCGGTTCCGTGGAGCGACTTGCCGGCGTCCTCTTCGAGGTGGAGCCGGGTGATCCCGATCGCCTTTCGGCCGCCCCCGTCGAGGACGATCTCGAGGCTTCCGCCGGTCGCAAGCGGCCGGTCGTACTGGGAGATCTGGTACCCCTTCGGAAGGTCGGGATAGAAGTAGTGCTTGCGGGCGAAGACCGAGGTCGGCTGGACCTCGCACCCCAGGGCCAGCGCCGCCACGACCGCGAGCTCGAGGGCGCGCTCGTTCAGGACGGGCAGGGTCCCCGGGTATCCGAGGCAGACCGGGCAGACCTGGGTGTTGGGAGGTGCGCCATAACGGGTCGAGCAGGCGCAGAAGATCTTGCTCGCCGTCGAGAGCTGGACGTGGACCTCGAGACCGATGACCGGCTCGTAGCGCTCGAGGGTCGCCCCGATGGTGGACGCGCGCGTGATCATCCCAGCCGCATCCGGCGCAGCAGTGTGGCAAATCGCGGATCCGAGCGGAGATCGTCGAGACGAGGGTCGACGTTCAGGTAGACCATGCGCGGCGAGCGCCTCTCGTAGCCCTGCTCCAGCAAAGCGAAGGCGCGCTCGTTGTCCCCCAGCCCGACATGGATCACCGCGACGTCGTAGCGGGTCTGATCCCCCATCGCCTCCAGTTTGCGCGCCACCTCGAGCGCTTCCCGTTCGTGGCCGAGCTGGGCGTAGACGAAACCGACGAAGCCCATGAGAAACGCGTCCGAGGGGCGTTCCTGGATCGCCTTTTCGCACTGGACGAGCGCTTCCGCGTTTCTTCCCAGAAGCTGATAGCCCCGGGCCAGGAATGCCCCATACCCCGACCCCTCGGGACTCATTGCCCCCACAGCGCGGACGGGATCCCGCGCGAAGAGGTAATGCCAGCCGAGGTGAGAGCGAATCCCGTCGTCGTAGGGCGAGATCTCGATGGCGTTGAGGCTCTGCTCGAGCGATTCGTCCACCCGGCCCATCGCGATCAGGTAATGCGAGTAGCTGTGAGCCGCCTCGGCGTTGCGTGGATCGAGCTCGATCGCCTGCGCGAACTCGCGGTCCGCCGCCTTCCAGTACCAGTCTTGGTTGAACAGCAGGTTGGCGAGGGACTTGTGCGCCTCGGACAGACGCGGATCGAGCTCGAGCGCCCTCTCCACAGCCGCCCGCTGTTTCTCGATCGTCTCCTCCGCGGTCCTATAGCCGCGACCCCTCAGCGACTCGTAGGAGTCGGCCAGGCCGGTGTAGGCGAGCGCGTAGGAGGTGTCGGCGCGGATGGCGGCCTCGAAGACCTCGATCGCCCTCGTCGTCGCCTCGAGGGTGCGCTGGCTCCACAGGAACCGCCCTTGCAGGTAGAGACGGTAGGCCTCCGGGTCGCCGGTCCCTTGAGGCACCAGCCGACCTCTCCTGGAAGCGAGCTCGGGCTCCAGCTCGGTAACGATGGCCCGTGCGATCTCCTCCTGGATCGCGAAGACGTCCGCCATCTCGCGATCGTACGTCTCGGACCAGAGGTGATAGCCGTTCTTCACGTCGATCAGCTGAGCCGTGATCCGCAGACGATCGCCGGCCACCCGGACAGTCCCCTCCATCACGGTGCCGACTCCGAGACGGCGGCCGATCTCCCGCACATCGAGGTTCTGTCCCTTGTAGGCGAAGGCGGAGGTGCGGGATACCACGTCGAGACCCTCGATCCGCGTCAGCGCGTTGATGAGCTCCTCTGTCATTCCGTCCCCGAAATACTCTTGATCTCCGCCGGGGCTCAGGTCCGCGAAGGGGAGAACCGCGATCGAGGAGGCGATCTCGGTCGCAGCGGTGCCGGTCGCCGCCTGGGGCTCCGCCTCCGCGAGAGGGTTCCCCGCTTCGCGATCGCCCAATGCCCACCAGCCCAAGCCTACGGCCGCGAGGAGCATGACTGCGATCGCCGCGGCGATAGGGAGCGAAATGCTTGGCCGCGAGGAGATACGAGCGGTGGCTTCCCTTCCCTCCGCGCCGCTCATCTCCTCGGGGCGACGCGTGGCTAGCTCCTCCGGGCCACTCAGCACCGCGCAGAGACGGATCGGCTCGTCGAGCCCGCGAAGCGTCCGCTCCCCTAGCTGTTCTAGACGGAAGTCCGCGCGCTGGCGGATCTGCCGCCGGACGTCCTCGCTGACCACAACCTGTCCCGGCGCGGCTTCGTGCTGGATCCGCGCCGTCGTGTTGACGCCGTCCCCGTAAACGTCGCCGTCGGGCTTCGAGATGACCTCCCCGACGTGGATGCCGATGCGCAGCCGGGCAGGCGCTCCCGCGACCGTGGCGCGGCCCTCGAACTCGCGACGGGCCGCCAGCCCCGCCCGCACCGCCGCATCCGCGCTCGGGAAGACCGCGAGCCCGCCGTCCCCTAGGAACTTGATCACGGTTCCGCCGCGCTCCTGGACGGCCTTCCGCGCCACCGCCTGGAAGACATCGACGAGCTTCATCGCCGCATC
>DATBJO010000041.1:0-24318 GCA_036556305.1 Gemmatimonadota bacterium
GCATATCGGGCTTCGGGAACACCCTCGTGGACCTGAAGGACCTGTGCGAGCCGGGCGACCCCGAGGAGCCGGAGGCGATCGGACGCCGACTCCGCGAGATGCGGTTCGAGTTGCCGACCCTGACGTACGAGACGTTCATGGGGAAGCTGGCCCGGGGAGGCGGCGTCGTGGAGGAGCGGCTCGTGGGCGAGGAGTTCCGGAGCCCCAGCGTGCAGCTCCGCGTGACGCCGCTCGGCGAGGTGGAGATCCTGTCCACGCACGATCAGCTCCTGGGCGGACCGAGCGGACAGTCGTATGTCGGCTGCCGGTTCCCGGCCGATCCCGCGTACGCGGTCGAGATCACCCGCCACGCCGAGAAGATCGGGGCCCGGCTCGCACGCGAGGGAGTGCTCGGGCGGTTCGCCCTCGATTTCGTCGTCGCGCGCGAGCGCGGGGGCGAGTGGCGGACCTACGCCATCGAAGTGAACCTGCGGAAGGGCGGCACGACCCATCCGTTCCTCACGCTCCAGTTCCTCACCGACGGCGCCTACGATTCTGCGGCCGGCGTTTTCACCGCTCCGGGGAACCAGCCCAAGTCGTTCGTGGCCAGCGACAAGGTCGTGTCGCCCCTCTTCCGCGCCTTCACGCCGGACGACCTGTTCGACATCGTCGCCCGGCACGGCCTGCACTTCGACCATGCGCGGCAGACCGGCGTGGTGTTCCATATGCTGGGTGCGCTCGGGGAATGCGGCCGCATGGGACTGACCGCGGTCGGAAACTCGCCATCCGAGGCGGATGCGATCCAGGACCGGGCGCTCGCCGTCCTCGAGGAGGAGGCGCAAGAGGCCGTCCGGCCGCATGCAGTTCCGCCACCGCCGCCTGACGCCCTGCAAGCTCGCCGCGAGCGTTGACGCGTCCCGGGGCCGAGGAGTAGGATGACGTCAAAGGGACAGTCCGTTCTTCCGCCGGAGGCGACACGCAAGCCATGCGGGCCCTCATCCTCCAGATCGTCCGCTCGTCGTTCGCCCCGCTGCTCGCCCTCGCCTTCCCGATCGCGCTCCATGCCCAGGGGGACACGCCCCTCATCGACACGCGCTCGACGACGACGGGCCAGAACGTGAGCGCGGAGCAGCTCCAGACCCTGCCGACGGCTCGCGACCCGTGGAGCGTCCTGAACGCGGCTCCCGGTGTTCGGCCGGAGGGCTCGGGCGCACTGTCGGGCGTCCCGGTTTCGGGCGCCGTTTCGGGCGACGCGCTCTTCACGATCGACGGAGTCGTCGTCGGCGACGCGGCCGCCCTCGGCAACTCGAGCACCTACGTGGATTTCGATGCCATCCAGGATATCCAGGTCCAGACGAAAGGGGTCGAGGCCGAATACGGCAAGTCCGCTGGCGGCGTGATCCAGGTCGTGACGAAGAGCGGAACGAACGAATGGAGCGGGACCGGGCGGTACATGATCGGAGGGGGAGATCCTTCCGGCCTCGGCGCGCTCACGGACCCCGGCATCCGGATCGACGTCGCCCAGGACGCCACCGGCGGGTATTGCCTGAACGACTTCCAGGTGCTGAACGGAGGGGCTCCGGTCCCGGGCGGCACACGCAACGGGCCGATCCGCTTCGGCTTCGACGTCCCGTTCCCGATCGGCGTGGGATCCGGCTCGGGGGCCACCGTCGGGGCGGGCGCTTCCGGCGGGCTCAACCTGAGCCGGATTCCGGGCTGCGCCGGGCAACCGTCCGGCATGAGTTTCGTCGACGCGCGAGGTCCCGTCACGCCGCCCGACCCCACCCATCTGTTCTTCGGACAGAACGGTGTGTTCGCGGTAGACATGGGTCGGATCGGAGCGCGGTACGGCTTCGAGGACGGTCGGGGTCAGGGTCCCGGCAAGCTCGAAGACACGCACATCTTCAGCAGCAACTTCTATCTGACCGGCCTGGCGAGCTACGTGAACGGCGGCTTCCAGCTGGCTCCGCAGACACCGGGGCAGGCGATGGGCGCGAAGGAGGGATTCTTCCTCTATGGGGTCGACGGCTTCGGAACCGACGACTGGGTGCCGCGCGTCGGCGTCCAGTGGGACCGCCACTCGGTCCGATTGGGTGACGCGCCGACCTCGCTGCCCGACGTCGACGGCGACGGCAAAGGGGATTCCTACTTCCTCTCGCTGGGGAAGCTTGGATCGGCGTGCCCGGGCGTGGTCGGCGGGACGTACACGTCCGGGAGCGTGGGGGGCGGGGGGGGAGTCCTTCAGCCGGACGCCGATGCGCCGAAGCCGGATTGCACGTTTCTTCAGGACCGGATTCGCATGGGCGATTACTTCAGCGCGAACATGGGGGTCCGGTACGATCCCAAGGCAGCTATCCAGTACGATCCCGAGAACGCCGTCGATGGCGGAGCAGCGGCGATGTCGTTGGTCGAATCGCCCCTACTGGATCAGGAGCCGCGCATCTCGGGGGCCTTTCAGGAGAACCGGGAACTGACGGACCGAATCGGAGGGCCGATCATCAAGGACAGACTCTGGGTCTGGGGCTCCTATGGGATCCCCGACCTGAGCGCCGACGAGGAGGACTCGCCGCTGTTCAGCGAATCGTTCTATCGGCGGGCGCCGAACGTGGCCGAGCTGTTCCCGCACGGCTTCTATACGGACGACGACGTGCAGTCGGCTCCCGCGGGCAGCGGTGTCCAGGGCGTCGGGCTCGAGCTCCGCTACCGGAGCATGGAGGAGTCGACTGCCCCGGAAGACGGCTATTATCCCGGCGGAGCGACGGGCGGCGATCGGTTGCGGGCGCTCGCCGAGGAGCTCGATTCCCCAATGATCTACGTGGTCGCGAACGGCGGCCCGACGGGCGACGTCTTCCAAGTCCGGATCGTCCAGCCCGAGAGCGGGCCGGTCGCAATCGACGGGCTCGTCGCGGTCGAGCCGGTGGCGGCCACGGCCGAGGACCGCCGGGACTTCGAGCGCGAGATCGAGCAGGCTGGCGGGATCAGCCAGGCGTTCACCGCGGCGGGCTACTGCCTGAACCAGGACCTCCTCGCGCCCCCGGCCGGGACCGTCTACCGGATCGCTTCCGCCGCCAAACAGGTCGTCTTCGCGCCGATGCGACGCGCGCTCGACGCCGCCCGGCGGCTCCGCGACGCAGGGCAGCTCCATCCCGACTCCGAACCGACCGACTACTACCACTCGATCCGGCAATGGGCGGTGTGGACGATCGAGAAGGGGTTCGATCGCGAGGGTTTCCTGAACGCGTTCGTCGAGCGGACCGAAAAGAACTTCCGCGAAGCCGGGCAGCCTTGGTCGGCAGACGTCGCGGCGGCGGTCCGCACGTACGGCGAGGGGCGCTGGACCGACATCCGCGCGATCCTGGACACGGCCGAAGCGAGTCCCTGACACGACAGCGGAGCTTTCCCAAGCTGTCGAGGGTCAGTCCCGCGAGATGCGCTCGGCGACCTGCGCCCGGGAGGCGATCCCCAGCTTGTCGAGGACGTGCTCGGTGTGCCGACGGGCGGTGTGGGGGCTGATCCCGAGATCCTTCGCTACTTCGTCGTTGTTCGACCCCTCCGCGATCCGACGCGCGACGCGGATCTCCTGAACGGTGAGGCCGAATCGCTCGCGCAGCTCGGCATCGGGTAGCGGCTCCCGGAAGAGCGGCTCGAGCAGGAGGAGCACCCCCGCCGGGCCTGGCCCGGACTCGCCGGCCAGCGAGGCGCACAGCCGGTAGCGACCGCGGACGGTGGCGACGACACGCTCGCCGCCCTCGCCGAGTCCGCGGACGTCGCCGTTCCCATTCCCCCGGAGCTCGGCGGCCGACCGCGCGAGCTGGCGCATCGCGCCCTCGATCGCCTTTCGCTCGGGATCGGCGGCCAGCGTCCGCTCGAGCGCCGCGCTCGCCTGCACCGGCAGGCCCTTGGCGTCACAGAGAAGCAGCCGCTTCCCGCCCGCGTCCAGCACCGCGCCGAGAACCGTACGATCCGCGACGAGACGCAGGTACGTGTGGATCCCGGCGCGGAAGGCGGGGAGGAGGAACCGCAGGATCGCCCTCGCGCGCGCATCGAAGGGAGGATCCTGGTACTTGTCGCGCAGGATACCCAGGTAGGCGAACCCCGGCTCGCCCTCCATCGGCGTCACGAGCCCCACCGAATGGTGACAGTCCCAGACTCGCATGAAGTCGTTGTAGTACTCGCTCGCGTAGAACTCGTCGCGGCCATGGATCTCGAGAAGGCTCGAAACCGGCAACGAACGCTCCAGCGCGATCCTCGCGGCGAAGTCGAATTGGTGGTAGTACTCGACGTACGCGCGAAATCCCTCCGGATCGAGCCGCTGGCAGTAGACGGGAGCATGCCCGGGACCGGGCAGCATGAAGACGACCTTGTGCGCGTCGAGGAGCAGCCGGGCGTGGTGGTTCACCGCGTGCCGCCAGGCGTCGATATCGGGATAGTCGAACGAGGCGTGCAGGGCCTCGACGAGGTCCGTCAGACGGTCGAGCTCGGAGGGGGAGAGCGAGAGGCGCACGGTTTTATGGGTCGTTGACCTATTGTAGGGTCGAAAGGCCTGGGATACAAGAAGGTAGGAGCAGTGTTTTCCCGTCCACCTGACCCCTGCCGGGACCCGATCATGCGCCGACTCATGACTCTGGCCTTCCTGTCGGGCGGTACCCTTGCGACCGCCTGTGTCTCCCCCGCCGGGCTCGAGCCCCGCAGCGAGCCGGGGATTCGCCCCGTCCCGCTGATCCTGGACGGGTCCCGAATCGAGGCTCCGTTACCGACCGCCGACGCGCTGGCGCTCGAACGCTCGCTGGCGCGGATCGACCGCGCCCTCGACCTCCCACCCGGTTCATCCGTGCATGGGTCCGGCAGTCAGACCATGGGTGCCGACGAGGTGGACGCGGCGCTGGACGCGGGGTCCGAGGAAGCGGCCGATGCCGGTGGAGAAGCCGGCGCCGGGCCTGAGGGCGCTCCCGAGGAAGGCGTGGCGGCCCCGCAGGAGGAGGATCCATTCGCCGGGATCGGCGAGGGGGGCGACGACGCCGAGCCCGTCGACGAATGGGCGGCGATGAGCGACGCGGAGCGCGCGACGGCGACGCGGCAGATGCTGCAAGGAGACGATGAGGACGCAGGCGATGCCCCGGAGGAAGTGGCCGGCGACGCGGACGATCCGAGGGACGTGCAGCCCGACGGATTGCCGGCCGAGCCGAGCGACGAAGCGGTCCCCGACGAGCCGCACTCGGTGCTCTGGTATCTGGACAACCTGCCGCCGCCTTCGATCCAGCGGTTCATCGAGACCGCGCCCCCGTCGAGCGGCGTCCCCGATGCGCCCCCCGCGACCCGGCTTCCCGCGTACGACCTGCTCGACGACGAGACCGGAACGGCCGCTCCGGAGGAGGCCCCGGATGCGACGCAGCCCGCCGCGACGCTGGCGCCGGGCATCTACGTCCATCCCGTCGGTCCCACGAACGCTGACTACGCTGTGGGGGACCCCACGCTCGGCAGCGTCGTCCTCGGGCAGCCGTTCCACGTCAGCGTCGCGGTTCCGCTCGATCAAGTCGACAAGAATGGCGACGGCGCCGTCGACGACGTGACGATCACGTTCGCCAGCGAGGACGGAGACCAAACGGTCACGCTCGTGCACGATCCGCTTCAGGACTCGAGGGACGGCGTCTGGGTTTACCGAACCGCTACTCCGATCAGCCTCGCGGGAAAGTCTCAGGGGATGGACGTGACCACGATCACGAGTGTCGAGGGAACGATCACGGGCCTGGATCTCGACAGCTACGACGGGGCCCGGACGGTGACGATCACCGCCGACAACCAGGATTTCAGCGCGATCGACGTCTACACGAACAACACGCAGCACGGGATCGGGATGATCAGCGATGCGCTGGACGCAGTCTCGAACGTGCTGGTGGGCGAGATCGCCACGATCCGCAAAATCCGCTCCGATCCGGAGGCCATGGCCGATTCGAAGGTCGTCGCGGAGCTCGACGCCTGGCAGGCGCGGGTGGATCGCCGAATGGGCGTCGTCCAGCGCGCGCGAACGCTGCTCGCGGACCCCGAGCAACTCCCGATCGTGAAGGTCAAGACGGGCCAGTTCTACCTCGAAAGGCTGTTCTCCGCCGACGAGAACGGCCAGATCGGGGTCGCCGAGGACGTCGTCCCGTTCCACGAGGCGTTAGGGACGAACGCGTTCATCGATTTCCCGCACATGGATCAGTACGTGATCGAAAACGAGAGGCTGATCCGGGACGACCTCAAGCGCGGCCTGATCGAGGACGTCCTCCCGGCCTACCTCCTCGGAATCTACGACCAGTTCAACACCTGGAACGTCCCAGGCGCGTTCGCGTGGACGGTCGGGGGCGCCCTGGCGGGGGAGTCCACCGATCACTTCGGTCGCCAGAAGTCCGTGACCCACGCCGCGGTAGAGATGGGGCTGTTCGTCGTCATGATCAAGCTCCCGGACGTCATCACCGACTGGGCGGCGGGCGGATTCGGGGCGGGACGGTTGCCCTCGATCGGCGTTCCCCGATTCCGCGGGACTCCCTTCCGCGGCAACGTGCTCGTTCCGAAGGGGACTGGACGACTCGCGCTCGAAACCAGAGGCGGGACTCAGGCCTATCCCGGATCCGCCACGCGGCCGATCCATGCGCTTCCGGAGGCCGAGCGGATCTGGTGGCAAGGACGGGTCGCGGCGAGGACACCGACCGACAGATTCGACCAGGCGATGGCCACGGCGACGCGCGATCTGGACGAGCTCGACGCCGTGATCCAGAACGCCCAGCGCCTCGGTGTCCCCTACGCCGAGATCGAGTCGGCGCTCGCGAACGCCCGGCTCCAAGGATTCGGGAGCGATGCGGTGCAGAGCCTCCGGACCGCGATCGCGGGCGTCAGGAAGGAGCTCGCCGTTCGAGGGGCGAACGCGGACGGCAAGACGATCGTCGTCCATCCGACGGAGATGCAGCAGTTCCGCGACTTCGCGAACGGCGTTGAGGCATCGAGCCTCCGCCAGGAAGACCTGCTCATGATCCAGGGAATCAAGTCCCGCGCGGAGTTCGAGGCGCGCCACGGCGGGCAGCCCATGTACAACCCGGACGAGGTCGCCTACGCCCGCGAGCTCCTCCAGCACGGGGACGACCTCAAGAACTGGCTCGAGTTCACGGACGGTGAGGGCTTACGGTACGTGTTCGACGACGCGGCCATCGCGGACCTGCGGACGGTCTTCGGCGGCTCCGGGCCGCCCGCCGCGAGGATCTCCCCCCGAGCGGGCTTCCCGCGGCTCGAGACGCGCCAGCAAGTCGCCCGGCCCGGGGGAAATGCCGACGCCCCGGCGAGCGGCATCGATTCCCGCGCGGACACGGTGGATCTGCCCGCCGGCGGCCAGTCCGCCGGACGCCCGCCGACGCAGGAGTTGAGTCCCGGAGAGATGGAGCAGGCGGTCCTGAACGCCGAGACGGTGCGAGTCGCGCGACCGGTGGATGAGGTCAGCGCGACGAACGCGCGGCCTCTCGCGACGCTCGACGAGTACCGGCAGCTGGTCGCCCGGCAGGCCGCGGGCGAGCCGCTCGATCTCAAGCAGATCGCGAGGCCGGGGATCGCGAGGGTCATCGACGGCCGCGTGATGATTCAGCAGGGCGCGGGTCGTTGGGAGAACACCCGGCCCGACGACTGGCTGGACCTGTTCGTCGATGCGCGCGCGGCCTTGCCGGAGGGCGCGGTCGTCCTCCAGCGGGGCGTGAGCCCGGATCTGGTCCGCCAGGCAAACCTCCTGTCGTCGCGGGGGCTGAGAGGGTCCAACCCCCCGATCATCGAGGCCGTGACAGCGGGGATCCCGGAGTTCGTGCGCATCCGAGTGCGGGCGCGCGACGCCCAAGCGCCGACGTCGGACGTGGCGAACGCGATCGACAACGAGCTCACGGCGCTCGCGGCGGAGGGCGTCGACCTCACGAGCCTGCGGCTCGCTATGGAGCCGCTCTCCCCGAACGAGCGGCTCGCTCTCCTCCGGAACGAGACCGCTCGCGCGCAGGCGCTCCAGTCCGGCGCCGCGCCGACGCCTCCTCCGCCACCTCCGCCCGGTGCGGGAGCCGCGGCCGCCGAGACGGTCCCGACCGCGCCCGGCGCCGGCGGGCCCCGGATGAGCGAGCTCGATCAGCGCGTGATCCAGAAGGGGTTCAAAGCCGCGCGCGGGGAGGCCGTCGACTGGACGCCCGAGGAGCTCACCCGTCTCCAGCAGATCGCGTACCCGCCGTCCGGCGCGCGGCCGTCGGTCGTTCAGCAGAAGCTGATGCCCGTGGCCGAGCAACTCGGCGGGCAGTTGAAGACCCAGCGCCAGGACGCGCGCACGTTCGGCGAGGCCCTCGACCAGGCCAACGAGGCGTTCCTCGCGCACCAGGAGATGGAGGACCTGGTCGACCTCGCGCGGCTGGTCGGGGTGCCGGAGGAGCGAATCCTCCTCCACACCGAGGGGCTCGACGAGGGGATGCCCGCGACCGTCCTCGAGCGCGCCTCGCGCGGCCTCCTTCGCGAGGTCGACCAGGCGCGGGGCATCATCCACGAGGCTGGCGTCCCGGATGACTACTTCGTCATCACGCGCATGTACGTCGTCGCCAAGCGCAACGGCAACCGGCTGTCCGAAGCGGACGTCGCCTGGCTACGGGAGCGCATCGCGGCCGACGAGAACTACATCGAGAACCTGGGACGCCGGGAATTCGAGGACGTGACGGGTGAGGACTTCACGATCATGAACCCGAGCGCGGCCCAGGAGCTCGGCGACATGTACCGGGCCGCCACCGGCGAGGGAGGAGTACCCGTCTCGCAGGGACCGCCTTCGACGATCGATCCCGCATCCGGCGCAGCGGCGGCGATGCTCGGCGGCCCGTCCGGCCGCGGCGGCGCGGACGCGCCCGTCGAGGTCGTCATCCTCTCGACCGAAGGATCGACCGGTCCCGTCATGGAGGCGTACTTCCTGAACAAGGGGAAGCCGGTCCGGATCCAGGGACAGGGGATCGCGCTCGAGCCGGTCGCCAACGTCGACGCCGCGACGATGCAGCGGATCGAGCAGATCCGGGAGGCCGCGCTCCAGGGCAAGCCCGTCCCCGGAGGGGCTGAGGACATGGACGGCTGGACGGGCGCGTCGGTCGTGCGGGTGGCTCTCGACGCGTACTGCCTGGAGGCGGACCTCCCCGTCCCCACGCGCGGGATGCTCTACCGCATCGCGGACCCCGCGCGCCAGGCGGCGTTCGGGAGCCTGCGCCCGATCCTCGAGGCGAGCGAGCGGCTGCGCGCCCAAGGGGCTCTGCACCCCTCCAACAACGAGGAGGATTACTTCCACTCGATCCGCCAGTGGGCTCTGTGGGTGGATGAGAAGGACATGGATGCGGAAGAGTTCGAGGACGCGTTCGTCGCGCACGCGAAGCGAAACTTCGAAGCCGCGGGCCAGGAGTGGAACGCGGACGTCGAGTCGGTCGTACGCGATTACGCCCCGGGCCGCTGGCAGGACGTCCACGCCGTGCTCGAGGCCGCGGGGGTTCGCTGACCCGGACTGCTCGCGCGACCCGCGTGGGCGTCACGGCCGCAGCGCTCCTGCTGGGGCTCCCCGGTGCGCGAAGTCGCCTCTGGGCCCAGGATCCCGAGGCCCCGCCGCCGCAGGAGAATGAAGCGGAAGCCGAGAAAGCCGAAGACGCCGAGTTCGACGCGTTCCTCGACGCGCTGAGGGCTTCCGAGGCGGCGGAGATGACACCGGAGGACGTGGCCGCTGAACCGCCGGCCCCGGGTGTGCAGCGAGGGGGGGCCCAGATCAACATCGTCGCGCCGGGAACGCCTCAGACGCTCGCCCGCGGGGATTCGCTGCCGCCCGACGACCCGCGCGACGTCCCGCAGCCCGACGACCCGCGCGATGCCCCGCCGCCGACGATATACGGGGAGGAGATCTGCCCGACCGGCAACGTCCGGGGCCAGTTCGAGCCGGTCCAAGGGGTCTGGCAGGACGACCCCACGTTCCCGGACAAGCCGGGCAAGAGGATCGTTCGGCTGTCGCAGGTCTCGTGGCAAGCCGAGCTGCCGATGGTCACGGGCCGAAAATCGCTCGTCTTCGGCATCGAGCGCGGGTCGGACGAGCGCCGTCGCAACGAGATCTTCGTGAAGGGCGAGGCTACCGGGTCGGAGCGGATCCCGGTCAAGTTCCGCTTCACGCTCAAGCAGGGCGGCAGCCAGAAAGTCGTCTATGAAAGCGAAGTCCTCGGCGAGATCCCGATCGGAGGACCCTGCCGCCCCGACGCCGTGCTCCCCTTCGAGGTATCCATCGACGCGGCCAACGGCCTTCCCCCTCTATATGACGCGAAGTACCCGGAGTTCACGTTCGACGACGGCGAGTACACCCTGGAAGCTGAACTGGTCACGCCAGACGGAAGGTCAACCGGGATCAAGGTCACGGTCCTGGGCCGATCCGTATCAACTACTGCGCCCAAGATCGCATTTCGCGTTGTCAGCATCCTGAGCTCGGGACGGGATCCCGCCACGCAGGGACGGCTCCAGGAGATGGCCATGAACTTGTCCGTCCAGTCCGGATCGCGCATTCCGGATTGGTTCCCGGTCCGGCACGATCGGCTCAAGACGCGCGTCTTTCCGCCCCAGGATCGCAGCGACCTCCTCCAAGTTCTCGCGCGACAGCCGAAGTTCACCGAGCTCAGATCCGGCGATGCGGGGGGCGCGTATTTCGAGGAGGGGATCCGCGAGGAGTTACTGAGACAGATGCAGGTGGGTGGCCTCATGAGCGGATTCGACCGCGTGGTCGTGCTCGTGGGACCGGGCGATTTCCGGATGATCTGGCACGGCTCATTCGACGTCGACGCGACACAGAGTGCCGCCGCGTTCGCCGCCAGCCAGAAAGTGGTCCTCGTGGATACGCAGTACGGCACACCCGGGGTCGTCGCGCACGAGATCATCCACACCCTGCCGTTCATCTTCTCAGAACCACAGATGCTGGCCGAATGCGATATCGACTACCACAACGTCGGGGACTACCACGTAGGTCATGGTCACCGGATCACCACCGGGTTGAAACTGAATCGGGAGCGAATGGACAACTCGACGGCCATCATGGGTGTCGTTGCCAAAGGAGGGGCGATCTGGATCACCCAGTGCACGTATCGTCACTTGCTCGAAGTCTTCAGCGGGGGCGTTCCGGACCCGCCCGTAGTCCTCGTCCAGGGGTTCGTCTCGCGGACCGCCGCGCGAACCGCGGGATTCTTTCAGCCATTCTACGATCTCGACGGCGTCGAGGACCTGCCGAAGGATGGGCCTGGAAGCTGGGCCATCGTCCTGAAGGACTCGTCCGGGGACGTCCTCGCGCGGCATGCATGGGAGCCCCAGTGGGAGATCCCGGACATGGAGCCCGATCGGACGCTCGTCGCGTTCGCGTGGAGGCTACTCCGCCCCGAGGGCCTGGCGAGTGTCGAGCTCGAGGGGCCGAGCGGAGTGCTCGACACGCGGGTTCTCAGTGCCAGCCCGCCCATCGTGAGCATCACGAGCCCGGCGGAGGGAGCGATCGCGCCGGTCGAGAACGGAGAGATCGCGGTGAAGTGGAACGTCTCCGATCCCGACGGAGATCCGGTCCTTTCGACCGTGCTCTACAGCCCGGATGCGGGTGAGACATGGATGGATATCGTATTCGAGACCGCGGAAACCACCGCGCGCGTGCCAGTCGACCCCGAGGCGCTGGCCGACGACCACCGAGTGCTCGTGCGGGCGACCGACGGCGGCCGGAGCAGCGACGCGGTCGTTTCCTTCCGGCCGGGCGAGTGAGAACGCTGATGCTGATCGTCGGCGCTATGGCGCTCGCGACGCCTCTGGCCGCGCAGGATCCCGCAAAGCCCCCTGCGGAGGTCGCTGGGGGGCAGAAGGCGCCCGGCGTCCAGCGGGGAGGCGCGGAGATCCGCGTGCAGGTGGGAGGCACACAGACGCTCGTGCGAGGCGAGCCCGACGACCCCCGCGACACGCGACCGCCGGAGATCTACGGCGAAGAGCTGTGCCCGGCGACTGACGTCCGCGGGCAGTTCGAGCCCGTGCAGGGAGTCTGGCAGGACGATCTCACGTTCACGGATCGTCCGGGGAAGCAGATCACCCGCCTCTCGCCCACCAGCTGGGGCGCGGAGCTCCCGATGGTCACGGGCCGGAAGACGGCGCTCTTCGGGATCGATCACGCCGTGGGCGGGGCCGAGCCGCGGCGGGACGAGATCTTCGTGAAAGGCGAGGCGAGCGGCGCGCTGGTGCCCGTGTTCTTCCGCTTCACGCTCGAGCAACCGGGGAGCGTGGAGGTCGTATATGAGAGCGAGATCGTGGGTCAGGTCCCGATCGGCGGGCCATGCGGCCCGACTCCCGTTCCGTTCGAGGTCATCCTCCCCGCGAGCGACGGCGTGCCGCGGCAGTTCACGTTCGAGTTCCGCCGCGACGGCGAGTACACGCTGACCGCAGAGCTCGTCACGGGGGACGGGAGGCCGACCGGGATCGCGGTCTCGGTGGTCGGGCAGTCCCGCCGGACCCACGCCCCTTCGCTCGCCTTCCGGCCCGTGGCGCTGCTCGCGTCCTCCCTCGAGTCGTCGAGCCGCGCGGGCCTCGAAGCCGCGGCGCGGGAGATCCGCGTGGAAAGCGCGCTCCGGATCCCCGACTTGTATCCGGTCGTGAACGCGCCGCTCCGGACAGAGGTCTTCCCGCTCAAGGATCAGAGCGGCCTGCTCGATCGTCGCGAAGGCCGTCGTCGGCGCCCGATCGACGAGGTCGCCGAGAAGCTCGGCTCCGAGCTCGAGAAGGTCGCCGTCGAGGAGCTCGTTCGTGAGCTGCAGGTCGGCGGGCTGATGTCCGGGTTCGATCGCGTCGTCGCGATCGTCTCGCGGCCGGACCACGAGCTCCTCAAGCGCTGGCTCGGGACCCCGATCAACTCCGTAGCGTGGGCCGCCAGCCAGAAGGTCGTGTTCCTCGACCGGGAGACCGGGATCAACGTGTACACGGTCGCGCACGAGGTGGCGCACACGCTGAACTATCTGTACTCGAGCCCCGAGATGCAGACCGAGTGCACACTCGACTACCACAACGTCGACGACGACTACGGCCACGGCCATCAGCTCACGGACGAGGGTCTACCGTCGCGGCGTCGCCGGGACTACTCGCCGAGCATGATGGGGCCCGCGCGGGAGAGCACGTCGTTCGCCCTGGTGGACGGCATCCTGATCGTCGATCAAGCGCCCGAGACGAACGTGTGGATCGAGCAGTGCACCTACTGGCACCTGCTGTGGATCCTGAGCTCGAGCCCGCCGGATCCGCCGGTCGTCCTGATCCAGGGGTTCGCGGGGCGAGGCGCCGACGGCTTCGCAGGCGCGATCCTGCCGCTGTACGAGTTCGAATCCGTGACGGACATCCCCTCCGAGGAAGGAGAAGGCGGCTGGGCGATCGTCCTCAAAGACGCCTCCGGTGCAATCCTGTCACGCCACGTTTGGGAACCTGTGTGGCGAATCCCGCATCTCGAGGTCGAGCGAAATCTGGTGTCGTTCGCGTTCCGTCTGCTGCGTCCGCCGGCCCTGGCCCGGGTCGAGCTCCAGGGGCCTGATGGGGTCGTGGACGCGGTCGATCTCAGCGCGTCGGCCCCGAGGGTCACGATCCTGCGCCCGGCAGCCGGAGAGACGGCGCCGCTGGAGGAGGGAGCCGTTCGCGTCGAATGGAGCGGCACGGACGCCGACGACGATCCGCTCCTGTATACGGTCTTCTACAGCGGGAACGGTGGGGAGACGTGGATGGACGTGGCCTTCGAGACGGACGCGACGTCGGTTCTCGTGCCGATCGATCCGGAGGCACCCGCCCACGCCCATCGGGTCCTCGTCCGCGCGACCGACGGCGGCCGGAGCGCGGACGCCTTGCTCACCCTGAGCCTCCCCGAAGGAGGACCATGATACGGATCCGGTCCGTTGCCGCACTGGGAGTCGGCTTCCTCGCCGCGCTCTCCCCGCGCGCGATCGAGGCGCAGCCCCTGGAGGTCGCGTCGCTCGAATCGCGCGTCGCGGACGAGCCCCTGATCTGGCTCGAGAGTCTCGGCGGCTCGACCGGCGACGTCATGAAGCTCCACGTCGTGAACCCCGGACCCGACCCGGTCGCGATCGACGGATACTTCGCGCTCGAGCCGGTGGACCTCACCGCGCAGGAGCGGGACCGGATCTTCGAGTCCGTGAAGGGGGCGGCCGGGAACCACGTCGAGGCCGTGATCAGCTTCTACTGCCTCGAGTTCGGCGCCGCTGCGCCGGCGGCGGGGGTCGTCTATCGGATCGCGCCACGCGCGGCTCAGGAGGCCTTCGCCCCGGCAGCACGAGCCCTGGAGGTCGCCCGGCGGTTGAACGACGCCGGTTTGCTCTCTCCCGACACGAACCCCGAGTCGTACTTCCATTCGATCCGGCAGTGGTCGATCTGGACTCTGGAAAAGGGATTCGACCGGGAGGGGTTCCTCTCGGCATTCGCGGAGCACACAAGGAAGAACGCCGAGGCGCGCGGTATGGAGTGGACCGACGCGGTGGCGCAGGCGGTCCGCACCAGCGCCGAGGGACGCTGGCGGGACGTCGCGAAGATCCTCGAAGAGGCCGGCCGTTCGGGCGCCGGCAGCCGTTGAACCCGTGGAAAGGAGGCGCTCTGTGATCAGAACCAAGGTCGGCCCGGCACTCATGACGGTCTTCCTCGCCGTCGCGGGGGAGGCGACCGCCCAGACAGCGGTCGACATCTCGATCCTCGATCGCGGCAAGCCCGTCGCCAATGTCGACGTCAGCTCGATCCTCGACGAGGGCAAGCTCGTCGTCGGAACGACGGGCGCGACGGGGATGGTCACGGTCACATCCAGCGCCGCGGACTTCTCGGACGGCGACCGGGTCGAGGTGTGGGTCAAGCGGTGCGAGGACGGAAAGGTGGAGGTCATCCTCGCGCACGAGGGCGAGGACGATCCCTGCGTGGACGAGGAGGCCGAAGCCGGCGAGGACTGCGGCTGCGACAAGATCGGCTTCTTCATCTGGGGCGGCGGCCCGGTCACGATCGACATCGGCACCCGGACGGTGACGCAGACGGGACGGACCGAGACGGCGATGGGGGAGCCGGAGGACCACTCCTTCGCCGACGTCCAGATCGGCGCGATGTTCGACTACAGCTGGTTCTACCAGCTCGAGGACACGGTGTGCGGTCGCCCCGGCGCCGTGAGCTGCGATACGGACAATGGCGTCCCCGGGTTCGGCGGATACCTAGACTACCGGTTCGGTCGCAGCAACTTCGGCATGAGCCTCGAGGCGCATTACGCGAAGCTCGACGCGGAGTCGACGACCGAGGACGGCGGTCGGACGTCGTTCGACGTGAACTCGTGGCAGTTCCAGGCGGCCGGTGTCTACAACGTCCCCCTCCGCCCGCGATTCGGCTGGTACGTACGCAGCGGGTACGCGGTGATGTACAACGAAGGCGACGCGACTGCCGATTCCCAGAGCGAGAACCGCAGCGAGACCGGCAGCCGCTGGCTCGTCGGCACGGGAGTCCACTGGCCGATCGGCGAGCGCTGGTGCGCGCGCTCGGGCGTCGACTTGACCACGGGCTTCGATGAAAACGACGCGGACACGAACGCACGCTGGAGCTTCGCTGTCGGCTACCGCATGGACCGCAATTGAGAGAGGAGGATTCGGCGAGATGAGAACGTCGAGAAACGCAGCATCGCGAGCCGCGCGCCGGCTCCGCCGCCGGGGCCTCCCCCTGGCGCTTTTGGCCCTCGGAGTCGTGATCCTGAAAGCGGATTCGTGCTCGAAGGAGGACTTCTACGACACTCTCACGTCCACGAACGGTGGCGGAGACTTCACGGTGAGCCTGGGTACGCCAGCGTGGAACCATGACATGCCCGGGGTGTCGTCGCTGGAGTGCAAGGTGATCTCCACGTCGCCCGCGCAGCCCGGGGCGACGTTCAGCGCGACGGCGACGGGACCGACCGAGGATCCCGATCCGTCCGGCGTGGTCAGCTCACTGCCGGTGACGGGCACGCTCGACGCGAACGGGAGGGCGGTGCTCCAGGTCCGGATCAACCGGATCGGGACGTACGTGAACACCGTGACCGTGACGTCCGGGTCCAGGACGGCCACGGCGACGCTGTCGAACTCGGTTACTCCGTCCCCGAACACGTGCCCGACCAGCTAGTCGGCGGGATGGCGGCAGGAAAAGGCGGCGCGCCCCGTTGCGGGGCGCGCCGCGTCTGCCCAGGTTGAGGGCATGATCACCGCGCACACTTCGAACGAAAGGAGCACCTGCATGGTGCTGCGACGAGCCGTCGGCATCGCGTTTGCATCGGTCGCACTGATCGCCGCGACGCGCGAATCGCTGGCCCAACCGATCACGGTCACGAGCAACGGGCAGCCGCTGGCGGGGGCCCAGATCTCGGCCATGATCAACGGGATCAAGAGCCCGCTGGGCGTCACGAACACGGCCGGCCGGGTGGCGATCGACGTGAACGCGCTCAACATCACCAAAGGCACCGAGGTCACGATCTGGATCAAGACATGCGAGGACGGCACAACCCAGGTGATCCTCGTGCCCCAGGGCGAGCAGGGCGAGTGCGTGGAGGAAGGCGCGCAGGCCGGCGAGCGGTGCGGGTGTCGCCGGGCGGGGACGATCATCTGGGGCGACGGTCCGGTCACGATCGACGTCGGGACGGGCACGGTGACGCAGACGGGGGGCGGCGGCGGGACGTTGTCCGGCAGAGCGCTGCTTGTCGGCCTCGGATTCGACCTGCGGCAGATGCTGAACCTCGAGGACGTGCTGGGCGAGATCCCCGGCGGCAGCGACGAGAGCGCCACGAGCTGGGCCCCCGGGTTCCAGGTCTTGAGTGATTGGCGCTTCTCGAGATTCGTCTCCCTGGGGATCGCGGGCGCGTACAGCCGGATGGATACCGAAGTCCGCTTCCCCGCGGGCGTCCAGACGGGAGACCTGAACTATTACGAGTACGGGGTCAACGCGAAGCTGCTCTGGCCGGGACGTCGCATCGAGCCGTACATCACGTTCAGTCTGGACCGCACGATCAACAAGGGCGACTTCGAGCTCGTCCCCTTGGTGGGCACCGGGTTGCGCATGAACGAGCACCGCGTGCACCACACTCGCCGCGACGGAATCGGCGCCGGGTTGGACTACTACCCGGGATCCTCGTCGAACTGGGGTCTGCGGTTCGAAGGTCTGTACAGCTCGACCTTCGACGACGCCGATGCCGACGAGCACATCCGGTGGAAGGCCGCTCTCCTGTGGCGTGCCTGGGGTGCCACCCGCAGAATCTCCAGCGAGAGCGGAGGGATGTATGAGTAACCGCTATCTCCGGGTCGCGATCCTGGCCCTCGGGGTCGGGGTCATGATGGGCGGGAACTGCGACGGGAAGGGTCCGGACTTCTTCGACGTGATCGACGGCGGGCTGAATCCGTTCACGGGCGACATCTTCGGCCGCGTGACGGTCGACGGAACCCCGCGCGCGGGGGTCACGGTCACCGTGAGTGCCGGCGGCACCGTGATCGACACCGCCGTCACGGATCAGAATGGGGAATACGAGTTCCTCGAGCTCAACCCTGCGACGTATACGGTCTCGGTGGGGACGATCACGGGCGCCGACTGCCCCGGCGACCAGTCGGCCGTCGTGGTGGAGGACGACGAGACCGAAGTGAACTTCGCCTGCACGACGCCGCAGCCCCAGACGGGTGTCGTGACCGGTATGGTGACGGTGAACGGCTCGCCCGAATCTGGCGTGGCCGTGACGCTGCGCGAGGGGACGACTGTCATCGGAACGACGACGACGGGGACGGGCGGCACCTACAGCTTCACGAACGTAGCCACCGGGACGAAGAACGTCTCGATCGCGCCGCCTTCGGGAGCGACCTGCCCGACCACGCAGCAGGACGTGACCGTCCCGGCCGGCGGGACGGCGACGGCGAACTTCGCCTGCACGCGTCCTTCCGGCGACTTCACGGTGGGCCTGACCGACCTCCGTTGGGAGCATACCATACCGGGGGTGGAGTCGCTCGAGTGCAAGACAATCTCGACGAGCCCCGCGCAGGCGGGCGCGACCTGGTCCGCGACGGTCAGCGGGCCGGGCGTGATCTCGGGTCAAACCTTCGGAGGCACCCTGGACGCGAACGGGCGTGCCGCGCTGCGGGTTCGGATCAACGCATTCGGCACCTACATGAACAACGTGACGGTGATCTCGGGAAGCGTGACCCGGAACGCGTCGGCCAGCGTGACGGTTGGGTCCGCCGCGAACACCTGTGTGGCCCTTCCCTCCTCGATCCGCTTCAAGCGGGGGGTGGTGGCGCTCCTGCCGGACGACGTCCGGCCGTTGAGGCTCAACCCGGTGGCGTTCCGGTACGTGGAGCCGTACGGCGACCCGTCGATCCCGCGGATCGGCTTGATCGCCGAGGAAGTCCTCGAGGTCTTCCCGGAGGCGGTGTTCCTGGACGCCGACGGGCGGCCGCAGGCGATCGACTACGGCCAGCTGACCGCGAGCGTCGTCCGGGAGCTGGAAGGCAGGGTGGCCGACGCGGCGAGGGCGGCGATCGCGCGGGTCGCAGACGCGCTCTAGACCGCGCGGAGGGGATGCGGCGGGCGGCCGGAAGGCCGCCCGCCCCGGCTTGACCGGCAGGTACCGTCCATGTACGGTAGGGGCCTCGTGAATAGGGTCCTCCGAGTCCTTTCGCTCTCGACCTTCGCGGCCGTCGCGGTCCTGGCGGCGGCCCGGCCGTCGCACGCGCAGGGGACCGCCACGCCGCTCCTCGTCGGGATGGACCGCGCCACGGGGGCCCTGATGCCGGCGCGCGTGGACCTCGTCCGGCGGCCCGTCGAGCTCAGGATCGACCTCGAGACCGGCGCCCTGTCCGCGGTCCGCGGCGTTTCCGAGACGGCCGGCCTGGCGGCCTTCCTGGCGTGGGAGCCGTCGACCGGCAGGCTCGTGGCCGTCGACCTCGTGGCCGTCCGCGCGACGGCCGGCGCGCTGACGCTCGATCCGGAGACCGGACGGCTGTCGCAGGCCGGCGGGGGCGCCCCGCCCGGGCCGGCCGCCTCGGGGCTCACGCTGGTCGGGCTGGACGCGGGAGGCACGCTCGTGCCCGTGGACGTGGGGCTCACGGTGGAGCCGGGGACCTACGCCCTCGACCCGCGCGCGGGCGTCGTATCCCCGATTCCGGGCGGACCCGCGCTCGTCGGGTTCGACGCCGCGGCCGGGGGTCTCGTGCTCGTCCGGCTGAGGCCCGTGCGCGGGCAGGGCGCGCTCAGCGTCGATTCGCGCACGGGCTCGCTGTCGCGGGCGGCGGCGCCGGCCGCGGTGGCCGGACCCCTCGCGCTCCTGGGGATCCGTTCCGATGCCGGCGAGCTGGCCCTGGTCGACCTGGACATCGCGCCCAGGGCCGGCGTCCTGTCGGTCGATCCCGGAACCGGCGCCCTCCTCCCCCCGCGGCAGGAGCCGGCTCCGGACGATCGCCCGGGCGAGCCGACGATCCTGGGGGTGCACTATCCCACCGGAGGGTTGACCCGGAACCGGGTGGCTCCGTCCGTGAGGCCCGGCGGCTACGCGTTCGACCTTCCGGCGGGGACCGTATCGCTCGTCGCTCCGCCCAAGCCCCCGCCCCGGGGCACGGAATCGATCGTCTTCGGCGGCGGCCTCGACGTGCTGCAGATGATGAACCTCAAGGACGTCCTCGCGGAGGTCCCCGGCGCCACCGAGCCCGACGCGAGCACGTTCACGCCCGGGGTTCACGGCTTCGTCGAGTACACCTGGCGGGCGATCTCCCTCGGGGTCGACGGCGCGTACAGCATCATGGACACCGAGGTGACGTTCCCGCAGGGACTCCAGACCGGGGACCTCAACTACCTCGAGTTCGGCGGCAACGTGAAGGTCGCCGTGCCGCTGGAGAGTCGGGCCTGGCCCTACGGCACGGTGGCGATCCACAGGGCCTGGACCGAAGCCGACTTCGAGATCGAGGGACTTACCGAGCAGCGGACGCACAAATCGACGCGGATGGGGATCGGTGCGGGACTCGACTACTGGCAGACGCACTGGGGTCTCCGGCTCGAGGGCCTGTACAGCACGAACTTCGAAGAAAACGACGCCGCGGATCACTTCCGATGGAGAGTCAGCGTGATGTACAGCCCGGGCGGACTCGGGGAGGGCCGGCTGAATGACTGACGGCGGACGGCGCCTCCTTCGGCTCGGACTCCTGGCCGTGATCCTGGCCAGCGTCTGGGGCGGGAAGTGCTCGCGTCAGGGTCCCGAGTTCTTCGGGATCGTGATGGTCCCGGGCACCGGATCCCTGTCGGGTATCGTCACGCTCGACGGTGAAGAGCAGGAAGGCGTCCTCGTCATCCTGACCCTCAGCCAGAACAACACGACCGTCGACACGTTCGTGACCGACGACGATGGGCGATTCACGTTCCTGAACCTCGATCCCGGCGATTACACGCTCTCGACGACGATCGAGGACGCCGACTGCGAGGAGGTCGAGGCGGAGGTCGACGCGGACGAGCTGACCGAGGTGACTCTGCCCTGCACGATCCCCACGACGGGGGCGGTCATGGGAGAGGTGACCGTGGACGCGACGGGCGCGGCCGGAGTGGCGGTCGAGTTGCGGATGGGGGGCACGATCCTGGCCACGACGACGACGGATCCCAATGGCGATTACCAGTTCACCGAGGTCGCGCCGGGGGGCAAGGTCGTCCGGATCACGCCGCCCGAGGGGGTGACCTGTCCGATCACCGAGCGGAACGTCACGATCGTGGCCGGCGAGACGGCGACCGCGAACTTCGACTGCACCCAGCCGCCACCCCCCTAGCGCCGCACCTTTCGCCCCCCGGTCGGCCCTTGACGGGGCCGGCTTTCCCTGTATTTTCTTCAGTCTCGGTTTTTCCGCGGCCCGGAATTCCGGGCCGCCTTTCACGTATACACGGGTTCAGGCCGAATCCCCGCCGGGGTCGGGCCGTCCCGCGGAGAACGGACAGCAATGCCGACGATCAATCAGCTGGTCCGCAAGGGCCGCCGGGACGTCAAGTCGAAGACCAGTGCGCCGGCGCTCACGGACTGCCCGCAGCGACGCGGGGTCTGCACGCGCGTCTACACGACGACGCCGAAGAAGCCCAACTCGGCGCTTCGCAAGGTGGCCCGCGTGCGGCTCACGAACGGGTACGAGGTGACGGCCTACATCCCGGGCGAGGGGCACAACCTGCAGGAGCACTCGATCGTCCTGATCCGGGGCGGCCGGGTGAAGGACCTGCCGGGCGTCCGCTACCACATCGTACGCGGCACGCTCGACGCCTCGGGTGTCCAGGACCGGAAGCAGGGGCGCTCGAAGTACGGGGCCAAGAAGCCCAAGAAGTAGGCCGGGAGAGCGATGAGCAGACGGACATCCGCCGAGAAGCGCCAGATCCCGGGTGACCCGAAGTACCGCGACCAGACCGCCGCCAAGTTCATCAACAACCTGATGGTGGGCGGCAAGAAGAGCACGGCCGAGCGCATCTTCTACGGCGCGCTCGAGACGATCGAGGCCAAGACCGGGCAGCCGGGGATGCAGGTGTTCCGCCAGGCGCTGTCGAACGCGCGCCCGCAGCTCGAGGTCAAGTCGCGCCGGGTCGGCGGGGCCACCTATCAGGTCCCGACCGAGGTGCGGCCCGAACGGCAGGTCGCGCTCGCCATGCGCTGGCTGATCGGCTTCGCCCGCGCGCGCGGCGAGAAGACGATGAGCGAGCGGCTGGCGGGCGAGCTCATGTCGGCGTCGAAGAGCGACGGCGCCACGATCCGCCGCAAGGAAGAAGTCCTCCGCATGGCGGAGGCGAACAAGGCGTTCGCGCACTATCGCTGGTAGCTTGATCCGGAAGGCGCTTACGACCTAGGGGTTACGGCCCCAACGGCCCGCTGGCGCGGACACATTCCTCAACCCCGTCTCGCGCGTGCCATGGCGGCGCGGCGACGGGTTTCCATAGAGACGCGATTCGGGCCGCGACGACGGGGCCGGCCGCCTCGGGGTTCTTCCGGGGAGCGGGCGCCGCATCGCGCGGACGACGAACGAAACGAGACCGAGGGGATCGGATCGCAGGGAATCATGCCCAGACGGACGCCACTCAAGGATCTGCGCAATATCGGCATCATGGCGCACATCGATGCCGGTAAGACCACCACCACCGAGCGCATCCTCTTCTATACGGGCCGCAGCCACAAGATCGGCGAGGTCCACGAGGGGACGGCGACGATGGACTGGATGGAGCAGGAGCAGGAGCGGGGGATCACCATCACCTCCGCTGCCACGACCTGCTACTGGCGCGATCACCGGATCAACATCATCGACACGCCGGGCCACGTCGACTTCACGGTCGAGGTCGAGCGCAGCCTGCGCGTGCTGGATGGCGCGATCGCCCTGTTCTGCGCGGTCGGCGGGGTCGAGCCGCAATCCGAAACGGTGTGGCGGCAGGCCGACAAGTACGGCGTCCCGCGGATCGCGTTCGTCAACAAGATGGATCGCGTGGGGGCCGATTTCATGGGCGCCGTCCAGATGATGAAGGAGCGTCTCGGCGCCGCCGCGCACCCGATCCAGATCCCGATGGGCGAAGGGGACATGTTCACCGGCATCATCGACCTGATCGAGCGCCAGGCGCTCATCTGGGACGACGAGTCGCTGGGCGCCAAGTTCACGGCGAACCCGATCCCGGCCGCATACGAGAAGCAGGTCGAAGAGCTGCGCAAGCAGCTGGTCGAGGCCACCGTCGAGTACGACGACGAGCTGATCGCGAAGTACCTGGAGGGCCACGAGCTCTCGAACGACGAGATCCGGCACGCGGTCCGGGCGGCGACGATCAAGGTAGGGATCACGCCCGTCCTGTGCGGGACGTCGTTCAAGAACAAGGGCGTGCAGCCACTGCTCGACGCAGTCGTCGATTTTCTGCCGTCTCCCTTGGACGTTCCTCCGGTGTATGGGCACCACCCTCACAAGGACGACCAGGTCGTGCGCGAGCCCAAGGACGACGGTCCGTTCTCGGCGCTGGCGTTCAAGATCATGACCGACCCGCACGTCGGGAAGCTGACGTTCGTGCGCGTTTATTCGGGCGTGCTCAAGTCGGGCTCCTACGTGTGGAACGCGAACAAGGACCGCAAGGAGCGCGTCGGCCGCATCCTCCAGATGCACGCCAACAAGCGGGAGGAGCGCGAGGAGCTCTGGACCGGAGACATCGCCGCGCTGATCGGGCTCAAGGACACCCGCACGGGCGAGACGCTATGCGACGAGGACGACCCGATCGTCCTCGAAGCGATGACGTTCCCGGAGCCCGTGATCGACCTGGCGATCGAGCCCAAGACGAAGGCCGACCAGGACAAGCTCTCGAGCGCGATGCAGAAGCTCTCCGAGGAGGATCCGACGTTCCGCGTCCACACCGACGAAGAGACCGGCCAGACGATCATCTCGGGCATGGGGGAACTGCATCTCGAGATCCTCGTCGACCGCATGCTCCGCGAGTTCAAGGTCGAGGCGAACATCGGGAAGCCGCAGGTCGCGTACCGGGAGACGATCCGCCGTGCGGTCGAGGTCGAAGGCAAGTTCATCCGCCAGTCGGGCGGCCGCGGCCAGTACGGCCACGTGAAGTGCATCGTCGAGCCCAACTCGAAGGGCGGCGGGTTCGTGTTCGACAACCGCATCGTGGGCGGCTCGATTCCGCGGGAGTTCATCCCGGCGGTCGAGAACGGCGTCCGCGAGGCGATGGAGAATGGCGTTCTGGCGGGCTATCCGATGGTCGACGTCAAGGTGTCGCTCATCGACGGGTCGTATCACGACGTCGACTCGAGCGAGATGGCGTTCAAGATCGCCGGATCGATGGCGCTCAAGGACGGAGCCCGGCAGGCGAACCCGGTCCTGCTCGAGCCGATCATGGACGTCGAGGTCGTGACCCCCGAGGAGTATCTCGGCGACGTCATGGGCGACCTGTCGTCGAGACGCGGCCGGATCGGCGGAATCCACGCCCGCCGGCAGGCGCAGGTGATCGGCGCCAGCGTGCCGCTGTCGGAGATGTTTGGCTACGCGACGACGCTGCGCTCGATGTCGCAGGGACGCGCCGTGTACACGATGCAGTTCAGCCACTACGAAGAGGTTCCGAAGTCGAAGGCGGAAGAGATCATCAACCGCGTCCAGGGCAAGTGAGACTCGACAGGAGAGACCGATGAGCAAGGCGAAATTCGAGCGCACGAAGCCGCACGTGAACGTGGGGACGATCGGTCACGTGGATCACGGGAAGACGACGTTGACGGCGGCGATCACGGAGGTCCAGAGCAAGAAGGGTCTGGCGGACTACGTTCCGTTC
>DATBJO010000042.1:0-8631 GCA_036556305.1 Gemmatimonadota bacterium
GAAGCCGCCCATCCCACTCGGGGGGTGGGGCGGCTCGTTTGCTCAGCACACAACTTGCATTTCCCTTTTTGACAACCCCCTTTTGCGGGGGGTATCTTCACGACCGCTCCGCACCGACGCTTCCCTCCGGGCGGTCTCACCGCGAGACAATGGAGGAAGCACCCATGGTCCGACAGAGCCAGGATCACGAGAGGGACGGGCGGGAGGACGGCCGGCAGCAGTTCCCGTTCGAGGGGCTGCACGTCTATCAGCGGGCCCAGGAGGCGTGGCTCGCCTCCCTGGGAGTCATCGACGACGACCCGCTGGGCCCCGAGATCGAGCGGGAGATCCGGCTGGCCACGATCGGGATCGCGCGCGCGACCGCGCATTCCCGCGCCAACGGGACGCGCGAGGGCGGCGCCTTCCCGGCGGGTCTCGAGGAGGCGCGCGGTTCGCTGCACGCCGCGGCGGCCCTGATCGAGCAGCGGGCGAGGCGGGGAGGTCCGGACGAGCCGGAGCTCCGCGCCCTGCTGGTCGACGGAAGCCGCATGCTGGGAGCCCTGATCCGCACGGTGACCCAGCGCGGCGAGGTGGTCGAAGCCGAGGCGGTCGTCTAGCTACACGGCGACCCGGGCAGGAGCGGAGAGGTGGCCGAGTGGTCGAAGGCGGCACCCTGCTAAGGTGTTATACGGGTAATCCCCGTATCGAGGGTTCGAATCCCTCCCTCTCCGCCATCCCTCCTTTCGACGAAGAGCGACGGAGTCGCTGACCTCCTACGAGCAGAGCTCTTCGATCTCGACCCGCGCGTCGTGGATCGCGCAACAGGCGTCCCAGACCTGGAGCCGTTCGGCGCCTTCCATCTGTCCGGACCGGTAGCGCTGGAACGCCTCGGGATAGTGCTCGGCCATGATCGAGAAGATGTCGGAGGAGGGATAGCGTCCGAAGGACTCGGCGCCCGCGTCCGGAGGCTCGAGCTTGTCGGGGGCATCGATCCAGGGGAGGTCGTCGGGCCAGTCGTCGTCCCGCCGTCGTCCGGCCCGGCGGAGCAGCCACACGAGGGCGGTCGTGCACAGAATGCCGTTGAGGGCGAGAGCGGCGATGACCAAGTCCTCGACCACGTCCGCAATATCTCCGTCCGTTCGAGGATGGTCAACGCGATGAATCCGGCGACTCCCGTCCGCGTGAGGTTCGCGCCCAGCCCGACCGGCTTCCTCCACGTCGGCGGCGCGCGGACGGCCCTGTTCAACTGGCTGTGGGCGCGTCACACGGGCGGCGTCCTCGTCCTCCGCATCGAGGATACGGACGCCGAACGGTCCACCGAGGAGATGATCCGCGGGATCCTGGACGGGCTCGAATGGCTCGGAATCGACTGGGACGAAGGGCCGCACTACCAGTCCCGGCACGGCGACCGCCACCGGGAAGCGGCGGCGTCCCTGGTCCGGAGCGGAAGCGCGTACGCGTGCTTCTGCACGGTCGAGGAGCTGGCCGCGGAGCGGGAAGCGGCGATCGCGCGGAAGGAGTCCTACGTCTACAGCGGGCGGTGCCGCAGGCTCGACGCGTCGGAGAGCGCGCGGCGGGTTGCGGACGGCGAGCCGCACACGATCCGCTTCGCCGTCCCCGCGGGAGAGACCGCGTGGGAGGACGTCGTCCACGGGCGCACGTCGTTCGAGAACCGCACGATCGGGGACTTCATCGTCGTCCGGTCCGACGGCGCGCCGGTGTACAACCTGGCGGTGACGGTCGACGACCTCGACATGCGGATCACTCACGTCGTGCGCGGCGACGACCACATCTCGAACACGCCCAAGCAGATCCTGATCTACCGCGCGCTGGGGGTCGAGCCGCCGGTGTTCGCCCACGTCCCGCTCATCCTGGGGCCGGACAAGTCCAAGCTGTCCAAGCGGCACGGTGCGGTCGCGGTGACCGCCTATCGGGATCAGGGTTACCTGTCCGACGCGTTCGTCAACTTCCTGGCGCTCCTCGGCTGGTCGGCGGGAGACGACCGCGAGGTGATGACCCGCGCCGAGCTGGTGGAGGCGTTCACGCTGGAGCGGATCACGGGGAAGAGCGCGGTCTTCGACGTCGAGAAGCTGGAGTGGCTGAACGGACAGCATCTCTCGCGCCTGTCGGGCGCCGAGCTGGCCGCGGTCGCGCGCCCGTGGTTCACCCGCGCCGGGGTCGCCTCGGACGAAGAGATCGAGGCGCGGGGGGAGTGGTTCGAGGACCTGATCGCGCTCGTCAAGACGCGCTCGCGTACGCTCCACGACCTCGTCGAGCAGGGTCGGCCGTTCTTTCCCGGCCCGGTCGAGTATCAGGCCGACGCGGTTGAGAAATTCTGGAAGGACCCCGTCGCGGCGGACGAGGCGCTGACCGTGGCGCAGCAGTACGCCGCGGCGGAGGACCGCTGGGGCGAGCTCGAGGCGATGGAGGCCCGGCTCCGGGCCCTCGCCGACGAGCGCGGGGTTCCCGCCGGCAAGGTCATGCAGTCGCTGCGCGTCGCGCTCACCGGCCAGCGCGTGAGCCCGGGGATCTTCGAGACGATGGCGGCGATGGGGCGCGAGGTGGTCGACGAGCGGCTGGCCGCCGCCCGGGCCTGGCTGGCGGCGCGCGCGACCGACGGCCGCACCTCCTAAGGGCCCCCGCCGCCGGGCGGCCGGTTACATTCCCCGGCATGCGCGAGCTCCACATCCCCCTCCCGCCGACTCCCGACACCCGCCGCGATCGCCGTCTGGCGCGTCTCGCGGAGCTCGATCCGCGGCCCGAGCTCCTCGCGTTCGGCCCGGGCGCGCTCGAGACCGCGCTGGCCGGATTCCTGGCGGCCCGGGGCGAGCCCCGGTACCGGACCGGCCAGATCGTGGGCTGGATCTACCGGAGCCGGGTCGACGACTGGTCGGCGATGACCACGCTGCCCAGGGGCCTGCGCGAGGACCTGGCGGCCGCCTTCCGCTTACCTTCGATCGCGCTCGCGGAGCTGCGCGAGTCGGCGGACGGTACACAAAAATACTTGTGGAAGCTGATCGACGGCGAAGCCGTCGAATCGGTGATGATCCCGGCGGCGCGGCGGGACACGTTCTGCGTCTCGAGCCAGGCCGGTTGCGCGCTCGCGTGCGCCTTCTGCGCCACCGGCATGTTCGGATACAAGCGCAATCTGACCGTCGGCGAGATCGTCGATCAGGTGCGGCATCTGCAGCGGAGCCGCGAGGACGCGGGACACGGCGCGAACGTCGTGTTCATGGGGATGGGCGAACCGCTCCTGAACTGGGACAACCTGCGCGTCGCGCTCGCGCTCCTCGTCGACGGGCGGTACCTCGACGTCGGCGCCCGCCGGATCACGGTCTCGACCGTCGGCGTGCCAGACCGGATCGTCGCCCTCGGCGAGGAGTTCCCGCAGGTCCGTCTCGCGGTCTCGCTCCACGCGGCGATCGACGAGCTGAGAGACCGAATCGTGCCCATCAACCGCCGCTATCCGCTCCGGCAGCTCCTGGCCGCGTGTCGCCTGTGGTGCGAGGCGACGGGGAAGCGAATGACGTTCGAGGTCCTCCACCTGCCGGGTGTCAATGACCGGCCCGAAGACGTGGCGGCGCTGGGTCGGGCGGTCGAGGGACTTTCCGTACAGATCAACCTGATGCGATACAACCCCGTTCCGGGAGCCGACTTCCGTCGGCCGAAGACGGCAGAGACGGTGCGCTTCCGCGACGCCCTCCGGCGCGAGACCGGCGCGGTCGTGACGATCCGCAGGAGCCGCGGCCTCGACATCGAGGGCGCCTGCGGACAGCTCCGCCTGGCGCGCGGAGGGTCGGTCGTCCCCTCGGGAGAGGGGGAGGCGTGAAGCCGCGCATCGGGATCGTCAAGCCGGGGTCGACGTTCCCCGAGATGATCCTCTGCTTCGGCGATTACGACGCGTGGTTCGCGCGCGCGCTGGGGGATGGAGTGGCGTGCCGGGTCCACGAGACCGAATCCGGATCGCTCCCCGATCCCGGCGACGCGGACGGGTGGATCCTGACGGGCGCGCGCGGGTCGGTCGTCCGGCCGGAGCCGTGGAACGAGCCGCTCTTCGACTGGATCCGCGCCCTCGCGCATCGGGGGATCCCGCTCCTCGGCGTCTGCTACGGCCATCAGGCGATCTGCGCGGCGCTCGGCGGGCGTGTCGAACGCCATCCGCTCGGCTGGGAGATCGGCACGACGGAGATCGAGCTGACGCGCGCCGGCCGGAGGGATCCGCTGTTCGCAGGGTTCCCCGAGCGATTCCAGGCCCAGACGACCCACGAGGACTACGCGGCGACGATGCCGCCGGACGCCACGCTCCTCGCCGTGAACCCGCACACGGAAGTTCAGGCGATCGCGCTCGGCGCGACCGTGCGCGGGGTCCAGTTCCATCCCGAGGTGGACGAGGAGATCGCGCGCGACTTCGTGGCCAGACGGCGGCACCTCGTCGACCGCGTTCCGCCGGTCGTCGAGGCGCCGCACGCCGTGCGCGTGCTGTCGAACTTCGTCGACGCCTTCGTGCGGCCGCGCTCCGCCCGCCTCGCCGAGGCGGACTGAGAGAGGCGGCGCTCCCGGGGGCTCCCGAGTCGGGGAGGGATCCGGCGGGTCGCTGGCGCGCGCTCTCGATCCTCGCGGTCGCCGTCCTCCTGGCGATGACGACCTGGTTCTCGGCGACGGCCGCGCTCCCCCAGCTGAGAGTCCTCTGGGACCTGTCGGACGCGGCCGCGGCATGGCTCACGATCGCGGTCCAGGTGGGATTCGTCGCCGGGGCCCTGACCTCGGCCTTCCTCACGCTTTCGGACATCCTGCCGCCGCGGCGGATGATCCTGCTCGGCGGGATCGGCGCGGCGTCCGCCAACGCGCTCCTCCTCGCGGCGGACGGCGCGTCGCTCGCGATCCCGCTCCGGATGGCGACGGGGTTCTTCCTCGCCGGTGTCTATCCACCCGCGCTCAAGTCGATGGCGACCTGGTTCCGCGCCGGACGCGGGACCGGGCTCGGGATCCTCGTCGGGGCGCTGACCCTGGGCTCGGCCGCGCCGCACCTGATCAACGGGCTGGGGGGAGTCGACTGGCGGGTCGTCGTCGGCGCGACGACCGCGCTCACCGTGATCGGCGGCGTGATCGCCGAGGCCGCCGGCTCGGAGGGTCCGTGGCCGTTCCCGAGCGCGACGTTCGACCCGCGCCAGGCGCGGCGCGCGTTCGCCGGACCCGGGGTCCGCCTCGCTTCGCTCGGCTACTTCGGGCACATGTGGGAGCTGTACGCGATGTGGGCCTGGTTCCTCGCGTTCTTCGCGACCGTGCTCGAAGCCCACCGCGCGGCGCGCCCGCTCGAGGGCGCGGCCTTCGCCACGTTCGCGGTCATCGCCGCGGGCGGCGTGGGTTGCTGGGTGGGCGGGATCCTCGGCGACCGCTGGGGGCGGACGCGGACGACCGCGCTCTCGATGGCGATCTCGGGCTCGTGCGCGCTCGTCGTCGGGCACCTGGTCGCGGCGCCGCCGCCCCTGGTCCTCGCGCTGGGGCTCGTGTGGGGGTTCTGGGTCGTGTCCGACTCGGCCCAGTTCTCGACGATCGTGACCGAGGTCGCGGACCAGCGCTACGTCGGGACCGCGCTCACGCTCCAGCTCGCGATCGGCTTCCTGCTGACCGGGGCCACGATCTGGCTCGTCCCCGAGCTCGTGGAGCGGGTGGGATGGGGGTGGGCGTTCGCGGCGCTCGCGCCGGGGCCGGCGCTCGGCGTGGCGGCCATGCTCCTGCTCCTCGCCTCGCCCGAGAGCGGGCGCATCGCGGGCGGCCGGGGCTGAGGCCCGGAAGAGCTCCGGCTAGAAGTAGTCGGCGACGATCCGGCGCGCGAGCCAGATCCCGACCGCGGTCCCGACGAGGCTCGCGAAGAGCCCGGCCCAGAACGAAAGCGGGGATCCGACCGCCCACCCGAGCCAGCCGCCGAGCGTGGCACCGATCAGGACGAGCATCCGCTCCACGGCGATCCCCGCTAGTTCTTCCCGCCCGATCGGAGGACGCGCCGCATGCACCACGCGGTCAGGCCGAGGATCAGCCCCCACGCCACGACGAGCATGATCCAGCCTCCGGCGGTCACGCGTGCCTCTCGTGGTGTCGCCAGGCGCGCCGGATGAGGGTGAGGAGCACCGCGAGCGAGACGAGCATGAAGACCCGGGCCCCGATGACGAACGTCCGGTCCGCCTCCGCGACCCCGCGCATCAGGATCACGTCGGGCGCGTTCAGCCACGTCCAGGCGACGAAGATCGCGATCATGAGGAGCGGCGTGACCCAGGCGAGGACGAAGCGGAAGATCCGCGGGAGGCGGATGTCGGCGCCTTTCATGATCTCGGCCCAGCCGCGGTCGATGCCGAACACCCACGCGAACAGGATGACCTCGATCGCGGCGAAGATGAACAGGCCGAACGTGCCGGCCCAGAAATCGAGCTCGTCCATGTAGCGATGCTCGATGAAGAGAACGACCGGTTGGGTGCAGAGGAACACGACGGCGCCGAGCAGGGTCACGGCGCGCGCGCGTGTGAGGCGGAACTCGTCGACGAGGAACGCGATCACCACCTGACCCATCGAGAGCGACGACGTGATCCCCGCGATGAACAGGAGGAAGAACCACAGAGCCCCGAGGAGATCGCCCTGGGGAAGCTGCTGGAAGACGACGGGGAGGGTCACGAACCCCAGGTTGTAGGCGCCGCTGGAGGCGATCTGCATCGTGGCCGCGACGCCGAAGAACGCGACCGCGGCCGGGATCGCGATCGTGCTGCCCAGGACGACCTCGGCCGTCTCGTTCGTGGCCGCCGTGGACAGCCCCGAGAGCGCTACGTCGTCCTTCTCCTTGAGGTACGACGCGTAGCAGTGGATCGAGCCGACGCCGAGGGACAGCGTGAAGAAGATCTGCCCGGCGGCGGCCAGCCAGACCCTGGGGTTCGTGAGCGCGGAGAGGTCCGGGTTCCAGATGAACCCGAGGCCGGTCGCGATCGAGTTCTCCGGCACGGCGGGATCGGGAGTCCCGAGCGTCAGGACGCGCGCCATGAGGAGGACCCCGAAGAGGAACAGCGCCGGCAGCCCGTACAACGCGACCTTCTCGATCCCGCCCTTTAGCCCGCGGTGCAGGAACCAGAGGTTGGCGCCGAGCGTGACGATAAAGAAGGCGTACGCCAGCCCCGGGAAGATGAACGCGCCCACGTCCACGTTCCCGAACATCCCGCCTTCGTGGATCTCCGCGCCCTGATAGGCGCGGAGGAAGTGGAGCATCTCGTCGACGCCGCCGGAGTGCGGGAAGGCGCCGAAGAGCGAGAGGAACGTGAAGCCGAGCGACCACGACTCGACGTAGGTGTAGTAGATCATCACGACGAACGGCATGAAGACGCCGAGGGCTCCCACGTACTTCGCGATCCGGCTGTTCCAGATCGAGTCGAGGATGCCCGGCGTGGAGCCGTGCCCGCGGAGGCCGCCGTACCGGCCGATCGACCACTCGACCCACATGAGGGGGATCCCGAGCAGGAGGAGCGACACGAAGTAGGGGATCATGAACGCGCCGCCGCCGTTGTTCGCGGCCTGCACGGGGAAGCGCAGGAAGTTCCCGAGGCCGACGGCGCTCCCGGCCATGGCCAGGATCAGGCCGATCTGCGTGCCCCACCGCTCGCGGTTCGCGGCCATGGCCGGGAATCGTAGGGAATTCCGGGAGTCGTGTCTATAGCCGTGCAGCGAGCGGCGCTGTTGATCGCCCGTTCCCGGCGCGGTATTTTCAGCGCCCTTCCAGAGGGACCGTGGGCGGCTAGCTCAGCTGGTTAGAGTGCCTGCTTGACATGCAGGAGGTCACAGGTTCGAGTCCTGTGCCGCCCACCATGTTCAAAGCCAAGACAGACAAGATATTGCGGATTTGGCATTGGGCGGGTCTTTGGGATGGGTGTCCGGATTCGTGTCCGTGTTCGAGCGCTCACCGAGCGACTTCACGCAGCTCTCGGCGTCCTTCCAGAGCGGCCAGCATCGTTTCCGGGTCCGCTTGCTGGTAGGCAATCTTGAGCGAGCCTTCAGGTGGTTCAGTCTGGCACAGCGGTAACCTTACGGTTGAGCCTTGCCGGAGCAACTGGACCAATCAACTACAATGGGACCGTGGACGCAGAGGGTGACGTCGGTAGCTCAGCCAACTTTGCACTCACTACGCCTACCGGTACGCAAGACATCAGCTCCGGTATATCACTGCGATTCTCTGGTAACGGATTTACTGGTGCCGAAGTAGCTACCGCAACGCATAGAACTACAGGTGCAACTTGCAATACCACGTTGTCGTGGGAAGGAACACGATAAGGCCTCTCGCGCACTCCCCATAAGGATGGTTGTGTAGTCGGGAACGCAGGCCCAGGTGGAATAAAGAGCATACCGACTCAGCTTGTCGGGATGTCTCCCAGGGGGATGGCCCCCCGGAGGAAGTGCATGATCCGTCAGTCTCAGAAGGATGAGGAGCAGGCTCATCTCCAGGCGTTCTTGGAATGTCTTGGTATGAAATCACAGGTCGAGAACCTTCAATGCGGTGAGGCTCCCGATTTCAAGTTTGACTATGAAGGTCGCACTGTAGGTCTGGAACTGACCGGGTATCACAATCCCAAAGAGGTTGAGGCGGGGGGAACCCGACGCGGGATTGAAGCAGAATGGGAG
>DATBJO010000043.1:0-22080 GCA_036556305.1 Gemmatimonadota bacterium
GACACCTACCAGTCGGGTCAGGGCAAGTTCTCGAACTGGCTCTTCAAGATCGCCCACAACACCGCGATCGACCACTTGCGACGGGCCCGCGTCGATACCGTTCCGCTCGACGCGAACGAGAGCGATGCGGCCGATTTCCACGCGATCCTGTCCGATCCCGATGACCCCACGCCCCTCGACCGGGCGGTCACGACGGACCTCGCCGGCGCGCTCTCCGCGGCCGTGGACCGGCTCCGGCCGGAGTACCGCGAGGTGATCGTCCTCCGGCATCAGGAGGGGATGGCGTACGAGGAGATCGCCGAGATCGCCGGCCTGCCGCTGGGGACGGTCAAGACCTATATCCATCGCGCGCGCAAGGAGCTCGCGGAGCTGCTGACCGAGGCCGGCTGGGGTCCGGCGGGGCCCGCGGCTCCCGAAACCCGCGCACGCCCTTTCTCGTAGGACGACCCAGGAGGGAGACCATGACGAAAAACCCGCATACGGATCTCGAGCGCTGGCTGGCCGCGGAGGCCGCCGGCGACGAGCTGGCCGCCGAGGAGGCCTTCGGAGCGCTGTTCCAGGCGCAGCCGCGGATCGCCCCCCGCGCCGGGCTCGCCGAGCGGGTGGTCATGGCCCTCCGCGAGTCTCATCGCGAGCCCGAAACGGGGCGCGCCTCGTGGCTGGGGAAGGCGGCGCTGGTCGCCGCCGTCGCCCTGGCTGGGTTCGCCGCGGGTCTCCTGCCGCTTCTCAGGTGGGTCCCGATCGATCTCCCCGCCCCGGGCCAGATCCTGGCCGCCGCGGCGCGCGGCGTGGCCTGGCTCGACCGCTGGCTGCGAACCGGTCTCGATGTCTGGGGGATCCTCGCCCGCGTGGGAGAAGCGATCGGCACCGCCGCCGCGACTCCGCAGGTCGCCGCCGCGATGATGGGCAGCGCGCTCCTCAGCGCCCTGGCCCTCTATACCCTGCACCACTTGCTCGTCTACGAGAGGAGAGTCTGACGATGAACGGGTCACTGCGTGCACCGGGACGCGCCCTGATCGTGGCCTTGGGCCTGGCCTTGCTGGCGCCCGCGGGCCCGAGTCGGGCGCTGGCTCAAACCGATACTCTGGCACAGGCGCAGGACGCGACGCTTGCGGCCCTGCGGGCGCGGATCGAATCCCGCTACCAGGTCCAGGAAGTTCCCGGCGGCATCCTGCTGCTTCCGAAATACGGCAACGTCCAGGTCCAGAACATCACGATTTCCGACGACGGGATCGCGGTCAACGGCCAGGCCGTAACCGGCCCCGAGCTTCGCGCGATGGTCGCCGAGGACGCCGATGCGATCGTGAGGCTGACGTATCTCGAGGCCGACGATCGGCGGGTCCTGTTCGGGATCGGCGGCGCGCCCCTGTCTCCCGATACGACAGCGGTGGCAGCGGTCGATACGGCCGCCGGCGACGAAGGGGACGAAGCGGACGAGGACGAGGGGATCGTGACGGTGGACTCCACGGACGACCGCGTCCGCGTGGGGGCCAGCGTGCACGTCGGAGCGGACGAGGTCGTCGACGGCGACGTCGTGGCCGTCCTCGGCTCGGTGAGCGTGGACGGCACGGTGACGGGCGACGTGGTCGCCGTGGGCGGCTCGGTCGAGCTCGGTCCGAGCGCGGTCGTCGAGGGCGAGGTCGTGGTCGTCGGCGGTACGCTCGACCGCGCGCCCGGCGCCCGGGTGGAAGGGTCGGTCGAGGAGGTCGCGTGGGGCGCCCCGAACATCCGCATGCACGGCCCCGAGTTCCACGCCCCGTTCCTGGAAGGCGTCGGCGGCCTCGTGGGGACGGTCGTCTGGATCATCGTGCTCGGCGCGCTCGCGGCGCTCATGTATCTCCTCGCCCGTCGGCCGGTCGAGCGGATGTCGTACCGCGTGGCGAGGTCGCCCTGGAAGGCGGCTCTCGTCGGTCTCGTGGCGTGGATCCTGTTCGTGCCCGTCCTCGTCCTGACCGTGGTCCTGCTCGCGATCTCGATCATCGGGATCCCGCTTCTGCTCGTCGTGCCGTTCGCCCTCGTGGCGCTGGCGGTCGGCATCCTGATCGGCTTCACCGCCGTCGCCCGGCATCTGGGGGCCGCGGCCGAGACCCGGTTCGGGTGGCAGCACGAAAATCCGTACCTCGCGGTGCTGATCGGCGTGGGCCTGATCATGCTCCTGACGTTCTTCGCCAGCGCGCTCGGCGTGGCCGGCGGTCCGATCGCGGTGTTCGCGATCATCCTCGGGATCCTGGGCTTCGTGATCCAGTTCGCGGCCTGGACCGTGGGGTTCGGCGCGCTGCTCCTGACGCGCTTCGGAACGCGCTACGCCTGGGGCGAGTCGACGGGGTCGCCCCCGTCCGCGCCCGGCGGACCGGAGTACCCGACGTCGCCCGCCGAGGGCATGACTCCGGCGATGCCGGCCTGACCGGCTCCGAGGGGGACCTGCGCGAGGGCCCGGAGGGGGCTGAGGAGCCCTCGCCGGGCCTCACGCGTTTTCGGGAACCCGCGGCCCCGGACGCTGGTATGAGAACCGGTGTAGGGTCGCGGTAGTCTCATTGAGCATCGAGATCGTCGAATGCCTCGAGACTTCCGCGTCACTGCACAAGGAGGTTTCCCCATGAGACGGCTTTCGGAATCCGCCCCGTTCGCGTTCGTCTGCCTGGTCTTCGGCCTGACGATCGGCGCGGCGCCCGTCCGGGCGCAGGCCGATCCCGACGCGACCTATCGCGTGATCCTCTACCTGGCCGAGGACGGCGCGCCTTCCGAACTGTCGTTCCAGCGCCTCGACGAAGTCGTCGGCGAGACCGACGGCGCCGAGCGGATCCGCCAGCTCCTCGAGGCGAGCTCGGTCCGGCAGCTCGAGGACGTGACGATCCTCCCCGGCGGAGACACGCCCGCGCTCAAGATCGGGAACGTGACCGTCCGGGTCAGAGGCATCTACAAGGAACCGCGGAAGGACGCGATGTTCCTGCGCGTCGAGGTCGACGGCGGCCGGGAGGCTTTCGTGAAGGAGGTCGTCTCGCGATTCGACGAGTCGCTCGTCCTCGCCTATCCGCTCACCGAAGGGAACCGCTCGATCATCGCCCTCCTCGTCCCCACGCGCCTGTCCCCCTAAGCCGGCCCCTCGCTTCCGTCGGCCGGGCGTCGAAAACGCCCGATCTCGCCGTGCGCCTCGATCCCGGCCATTTTGAACGTCCTTCGTTCCTTGGACGTTGCCTTCACCTCGAGGGCGGCAGGGAGTGACCGAGCGGTTCGACAACTGGATCGGGGGCGAGTGGGTCGGCTCGGGCGAGCGCGATCCGATCGTCGATCCGTTCACGGGGGACGTCGTCGGCGAGATGGCGCTCGCCTCGAAGGACGATCTCGAGCGCGCGATCCGGGCGGCGGAGGACGCGTTCGAGGTCACGCGGGATCAGTCGGCATGGGAACGCGAGCGGATGCTCCGCGGAACCGCGGACGGGATTGCCCGGCGCCGCGGCGAGCTCGTGGAGCGCATGGTCGCCGAGAGCGGCAAGCCCACGCGATTCGCCGACGCCGAGGTGACGCGCGCGATCTCGACGTTCACGCTCGCGGCCGAGGAGGCGAAGCGCTTCGGCGGCGAGGTCCTGCCGGTCGACATCGCGGAAGTCTCGAGCGGCTACTTCGCGCTGACGCGGCGCTTCCCGCGCGGACCCGTGGCCGCGATCTCGCCCTTCAACTTCCCGCTCAACCTGATCGCCCACAAGGTCGCGCCCGCGCTCGCCACGGGGAGCACGGTCGTCGTCAAGCCTCCGATGCAGGCGCCGCTCACGAGCCTCCTGCTGGCCGAGGTCCTCGCGGAGGCGGGTGTCCCGCACGGCGCGGTCAACATCCTCCACATGGTGCCGGAAGTGGCCGAGCAGCTCGCGACCGACGAGCGGTTCACGCTCCTGTCGTTCACGGGCAGCGCGAAGGTCGGGTGGATGCTCAAGTCGAAGGCGGGGATCAAGCCCGTGCTGCTCGAGCTCGGCGGGAACGCGGGGATGATCGTCCACCGCGACGCCGATCTCGCCTGGGCGCGCGAGCGGGCCGCGATCGGCGGCTTCGCCCACGCCGGCCAGGTGTGCATCAAGGTCCAGCGCCTCCTGGTCGATGCGGCGATCGCCGACGAGTGGATCCCGGCCTTCGTCGACCGCGTGGACGACCTGCGGATGGGCGATCCCCGCGATCCCGAGACGATCGTCGGCCCGCTCATCGACGACGCGCAGGCGGACCGCGTCGAGGCGTGGATCCGGGAGGCGATCGACCAGGGCGCCGAGCTCCTGACGGGCGGCCGGCGCGAGGGGCGCTTCGTCCGTCCCGCGGTCCTGACCCGGGTGGACCCTGATCTCAAGGTGTGGCGCGAGGAGGTCTTCGGGCCCGTCGTCGTCGTCGAGCGCTACCGCGACTTCGAGGACGCGGTGGCGCGGATCGACGACTCGCTCTACGGAATTCACGCGGGCGTGTTCACCCACGACGTCCGGCGCATCGGACACGCGTTCCGCAACCTCACCGTCGGCGGCGTGATCGTGAACGACTATCCGACGTTCCGCGTGGACAACTTCCCGTACGGCGGCGTGAAGAGCTCGGGCCTCGGTCGCGAGGGCGTGAAGTACGCGATGGAGGCGATGACCGAGCCGCGCATCCTGGTCTTCGACCTGAACCACTGATTCGGAGGACGCATGACGATCCGAACCGCTCTCGTTCTGGCGCTCGGCGCCCTCGCCTGCGGCGGGTCCGGCGACGACGCCGACGAGGCCGGGTTCCCGAGCCGCGACTGGAGCGGGCCGTACGCGCTCGAGGTCGTGAGATCCTCGACCGACTGCCAGGGCGCCGAGGCGCCTCCGTTGGGAAGGGTGATCCTCGACGTCCGCCAGACGGTCGAGAACGAAGTCACGCTCCAGATGGGCCCGGTGGTCGCGATGAGCGGGCGGCTGGACGGGGACGCGCTGACGGCGAGCGGCGGGATTTCCGAGCCGATCCCACTCCCCGACTCCCTGGCCGCGCGGGCCACGCCGGCGGACAGCCTGGAGACGATCACCTACGCGCTCGACGGGACCTTCGCGGCGGACTCGACGTTGACCGGCCGATATACGATCCGCGCGCCGGACCTGATCGCGCTGGCTCGGGGGACGGGCCCGTACCGCTGCGAGCAGGTCTACGAGCTGCGGGCCGTGCCGCTCCTCAGCGTCAACGAGCGGGCGGCAGAGGCGGCCGCCGAACGCCGCTGAGCATCGCGGCCAGCCGGGCCCCGTTCTCGTCGTGGCCGGGCGCGGCGGGATCGAGCGCGTCCCATCCCACCCCGTGCCGCCAGGTGGAGGCGTGGAGGAGCCGGCCGCCGGCGGCCAGGATCCCGACGTGCGTGGCGCGCCCGCCCTCCTTCCCGGAGAAGAACGCGAGGTCGCCGTCGGCGACGCCGCTCCAGTCCGCTCCGGGATCGACCGGCTCGCCGCACGTCGACTGCTGATCCGAATCGCGCGGGAGCCACGCCCCGTGGAGGCCGAACAGCCGCTGGACGAACCCCGAGCAGTCGAACCCCTTTTCCGACGTCCCGCCCCACAGGTACGGGAGGCCGAGGAACTGCGCCCCGTGGTCGAGGATCGCCCGCCCGTCGGGGCTGAAGCGCTCGCCGAGGAGCTCGGCGGGGACGACGTCCCCGCGTCCGACCCAGCCTCCGACCCGGTCCGGCAGGACGACCCGCGCGAACCGGCCGCGGCTCTCCGAGACCTCGACGATCGCGCCCTGGACCAGGTCCGCGACGGGCGCGGCGTAGGGCGCGGGATCCGCGACCGCGCGCGCGCAGCGCGCGGTCACGACCCACGACCCGTCGGGAGGCCGCCGCTCGAGAAGGCGGGCGCGGAACTCCGCGGGATCCTCGGGAGCGCGGCGGACGAGAGAGCGGTGATGCACCCACGCCACGTACCGGTCGCCGGTCTGGACCTGGAGCCAGTCGCCGCGCGAACGCAGGACGAGGGCCTCCTCTCCGAGCAGCATCTGGGAGACGAGCTCCGCGCCGTGACGGGGCTCGGCCCTGAGGTGGGCGAGGCTTCGCAGGGCGATGCCGCGGATCGCGGCTCCCGGCTCCGGCAGGAGATCGACGTCGGCGCGAGCGCCGACGTCACGGGCGAGAGCTTCGATGTCCTCGAGCGCCGCGGCGTCCGAGACGACGCCGCTCAGCCGGGGGCCTTCCCCGTCCTCGACGGCGACGTCCCACACCCCCAGGCGCGGGTCGGGAAGGTGCCGGCGCTCGAGCGCCTCGAGGGCGGAGGCGATCCCCTCGCTCAACCGGTCGCGGCGGTCCGCGCCGCGTCGGTCGCGGTCTGTTCGGCGAACTGGAGCTGGTAGAGTCGGGCGTAGAGGCCTTCGGCGGCAAGCAGCTCGGAGTGCGTGCCGGTCTCCCGCACCTCGCCGTGATGGATCACGACGATCCGGTCCACGCTCCGGATCGTGGCCAGCCGGTGGGCGATGACGACCGACGTCCTTCCGGCGAGCAGCCGCGCCACGGCCGATTCGATCAACCGTTCGCTCTCGCTGTCCACGCTCGACGTCGCCTCGTCGAGGACCAGCACCGGAGGGTCGAAGGCCAGGGCGCGGGCGAAAGCCAGCAGCTGCTTCTGCCCGGTGGACAACGCGCGGCCCCGCTCCCCGACCTGCGTGTCGAGCCCGCGCGGCAGCTCGTCGACGAACCGGTCCGCGCCGATCGCTTCGATCGCCTGCCGTACCCGGTCGTCGTCGATCCGCGGCTCGTGCAGTCGCACGTTCTCGCGGACCGAGTCGGAGAACAGAAAGACGTCCTGGACCACGAGGCCGATGCGACGGCGGAGCTCGTCCCGCGGGTAGTGGCGCACGTCGACGCCGTCCAGAAGGATCCGGCCGCGCTCGACCGGATAGAAGCGGGACAGAAGGCTCGCGCAGGTCGTCTTCCCCGAGCCCGTGGGTCCGACCAGCGCCACGCGCTCCCCCGGCGCGACGCGGAACGACACGCCGCGCAACGTCCACGCGTCGGGGCCGTACCGGAACCAAACGTCGTCGAACACGATCTCGCCCCTCGGCGCCGGCAGCTCCCGCGGCGCGCAGTCCTCGGAGTCGACGGGCTCGTCCAGCAGCGCGACCAGCCGCTCCCCGGACGCCATGGCGGCCTGCAGGAGGCTGTACTTCTCGGCCAGATCCCGCATCGGCGTATAGAACTTGTGCAGGTACTGGAGAAACGCGACCAGGGTCCCGAACGTGAGCGCGCCCGCGAGGATCTGGCCCCCGCCGTACCAGAGGATGAGCGCGACCGCGACCGCCCCTCCGATCTCGACCAGGGGATAGAAGAGCGCGTAGTAGAAGATCGAGCGCACCTGCGCCCGGCGGTGCTGCTCGTTGATCTCCGCGAATTCCCGGCGGCTGTGCTCCTCCCGCCGGAACAGCTGGACGACCGTGAGACCGGTCACGCGCTCCTGGAGGAAGGCGTTGATGCGCGCCACCCAGCGCCGGATCTCGCGGTAGGCGTCGCGCATCCGGCTCCGGAAGAAGAAGGAGACCGCGGCGATGACGGGGAGCAGGAGCAGCGTGGCGATCGCCAGCTGCCAGCTCATGGCGAACATCATGCCCGCGATCGCGACCATGAGCACGATGTCACCGATGATCGCCACCACGCCGGAAGAGAAAAGATCGTTCAGCACCTCGACGTCGGTGGTGACCCGCGTCATGAGGCGCCCGACCGCGTTCCGATCGAAGAACGAGATGGGCAGCCGCTGCAGGCGGTCGAAGAGCATCTCCCGCAGATCGTGCATCGCGCGCTGGCCGACCCAGGTCGTGATGTACGACCGCACCGCGCCCCCGACGAGCTCGAAGAGAAGCAGCGCGAAGAATCCGAGGGCCGGAACCCAGAGACCCTCCATCCGGCCGACCGCGATGTGCCGGTCGATGGCGATCTTCACGAGCCAGGGACGGACGGCCTCGGCGACGCCGAGCACCAGCAACAGGCACAGCGCGCCGGCCAGGTGCCGGCGGTAGGGTCGCACGAAGACCAGCAACCGCCGGGCGACGCGCGGATCGTAGGGAGCGTGGAGGGGCTCGTCCGCGGCGGGGTGCATACCAGCTCGCTGGGGTCTTGAGGTTCCGCGCCGCGCGCGAAGGATGAACTCGATCGAAACTGTCCGCTCGGGTCGCGGCGGTCAAGCGATGCTAACTTCACGCGACCGGATCGTGCGGGGCCGAACGTCAGCAGGGGGGAATCATGGAAGCACGCGTGGCATGGGCGATCGTGGCCTTGATCCTGGCGCCGGTCATGACGGGCTGCGACCGCGGCGCAGGACCGGAATCCGGGAACCGGGACGAAGACGTCGCGGTGAACCCCGATCTGGGGACGCTGAAGGTGGTCAATCAGACCACCGAGCCGGTCGCGATCTTCCTCGACGGACAGGAGCTCTACGCGATCCAGCCGGGAAGTCAGTCGACGTTCCGTAACCTGCCCACCCGCCGGGTGAACATCTACGGCGTGGGCCGCATCTCGCAGAAGCACTACGGATTGCCCGCGCTCACGATCGCCGAGAAGGGGGACTACGAGTGGACGATCCGTCCCTGACCGGTCCGTCCCCGGCCGATCCGTCCCCGGCCGGCCGACGGCTCGGGCGGGCCGCCAGCCTCATCGTCCTGGGGGCCGTCGCGGGACTCGCGATCGGCTGGATCGCCTGGCGCGGAGCGGACTCCGGAGCCGGCTCTTCCGCGGGGGGCCCGCCCACGGGCGTCGAGCTGGCCGACGGAGTCGACGTCAGCTACGATCCCGTGATGGGCCCGGCCGACGCCCCGATCACGATCGTCGAGTTCAGCGACTTCGAATGCCCTTTCTGCTCCCGTTTCGCGCGCGAGACCGCGCCGGCCCTGAGGCGTCAGTACGGAGACCGGATCCGCTGGATCTTCGTCAACTATCCGCTGAGATCGATCCATCCGAATGCGTACGAGGCGGCGCTGGCCGGTGAGTGCGCCGCGGAGCAAGGCCGGTTCTGGCCCTTCTACGACGAGCTGTTCAGCGGACGCCATTCCCTCTCCGCGTCCGGCTACGCCCAGGCCGCCGAAGCCGTGGATCTCGATGAAGAGCGCTTCGACACGTGCTATGACAACGCCGATCACGCCGAAGAGGTGATGCTGGACATCAAGGAAGGCGAGAAGTTCTACGTCCTGGGCACGCCGACCTTCTACATCAACGGCAAGCGAATGGAGGGCGCTCAGCGCCCCGAAGCGTTCGCGGTCGTCATCGACTCGCTGCTTTCGGAGTGACCGCGCCGTCGTGACCCAGCCCTCGACTCCTCATCGAGCCGATCGCCTGAGAGCGCCGGAATTCTTCCTGCTTGCGGCCGAGCTCGCGGTCGTGCTCCTGCTCATTCGATCCTACCGTCTCGAGCAGGATCTCGGGCTGACACGACTGCTTCCGGTCGTGTTCGTCGGGTTCATCGTCCACGCCTGGGCTCCGAAGCGGTTGCGGCTTCCGCTGTTCCTCGCGGTATCGCTCACGGCCTTCGTGATCTTCCTGTCGCCGGTCCAGGCCGTCGCGCTGGTCGGCTTGGGGCTGATCCTGATCGCGATCTGCCATCTGCCGATTCCCTTCGGCGCGCGCGTCGCCGTCCTGATCGTGGCGGGGATCGGCCTGGCGGCGATCCGGGCCGAGTGGATCTCGATCCCCTGGAAGACCATTCCGACGATCGTGCTCCCGGTCCTCGGCGCGATGTTCATGTTCCGGCTCATCGTATACATGTACGACCTGCGCCACGAGAAGCAGCCCGTTTCCGTCTGGCAGCGCCTTTCTTATTTCTTCCTGTTGCCGAACATCTGCTTCCTGCTGTTCCCGGTCGTCGATTACAGCACGTTCAAACGGACGTATTACTCTGCCGACGAGACCGCCATCTATCAGAAGGGCATTCGTTGGATGTTCCGAGGCGTCGTGCACCTCCTGATGTATCGGCTCGTCTATCTGTACATGGTGATTCCCCCGCACGAGGTCTCCGGTCTGCCCGACGTGATCCGTTATACGACGTCATTCTGGCTCCTCTACATGCGCGTCTCGGGTCAGTTCCACATCGCGATCGGCATCTTGTGCCTGTTCGGCTTCAACCTTCCGGAGACGAACAGGCTGTACTACCTGACGTCGAGCTTCACCGACTTGTGGCGGCGGGCGAACATCTACTGGAAGGACTTCATGCAGAAGGTGTTCTATTACCCGATGTTCACGCGCCTGAAGCGCTACGGAACCCTGTCCGGCGTGTTGCTCGCGACGGTCGCGATCTTCGTGGTCACGTGGCTGCTGCATTCATACCAGTGGTTCTGGCTGCGCGGCGAATTCCCCCTGCGCCGGGTTGACCTCGTCTTCTGGGGTCTCATCGGCGCCGGGGTGGTGTTCAACGTGTGGCGCGAGATGAGCGGAACAAAACGCGGTCGCCTGAGCCGTCCGTCCTTCTCGCTGTCACGTGCCACGACCCACGCACTCAAGGCTCTGGGGATGTTCATCGTCATGTCGATCCTGTGGTCGTTCTGGAGCAGCGCGTCGGTCGCGGAGCTCCTGGACGTGCTCGCGACCGCCGGCAGGAGCCCGGCGGGGGACTTCGGCTTGCTGGGGATCGCTCTGGTCGCGATCGTTGCCCTCGGAGTGGTCGCGCAATACCTCGCCGGCACGAGCTGGCCGGCTGCGGTCCCCGGCCGGCTCTCGTCGCGTGCCCCGGCGAGCTTCGTCACCGCCGCGCTCGCTCTCCTTATCCTCGCCCAGCCCGGCGTCCAGGGACGCGTGTGGGGCCCGGTCGGCGCCGTGGCGGCATCGTTCGGCTACGCGGGCAAGAACGAGGCCGACGAGGAGCGCGAGACCCTCGGCTACTACGAGGACCTTCTCGACGCCGGATGGCAGTCGCGGGGTGCCCCGGACCCGAAGCCCGCGGACTGGGTCACGCTGGAGGAGACCTCCGCCGTGCGCGCGACCGACGACCTGCGTGGCATCGAGTTCGTCCCCGGCTACGAAGGCTCGTTCAAGCGCAAGACGCTGCGCACGAACCGCTGGGGGATGCGCGATCGTGAGTACGAGCGGGAAAAGCCGCCGGGCACCTTCCGGATCGCGGTCCTGGGCGGCTCGTACACGATGGGGAGCGGCGTGGAGGGAGAGGAGACGTTCGAGAATCTGGTCGAGGACAGGCTGAATCGAGAGAGCGGCATCGCTCCCTACGAGCGTGTAGAGCTCATGAACTTCGCGATGGCCGGTTTCTCGGTTCTGCAGAGCATGCGACTGCTGGATCTCAAGGTGCTGGATTTCGATCCCGACATGATCCTCTGCGTCGTGCACGTGAACGAGGACGTGATGGTGAGCCGCGCCTTGCGGGCCTCGATCGTCAAGGGGAGGGATCTGGGCTATCCGTGGCTGGAGGATCTGGTGACGCGGTCCGGAGCCCGGGACGGGATGTCCACCGTCAAGCTCCAGCGCGAGCTCGAGCCGTACGTGCCGGAGGTCATGGAGGGAGCGCTGCGCACGATCGCCGAGAGCGCGCGGCGGAGCGGCGCGATTCCCGTGGTTCTCTACGTCCCGCTCACGAACGAGGATATTACCCGCTCCGTGCGACGGCGCAACGAGGTGCTGGGGATGGCGAGACGCGCCGGGGCCGCCGTTCTGAGCGTCGAGGACGCCTTCGCGGGATTCGAGGGGAAGGATCTCGTGGTCGCGACCTGGGACACGCACCCGAATGCGCTCGCGCACAGCCTGATCGCGGACAGGATCGTTGTCGAGCTGGAGCGGGAGCGGGAATCGATCGGAATCGCCGGGACGGTGAGCGCGCTCCCCGAAACGGAAGATCATCCAAAGGAGGCCAGATGAGTTCCCAGCAGGAGACCGTGGAGGATTCCCGCGAGCGGATCGAACGGGAGGTCAAGGCGTTCCTCCTGGGAGAATTCCTCCAGGGCGAGGACCCGTCCCTGCTGGGGGGCGAAACGCCGCTCATCTCGAGCGGGGTGCTCGACTCGGTCTCCGTCGTGAGGCTCGTCGACCATCTCGAGCTCGCGTACGGGGTTCACATAGATGCGCACGAGTTCAGCATCGACTGTCTCGACACGCCGGCCTTGATCGCCGAGACCGTCGCGGGGAAGCTCGAGTGACAGATTCCGGAGCCATGAGGCTGGACGAGCTGCTGGCGCGGTCGGCGGCGCGCTTCCCGGCGCGGCCTGCGCTGGCCACGGCCGGCGGCACCGAGCGGCTGACGTACGGCGAGCTCGACCGCCGAGCGGAGACCATGCGCGAAGCGCTGGCCCGCCACGGCGTGGGACCCGGCGACCGGGTCGGGGTCTACGTGCCCAAGTCGATCCCCTCGGTGACCGCGATCCTGGGGATCCTCAAGTCCGGCGCCGCGTACGTCCCCATCGACCCCTCGGCTCCGCCGTCCCGCTGCGCGTACGTCGTCGAAGACTGCGGCCTGGCCGCGATCGTGGCGGCCTCCGACCTGCTGCCGGGTCTCAGGGAGGCGACCACGCCGGAGCTGCCGGTCCTCGAGACGTGGGGCGACGCCCCCGGGGTTCGCGAGATCCAGATCGTGCGCGGTCCCGGCGGCGAGCGGGCCCACGATCCGCGAAATCCGCTGGCCTACATCCTCTACACGTCGGGTTCGACGGGTAAGCCCAAGGGGGTCATCCACACGCACGCCAGCGCGCTCAGCTTCGTGGAGTGGTGCGCGGCGACGTTCGATCTCTCCGAAGCGGATACGTTCTCGTCGCACGCGCCGTTCCATTTTGACCTCTCGATCTTCGATCTCTATGTCTCGCTGCTTCACGGCGGCGAGATCGTCCTGTTCGGAGAGGAGATCTCGAAGCAGCCGGCCGCGATGGCGTCCACGGTCGCGGAGCACGGGATCTCGGTCTGGTACTCGACGCCCTCGGTCCTGCGACTGCTGGTCGAGTTCGGCCAGCTCGACCAGTACGACTGGTCGGCGCTCCGGCTCGTTCTGTTCGCCGGCGAGGTCTTTCCGGTCAAGCACCTCCGCGCGCTGCTCGAGAAGTGGCCCGCGCCGCGCTACTTCAACCTCTACGGGCCGACCGAAACCAACGTATGCACGTACTTCGAGATCCCGTCCGCGATTCCCAAGGACCGGGAGGATCCGTACCCGATCGGGAAGGTGTGCGAGAACGACGTGGGCAAGGTGGTCGACGAGGGTGACCGGAGGGTGCCCGTCGGCGAGGAGGGAGAGCTCCTGATCTCGGGGGGCACGGTCATGCGAGGGTACTGGAACCTGCCCGAGCGCTCGGAGAAGGCGTTCCAGGTCGACGACGACGGGACGCCGTGGTATCGGACGGGCGACCTCGTGCGCGAGGCCGATGACGGGATCCTGCTCTTCGTCGGACGTCGCGACCGGATGGTCAAGCGTCGTGGCTACCGCGTCGAGCTGGGAGAGATCGAAGCCGCGCTGTATCATCACCCTGATGTCGTCGAGGCCGCCGTGATCGCGATCCCCGGCGAGGACGGCGTGCGGATCGACGCCCACGTGACCCGCGCCGACGGGGGCAAGGGATCGATTATCGATATGAAGAGCTTCTGCTCGAAGGAGCTTCCGCTGTACATGATTCCGGACCGCTTCCAGTTCCATCCGTCACTCCCCAAGACGTCGACGGACAAGATCGACTACCAGGCGCTGTCGAGAGGGACCGCGTGAACCTCGACCTGACCCCGGAGCAGAAGCTCCTGCGCGACGAGATCGTACGATTCGCACGCTCTGAGCTCAACGCCGGCGCGCGCGAGCGGGATCGCGACCAGGAGTTCCCGCGGGACCTGTGGCTGAAGTGCGGAGAGATGAAGCTCCAGGGGCTTCCCGTCTCCGAGGAGCACGGAGGCGGAGGCCTCGACGCGCTCGGCACCGCGATCGCGCTCGAGGCATTGGGCTACGGATCCGAGGACGGCGGACTCGTGTTCGCGATCTGCGCGCATCTGCTCGCGTGCGTCGTTCCGATCTGGAAGCACGGCACCGACGAGCAGAAGCGGCGCTGGCTGCCGGGACTCTGCGACGGTTCCACGATCGCAGTCAACGGGATGACCGAGCCCGACTCGGGCTCCAACGCGTTCGACATGCGGACCCGCGCCGCAAGGGACGGGGACGGCTGGGTCCTGAACGGCACCAAGACGTTCTCGTCCAACGGGCCGGTCGCCGACCTCGCGCTCGTCTACGCCGTCACCGATCCCGGGAAGGGCTTCTCCGGAATCACGGCGTTCGTCGTCGAGAAGGCATCGCGGGGCTTCCGCGCCGGTCAGAAGTTCGAGAAGATGGGGCTCCGAAGCTGTCCGATCGGCGAGCTCGTTCTCGAGGAGGTGCGGGTGGGAGACGACGCCGTCCTCGGCGGCGAGGGGGCCGGCGCCACCGTGTTCTCGCAGTCCATGGACTGGGAGCGCGCGTGCCTCGGCGCGACCCACGTCGGCACCATGCAGCGGCTCCTCGAGGGCGCAATCGCGCACGCCCGCACGCGCAAGTCGGGGGGACAGCCGATCGGCAAGCACCAGGCGGTGAGCCACAAGATCGCGGACATGAAGGTGCGGCTCGAGGCCTCGCGGCTCCTCGTGTACCAGGCGGCCTGGCGACTCGAACAGACGCGGGCGGCCGCGATCGACGCCTCGATCGCCAAGCTCCACGTGAGCGACTCGCTCGTGCAGAGCGCGCACGACGCGGTCCAGATCATGGGAGGGTACGGCTTCCTGGTCGAGCAGGGCCTCGAGCGGACCCTTCGCGATTCGGTCGCGAGCACGATCTATTCGGGCACGAACGAGATGCAGCGTTCGATCATCGCGAGGTGGCTCGGCCTGTAAGCAGCACGCTGAACGGGCAGCGGCCGCGGGAGCAGGCTTTCGAGCCGATTACGTCCGTTCGACTTCCTGTTCCAGTCTCTGGCGCCGATCCAGCGCCGCGTACGCGCCGCCGGCGGCGACGAGCTCGTCGTGGGTCCCGCTCTCGACGACCCGCCCGCCCTCGAGAACGACGATCCGATCCGCCGCCTTGAGAGTCGAGACGCGGTGGCTAACAAGTAAAGTCGTACGCTCGGCCATGAACGCGCGCAGGCGCCGGAGGATTCGTTCCTCGGTCTCGGTGTCGACGGACGAGAACGCGTCGTCGAGGATGAGGATCTGCGGATCGGAGAGGAGGGCCCGGGCGAGCGCGGCGCGCTGTTTCTGCCCGCCGGAGAGCGTGATCCCGCGCTCCCCGACCATCGTTTCGTACCCCATCGGGAACGCGTCGAGGTCGGCGGACAGCCCCGAGATCTCGGCGGCCTCTTCGAGCGACATGCGCTCCGCGCCGTCGCGACGGCCGAACTCGAGGTTGGCGCGGAGCGTGTCGCTGAACAGGAACGGTTCCTGCGGGGCGAACCCGATCGCCCCGCGCAGATCGGCGAGCGGGTATTCGGGGAGCTCGCGCCCGTCGATCTCGATCGCGCCGGAATCCGGCTCGTAGAGCCTCGGCACGAGCTGGACGACGGTCGTCTTGCCGGACCCGGTGGGACCCGTGATCCCGAGCGTCGTTCCCGCCGGCACATCGAGGTCGAACGATTCGAGCACCAGCGGGCGGCCCTCGGAGTACCGGAAATTGACGTCGCGGAAGCGGATGCTCCCGCTCGCGGGCCGGGTGCCGGGCACGGCGCGGCGGTCGTCGATCGTCGGAGTCGCGAGCAGGATCCGGTTGATCCGACCCATCGCGGCGCTCGCGCGCTGGTACGCGTTGGCGATCCAGCCGAAGGCGATCAGCGGCCACGCGACCATTCCCAGGTACATCACGAACGCGACGAAGTCGCCGAGCGTCATGTACCCCTCGGTCACCCGCCGGCCGCCGATCCACAGCAGGATGAGGACGCTGATCCCGAGCAGAAACCCGAGCGTGGGCCCCAGGAGCGCCTGGATGCGGGCCAGGCGCAGGTTGGTGGCCACGTATGCCTCGCTCCGCTCGCGGAACCGTTCGCGCTCCGTCTCCTCGCGGCCGTAGGCGCGCACGACCCTGAGCCCCGCCATGTTCTCCTGCGTGGCGGTCGACACGTCCGCCAGCGCCGCCTGCGCCATCTCGCTCCGCCGATGGATCCGGTTCCCCATGAGCTTCACGCTGAGCGTGACTCCGGGCAGCGGAATCAGCGCCCAGAGCGTGAGCCAGGGATCGAGCCACAGCATGATCGCGATCGCGAGCAGGATCGTGATCACGGTGTTGATCCCGAACAGAATCCCGGGCCCGAGCATCATGCGCACGCTCATGACGTCATTGGAGAAACGGCTCAGGACGTCGCCGGTCGGAAAGCCGTCGAACCACGACGGCGGCTGTCGAACCAGCCGCTCGTAGAGCGCGTTTCGGAGGTCGGTGTCGACGTGCCGGGAGACCTCGTTGATGAGCCGACGCTGGGCGTAGCGGAATACGCCCTGCACGAGCGCCACGCCGACGATCATGGCCGAGAACACGGCGATCAGGCCCCACGTCACGCCCTCGCGGAGCGCGTCGATCGCGAGCTTGACCAGGTAGGGCTCGGTCGCGCCCAGGGCCGCGCTGATCGCGATGGCGATCGCCCCGAGCGCGATCGGCTTGCGATAGGGCGCGAGAAACGGAAGGAGCGGAGAGAGGGGGTGGTCCTGCCGCACCAGGGTCAGAATCCGTCGGCCAGCCCGCCCCCTCGCAGGTCGCTGCGGCCGAACAGGAATCCGTGCTCGAAATCGACCTCGATGGTCTCGACGCGGCCCGAATAGCCGCCCCGGAACCGGACCGTGTGCCCCATCGCGGTCAGCCGGTCGACGGTGTCCTGGGACAGTCCGTAGGGCTCGACGTCGATCCGGTCGGGAAGATGCTGGTGGTGGATCCGCCTGGCGTCGTTGGCCTCCGCCATCGTCATCCCGTAGTCGATGGCGTCGATCAGGACCTGCGCGACGCTCGTGATGATCGTGGAGCCGCCCGGCGTGCCCAGCACGTACTTCACCCGTCCGTCCTTCTCGACGATCGTGGGCGTCATCGCCGAGAGCGGGCGCTTGCCCGGCTCGATCGCGTTGGCGCGCCCCTGGACGAGCCCGTAGGCGTTGGCCACGCCGGGCTTGATCGTCGCGTCGTCCATCTCGTTGTTGAGGAAGAACCCCGCCACCGTCATGTAGGAGCCGAAGCCGCCGTTGATCGTCGTCGTGGAGGCGACCGCCGAGCCGTCCGGGGCGACGATCGAGAAGTGGGTCGTCTCGGTGGATTCGTGCGGGACGACGGCCGCGAACAGCTCGGGCCGGATGTCGGACGAGGGCGTGGCCCGGAGCGTGTCGATGGACGCGGCGAGCGCGGTTCCGTAGCTCTCCTCCCAGGCTTCGGGCGGGATGTCCGCGAAGTCCGGGTCTCCGAGGAGCACGTTCCGCTCGCCGTAGGCGCGGCGCATCGCCTCCACGATCCGGTGGACGGAGGCGGCCGAGTGGAACGGATACTTCGCGAGATCGAACGTCTCGAGCTGCTCGAGGATCCACATCATCGTCAGCCCCCCGGACGACGGGGGCCCCATCGAATGGATCCGGTACCCGCGGTACTCGAAAGTGACCGGGGGCCGCTCCCTGGCCTCGTAAGAAGCGAGGTCTTCCTTCGTGACGAGGCCTCCGTTGGCCGCCATCGCGGCCGCGATCGAGTCGGCGATCTCGCCGCGGTAGAAGACGTCCGCGCCGCCCGCGGCGATGAGCCGGAGCGTCCGCGCGAGAGCCGGCTGGCGAAGCCGGGAGCCGATCGGAGGCGGATTCCCGCCCGGGAAGAGGATCGCCGCCGCGCCCGGGAACCGGCGGATGTCCTCGGAGTCGCCCTCGAGCGATGCCCACGTGTAGGCGTCGACGACGAACCCGTCCTCCGCGAGCCGGATCGCGGGCTCGATCAACTCCTTCCACGGGAGCGTCCCGTGGCGCTCGTGGACGAGCGCCATCCCGGCGACGGAGCCGGGCGTACCGACGGCCTTCCACCCGTACCACGACAGGCCCTCGACGGGGTTTCCCGCCGCGTCGAGGTACATGTCTGCGGTGGCGGCGAGCGGCGCGCGCTCGCGGTAGTCGTACGTGTGGACGGCGCCGTCGGCCTGGCGGACGACCATGAATCCGCCGCCGCCGATGTTGCCCGCGCTCGGCAGCGTGACGGCGAGCGCGAAGTGGACGGCGATGGCCGCGTCGACCGCGTTTCCGCCGCGGCGCAGGATGTCGAGACCGACCTCGGTCGCCTCCGCCTTGGCGCTGACGACCATCGCGCTGTCGGCGACGGCGGGTCCCCACCAGCGCGGCTGCTGGGCCGCGAGAGGAGTGGCCAGGACGAGGCTGATGACCGCAGCGAGGATGCGATGTCTCATGAGAGGGGCGGAATATCGAAGCGACGCCCCGCCGCGGCAACCTATATTGCGATCATGCGGCACGTCGCCATCCTCGGGCTCGCTCTCCTCGGCGCGGGACCCCTCCGGGCGCAGACGGCCGAGCGCCATGTCGTCCGGATCGTGGTGGACGGAGCGATCTCGCCGGCCTCGGCCGAATACATCATGGACGCGATCGACGAGGCGGGCGAGTCCGATGCCGGCGCGCTCGTCATCCAGCTCGACACGCCCGGCGGCCTCGTCGAGTCGACCCGCGAGATCGTCCAGGCGATGATGGCGAGCGACGTCCCGATCGTCGTCTACGTCGCTCCGTCGGGCGCGCGCGCGGGATCGGCCGGCGTGTTCCTGACGCTCGCCGCGCACGTCGCCGCGATGGCCCCCGGGACGAACATCGGCGCGGCGACGCCGATCTCGATGGGTGGCGGGGGGCTGCCCGGCGGGCCAGCCCCGGCCGACAGTGCCATCGAAGGCGCCGCCGGAGGCGACGCGCTCGAGCAGAAGATCCTCAACGACACGGTCGCGTTCATCCGCACGATCGCCGAGCGCCGCGGCCGGAACGCCGAATGGGCCGCGAAGGCGGTAACCGATGCCGTATCGGTGACGGAGACGGAGGCGGTCGAGCAGAACGTCGTCGACCTCGTCGCGCCGAGCCTGCCCGCGCTCCTCGACGCGATCGACGGCCGCGTGGTCGAGCTGTTCGACCGGCGGGTGACGCTCCGGACCGCGGGCGCGGACGTGCGCGATCTCGAGAAGGGCCTGCGGTTCAAGATCCTCGACACGATCGCGAACCCGAACATCGCGTTCATCCTGATGATGATCGGGATCTACGGGATCTTCTTCGAGCTCATGAACCCGGGCGCGATCCTGCCGGGGGTCGTGGGCGGGATCTCGCTGCTGCTCGCCTTCTTCGCGCTCCAGGCCCTGCCGGTGAACTACGCCGGCGTGCTCCTCATCCTGTTCTCGCTGATCCTCTTCATCGCGGAGGTGAAGGTCGTGAGCCACGGGCTCCTGACGGTGGGCGGCGTGATCGCGTTCGTGCTGGGCGCGACGATGCTCTTCGACACGCCGGGTTCCTTCCTGCGCGTGAGCTGGAGCGTGATCATCCCGGCGGCGCTCCTGACCGCGGGTTTCTTCGCCTTCGCGATGGGACTCGCCTGGCGCGCGTGGAAGGCGAAGCCGGCGACGGGACGCGAGGGTCTCGTCGGGGAGCGGGGCGTCGTCAAGAGGCCGATCGATCCCGAGGGTCAGGTGATGGTGCGCGGCGAGCTGTGGCGGGCGCGCGCCGGCGAGGCGCTCGAGACAGGCGTGGCGGTCGAGGTCGTCGGCGTGGACGGCCTGACGCTCGAGGTCCGGCGCGCCTGAAAGCCCGCGCGCGCATGAGCGGCGGTCCGTCGAAGGCGGCCATCCGGGAGCGGATGCTGGCCGTGCGCGGCGCCATGGACGACACGGTCCGGGACGCGTGGTCGACGGCGATCGTCGAGCGGCTCGAGGACATGCCGGTCTGGCGCGACGCCCGCGTCGTCCACACGTACGTCGGCGCGATCGCCGGCGAGGTCGCCACCCGCGGGCTCGTGCGCCGCGCGCTGGCGGAGGGAAAGCGGGTCGTCTGTCCGCGGGTCCGGTGGCGGCCGCGCGGGCTCGAGAGCTACGCGATCGGTTCCCTCGACGATCTCGTCGAGAGCCGGCGCGGCCTGTGGGAGCCCGACCCCGCGCGGGCGGAGCCGGTCGCCGTCGACGCGATGGACGCGGTCGTCGTCCCCGGCCTCGCCTTCGACCGCAGCGGCTGGCGGATCGGCTTCGGCGCGGGCCTCTACGACCGGTTCCTCTCCACCGTGGACGCCCCGCGGATCGCGCTGGCATTTTCCTTGCAACTACAGGATTCTCTGCCCGTCGAGCCCCACGACGAGCCGGTCGACTGGATCGTGACCGAGGGCGAAACCATCGCCTGCCGGGCGATTCGCGAGCAAACCGAGCGCGAGGCCATCCCATGAGCGCGATCTCGTGTCGCCAGCTCCGGAAGTCGTTCGGGGACTTCGAGGTGCTGCGGGGCATCGACCTCGAGGTCGAGAAGGGCGAGCTGTTCGGGTTCCTGGGACCGAACGGTGCCGGCAAGACGACGACGATCCGCATCCTGACGGGACTCCTCCAACCGTCCGCCGGGACCGTCGAGATCGCCGGCCACGACGTCGTGAAGCACCCGCAGCGGGTCAAGCGCCGGGTTGGCTACGTTCCCGACCGCGCCTTTCTCTACCCGAAGCTGACCGCTCGCGAGTTTCTCGAGTTCGTGGGGCACCTGTATCAGCTCGACGCGGGTCAGGTGGAGCGGGTTTCGGGGCGGCTGCTGGAACGGTTCGATCTCATGGAGTGGGTCGACGAGCTGATCGAATCCTACAGCCATGGAATGCGGCAGAAGCTGGCCGTGACCGCGGCGCTCGTTCACGAGCCCGAGATCGTCGTCATCGACGAGCCCATGATCGGCCTCGATCCGAAAAGCGCGCGCGTCATGAAGACGCTGCTCGCCGAGCTCGTCGACAGGGGCCGGACCGTGTTCCTGTCGACGCACACTCTCCAGGTCGCAGAGGAGCTCTGCTCCCGCGTGGCGATCGTCCAGAAGGGACTGGTCGTCGCGCGAGGGACGCTGGACGAGCTCAGGCTGCAGGCGATGGCCGACCACGGCTCGCTGGAAGCGGTGTTCCTCAGGCTGACCGAAGACGACGATCCGCCCGCGGTCGACGACCTGCGGGAGCGACGCGCGCGGAAGGCCGCCACCTGAGGTCGCTCCTCTCGCCCAGACTCGCCGCCTCACGCCGTCAATGGAGTCGAGGAGGCGCGGGGCGGCCGCTCCTCCTCGGGGGAGTCGGGGTCTTGTTTTTCGCCGCCGGCTACCGGATCAGCGCGCGCATCCTCGAGCACTTCGTCCTCGTGGATCCCGACCTCGGACGCATCCTCGGAGTCAAGCTGCTCGCATTCCTGCTCCTCGTCCTGCTCTCGTTCCTGCTGTTCTCCGCGCTGATCACCGCGCTGTCCCAGTGCTTCCTGGCGAGCGACCTGCAGCTGATCGCGGTCGCGCCGGTGCCGCTGGGTCGCCTGTTCCGCGCGAAGCTCCTCGAGGTCGCGACCTTCTCCTCGTGGACGGCGGTGTTCCTCGCGCTCCCCATATGGGTCGCCTACGGAGAGGTGTTCGGTGCCGGTCCGCGCTACTACCTCGCGCTCCTGGCCGTTCTGGCTCCGTTCGTGACGATCACGGCCGCGCTCGGCGTGCTCGTGTCGGTCGCGCTCGTCAACCTGTTCCCCGCGCGCAAGGCGCGGGACCTGCTCTCGCTCGTCGCGCTCGTGTCCATCATCGGCGTCGTGATGATGGCGCGCGTGATCCGCCCCGAACGGTTCACGCGCCCGGAGGAATTCGGGACGTGGGCCGAGTACCTGGTGGACGTGTCGAACCCGACGCTGCCGTGGCTGCCCTCCTACTGGGCGGCGCGCGTCCTGGGCGAGGTGCTCGGGCTGTACGGGAGCGAGCCGGATTGGGCCGCGGTGGCGGGGTACGGCGGCGCGCTCGCGATCGCGGCCGCGTCGGTGACGATCCTGGCCGCGCTCGTCTTCCGGGAGGGGTTCAGGTCCGGATACAGCCGCGCGCAGGAAGCGCGCGAGCCGCGCTGGACGCGTCAGGCGTGGTGGCGTGGCGCAACCGCGTGGGCGAGCCGGCCGTTCCCGCGCCGCGTGCGGGCGATCATCGTCAAGGACGTCGCCACCTTCTTCCGCGATCCCGGACAGTGGTCTCAG
>DATBJO010000044.1:0-10156 GCA_036556305.1 Gemmatimonadota bacterium
TCGAGGCGGCCCGCCCGCCGCGGCGCGCGAACGGCCAGCCGTTCGAGCGGCGTCTCGGGAAGGCGCTCGTAGAGGGTCGTCCGCTGAACCGGCGTGAACCCGGCTTCGCGGATGAGCTCCCGGACCTCGGCCACGCTCGAGGTGCTGACGTGATCCGCTTCGGCGTGGACCGATTCCTCGAACAGCGTCCCGCCGAAGTCGTCGGCGCCCCAATGGAGCGCGATCTGGCCCGTTTTCTTGCCCTCGGAGAACCACGAGGCCTGGACGTGGTCGACGTTGTCGAGGTAGAGGCGCGAGACCGCGATCATCCTGAGGTACGCCGCCGGACCCTCGGGAACGGGGCGCACCTTCTCGAGCGGCGTGTTCCCCGGCTTGAACGACCACGGGATGAAGGCCGTGAACGAGCCCGGCGTCGCCCCCCGTGTGGCGGTCTCGAGCGCTCGCGCCCGGTCCTGCGCGGCGCGGACGGCGTCCAGATGGGCGATCCGCTCCGCCGCGGTCTCGATCGAGCCGTACATCATCGTGGCCGTCGTGCGGAAGCCGATCCGGTGGGCGGCCTCGTGGACCTCGAGCCAGGCGTCGGGGCCGCCCTTCCGCGCGCCGAGCTTCCTCCTGACGCGGGGTGCGAGGATCTCGGCGCCGCCGCCGGGAATCGTGCGCTGCCCCGCGTCCCACAGCGCCTCGAGCACGTCGGGGAGCGGCTTCCCCGAGACCTCCGCCATACCCTGGATCTCGACCGCGCTCCAGTAGTGGGGCGTCACGCCCGGGAACCGGCGCACGGTCTCGCGCACGACCTCGAGGTAGTAGTCGAGCGGGAGCTCGGGGTTCACGCCTCCCTGGAGGAGAACGGTGGTGGCTCCCTGCTCCACCGCCCAGCCCACCTGCTCGAGGACGTCTTCGACCGTGTGCACATAGGCGTCGACGTCATCCGCGTGGCGGTAGAACGCGCAGAACACGCAGTCGACGTTGCAGATGTTCGTGTAGTTGGGATTCGAATCGATGACGTAGGTGACTTCGCGCGCCGGATGGCGCCGGAAGCGCTCGGCCGCCGCCATCTCCCCGAGGGCGGTGAGCGGTGCGGACGTCAGCAGCCACTCGCCTTCGGCGGGAGTCAGCCGCCCGCCGGTAGCCAGCTTGTCGTGGATCGTCGCGAGCATGAACGGGCGAATGTCGCGACCTCGGGTGAGGCTGTCCACCGTGGCCGGAATCAGTCGAAGAGCGCCCGGTACTTCCCGTATCCCTCCGCCTCCAGCCGCTCGAGGGGGACGAAGCGGAGCGCCGCGGAGTTCATGCAGTAGCGGAGACCGGTGGGCGGGGGGCCGTCGTCGAAGACGTGACCGAGGTGGCTGTCGGCCGCCTTGGAGCGCACCTCCGTCCGCGGATAGAGGAGCTTGTAGTCCGTGCGGGTGACGATGTTCTCCGGCTCGAGCGGCCGCGTGAAGCTCGGCCAGCCCGTTCCCGAATCGAACTTGTCGAGCGAGCTGAAGAGCGGCTCCCCCGAGACGACGTCCACGTAGATGCCCGGTCGGTGCTCGTCCCAGTATTCGTTCCGGAAGGGCGGCTCGGTGGCGTCCTCCTGGGTGACCCGGTACTGAAGGGGCGTCAGGCGATCGCGGAGGGCCGCCTCGTCGGCCGCGGAACGCGCACCGGCGGGCCGGGCTCCCTGCCCGCACGCGGAGCCCGAGGCGACGAGGATCGCGACCCCCGCCCAGACGGGAGCGCGGCATATGGACGCGAGCCATTCCATGGAGGTCCTTTCCGCCGGCGGACCGGCTGGCGCGGGATGCCCGTCATCGAGTATACGATGGGACGCCGGGAACGGTTCCCTCGTCGTCCACAGGACGATCGCGTCCGGGCCTCAACAGGGAGGCATTCGATGATCCGGATTCTGCTTACGGCTGTCGTCGGCGGGGCGCTCCTGGCCGCGCCGTCGCCTGCGGCCGCCCGTGCCTCCGCCACGCCGGGCCCCGACCTCCCGCGCGACACGCTCGAGGTCGCGACGTTCGCGGGGGGCTGCTTCTGGTGCATGGAGGAGGCCTTCGACCACGTGCGCGGCGTCGTCTCGACCACGTCGGGGTACACCGGCGGCCGCCTCGAGGACCCGACCTACGCGCAGGTGTCCGCCGGAGGCAGCGGTCACTTCGAAGCGGTTCTGGTCGTGTTCGATCCCAAGGTCGTCTCGTTCGCGAGCCTCCTCGGGACGTTCTGGCACAACGTCGACCCGACGGACGACGGCGGACAGTTCTGCGACCGCGGGAGCCAATACCGGAGCGCGATCTTCGTGAGGAACGCGCGCCAGCGCGAGCTCGCCGAGGCATCGAAGCGGGACATCGAATCGAGACGGGGGTTCGGCGTCGTGACGGGGATCGTCGACGCGTCGACGTTCTGGCCGGCCGAGGACTACCACCAGGACTACTATCAGAAGAATCCCGTCCGCTATCGGTTCTACAAGTTTAATTGTGGGCGGAAGGCGCGCCTCGAGGAGGTGTGGGGCGAGGACGACGGCGGCTGAGCGTGCGCGTCGTCGACGGCGGGATGGTCGCCTTCTCGGCCTGGCACGCGCTCAAGAAGAAGATCGCCTGGCCGCTGACGTTCCAGGTCCCCCGGATGCTCCGCCGGATGATGGCGGACTCCGCCGACACGTGGATCGTCTGCTGGAACGGCGAGAAGCAGTGGAAGCGCGAGCTGTGGCCGGCCTACCGCGATCGGCCCGAGATCTGGGACGAGGCCGGCCGCGAGGACTTCGAAACCATGCTGCGCGTCCTGACGGCGCTCGGCGTCGTGCAGTTCCGGACCGAAGGCCTCGAGGCGGACGAGGGTCTCGCGGCGCTCGTCCATCGCTTCGCGAGCGAGGAGGACGTCGTGATCCGGAGCGACGACAAGGACTTCATGCAGCTCCTGTCCGGGTCGACCTGGATGGAGGGTCGGGTCCGCGGCATCGTCCGGCACGGCGACGTCCGGCGCATCCTCGGCGTCACGCCCGCCTACGTCGTGGACTACCTCGCGCTCTGCGGCGACGCCGTCGACGGGATCCCGCGCATCCTCCCGCCGCGAACCGCCATCGAGCTGATCGAATCGCGGGGTCACGTGCGCGACTGGATGGGGCGGAGCCTGCGGATCGCGGAGCGGACCCGCAGACGGATCGAGGAGAGCCGCGCCCAGATCGAAATCAACCTCGAGCTCGTCGATCTCTCGCCCGCCGCCGTCGGAGTCCGCGGGGCCCCGGGAGAGCCCCTGCTGGACTCCTGGGCCGACCCGGCCGCCGCGCGGGAGATCGGCGAGCGGACCGGCGTCGCGTGGCTCCGGGATGGACGCCTGGAGGACGAGTACCGCGCCGTACTGGAGGCGGGGGTCCGGACCCGGGCGCGCCTCGACGACTGAGGCTACACTGGAGGACCCATGGTGCTGCCGCTCGGAGACGACGACTCGCAGGTCCACATCACGCCGATCGTCACGATCGGCCTGATCGTCATCAACGTTCTCGTCTTCCTGTATCAGCTCACGCAGGGCGACATCGAAGGATTCTTCCAGACGTGGTCGGTGATCCCCGTCGAGTACTCGCGGGCCACCGACCTCGCTCCCACCCATGCGGGACCGTTCTGGATCACGACGCTGACGTCGATGTTCATGCACGGCGGTTGGATGCACCTGCTCGGCAACATGCTCTTCCTGTGGATCTTCGGCGACAACGTGGAACAGGCCATGGGAGCCCTGCGGTATCTGGTGTTCTACCTGATCTGCGGGGTCGCCGCCACGCTGGCCCACATCATGACCGGCCTGTCGAGCCAGATCCCGAGCCTCGGTGCGAGCGGAGCGATCAGCGGGGTCCTCGGCGCCTACATCGTCCTGTTCCCGCGGCAACGCGTGCGCGTCCTCATGATCCGCACGGTGACGGAGATGCCGGCGGTGGCCGTGATCGGGCTGTGGATCGTCCTTCAGTTCGTCAACGGGATCGGCGCGATGGCTCAGACCGAGGAAACCGGCGGCGTCGCCTACGCGGCCCACGTCGGCGGGTTCATCGCGGGCATCGTCCTGGTGTGGATCTTCCGGCGCCGGGAGCCGTACCCGTCCCGAGCCTGATCGACCGCTCGATCAGATCCGCGCGTCCGCGTATTCCTGGATGTCGTGCTCGGCGAGCAGGTCGCGGAATCGCGTGAGGCCCGCGAGCTCGTCTTCGCCCAAGCGGTAGGTGAAATGGGCGAGGTAGGCCTCGAGCGACTCCGCGTCGCCGAGGGCTCCGGCGTGGGCGGCCGCGATCTCGGACAGGCGCTCGCTGCCGAGCGCGAGCGATCCGCTCAGGAAGCCGCCGAACCGCTCGCGTTCCCGCCGCGGCAGCGCCGAGCGGACGGCCCACGCCGCGAAGACGAACGGCAGGCCCTGCCACTGCCACCACTCGCTGGCCAGGTCGGTCGCTCGCGACCAGCCGCCGTGACCCTTGTCCGACATCAGCGCGAGCGCGCGATCCCCGATCAGGAGCAACCCGTCGGCGTCCTCCAGCGGGTCCCCTTCGAACTCGTCCTCTTGGAGCCATTCGATCTCCACATGCCAGTACGCGACCGCCATCAACTGCGCGAGACGTCGCGAGGTCGAGCTCTCCCCGGTCACGACCACGCGCGCGCGGTCCATTCCCGTGGGATGGTCTCGGGAGAAGAGAATGACGCTTCGTACGTGCTCGCTCGCCGCCACGCCGAGCGGCGGCTGCATCAGGTTGAACGTGCCGTCCAGCCGGAACCAGTCGGCGACCGCCATCAGGCCCGCGTCGATGGCGCCGTCCCGGGCGGCCCTGCCGAGCTCCCTGGGAACCATCGAGACGCTCTCGAACGGCGGATCGTCGCCCCATCCCGCGTAGAAGGGAGCGGCGTTGAGATACGGGATGCGCGCGACCTTCATGAAGGAGCGGGGTGGCTCAGCCGTGGACGGCGATTTCGCGGTACAGCGCGTCGCGCTCGACCGGGACCTTGCCGGCGGCGCGGATCATCCGCAGGAGGTGGTCGCGGGTGTGACCGGCCTCGCTCTCCGCGAGGGCGTAGTGTGCGATCTTCTCGTTTCCGATCGTCCCGTCCAGATCGCTGGCGCCGAAGTTCAGCGCCAGCTCTGCCGTCTGCTCGCCGAGCATGACCCAGTACGCCTTGACGTGCGGAACGTTGTCGAACACGAGGCGGCTCATCGCGATCGTGCGCAGGTCCTCGACCGCCGACGCCTGCCGTTCGACCAGCCGGGTCGTACCCAGCTGGTACTCCAGCGGGATGAACGCCTGGAAACCGCCGGTTCGATCCTGCTGGTCGCGCAGCTTGAGCACGTGGTCGACCCGCTCGTCGTAGGTCTCGATGTGACCGTACAGGAGCGTGCAGTTCGTGGGAATCCCCATGCGGTGCGCGGCGTCGTGCACCGCGAACCACTCGCGCTCGCCGATCTTGTGGCGGAACAGCGCATCGCGAACGCGCTCGCTGAAGACCTCCGCGCCGCCGCCCGGGAGCGCGTCGAGGCCCGCTTCGACCATGTCGGCGAGCACCTGCTCGATCGTCCGCTTGCCGATCTTGGCGAAGAAGTCGATCTCGACCGCCGTCCACGCCTTGATCGTGAGGTTCGGAGACTTCTCGCGGATCCGGCGGACGATCTCGACGTAGTGCTCGTAGCGCCACTTGTGATGGAGCCCTCCCACGATGTGGATCTCGGTGATGTCGTCGGTCACGTGAGCGAGGATCTCGTCCCAGCCCATCTCGTAGGCCTTGGGGTCGTTCCGCGGCCGCGCGGCGAAATCGCAGAAGGCGCAGTCGAGGACGCAGATGTTCGTGGGATTGAGCTGCCGGTTGAGGGTGAAGTAGACCCGCTCGCCGTGCTTCGCGCGGGCGACGTGGTCGGCCATCCGGCCGAGCGCCGGCAGGTCCCAGCTCTCGAGGATCGCGAGGCCGTCGGCGCGATCGAGTCGCCCGCCCGCCAGGATCCGGTCCCAGATCCCTTCCAGGGCCGCGTCCCGGAAGCGGATCCGGGTCGCGGCGGCTCCCGGATCCGCGCCGGACTCGATCGTGGCAAAAGAGGTCACCCGGCGAAGTTCGTGCTCCGGTTTCGGGCGGGCAACCCCGACCGGATCAGCCCGCGTTGACCTTCGACCGCTCGGGATGCTCCGCCAGGACGCGCCGCACGAACGGGCACGACGGGATCACCTGGAAGTCGTTCTCCTCCGCCCAGTCGAGCGCGTGGAGCACGAGCGCCTCGCCGACGCCTCTCCCGCGGTCCTGCTCGGGCACGAACGTGCTCCTGTAGTCGAGTGTGTCGGCGTCGCTGCGCGTGTACTTCAGCGTCGCTTCGCCGTGCGCGGTGCGGGCCACGAAGCGATTGTGGTCCGTGTCGTGTGCGATGTGGAGTTCCATCGTCCCCTCCTCCCGGCTGCGTTCGTTTCTACGCCGTGATGCGAATCCTAGGATGAATACCCCGGAATCCGCTGTCGGATCTCTTACCGGACCTCCGGCGCCAGGCCGTATTCCCCCCAGCGGGCGTCGACTCGGTGGACGACCTCGGGGTCCATGACGATGGGGTCGGGGTATCCCGGCTTCCACGTGGCGTCGACGGCCATCCGGCCGGCGTACCTGGGCCAGGATCCGTCGAGACGCGCGCGGCTGAACACGACGTCCCGGGCGGCGTCGAAGCGCGTGAAGATCCCCCACAGGAGGAGGGTGCGGTCGTCGAGCGGAACGTCGTCGGAAACGACCGCCGCCCACTTGTAGCGGCCGAGCTCCGCGGCGGCGGCCAGGGCCTCGGCCACCGCGCGCCCGGTCCGCCCGTCGCGCTCCCGCAGGCGGGCGACCAGCAGAACGTCGCCGTAGCCGCGCCAGTCGACGATCCGCGCGTCGATCTCGCGCGGGTCCCGGAACGGCGCCCCGGCGCCGCCGGGCAGAGCATCGAGGCCGACCGCGCCCGCTTCGGGCGCGGCGCGCTCGTCCCCCGAGATCCCTCCCGCGGGGGCGGTGCAGTCGAGGATCAGCTTCGATCCCAGGTTCATCGTGAACGAGGTGAAATCGAGCGTGTCCTGCGGAACTCCCGGGATGAGGAGGGCGTCGTCGGCCGCCGTCCAGTGTCTCCGCATCGCCTCCAGCACCGCGTCCCAATCCTCCGGCCCAACGTCCTCGTCCACGACGATCGCCACCTTCGTCAGCGCGAGCTGACCCTGGCCGCAAAGGGAGAGCGCGGCCTTGACGCCCTCCTTGCGGTAGCGCTGGCGGACCGCTACGACGAGGAGGTTGTGGAAGCCGGTCTCGTACCATGCATGGAGCGCGCGGACCTCCGGCTGGACGAGCCGGATCAGGGGACCGACGACCCCCGCCACCGCCTCGCCCATCGCCGCGTCCTCCTGCGGCGGGACGCCCACGACCGCGGCGGGATAGACGGGCCGCGCGCGTCGGGCGATCTCGCGGACGTGAAAGACCGGAAACGGGGCGGCGTGGGAGTAGTGGCCGAAGTGGTCCCCGAACGGGCCCTCGAGCCGGCGCTCGCCGGGGGGCACGACGCCTTCGAGGACGAACTCGGCGGAGGCCGGTGCCGTGGCCTGGATCGAGCCGCAGCGCCCCAGCTCGCTCGGCGCGCCGCGCAGAAACCCGGCGAACGCGAGCTCGTCGACGCCCTCGGGGAGCGGCGCCACCGAGGCCAGCAGCGTCATCGGATCGGCGCCCAGCGCAACGGCGAGCGGCAGCTCGCGACCGAGCGTCTCGGCCGCGGCGTAGTGGTATCCCCCGCCTTTCATGATCTGCCAGTGCATGCCGGTCGTGCGGCCGTCGTAGACGTGCATGCGGTAGATGCCGAGGTTCCTTTGCCCGCTCTCGGGATGCGACGTCACCACCAGCGGGAACGTGATGAAGCGCCCGCCGTCGCCGGGCCAGCACGTCAGGATCGGCAGGTCGTCCAGCGTCAGCTCCGGCGCGCGGCGCCACGCCGGACGGCGTACCCGCACCGTGCGGAAGTTCCGGCCGCCGAGGAGGGTCCGGCGCGCCTCCCACAGGGCCCGCGGTCGGGGCGGCAGCAGCCGCTCCGCGGTCGTCAGCAGCCGCTGGCCGATCGCGTCGGGATCGTCGCCCAGCGCCCAGCGGCAGCGCCGCATGGACCCGAGGACGTTGGCCGCGACCGGAAACCGGGACCCGCGAACATGCTCGAACAGGATCGCGGGGCCGTCGGCCCGCACGACGCGGGTCACGATCTCGGCGATCTCGAAGCGGGGGTCGACTTCGGGGACGACGCGGACGAGATCGCCCTGCCGCTCGCAATGCGTGAGGAAGCTCTGGAGGTCCGGAAACGGCACCGGGAGGCTACTCGGCCACGCGCTCCTCGGGTCCGATGCGCTCGACGGGAATCGGTCGCTCGCCGCCCGCCAGCTCGGCCGCGCGCCAGCCTCCGGCCCGTTCGATCCCGAGCACCTGCAGGACGCGGTCGACGAACCCCGAGATCACGTCGTCGATCGTGCGCGGCCGGTCGTACCAGCCGGGCGAGAGCGGCATCACGACGACGCCGTCCCGTGCGAGCTCGGCGAGCTGACGGAGGGTGACCGCGGACAGGGGCGTTTCGCGCGGACAGAGGACGAGCCTGCGCCCTTCCTTGAGCGTGACCGCAGCCGCGCGGGTGACGAGAGAATCGGCGATTCCGCTCGCGATCTTGCCGGCCGTCGAGGTCGAGCAAGGCAGGATCACCATCGCGTCCCATGCGTTCGATCCCGAGGCGAGCGGCGCGGACAGATCCGTGTCCGTGAACAGGCGCGTGGCGCGCGCCGCCACCTCCTCGCGTCCGAATCCCGTCTCCTCGCGCAGGACGTGCTGACCCCATCGCGAGAGGATGGCGAAGCGCTCGCCCGGCAGTCGACCGAGGAGCTCCAATCCGAAAACGGCGCCGCTGGCGCCCGTGATCGCGACGACGGTCCGCATGCCCGTCCAAGCTACCGGCCGCGGGCGAGAGGCGGCAATCACACGCTCCGGGGACTCCCGAAGACGTGCCGCGACGCGTTCCCGGGTACCCCGACGCGATCGCGGGTGCCGCGACTCTTTCACGCGTATCTCGCACTCATTTATGAGTAAGTCAGAGACAAGACAGCGGCTGGAGTGAGTGCGAAGTAAGCTCGCTTGGATGACTCGTCGCAGTTGAATCGAGACCGCAAGAAAGGACGCCCTCCAATGAATACATCCATGCGCCCCGAGAGGGGTTCATTCAGAATCCGCGCGCTGATCGCCCTCTTCATGCTCGGCCTCGTGACCGCTACCGTCGCCTGCGAAGATGATGGAGGCCCGCTGGGCCGCGACGACGACGTGGCGACGGTCGAGATCACCACGGCGCCTCAGACCCTGGAGATCGGCACCACCTCTCAGCTCGCCTTCGAGATCCGGGATGCCGACGGCAACCTGATCGATCCCGATGATGTCACGATCGACTTCACGAGCACCGCCGCCACCGTGGCCACGGTCTCGGAGACCGGACTCGTGACTCCGGTCGCGGTGGGCACCACGACCGTGACCCTCGAAGCCGGCGGGATCAGCGACACGATCACGATCGATGTCATCGCCGAGATCACATCCATCGACATCGTCGAGACGGAGCTGAACGTGATCACCGACGAGACGCTGGGTCTCGAGATCACGGTCCTCGACGCGGCGGGCCAGCCCGTCACGGATCCGAGCCTCACGTTCACGAGCTCCGACCCGTCGATCGTCTCCGTCGACGGCGACGGGAACCTGACTGCTGAAGGCGAAGGTGTCGCCACGATCACGGTGTCGGGCGGCGGCGCGAGCGACACGATCGAGATCAGCGTATTCCCGGCGGCATCCGGGGGCATCAGCCTGGGCGGGACTTCGTTCACCGCCCAGACGGGAGACGCGGTCGACATCACCGGGCTCGTCGTGGTGCGCGATGCCGGCGGCATCGTCATCCCCGACGCGGAGCTGACGTTCACGACGACCGACGCGGCCGTCGCCACGGTCGACGAGGCAGGCATGCTGACGCCGCTCGCGGTCGGCTCCACGCTCATCATCGTGACCAGCCCCGACGCGGACGGCAGTGCCGCATTCCGGCTGACCGTGCTCGAGGCCGGCAGCGTGGAGGCGATCGAAGTGGATCCGGCGACGGCGACGGTCGCGGTGGACGCCACTGTCGACCTCGTCATCGCCGCGGAAGCCGACGGCGA
>DATBJO010000045.1:0-25659 GCA_036556305.1 Gemmatimonadota bacterium
GTGCCGCGCTCCGCCGTTCCCGAGATGCTCGCCCGGATCCACGAGATCGGCGCCCGTCACGGCGTCGAATTCGGCGTCTTCGGTCACGCCGGCGACGGGAACCTGCACCCGACGTGCCTGACCGACGCCCGCGACCGGGCCGCGATCGCGCGCGCGGAAGCCGCCTTCGAGGAAATCTTCGCGGCCGCGATCGCGCTCGGCGGCACGATCACGGGCGAGCATGGCGTCGGGCTCGCGAAACGCCGATTTCTTCCGCTCCAGGTCGGCGATCCGGCCGTCCGCTTCATGCGCCAGGTCAAAGCCGCGCTCGATCCGAACCACGTGCTGAACCCGGGCAAGGTGTTCGAGCCCGGACCGCGCTGTGAGCACCCGCCGCTCGGGCACGCGCGCTACGCGGAGGCGCTCGCCTGAACCCGGCCGCCGCGCCCGCCGATACCGCCGCCGTGCGGAACCCCGCGGGCGCACTCGCCGTCGACGGCGACCGGCTCGCGCGCTGCATCCAGTGCGGGCTCTGCCTGCCGTCGTGCCCCACGTTCGCGCTGACCCCGCTCGAGCGCGCCAATCCGCGCGGCCGGATCGGCCTCATGCGCGCGGTCGCGCTCGGCGAGCTGCCCGTCGACGACCCCGCCTTCGCGGAGGCGATGTACTACTGCGTCGGCTGTCGCGCGTGCGAAACCGCCTGCCCGGCGGGCGTGGAGTTCGGCCTCCTGCTCGAAGAGGCGCGCGCCGCCATCGAGTCCGTCCGGGCGCCGGGGAGGCCGGCCGACTTCCCGCGCGACCTCCTGCTCGACGTGGTCGGCAGCCCGCGACGCATCCGCTGGGGCGCGCGGCTCCTTCGGCTCTACCAGCGGGCGCTCGGGCGCGCAGGGTGGTGGTCGCGGCGGCTCGCCCGCCTGCGACCCGATCTCGCCCGCCTGCTCTCGCTCGCGCCCCCGATCCCCAGGCAAGGCCGGCGCTGGCGCCTCCCCGCCACGCTCGATCCCGGCGACGTCGCGGCCGCCCCAGCCGCGCGCACGCGCGGAACCGTGGCGATCCACCCCGGCTGCGTGCAGCCGGTCATCTATCCCGAGATCGACGCGGACGCGGCGCAGGTCCTGGCCTACAATGCGTGGCGTGTCGTCGTGCCCGAGAGCTTCCGCTGCTGCGGCGCGCTCCACGCGCATCAGGGACGACGAGAAGAGGCGCGAGCGCTGGCGCGCGTCAACGTCGCAGCCTTCGAGCTCACGGGCGCGGAGCGCATGGTATCGTGCGCGGCTGGTTGCGGCGCCTTCCTCGAAGAGTACGGCGCGCTCCTCGAGGACGATCCCGCATGGGCGGAGCGCGCAGCCGCGTTCTCGGCGCGGGTCGTCGACGTGACCGAGCACCTCGTCAAGGAAGGCGTGCGCCGACCCGTGCGGCCGTTCAACATCCGCGTCACGTACCACGACCCCTGTCATCTGATCCACGGCCAGCGCGTCGCGCGCGCGCCGCGGCTCCTCCTGGCGGCGATCCCCGGTCTCGACGTCGTGCCGCTCGCCGAATCGACGACGTGCTGCGGCTCGGCCGGGATCTACAACCTGACCCACCCGGAGCCGGCGGATCGGCTGGGCCGGCGGAAGGTCGAGCGGATCGTGGATACGGGAGCGGAGCTCGTGGCGACGGGCAATCCGGGGTGCATGCTCCAGATCGCGGCGGGGCTTCGCGCGATCGGGTCGCCGGTCCGCGTCCTCCATCCGGTCTCGCTGCTCCGTGCGGCGTACGAGCTGCCGCCGCTCCTGCCGCGGTGAGCTATGCGCCGGGCTCCTCGGCGTCGTCGGACAGCTCAGCGAGGACCGTGCGGGCGCGCTCGGCGTACTCGCCGGGAACGACGACGCGGGCCCCGCCGAGGAGTCCGGGGTACGCGCCCCCGACGTCGTCGGCGAGAACGGCGCCCGGGATCCCCTCGTCCTCTAGGATCCCGAGCGCCATCTCGGCTTCGTGGCGGTAGCGGAACCGCCCGACCTCGACGGGCTCCGCTGCGCCGGTCACTACTGAGTCTTCGTGGATTCGATCCGCATCGTCAGGAACTCGTTCCCGTCGGGGCCGGGCACGTACATCTCCATCGTCGCGTGCGTATCGTCCGTGACGGTCATGACCTGACGCACCGGGACGTCCCGCGCGCCCGACATGAAGTCGTCCATGGTGGCGTTCATCGTCATCGTCTTCGTCGCCGGGTCGAACGTGCCGCGGCTGATCATCGGCGCGGTCGAGAGGTTGTCCCTCCAGATCGACACGTACTCGTTCCGGAAGTTGTCGTACCCGAGGATGTTGCGACCCTCGAACGGCATCCCCCACATGGTCCCGCTCCATGTCTCCTCGATCCAGCGGCCGTCCATCGTCCAGGTTGCGGTCGACGTCGCGGTCGACTCCATGGGCGGGGCGTTGGGAGCCATCCACATCGTCACCTTGCTCGTCCAGTTCCCGACCATCCCGTTCAGCGCCTGGTGGTGCTCGCCCGGCATGGAGTACTTCTGCCACGTCTCCATCATCTCGGGCGTCATCTCCTGCGCGCGCGCCGTCGGCGCCACGAGCAGCGCCCCCGCGAGCATCGCGAGCGCAGCCTTCCGGGTTCCCTTCATGGTGTCCTCCATGGTTGCAGTCCTGGGCGGCGGCGGGCGAAGGCTACCGCTCGCCCGCCTCGTAAGAGACCGCGTCGGCGCGGCGCAGAACCGCGTCCACCGAGCGCTCCCCGGGGTCTCCGCCCGGCGGTGAACCGACCATCACGTACAGCTTGTCGGAGTCCGGGTATTCGCTCACCTCGGGCTCCTCCATCGTGGACAGCGCGAAGACCTCGAACGGCGCATCGCCGGTGTTGAGCAGAGCATGCGCCCCGTCGGGTCCCGGCGGGCAGGCGAACGCGTCGCCGGGCTCGAGGTCCCGCGTGCCTTCCCTGCCGCGCAGCTGGCCGTAGCCCCTGCGCACGTAGAAGAACTCTTCGTTGACGTGGTGGAAGTGGAAGGCCCACGGGCGCGCGCCCGGTTGCAGCCGATAGAGGCTGTAGCCGAGCCGCCTCGCTCCGGCGGCCCGCGCCACCCGCTTCCGCTCCGCGCCGAACGGACCTACACGGTACGACTCCCACGCGAGCTCGTCGAGTCGCACGATGTGCGGGTCGCGCTCCGTCGCCGGGACCGGGGGATCCCCCAGGGGCTCGCCCACCGCCTCGCCCTCGAAGTAGCCCGTCATGCCTTCGACGATCCGGCCGTCCTTCGTCATGATCCGCTCCATCGCCGGATCGGACGCCAGACCCGCGACGGCGTACGCACGCTTCCCGGAGTCCGGGTATGCGACGACTTCGCGGGGGATCTTCGTCGAGGCGAGGAGCAGGTGCGCCGGACGATCCGCGTGGTTGAGGAACTGATGCGCGCTCCCGGCGCCCGGCGGCATCGCCACGACGTCCCCCGCCTCGAGCCGGTGATGTCTGCCGTCGAGCCGCACCCAGACCTCCCCGCCGAGGACGATGGCGAGCTCCTCGTTGACCAGGTGATAGTGATACGGCACACTCGCCTTTCCGGGCGGCACGATCCACGAGCCGTAGCCGAGCTTCTTCGCGCCCAGACGATCGGCGAGGGGCGCCCAGCGAGCCCCGAAGCGCGCGCTTTCGATCGGGGGAAAGTCCTGCCATTCGAGCTCCGAGAAGTTGACGACGTTCAGAGCCACCGGATAGCTTCGTCCTTCTCATGCCGGATCGCGCCGAGATCGACCGCGCCATCGACGCCGTGTTCGCCGAGACCGACCTCCAGCGGGCGGGCCTCGCGCAGCGGCGCGCGCTGAAGCTCCTCGACCACGGCGTCTGGGAGGGAGCGGTCACGCCCTTCCACCAGGCGCGCGCGGAGCAGCGCATCAACGCCTTCCTGCGCACGCTCTGGCACGAAGTCACGATCGAGCGGCTCCGCCATCCGGCCGAGTAGCTCTTTCCGTCCTTTACGCGTCGCCGCCGGTTTCAAGGATTCGCCTCGTAGACCGTCTTCCCGTCGATCACCGTCCGCAGGACTCGGGTCTTCCAGAGGTCCTCCTCGGGGGCGGTGAACGGGTCGCGATCGACGATCACGAAGTCCGCGCGCTTCCCTACAGCGAGCGACCCCACCTCGTCGTCCATCCCCGCGGCCCAGGCGGCGTCGCGCGTGAAACACGTCACGGCCTCCTCGCGGGTCATCCGCTCCTCCGGCCGCCAGCCGCCCGCCGGCCATCCCTCCTGGTCCTGCCGCGTCACGGCGGCGTAGATGCCGAAGAACGGGTTCGGGCTCTCGACCGGGAAGTCGCTGCCGCAGACGATCCGCACGCCGGCCTCGCGGAACCGGCGCCAGGCGTAGGCGCCCCGGATCCGATCCGGTCCCACGCGGTCCTCGGCCCAGTACATGTCGCTCGTCGCGTGCGTGGGCTGGAACGAGGCGATCACGCCGAGCTCGGCGAAGCGCGGGATGTCCTCGAGGGCGACGACCTGCGCGTGCTCGATGCGCGGCGGGGGGAGCTCACGCGGAGCCGCGCAGGACGACGCGGCCGTATCCGCGCTCGTCGCGGGCGCGCAGGGCGTCGGGGGCTCGGCACGCGTCCTCGCCCGACCCTCCGCGATCGCGTCGAGCGCGGCCCGGTTCCCGCGGTCGCCGATCGCGTGGATCGCGGGCTGGAGACCCTCGGCCATGACCCGCGCGACCTCCGCCTTCAGCGTGTCCGCGTCCGTCACCAGGAGGCCTGCGTTGCCGGGATCGTCCGCGTACGGAGACAGGAGCGCCGCGCCCCGGCTTCCGAGCGCCCCGTCCGCGTAGAACTTGACGCCCGCGACCTTGAGGAACGGCGAGGGCTGGAGGCCCACGGTCGAGTACCCTGTCGCGTCCCACCAGTCCAGGGTCTCCCGGTCCGCGCCCAGGTACGCGACCACGCGGACCTTCAGACGTCCATCCGCGGCCCAGTCGCGGTACACCTCGAGCTCGGCCGGATCGACACCCATGTCGTGGGCGCCGGTGAGGCCGACCGACACCATCCTCTCGACGGCGACCGCGAGCTGCGCCTCGCGCTCCTCGCGGTCCGTGACGGGGATCGCGGCCGCCACCAGCGCCATCGCGTTGTCGACGAAGATCCCCGTCGGCCGCCCGCTCGAGTCGCGGACGATCCGCCCTCCCGCCGGGTCGGGGGTCTCCGCGGTCACCCCGGCCGTTTCGAGCGCGAGCGAGTTCACCCAGGCCGCGTGCCCGTCGACGCGGGAGAGGAAGACCGGATGAGTGGACGTCGCCGCATCGAGCAGGGCGCTCTCGGGAAAGCGCTTCACATCCCAGTCGTTCTGGTCCCAGCCGCGACCCATGAGCCACTCGCCGGCGGGGCGCCCGGCCGCCGCCTCACGCACCCTGTCGGCGATCTCGGACGCGCTCTTCGTCCCGACCAGGTCGAGGATCCGCAGCGCGCGGCCCAGACCCATGACGTGCGCGTGGGCGTCGATCAGTCCCGGCAGGACAACGTGGCCGCGGGCGTCGAGGACGACCGTGTCGGGGCCGCGCCAGCGCGCGAGAAGCTCGCTCGAATCGCCGAGCGCCACGATCTTTCCGTCCGCGGCCGCCAGCGCGGCGCCGTCCGGCGCGTCGGGGTCCATGGTATGGATCACCCCGTCGACGAGGATCAGGTCGGCAGATTCCTGTCCGCGCACGATCTCCGCGGGCGCGAGCGACAGGGCGACGATGGTCAGCAGGCGGGCGAGCTCGCGCATGGCACCTCCGTCTCGGGGTCCGGGTACTGAACCGGCCAAGCTAGCGGCTTCGACTCCAACCCGCAGGGGGTCGTGCAGGAGAGCATCCTCGAATTCCTCGTGCCGTATCTGACCCACTACGGCTACCCCACGCTGCTCCTCGTGACGTTCCTGGAGACGAGCGCGTTCCTGGGTCTCGTGGCTCCCGGCGAGACCGTCGTCGTGCTGTGCGGCTTCTACGCGTATCGCGGCGTTCTCGATCCATGGGCGGTCGGTGCGGTCGCGACCTTCGGCGCGATCCTCGGCGACCAGGCCGGCTATCTGCTGGGACGCACGTGGGGCCACGAGCTGATCAAGCGCTTCGGCAAATACGTCTTCTTCGATCTCAGGCGGATGCGGGCCACCGAGCGCTATTACGCGAAGCATGGGGGCAAGACCGTCTTCATCGGGCGCTTTACGTCGATCCTGCGCTCGTTCGGCCCGCTCGTCGCGGGCATCAGCCGCATGTCGTACTGGACGTTCCTGCGGTGGAGCGTCGTCTCGTGTATCATCTGGGGCGCCACGTTCACGGTCCTCGGCTACTTCTTCGGGAAGTCCTGGGAGGTCATCGAAGGGTATCTGGGCTGGGGAGGCGTGGTCGCGTTCGTCATCGGCCTCGGTCTCGTCTTCTGGTTCCTGCACCGAAGGCGGGAGCACGAGCTCGAGGAGATCGACCCCGACCTGGTCCGACACGCCAGGGAATCGAATCGCGATCAGACCGAAAGGAAGCCATGAGCGTCCCCGCTTCACGCTCCGTCCTCGCTCTGAGCGCGCTTCTCCTCGCGGCCGGCTGCGGCGGAGACCGCGAATCCGGCGCGGGCCGGAACATCCTGCACCTGTCGATCGGACCGGATCCGGCGAGCATGGATCCGATTCAGGCGGTCGACGTGTATCGGGGTCAGCTCGTCGTCTACATGTACGACGGTCTCGTCCGCTACGAGGAAGGCGGTCCGCAGCCCAATCTCGCGAGCTCGTGGGACGTGTCCGACGACGGACTCGTCTACACCTTCCACCTTCGCGACGACGTGACGTTCCACAACGGACGAAAGTTCGCCGCCGACGACGTGCGCTATTCGTTCGAGCGCGCGCTGCGCCCCGAGAGCCAGAGCCCGCTGACCTGGGTGTTCGACTTCATCGCCGGATCGGATGCGATGGTCGAGGGCGAGGCGGACTCGCTGTCGGGCCTGCGCGTCATCGATCCGACCACGGTGGAGATCACGCTCGAGCAACCCTTCGCGCCGTTTCTGCTCCTGATGGCGATGCCCGCCGCGCACGTCGTCCCGCGCGAGGAGATCGAGCAGAAAGGGGCGCAGTTCTCCGAGGCGCCCGTGGGCACGGGTCCCTGGGTGTTCGAGTCCTGGGCGCACGACGACGTCATCCGGCTCACCGCCAACCCGCGCTACCATCTCGGCCGGCCGAAGATGGACGGCATCGAGATCCGGATGATCCCCGAGACCACGACGGTCATCGCGGAGTTCGAGCGCGGAAACCTGGACCAGGTCGACCTGAACGAGTTCCCCGCGCCCGAGTTCGAGCGATTCTCGTCGGACCCCGAGTGGTCGCCGTACATCCACCAGCGGCCGGCGCTGATCACCTACTACCTCGCGCTCAACAACCAGAAACCCAAGTTCCGAGACCCGCGCGTCCGCCGCGCCCTCAACTTCGCGGTCGATGTCGCATCGATCGCGGACGTCGTCTACCCCGGCGAGGTCGTGCTGTCGCACGGACCCATTCCGCCGGGCGTTCCCGGCTATCGCGAGAACGGCCGCCCCTACGGCTTCCATCCGGACAGCGCACGGGCGCTCCTCCGCGCGGCGGGGGCCGAAGGCCTGACGTTCGACGTGTACTTCCGGTCGCTGGCGATCAATCAGCGGTTCCTGGAAGCGGTCCAGGCGAATCTCGCGGACGTCGGCGTGACGATGAACCTCCAGCAGCGCGACTGGACCGCCGTCCGCCAGGCGATGCAGCGCGGCGAGCTCGACGGGTACCTCGCCAACTGGTACGCCGACTATCCCGACGGCGAGAACTTCCTCTATCCGTTGTTCTACAGCGAGATGGCGGGAGCCGGCGGGAACGCCGCGTTCTATTCCGACGCGACCGTCGACACGCTGATCCTCACGGCTCGCCGGACGCTCGACGACGACGACCGAATCGCGATGTACGCGCGGGCGGACTCCCTGATCCAGGCCGGCGCCCCGTGGATCTTCACGATCCACCCGATCGATTACGACATGGTCCAGCGGTGGGTCGAGGGCTACGAGATCCAGCAGGTGTTCTACGAGCAGAAGTGGCTCGACGTCTCGCTGAAACCCGAGTAGCGAACGACGATTCGATGGCGGCGACGAATCACTCGTCGGGCGAAACGTCCGGCGTGTCGATGTCGCTCTCGCCACGGCGCCGCTTCTCACGGGCCAGCCGCGCAAGCTCGACGTAGCGCACGCGGATCCGGTCCAGCTCCTTCTCCTCCAGCTCCTCCATGTCGAGGAGAACGTTGTGCGCGCCTTCGAGCGAGCGGATGATCTCGTCCAGCTTGAGCTGCATCGCCTCGCTGTCCCGGTTCTGCGTGTTCTGGATCAGGAACACCATCAGGAACGTGACGATCGTCGTGCCGGTGTTGATGACGAGCTGCCACGTGTCGCTGAAGCCGAAGACGGGGCCGCTGAGCAGCCACAGCGCGACGACGAGGATCGCCAGGCCGAACGCCGCCGGGTGCCCGGCCGTGCGGGAGATCGCTTTCGCGAAGCGGGAGAAGCGGCTGCGGTGCATGGGCGTACCCCTCGATGAAGGTCGATTCAGGCGCGCCGCCGCTTCCACTCGGGCGGAAGCACGGCCGGGAGGCGACCCGGGTATTCCGGCACGATCCGGCAGGCGAGCTCCGCCGCCGGGCGGCCCTCGATCGCCGGCGCGAAGTCGTCCATCGCCATCATGGCCCTGAGCGTCGTCCCGATCTGGTAGTCGGCCGCGTTGGGCTCCGATCCGCCGACCGTCCCGTCGGCGATCCACCCGTCGATCCGGTCGAGGTGCTCCGGCAGGCGCGCGAAGTCGGCCCGGACGGTCGCTTCGCTCGCGTTCGACGCGCGCGCCAGGCGCGCGACCAGGGGCCTCATGAGCCTGCCCGTCAGGCGCGGGAGGGGAAGGCCCGCCCGCCGCGCCAGCCGCCCTCGCAGCCCGGCGTCCCGCGCGAGCGCCCAGCGGAAGAGCCGCCGCGGAATCGGCTGCAGCTCGCGCTCTCCCCAGCTCTCGGCCTCCTCGACCCGACGGCGCGCTTCGGGATCGACCGGGAACAGGATGCCGGCGGGTCCGCGCGCCTCGATCGCGCGCGAGATCTCGAGCGATCCCTGGATCTTCCGGCCGTCCATCACGAGGGCGGGGACCGTGCCCGCCGCGAACCCCCTCCTTCGCAGGATCAGCGGGTGGATGCCCATCGTCAGGTGGTCGACCTCGTGGTCGATCCCGGCCCGCTCGAGCATGAGCCGCGCGGCGATCGCGGGATGGGAGAACGGCAGGGCATAGAGCGTCGTCACGTCAGTCGAGCATAGCGGACGCGGTCCGCCGCGACCGCTGCCTGACCGAGCGCGATTCCCCCGTCGTTCGGCGCGACCCGCTCGTTGATCCGCACGTCGAAGCCCGCGGTGGACAGCGCATCGACCGTGCCCTCGAGGACGATCGCGTTCTGGAACGTGCCCCCGGAGAGGGCGACCCTCGTCAGACCCGCCTGTTCGCGGGCTCGCTCGGCGCCCGCGACGATCGCATGGACGACGGTCGCATGGAACCGGGCCGCCACCTCGGGGACGTCCATTCCCTCGGTCAGGGCCCGGGCGATCGCGGCCACCGCCGGCGCGAAGCGGAGCTCGAATCCGGCCGTGACGCTCTGCCCCTCCCCGACGTCCAGCGTCGATTCGACGAGATCGAACGGCCACGGCTCGGGCAGGCGGCCGCTGCCCGGATCGAGGACGCTGGCCGCCCGCCCTTCCAGCTCGACCGCCGGCTGGCCCTCGTAGGCGGCTTCGTCGCCCAGATCGGCCAGCGCGGCGACCGCGTCGAAGAGGCGCCCCGCGCTCGAGCAGAGCGGCGCGTTGACGCCCCTCGCCGTCGCGCGCTCGAGAAGGCTCCACGCGCCGCGGTCGAGTCGCTGGAGGAACCGGAGCGGCATCTCCGGGATCCCGACGAAGGCCGCCGTCAGCCAGGCGCACGCCATCCGCCACGGTTGCCGGACCGCCGCCTCCCCGCCGGGCATCGGGACCGGCTGCAGACGACCCAGCCGCCGCATCCGGGACCCCTCGACCTCGAGGTACTCGAACCCCCAGATCGTGCCGTCGGTGCCGAGACCGGTTCCGTCCAGCGAGACGCCGAGGAAAGGGCCGGTCCACCCGTGCTCCGCGGCGACGCTCATCGCGTGGGCGTGGTGATGCTGGACGCGCACGAGCGGCAGCCCTCGCTCCGCGGCGATCGCCGCGGCCAGCCGGGAGGAGCGGTAGTCGGGATGGAGGTCGCAGGCGACGATCCGCGGCGCGATCTGGAACAGGCGTTCGTAGTGTTCCACCGCCGCCTCGAGCGCCGTCACCGCCTGCGGCGTATCGAGGTCGCCGAGATGATGGCTCACGAAAGCGTGCCCTTCGCGCGCCAGGCAGATCGCGTTCTTCTGGTGCGCGCCGAGGGCGAGGACCGGCTCCTGGACCGGCGGCAAGAGGAAGACGGGCTGCGGCGCGAAGCCGCGCGCGCGCCGAATCATGAGCGGCCGGCGTCGCGTCCAGCGCACGACGCTGTCGTCGCAGCGCATGACGATCGCCCGGTCGTGGGTCAGGAACGCGTCCGCGATCCCGCCGAGGCGGTTCCGCGCCTCGTCGTCCTCGTAAGCCATCGGCTCGTCGGAGAGGTTTCCACTCGTCATGACGAGCGGCCGCTCGACGGCCGCCATGAGCAGGTGATGGAGGGGCGTGTAGGGCAGCATCAGGCCGACCGTGGGGACCCGCGGGGCCACCGAAGGCGCGAGCCGCGAGTCCGCCCTGCGCGGGAGCAGGACGATCGGCCGCCGGATCGAAGTCAGCGCGACCTCGGCGCCGGGATCGACCTCGCCGAGCTCCGCGGCAGCGGCGACGTCGGCCACCATGACGGCGAACGGCCTCGCCTCGCGGCGCTTCCGTGCCCTCAACCGCGCCGTTGCGGCCTCGTCGGTCGCATCGCACGCGAGGTGGTAGCCGCCCAGGCCCTTGACCGCCACGATCCGTCCTTCGCGGAGCGCGGTCACGGCGCGCGCCAGCGCCGCTTCCCCGCGGAGCGGCGGTTCGCCGAGCGCCGTCCACGCGAGCGTCGGTCCACACTCCGCGCAGGCCGTCGGCTGCGCGTGGAAGCGGCGGTCGCGCGGGTCCTCGTACTCGGCGCGGCACGGTCCGCACATCGGGAACGCGTTCATCGAGGTGTTCGCCCGATCGTACGGAATGTCGGCAACGATCGTGAAGCGCGGGCCGCAGTTCGTGCAGTTCAGGAACGGATAGCGAAAGCGACGGTCGGCGGGGTCACGCATCTCCCGCAGGCAGTCCTCGCAAACGGCTACGTCGGGGCTGACGAGCGCCCGCCGCGCGGATCCGGACGCGCTGTGGAGGATTTGGAACGATTCCCGACCCGAGGACTCCGCGACACGGACCTCGAGATCCTGGATGACGGCGAGGGGTGGGGCCTCGTTCTCGAGGGCGTCCACGAAGGCCGCCACGCCGGACGGATCGCCCTCGATGTCGATCTCGACCCCCAACGGGTCGTTCCGGACGGTGCCCGCGAGCCCCAGCCGCTCGGCGAGCGTGAAGACGAACGGGCGGAATCCGACTCCCTGAACGATCCCGCGGACCGTGATCCGTCGCCGGACGGCGGTCTCGACGACCCTCCGCCTCAGGGCGTCCCCGCCGGCGCGTCGGCGGGGCTCGATGCCGCGGCGCTCCCCCGGCTGACGGTCTCCATGAGCCAGTCGCGCCAGGCCTCGATCCCCTCGCCCGTCCGCGTGCTCGTGCGGATCCGGGGCACGCCGGGATGGACCGCATCGAGATTCCGCTCGAACGCATCGAGGTCGTAGTCGAGGTGCGGGAGGAGGTCCACCTTGTGGATCAGGACGAGGTCGCAGGTGCGGAACATGAGCGGGTACTTGAGTGGCTTGTCCTCTCCCTCGGTTACGGGGGACACCATCACGCGGGCGTCTTCGCCGATCCGGAACTCGGCCGGGCAGACCAGGTTCCCGACGTTTTCCACGACCAGCAGGTCGAGCTCGTCGAGCGACACCTGGGGAAGGGCCGAGCGGACCATGTTCGCGTCCAGGTGGCATTCGCCGCCGAAGCCGCTCTCGGTCTCGATCTGGGTCACCGGGATGTGAAGCGCCGCCAGCCGGTCGGCGTCCAGCGTCCCCCGGATGTCCCCTTCGAGAACGCCGGCCTGACACGCGAGGGCGCCGAGGACGCGCTCGAGGAGCGCGGTCTTCCCCGCGCCCGGCGAGCCCATGAAGTTGATCACGGTCACACCGGCCCGATCGAAGTCTTCGCGGTTCGCCCTCGCGATCGTCGAATTGGCGTCGAGGACGCCTTCGAGGACTCGCACCCGGATCCTATGCATCGTCGGCCTCCTCGCTGTCTTCCAGTTCGATCGATTCGACGAACAGCTCTTCGCCCTGGACGATTCGGACGTCGAAGCCGCCGCACGCCCCGCAGGCGAACGGAAACCCGTCGACCTCGGTCTCCGTCCCGCAGCGTCCACATTCCACCCGCGCCGGCCGGGCGTCCACCACGAGCTCGGCTCCCGCGACCGGGGTGCCCGCCGCGACGAGCTCGAAGTTGAAAGACAGCGCCGAGGGCACGACCTGACGCAGGTGACCGACGACGACGTCGACCCGCATCACCTTCCGCCCCTGCGCATGGGATTCCGCGATCCGCACGATCGAGTCCGCGATCGACAGCTCGTGCATTCTCTAGTTGTAGCGGTCCGCGCCCCTCAAGGCAACGTCAGCGTGAGCGTCACGCCACCGGGCCCGATCGCGAGCGCCGGCGTCTCGTCGCCCGCCTGTCGCGCCTCGAGCCAGCGGATCGTGGCGCGGGTGGCGAGGGTGCCAACGACGGCTCCGGCGACGACGTCGCTCGTCCAGTGGCGATCCGCCGCGATCCGGGACCACCCGGTCACGCCCGCGAGGCCGTACGCGAGCGCGCCGACCCATGCGTTGTCGGACTCCATCGCGACGCTCGTCGCCAGCGAGAACGCGGCGGACGTGTGGCCCGAAGGCCACGCCTGGTGGTCGCTGTCCAGGCTCCCCGGTCGGAGCTCGTCGGAATCGGGGCCCAGCTCCGGCCGCGGCCGGCCGACCGCCCATTTGAGCGACTGCGTGACGATGCCGGTCGCGAGGAAGCCCGCCGCCGCGCGCTTCGAGGCCAGGGCGAGGCCCGGCCTCCCGGTCGCGCGACCGGCCGCGTACCCGAGCGCGATCAGGGACGACCCGACGAGCGGGTTCCCGAAACGGTTCCCGATCCGCTCGAGCGGCTGCGCCTCGCCGGGACGCTCGAGGTAGAGCTCCTCGCGCGTCTCCTGGTCGAGGAGGAACGACCCCAGGACCACGCCCCCTGCGACGACCCATCCGGCGGTCGACGGCCACGGCGACGCGATCGCGGCCGGAACCGGCGCGGCCGGAGCCGGCGCGAGGTCCTGGGCGACCGCGGGGATCGAGACGGCGAGCGACGCCGCGAGCGCGGCGACCCCCGCGCGGTGGAGCCGGCTCCCGTCGATCAGTCCTCCCACACGTTGTTCTGCGGATTGATGTCGCCCCACTCGGGACCTCCGTTGACGACGATCCGCTCGGCCTTCGCGGGGAGCGTCAGCGTCGCGGTCGCGCGATCGGTGCCGTAGAACGCCTGCACGGGGACCGTCACCGTGTCGGACGCCGTGCCCGCGGTCGCCGTCACGACCGCCGGCATCAGGAGCCGGCCACGCTGGTCGATTGTGACAGTCACCCTCCAGGACCCGTCGGCCTGCGCCTGATCGACGCCGAGGATCGCGAGGTCCTCGGTCTGGGTCGTCCAGATCCAGTTGTGCCAGAACCAGCCGAGCTCCATCCCGAGCCCGTCTTCCATCACGCGGAAGAAATCGGCGGGGTAGGGGTGCTTCCAGGCCCAGGTCCGCGCGTACGACGCGAACGTCTCGTCGAACAGCTCGTGCCCGGCCAACTCGCGGAGCGCGGTCAGCATGACGGCGGGCTTGACGTATCCCGCGATCCCCAGCGCCGGGCCTTCGGGCGCGAACTCGTCGGGCTGATCCGCGATCGCCTGCTCGGGGAACGCGCGGATCGCGGCCGCGTACTGCGCGGTGTTCTCGAGCGCCGGCTCGCTCTCCGGAAAATACACCTTCTTGCTGAGCAGGTTGATGAACGTGTTGAAGCCCTCGTCCATCCACGCGTAGCGCCGCTCGTTGGAGCCCACGATCATCGGGAACCACATGTGGCCCCACTCGTGATCGATCACGTCGAAGAGGTCCTCGCGGAGCTTCTCGGGGGCTACGAACACGACCATCGGGTATTCCATGCCGAGGACCGGGCCCTCGATCGCGGTCGCGGTCGGATAGGGATACGGCATCAGATACTCGGAGTAGAAGTCGAGCGAGTGACGGGTCATCGCGGCCGCCTCGGTCCACGCGGTCGCCTCGGGACGGTAGAGCGCGTGGACGAGCGCCTCACCGGAGCTCGTCGCGTCCCAGACGAGCCGCGGGCCGGCTCCCCACGCGAAATCGCGCACGTTCTCGGCGCGGAACCGCCACGTCAGATTTCCCTGCGTCGACGGCCGGAACGAAGCCGGATCGCCGAGCTCCGCCGCGGTCACGACATGGACGATCTCCCCGCCGCCGCGCGCGCGGTCCAGCGCGCCGCGCTGGCCGGCGGTCAGGACGTCCTCCGGGTTCGCGAGCGCGCCGGTCGCGCCGACGAGGTAGGTCGCCGGAACGGTAAGCGCGACGTCGAAGTCGCCGTACTCGAGGTAGAACTCGCCCTGCCCGAGATACGGGATCGTGTTCCAGCCGTTCACGTCGTCGTAGACCGCCATCCGCGGATACCACTGGGCGAGGAGATAGAGGTCACCGTCGTGGCCCATGCGGTCGGAGCCGTTCTCCGGCACCGGGAACGACCAGTCGACCTCGATCGCGACCGTGCCGCCGGGGGCCAGGGGTCGCGGCAACTCGACCCGCATCTGGGTGTCGCGGATCCGCTTCTCCAGGTCGCGGCCGTCGGACGCCACGCGCCGGATATCGTAGCCGCCCCTGAACCCCCCGCCGCCGAAGCGGCCTCCGGGCGGGAAGGCCTGCGCGCCCTCGCTCCCCTCGGCGAACAGGTTCTGGTCGAGCTGGAGCCAGACGAAGGCCAGCGTGTCGGGCGAGCGGTTGGCGTAGGTGATCGTCTCGCTCCCCGTGAGCGTGCGGGTCGCGGGATCGAGCGTCGCCTGGATCGAATAGTCCGCCCGCTGCTGCCAGTAGGCGGGCCCGGGCCGGCCGCTCGCCTCGCGGAGCTGATTGGGCGCCGGCAGGTCGGGCTCGGTGAACCGCTCGTCGATCGCGGTCTGGGCGATCGCCGGCAGCGCGGTGACCAGGATGGCCAGCAGCGCGACCGGCAGCAATCTAGGTACCACGTCGATCCTCCTCGTCATGGAATCTCGTGAATCGCCTTCGAGCGCGCCCGCGGCGTTTGCGCGGGGTTCGAGGGCTCGGATACGTTACCCCGTCCTTCCGGAAGGCCGGTCGCACAAGATACCCCCTGCCCGAGGCCCCGCCCCGCGAGCATGCTGCAGTACGCGCTCCGCCGCATCGTCCACACGATCCCGGTCCTGTTCGGCGTCCTGGTCGTCACGTTCGTGCTGTTGTACATCGCTCCCGGCGATCCGGTCCTCGCCATGGTCGGCGACCGCTTCGATCCCGCCACGATCGCCCGGCTGCGAGCCGAGCTCCACCTCGACGATCCGCTCTGGAAGCAGTTCGCCCACTATCTCTCCGGGCTCCTGCGGGGCGACTGGGGACGCTCGTACATGACGCGCCAGCCCGTCCTCGAGGGGATCCTCGAGCACTTCCCCCGCACGCTCTACCTGGCGTCGGTCTCGATGCTGTTCGCGACGGTCTCCGGGATCCTGATCGGGATCGTCTCGGCGGTCAAACAGTCGACGTGGATGGACGGGTTGGGAATGACGTTCGCCTTCCTGGGGATCTCGTTCCCGGTCTACTGGGTGGGCCTGATCCTGATCCTCGTGGTGTCGGTGTCGTGGGGCGTGCTTCCACCCTCGGGCTACGGCGGCGGGGCGATCCCCTACCTGATCCTCCCCGCACTCACGCTCGGCATGCGCTCGACCGCGTACATCGCGCGGCTCACGCGCTCGTCCATGCTCGAAGTCATCCGCCTCGACTACATCCGGACCGCGCGCGCCAAGGGGCTCGGCGAAGTCGCCGTGATCGGCAAGCACGCGCTCAAGGCCGCGCTGATCCCGGTCGTGACCGCGATCGGCCTCGACTTCGGCGCGTACCTGTCGGGATCGGTCCTGACCGAATCGATCTTCGCCTGGCCGGGGATCGGCCGCTTCGCGCTGAACGCGATCCTCAAGCGCGACCTGCCGGTCATCCAGGGGACCGTGCTCTTCCTCGCCGTCGTCTTCGTCCTCGTCAACCTCGCGGTCGACCTCCTCTACGGATGGCTCGATCCGCGCATCCGGTACGAGCGGACGGAGGCGTAGGTGGAGCTCTGGGAAGCGCTCATGCGGCGGCGGCTCGCGATGGCGGGGGGCGCGGTCATCCTACTGCTGGTCGTGGTGGGGATCGCGGGTCCCTGGATCGCGCCCTACGACCCGCTGGACCAGGACCTCTCGCAGAGCCTCTTCGGCCCGTCGTGGGCGCACTGGTTCGGCACCGACTCGTTCGGTCGCGACATCCTCTCGCGCGTCCTCTACGGCGCGCGGATCTCGCTCCTCGTCGGGATCGCGTCCCAGGGGATCGCGTTCTCGCTCGGCGTCGCGATGGGCCTCGTGTCGGGCTACTACGGCGGCAAGGTCGACTCCCTGATCATGCGGCTCGCCGACGTCACGCTCGCGTTCCCGACCCTGCTCCTCCTGATCGCGATCACGGCCGCGTTCCAGCCGGGGCTGACCGTCGTGTTCGTCGCGATCGGCGTCGTCGGCTGGGCCGGGCTCGCGCGGCTCGTCCGGTCCCAGACGCTCGTCGTCCGCGAGCTCGATTTCGTCCAGGCCGCGCGCGCCCTCGGCATGAGCGACCTCCGGCTCCTCGCGCGGCACGTGCTCCCCAACACGCTGGCGCCCGCGATCATCGCGGTCACGCTCGGGATGGCGGGCGCGATCCTCCTCGAGGCCGCGCTCTCGTTCATCGGCCTCGGCGCCCAGCCGCCGACTCCCTCCTGGGGCTCGATGATCTCCGACGGCCGCGACTTCCTCCGCACCGCCCCCTGGATCTCGCTCGTCCCCGGCCTCGCGATCGGCCTCGTCGTCCTGGGGTTCAACCTGTTCGGCGACGGCCTCCGGGACGCGATGGACCCGCGGCTCCGGGGCGGGGCGCGACGCGCGGCGCCGCCACCCCCTTGATCCGACGCGACTCTCAGGCCCAGGCGGAGAACGCCTCGTCAAGCGCGCGCTCCTGCTCCAGGGCGCGGCCCGCATTCCAGGCATCGTCGTAGGCTTCGTCGCCGAGCGCCTTCCTGCACGCCGACACCGTCCGGTCGAGGACCCCCTGATCGACCGTGTTCAGTCGCTCGCCGGACTTGTCGAACGCCGCCGCGGCCGCGCCGAGCAAGCGAACGGCCCGGACGTGTTGAGAGCGCACCGCTGCCACCTGTCCCATTCCCAGGATTTCGTACGCCTCGATGTTCCGATCGCCGGTCCGGCTGATCTCGTGCGACTTGCGATACCACTCCTCGGCGCGACCCGCATCGCCGAGCTCGACCGCGACCTGACCGAGGTTGAACACCATCGCCAGGACCGACTCGCCCTGGACCAGGGACAGGGCGTCCTCGTATCTCTGGCGCGCCCCGGCGAGATCCCCACGTTCGCGCAAGGTCTCGCCGAGGTTGACGCTGAGCGCCGCCTCCGCTTGCCGATTGCCCAATTTCCGGGCCAGAGCGATGCCTTGCTCCGTCAGCCGGAATCCACGATTCCGCTCGGTCTCGTCCGCCGACTGAAGATCGAGGCGACACGCGCTCGCGATCACATTGAGACGGCTGGCGTCGTCGGTCGTGTCGTCCAGCGAAGCCAAGGCCCGGTCCGACGCCTCCCTCGCCTTCTTCAGATCGCCCCGGAAATACCAGAGGGAGCTCAAGCCGGCGAGGCCCAGGCCTTTCTCCGAATCGTCCCGATCCGCGATCGCCGCGAGGGCCCGCTCGAGCCAATCGATCCCCTCCCGGAGGAGACTGCTCCGACGCCAGTGTGACGTCAGGCCCGCCGCAATCCGATAGCCGATCCGCGCTTCCCCCGGCGTCGCGAGCGACCAGTCCAGGGCCGCTCGCATGTTGTCGTACTCCAGGTCGATCAAGCCGAAATCCGGCGGATCGCCCCTCGCCCTCTCCTTCCGGACACGCTCCACGATCTCCAGGCACCACGCGGCGTGACGGCCCCGAATCGTTTCGCTCTCCCCCGCCTCGAGGAGCCGGTCCAAGGCATACTGACGAGTCGACTCCAGCATGCGATACCGGACGCCCTCCCGTCGGGTGCGATCCGCGTTCACCAGAGACTTCTCGACGAGCCGCGAGAGGAGATTCAGGATCTCCTCGGGATCGAGCCCCACCTCCGACCGAGCACTTCCGGCGGCGTCCGCGCACACTGACTCCGCCGCTTCCAGCGACCAGCCCCCGGAGAAGACGGACGCCCGCCGCAGAAGGATGCGCTCGCGCTCCTCCAGGAGGTCGTGGCTCCAGTCGATCGCCGCCTGCAGGGTCTGATGACGGGCCAGAGCTCGGCGTCCGCCCGCTAGCAGCCGGAACCGGTCGTCCAGCCGCGCGGCGATCTGCTCGGGTGCAAGGACGCGCACGCGCGCGGCCGCCAGCTCGATCGCAAGCGGGATACCGTCCAGCCGCCGGCAGATCCTGGCCACCGCGCGGGCATCGTCGGCCGTCACCTCGAAGCCGGGTTCGACCAGTCGGGCGCGCTCGCGGAAGAGCTCCATCGACTCGTAGCGTTCGATCTCCAGACGCTCCGATCCGGCGAGATCGGACTCCGCAGGCACCGCCAGGGAGGGGACCGCCCAAACGACCTCGCCCGCGCACCCGAGCGCTTCGCGACTTGTGGCGAGGACGTTGACACCGAGAGTTCCCTGCAGCGTCGATTCCACCCACTCCGCGCTCGCTTCGATCAGGTGCTCGCAGTTGTCCAGGATGACTAGGAGCTTCTTCTCGATCAGATGGTCCGCCAACACCTCCTCTATCTCCCTGCCGGGAATCTCGCGAACGCCCAGGGCGAGCGCCGCCGTCCGGGGAACGAGCGCGGGATCCGCCGACGAGGACAGATCGACGAACCAGACCCCGTCCACGAAGTCTTCCAAGGACTCGGCCCCCACCTGGAGAGCGAGCCGCGTCTTGCCGCTTCCGGCCGCCCCCGTCAGCGTCACCAGCCGGTGGGTCGCCAGCAGTGCCTCGACGCGGGTGATCTCCGACCTCCGCCCGATGAAGCTCGTCAACCGGATCGGCAGGTTGTTCGGGCGTGCGTCGAGGGACCGGAGCGGCGGGAACGAGCCCGGCAGATCCGGATGCTGGAGCTGGAACACATGTTCGGGCCGCTCCAGGTCCTTCAGACGATGCTTCCCCAGGTCACGGAGCGTTGCGCCGGCCGGCAGGGCGTCGTAGACGAGTTCGCGGGTCGATCCGGACAACAGCACCTGGCGCCCGTGCCCGATCGCGAGGAGCCGGGCTACCCGATTCACCGTGCGGCCGAAGTAGTCGTCGTCGCGCAGATCCGCCTGCCCCGAGTGGATCGCCATGCGCACGCGCCCGGGCCCGGCCTCCTCTGGGAACGCCGTTCGCAGCTCTCCCTGGGCAGCGATTGCCGCGCCGAGGGCCGCAGGAGCGCTCGAGAACACGGCGCAGAAGGCGTCGCCCACCGTCTTGAACACGCGCCCTCCCAGCACCTCGACCGATCGACGTAGGATCGCATCGTGGTGGAGGAGAGACGTCCGCATCGCTGCCGCGTCGCGCTCCCACGCCCGCGTACTCCCCTCGATGTCGGTGAAGAGAAAGGTTACGGTGCCTGTGGGAAGCGGCGTCTGGGCCATGATCCGGCTTGGTTGTGAGGTCTTCCGGTCCTGACGGGAACGGTAACGGAGATCCCGCGGATCGGCGATACGGGCTCCCCCGGTCCCGCCGCTCCTAGAATTCCCGGTAGCCGGCCTCCGCCGGCTTAACGATCGCTCCTCTCCGCCGTCCAATCCGGCGGAGGGGAAGACCCGAGCCATGGAGCGGGTTTGGAAGACACCGAGCTCGTCGAGCGGGCGCGGGGCGGCGACACCCGGGCGTACGGAACGCTGGTCGAGCGCCATCAGGCCCGCGTGTACGCCACCCTCCGCAAGATGACCGGCGACACGGACCTGGCGATGGACCTGACGCAGGACGCGTTCATCCGCGCCTGGGAGCGTCTCGGCGAGTTCCAGGGTCGCTCGGCGTTCTCGACCTGGCTCTATCGGATCGCCGTGCGGCTCTCCTACGACTCCATGGAGCGCGAGCGGCGGATGCCGCGCGCAGGATTGGAGCGGGAGGTCGCGGACGCCGCCCCCCGTCCCGATCAGGGAGTCGAGCGGCGGTCGGACGCCGAGGTGCTCCAGCGGCGGATCGCCGAGCTCCCGGAAATGCAGCGGGCGGTCGTCGTCCTCAGGACGTACGACGAGCTGCCGTACCGCGTGATCGCCGAGATCCTGGGCACGACCGAGACCAGCGCGCGGGTCTCGTACCACTATGCGCTCGCGAAGCTCCGCGACCGCTACCTGGAGGAGGCGAAGACCGAATGACGATCGAACGGACGCACCCGACCGACATCGAGCTGGCGGAGTGGGTCGACGAGCCGGAGACGCGCTCACCGGGGGCCTCGACGCACATCGGGGGCTGCGGGGCGTGCCGCGCGCGTGTCGACGAGCTGGTCGCCGCGCGCGTTCTGATCGCCTTCGATCCTCCGTTGCCGTCCGACGACGCATTCGTGGCCCAGCGCGAGCGGATCCTCGCGGCGATCGGTTCGGCGCGGAGCCCTGAGGGCGGGGTCCGGATCGTCCGCCGGATCGGCTGGCTCGCCCCCCTCGCGGCGGCGGCGGCGATCGCCACGTTCCTCGTCCTCGCCCGCGACGAGGGGCCGCGGACGCCCGCGCCCGATTCGCGGACGGCGGGCGTGGCCGAGTCCCCCGGGCTGCCGATCCTCGTCGACGCGCGCGAAGCGGCCGAGGAGGCCGCCGCCGCGCTCGTCCCGGCGGCGACCGCCGACATCTCGATCCTGGAGACGGCTCTCCTCCCCAGCGAGCCGATCGAGGACGACGTTCTCGACGCGGCGCTCGCCGCCGCCGAGCCCCTCGCGCCTCCGGCCTCGCTCGAGCTCTCGATGACGATCGAGTCCCGCTTCGCGGATCTCGCGGAGGAAGACCAGGATGCGGTCCTCCTCGAGCTCGCGGCAGCCGATCTCGGATTCTGACGATGGAGAGCGGACCGATCGTGACGACAAGAGGCCGCGCGCGCACGAGAGGCGGGATCGTGGCCGGCGTCCTGCTGCTCGCGGCCGTCCCGCTCGGCGCCCAGGAGCCGCCCCCGCCTCACGATCGGCCGGGCATCGAGCGTCTCGAGCGCCTGCGTCTCGAGCGCCTGCACGACGCTCTCGATCTCACGGAGGAGCAGGCCGCCACGCTCACCGCGCAGATGGAGCGGAGCCACACGGCGATGCGCGAGTCGTTCCGGCGTCAGACGGAAGCGATGGAGGCGGTCGAGAAGAGCCTGGCGGCGAATCCGGTCGACCAGGAGGCGCTGCGCCGGGCGCTCGCCGACGTCGAGGCCGCGCGCGAGGAGATGGAACGCGAACGCGAACGGCACATGGCCGAGCTCGGTCGAACGCTCACCCCGGAGCAGCGCGCCAAGTTCCTGGTCTTCAACCGCCAGTTCGAGGTCAGATTGCGCGAGCTGGTCGAGAAGCACCGCGGAAGGGGGCACGGGGAGGAGGACGGCGGGCACGGAGCGGAGAGGCCCGCACCGTCGCGCGAGGCGCGGATCGAGGCCCTCGAGAAGCGGATCGGGGAGCTGCAGGAAGAGCTCGAGGAGCTGAAGTCGGGCGCGGACGACTGATCCGGGGTCCGCGGCCCCGGCACGCCTCGAGTCAGTCCGGCACCGGGTCACCCCAGTGCTCGGCGAACGACCGGAGCCGCTCGCGCAGCTCCGGCGTGATCGGGCGCGGCCGGCCGGACTTCGGGTCGAGCATGACCTGCACGGTCTTGCCGCGCGCGATCAGCCGGTCGCTCTGCTCGTCGAACATCTCGTAGTCGAGGACGAAGGAGGTCGTGCCGATCTTCGAGAGCCAGACCTCGACCCGCACGGTCTCGCGCAGCATCGCCGGCGACACGTAGTCGCACTCCGCCCGCGCCACGACGAAGTCGAGCACGTCGTAGGAGTAGTCGTGATGGAGCTCCTGCCAGTACGCGGTACGGGCGACCTCGAAGTACGTGAAATAAACCGAGTTGTTGACGTGGCCCATGGGGTCGAGGTCGCGGAAGCGGACCGGGATCTTGACATGGAAGCGGCGCGTCGTCGGGTGCTTGCTCATGGGGCCGCGAAGCTAGCGCGGCCCGCCCCGGGCTCGCCACGGATCGCGCGCGTTGCCCCCCCGTCTCGCGCGGCCTACGTTCCCGACCCGTGTCCGACGCCTCGCCCCTCGCCCCCTTCGCCGATCTCCTCGCGGCGGAGTATCCGCGGGCCGGAGACCGGATCTTCCTCAACTCCGCCGCTCAGGGGATCCTCGCGCGCCGCACTCTCGACGCGATGGCGCGCTTCGAGGCGGGGCGCGCGTATCCCAACCGGATCGACGACGCGATCCTGCTCGATGTCGAGACGACCTGCCGCGAGCGGATCGCGGGGCTGCTCGGGACCGCGCCCGAACTCGTCGGCCTCGCGGTCAACACGTCGGAGGGGATCAACGTCGCGGCCCTCCATCTGCCCCTCGAGGCCGGCGACCGCGTCCTCGTCCCGCAGGGCGAGTTCCCGGCCAACGTGTACCCGTGGCTCGGGCTCCGCCGCCGCGGTGTGGAGACCGCGTTCCTCGAGAAGGAAGGCCCGCACCTCGACGCCGATCGCGTGGTCGCCGCGCTCGACGCGGACCCGGCGATCCACGCCGTCTCGATGTCTCTCGTCCAGTTCTCGAACGGCCACCGGAATCCGGTCGAGGCGGTCGGACGCGCGTGCCGCGAGCGGGGCGTCTACTTCGTCGTCGACGCGATGCAGGGCCTCGGCGCCGTCGAGCTCGACTGGTCGGCGCTTTCGGCCGACGTCCTCGCGTGCGGCGGCCAGAAGTGGCTCTGCGCGCCGTGGGGGAGCGGGTTCTTCGTCGCCGCGGAATGGATGTGCGCGGACGTCGAGCCGGTGCGGATCGGATGGCTCCAGGTCGCGGGCGCCCGCAACTACCAATCTCTTTGTGACTACGACCTGCACTTCGAGCGCGATGCGCGACGCTTCGAGGTCGGCACGTATCCGTACACCGCGCTCCTCGGGCTGTCGGAGAGCCTGGACCTGATCCGGACGCTCGGCGTCGATCGGATCGCGGCCCACTCACGCGCGCTCCTCGGGCGGCTCGAGGAGGGGCTCGCCGCGCTCGGCGCGACGATCGTCTCCTGCCGCGAGCCCGCCTGCCGGTCTTCGATCCTCTGCTTCCGCGCCGACGATCCCGGTGCCACCCGGACGATCTTCGACGCGCTCGTCGCGTCCGGCGTGACCTGCGCCCTCCGCGAAGGCTCGATCCGGCTCTCGCCCCACTTCTACAACACGCCCGCCGAGATCGAACGCGTCGTGTCGCTCGTCGAGTCGTCGTGGCCGGCGGCGGCGCGCTCGCGATGAGCCGCGGGGCTCGCGGTCGTTCCCGCATGCGCGCGCGCGTCGTCGGGGCGCTCGTCGCGGGCGGCCTGACGGCCTGCGTCCTGCGCCCGTCCACGGCCTCGGGGCAGGGCTTCCTGCGCTGGCCCCAGGGCGCGCGGGCCTCCGCGATGGGCGGCGCCGGAGTGGGTCTCGCCGCCGGTCCCGAGGCGGCGTTCCACTCCCCGGCCGGAATCGCATGGCTGGAGGGAACCCGGTTCGAAGTCGGCGGCCGGCTCTCGGCGCGACGCGGTTCGTTCCACGCGTTCGGCGACGACGACTTCGATCGCGAGGCGGATCCGTCGCTGGTGCCCGCCCTGTTCGTCACCCACGCGCTCGCGAAGGACCTGGCCGGGGGGATCTCGATCACGTCCCCCTGGGGCTCGGACGTGGAATGGCAGCGGCCCGACTCCTTCACGGGCCGATTCCTGACCAGCGGCAGCCGGCTCGCCTCGCTCGACGCCGGCGTGACGCTCGCCTGGCGCGCGGGCGAGCGGTGGAGCGTCTCGATCGGGCCCCAGGTCGTCTACCTGAGGCTCGACCGCGACCGGCTCGTGCACGATCCCGAGCTCAGCGCCCTCGGAGGCGGCGGGCCGATCCCCCTCGCCCGCTCGGGCTACGACCTCGACGGGAGCGCGATCGGCTGGAGCGCCGCCGTGTTCGGCCGCCCGCGGCCCGGGGTCTCGCTCGGCGCCCACTTCCGCAGCGCCGTCGACGTCCCGCTCGAGGGTCTGGTCGCCTACACGATCGTCGCGCCGGAAGCGCTGAAGGCTCTGGTCCGCGGCGACCGCACGGTCGGCGAGATCCTCGAAGACACCTACGTCGACCAGAGCGCTCATCTCGAGATGCCGCTTCCCTCCGTGCTCTCGCTCGGGGTGGCGTGGGATCCCGTTCCCTCCGTCACGCTCACGCTCGACGCCCAGAGGGTCGGCTGGAGCGAGCTCGACGAGCTCCTCTTCACCCCGCTCGGGCCCGCGCCCGAAGACCCCGTCCCGCTCGACTGGGAGGACGTGTGGGCGTGGCGGATCGGCGCCGAAGCCAGGCGGCCCGGGGGGCTCGCCCTGCGCCTCGGATACGCGCGCGAGGAAAGCCCGGCCCCGCGGGCCGGGGTCACGCCGATGTTCCCGGACGCCGAGCGCGAGAGCCTCTCCGCCGGCGCCGGCCTCGAATGGCGCGGCGTCGGCCTCGAGATCGCCTACCGGCTGACCGTCCTCGACGACCGCGAAGGGGTCGCGCTGCCCGACGAAGCGGCCGGTCCGGACGGAGTCTACGAGTCCACCGAGCACGATCTCTCGTTCGCGGTGACGCGCCGCTTCTGAGCGTCCCGGCCGCCTTGCTCGCTTCCGAAGGAGCCCGTATACTCTTTCTGGATATGCGGATGACCCAGAAACAGCAGGAGAGCTTCATCGCCCGCTGCCGGGCCGCGGGCCTTTCGGTCACGCATCAGAGGCTGGCGATCTACGAGGCCGTGATGGCCACCGGAGAGCTCCACCCGTCGGCCGAGGTCATCTACCAGTCCGTCCGCGAGCGGTACCCCACGATCTCGTTCAACACGATCTACAAGAATCTCGAGACCTTCGAGCAGATGGGAATCGTCGTGAAGGTCAACCCGCTCTACAACGAGGCCCGCTACGACGTCGACGTGAAGCCCCACCACCACCTGATCTGCCGCCAGTGCAAGACGATCGTCGACGTCCACGACAAGCTCCTCGACGCCCTACCCGCCCCCGAGGAGGCCGGGAGCGGCTTCCAGGTCGAGAACTGGACCGTCCAGTTCACCGGCCTGTGCGCCGACTGCCAGCCGGCCGCCGCGACCGCCTGACCTCCTCCCCGGCGCGGAACCCGGAACCCTCTCGGGCGT
>DATBJO010000046.1:0-4378 GCA_036556305.1 Gemmatimonadota bacterium
GTGGAAATCGGCCGCATCGCTCTCGTTCGCGTCGAGCGGAACGGTATCGACGCGGGCCCGTCGCAAGTGGTCGATCGCGGTGTTGTGGGCGATCTTGAAGAGCCAGTTCGAGAACTTGCCCTGACCCGACTGGTAGGTGTCGAGGCGGCTGAAGGCCTTGACGAACGCGTCCTGGGTCAGGTCCTCGGCCAGCGTCCGGTCGTGCACCATGCGGGCGACGAGGTTGAACACCGGACGCTCGAAGCGGCGGACGAGCTCCCGATAGGCGCGCTGGGAACCCGCCAGCGCCTCCTCAGCGAGTTGTTCGTCGGCCGCACTCACAGACAGGTCGTCGGGATGCTATCCAAGGGTCGCGTTGCGTCTCCGCGGCGGCAGAGGCAAGGCGGTCCGACGACGGCGATGCCGGGCATCGTCGAGGAGGACCAACGCTGCAAATGCCCCGCGGAAACGCAACCCTTCGGGCGCAGGGGTGTTGCCGGGCATCTACGGCGTCTCTCGTCGTTGGAGATGCGCTGCATCGCCTGCCTCCTCGATCCTTGTATCTACCCGGCAAGACCCATGCGCGCGACTCTTGGATAGCATCCCGACGACCTGCACCCCCCAACGACGATGACATCCGACGGGTTTCACGACAGGACGATCGGCCAGGCCGAGAAGGCCGCGCGCGTGCGCGAGATGTTCGATGCGCTGGCGCCGCGCTACGACCTGTTCAACGACGTGCTCTCGGCCGGCATCCACCGTCGCTGGCGCGAAGACGCGATCGACCTGCTCGACCCTCGACCGGGCGCGCGCTACCTCGACCTCTGCGCCGGCACCCTCGATCTGGCCCGTGGCGTGAAACACCGAGCTCCGCGCGCGCGAGTCGTGGGCGCGGACTTCTCGCTGCCGATGCTGGCCCGAGGCCGCGCCAAGCTGGGCCCGTCCAAGCTGGGCCCGGACGGCGCGGGAATCCAGCCCGTGGCGGCCGACGCCCTCCGGCTGCCGTTCGCCGACGGCGCGTTCCGCGGTCTCGTGATCGGCTTCGGGCTCCGTAACCTGGCCGACATCGGCGCCGGGCTCGCCGAGATGGCGCGCGTCCTCGAGCCCGGCGGCCGACTCGTCGTGCTCGAGTTCACGACCCCTCCGGGTCGGGTGTTCCGCGCCCTCTACCACGCGTACTTTCATCATGCGCTGCCGCGCCTGGGGAGCCTGATCTCCGGGCAGCCCGCGGCCGCCCGCTACCTTCCCGACTCGGTGACCCGCTTCCCGCGCGCCGGCGAGTTCGCGGAGATGATCGCCGAATCAGGCTTCGGGCGCGTTCGTTTTCGTTATCTCACGCGCGGGATCGCCGCGCTCCACTTCGGTCTCAAGGAGTAGCCCCGCCGGTTTCCGATGCCGCGGCCGTATCCCGAAGACATCCGCCTGATCGGCGTTCCGCTGGACCTCGGCGCCGGCCGTCGCGGCGTGGACATGGGGCCTTCCGCGCTACGGATCGCGGGCCTGGGCGAGCGGCTCGAGCGGCTCGGGTACCGCGTCACCGACACCGGCGACGTGGCGGTCGCGACCCCCGAGACCGCGGACCCCGGGGATCCGCGCGCGCACTACCTGCGCGAGATCGCTGCGGTCGCCGAGGACCTCGCCGGGCGCGTGGCGGAGGCGATGCGCGACGGCGCCCTGCCGCTGGTCCTGGGCGGCGACCACTCGCTTTCGATCGGGACGATCGCCGGAGCCGCTCGCTGGGCGCGCGACAACGACGTAGACCTTGGACTTCTGTGGTTCGACGCCCACGCGGACATGAACACCCCCGAGACGACGCCCAGCGGCAACATCCACGGCATGCCGCTCGCCGTGTCGCTCGGGTACGGCCATCCGGCGCTCACCGGGATCGGCGGCTTTTCGCCCAAGGTGCGCTGGGACAAGACCGTCCTGATCGGCGCCCGCGAGGTGGACCGCGGCGAGCGTCCGCTCCTGCGCGAAGCCGGGATCCGCGTCTTCACCATGCGCGAGATCGACGAGGACGGGATCGTCCCCGTGCTCGAGGAGGCGCTCGCGATCGTGAGCGAAGGCACGGCGGGGTTTCTGGTCTCGTGGGACATGGATTTCGTCGACCCCAACTTCGCGCCCGGCGTCGGCACTCCGGTCAAAGGTGGCGTCGACTATCGCGAGGGGCACCTCGCGCTCGAGATCGTCAGCGACACGGACGGCATGATCGGCATGGACCTCGTCGAGACGAATCCGATCCTCGACGAGCGCAACCGCACGGGGCGGCTCGGGATGGAGCTCATTCTCTCCGCCTTCGGCAAGACGATCCTTTAGATCGCTGAAAATGGCCGACCTGCTTCGTTGCGCTTCTCGATTCTTCCTGCGGCGTAGGTTCCACTACGCCTCGGAATCCTCTCGTCGCGCGCCTCGCATCTCAGCCATTTTGGACGATCTATGACTCCCCCTCTCGCCAAGCCTACCCCTCCATGATCGATCCCGTGATCCTCAAGCGATTCGATAGTCCGGACGAGGTGCGCGAGATGTCGAAGGGGCGCTTCGAGATCGTCCGCATCGGCGGGCTGGCGATCGGAAGGGCGACCTACCAGCCGGGCTGGAAATGGTCGGTCGACGTCGGACGGGCGGTCGGGGCGGAGCGCTGCGAGGTCGAGCACGTGGGCCTCGTCCTGGCCGGCACCGCGACGGCCGCTTTCGAGGACGGGAGCGTGGTCGAGTTGCGCGCGGGTGACGTGTTCCACATCCCGCCCATCCCGCACGACAGCTGGGTCGTCGGGGACGAGCCGTACGTCTCGCTCCACTTCCTCGGCGCCGAGCGTTACGCGAAGCGGTGAAAATCGGGATCGTCAGCGACACGCACGACAAGGTCCTGGCTTCGCTCCATGACGCGCTGGCGGGCGTCGACGAGATCCTCCACGCGGGCGACATCGTGAGCGTCGAGGCGCTCGCCGAGATCGAGACGATCGCGCCGGTCACGGCCGTCCGCGGCAACATGGACGAGCGCGCGCTGGCGGACCGGCTGCCCGAGGAGACTCTCCTCGTGCGGGACGGAGTCCGGATCGCACTCGTCCACGGTCACCGGATCGGACACGCGTCGGTCGACGACCTCGTCGCGCGATTCGACGAGCTCCATCCCGACCTGGTCATCTGGGGTCACATTCACGAGCCGGTCTCACAGACCGAGAACGGCGTCCGTTACTTCAATCCCGGCACGGCGGGGGGAATGGGTGCGCGTGCGACCTGCGGGCTCCTGGCGACCGGGGGAGACCGGTTCACGGTCAAGCTCGTCGATCTCGAAGAGGACGGACACTGAGGTTGTCGCTTGCCCCAATCGTGCGAGCCGAACGTCAGCTGCGTGCCCGAAAGGCATGCCTCCTCCGGCCTCCTGGAACGGCAGATCATCGATGGAATTCGCGTGCGTCTAGCGCCAGGCGGCGCGGACCCGACCGGCTAGCTTCACCGCTGGCAGCCCGGGCAGTAGTACGTCGACCGCTGGCCCTGGACGATGCGGCGGATCGGCGTTCCGCAGCGGAGGCACGGCTCGTCCTCGCGGTCGTACACGGCGAGAAAGCTCGCGAACTCTCCCGGCACGCCTTCGCTGTCCACGTAGTCGAGCGCGGTCTCGCCGAGCGTCGTCCCCGCCTTCCCCACGGCTTCGGTTAGAACCTCGATGATCGCGCGGTGGAGCCGCCGCGCGCGGACGGGTCCCAGGTTGCGCGCGCGGCGCCGCGGGCTCACCCGCGCGCGCCAGAGCGCCTCGACCGCGTAGATGTTCCCGATGCCGGCGACCTTCGACTGGTCGAGCAGGAATTCCTTGACGGCCCTCCGGCTATCCGCGAGCCGCGCGGCGAGGACCTCCGGCGTGAACGACGGCTCCAGCGGCTCGGGACCCATGTCCGCCTCGCGACGTCTCCACTCGCGCGCGGAGACGATCTCCATCTCCCCGAGCGTCCGGACGTCGACGAACGCGAGACGTGATCCGTCGTCGAGGTCGAAGACCGCGCGCACGTAGCGGTCGTCGCCTGAGGTATCACCCGGAGAGCGGGCCGTTTCCCCCACGCGCCCGCCGCGCGATCGCCGCGGCCGCTCCACGCGCCACTGTCCGCTCATCCGAAGGTGACTCCACCACACGCGCCCGTCGGCGAGCCGGAAGACGAGGAACTTCGCGCGCCGCCCGACGGCTTCGATCGTCGCGCCCGTGACCGCGCGCTCGAAGCGACGCGGCGACCCGCGCACGACGTTCGCGCGGCGGACGTCCGCGCGGACGACCCTCCGCCCCGGCAGCCGGCGCGCGAGCCGGCGGACGATCGTCTCGACCTCGGGAAGCTCGGGCACGGCGGCTCCTCAGCGCCGACCGCGCGCAGCGCGACGGGGCCGCCAGTCCTCGCGCAGGAGCGCCCAC
>DATBJO010000047.1:0-4558 GCA_036556305.1 Gemmatimonadota bacterium
CGCCGTCCACAGGAGGAACAGAGTCACCGCGATGTCCCCCGCGTACTGCTTCGCGACGCCCGCGTAGAGGATGAGAGCGGGACTCAACGCGAACGCGACCATGGCCGCGAGCATGGTGGAAGGCCGGAGGGAGCGCGCGGCCACACGCCAGAAGAGGACGAGCGAAGCGAGGGACAGCACGAAAGGAAGGAACCTGTAGGCGGCCTCGGTATCCCCCAGAGCCGCCACATCCAGCTTCTCGGCCAGCAGGAATCCGGGCGGCGCCACCTGATTGTGCATCAGAGGCGACGACACGAGCTCGGTCCAGCCGCGATCCTTGACGTTCAGGGCCAGCGCGGCCTCGTCCGACGACAGCGAGGTCATGGCTCCGTACTGGACGGTCCGCAACAGCGCGCCGATCAGCAGGATCGCGACCAGCGCCGCGCGTTGCGCGGTGGCGGTGGATGGCATCGCGGGAGGATAGGAACGCGCCATCGGGGGAGCAACGCCGGAACGCGAGGTCCGTCCCGGGGACCGGCTCCTACCGCCTCGCGCGCCACTCGCGGAAGGCGTCCTCGTCGTAGACGTACTCGAGAGTCGGGACCCAGCTGAACCGGATTCCTCCGAACTTGTTCTTGAACGCGGTGAAGCCCGCGAAGCGGTGGTCCGGAGCGTCCGTCGGGGCCATGCCGTAGAAGTCATACCACGAGTGCCCCCTCGCCTTCGCCTTCAGCATAACTTCATAGTGGAGGAGGTAGGGCGCCATGACGTTCCGGTGGTTCACCGACGATCCGCCGTACTTGTACGTGGCCGTGTTGCCTTGATAGAGCACGAGCGCCGTGGCGAGGCGCTGCCCCTCGTACTCCGCGAAGAAGATCGTCCCGCGGTCGAAGGGGAAAACGAGGTCGCGGAGCTTCTTCAGATACCTGTCCGAGTGGCCCCGCAGCCCATGCCGGTCGAACGTCTCGCGATAGAGCGCGAGGAAGTCCGAAAAGCCGCGCTCCGAGCGGTCCTCGACCACCGAGACGCCCTTCCTGGCGGCCAGGCGCACGTTGTATCTGCCCTTGGGCTTCATCTGCTCGAGGATCGCGTCGCCGGACTGCGTCAGGTCCATGCACAGGGTCTGGCGCGGCTCCTTCCAGCTGCGCGTCTCGCGAAACCCGCGGACGAACTCCGGCGTGACCTGCCAGCGAGGCTCGAGTCGCACGTGGCTCACGACCCTCCGCTCGGACCTGCGCTGCATGTCGATGGAGATCATCGTCGCGGCGAAGACGTACTTGGCCTCCGCCGGGTCGGCGGGGAGCACGGGACCGTCGGGGACGTAGTAGTAGCACTTCCCGTGGGCGAAGGACTCGGCGAGGACCCGGGCGCCGCCGAGGATCGAGTCCTCGCTCTTGCCCACGACGACCTCGAAGGTGCGGCACCCGTACGTCGAGAGGATATCGGCCCACCAGGCCGTCTGCTTGTAGCCGATGTCGGGCCGTTCGGTCTGGAGGAAGCGGTCCCACGGGCTCGCTTCCGGTGTTCGCGTCTCGTCGCCCATCGAGAGAGTCCAGCTCCTTCGGCATGGCCCCCTGGCTCGCGGTCTCCGGGTGGAGGCCGAGTCAGGCAGTTTTCATGCCGGACGGCGGGTCGGGACGTCCGAAGGCGCAGCCGCCTGAATTCAGGACACGACCACGCGCAGGGGCGGGACGAACGCGGTCGACGGAGGTCCTCCCGACCGCTCTCTCGTACCGGATTCGCGCGGGTCGCGGGCAATGTGCAGTCCAGCATTCGGCGAGGGCCTGCCGCGCGAAGGAACGCCTCTCGCGAGCGCCCGCAGCGTGTCGGCCACCGGCTCGGGGTCCTCTCCCCGGTCGGACCGGATGCAGAGGGCTCCCCCCGCTGCAAGGAGCAGCGCCTGGAGCGACCCCTGCGGGTCCCGCCGGGATCTCAGAGTCGAGCGGAGGCACTCGAGGATCGCGACACCCGGCGTCACGGGCTCGGGGTTCCATCGCGCACCGGGGACGAACCGGGTCAGGACGAAGGCGCCGCAGGGGATCCCGTCCGGCGCGCTCACTCCACCCGGGCGCAGATACGTGGGCGACTCCTCCCCGCGGATCCGGATCGGCTTCGAGAGCGGAAGGACCGCCCCATCCGGCGAGAGCACGGCATACTCGTCGGACAGGTATCCGCACCCGTCCTCGACCAGCCGGCGCGCCAGCGTGCTCTTCCCCCAACCGCTGTCCCCCGGGAAGACGAACGCGGCGCCGTCGATTTCGACTGCGGCCGCGTGGATGAACGTCATCGGCGAGCGCATCCCGAGGACGAAGTGGATGCCGCTCGCCAGACCCCGAAGCGCCGACTCCCGCTTCGTGTAGGGCCCGAAACGGCGCCGTCCCACGCGCAGGAGGATGGACCCGCCGCTCTCGGAGAGCTCGATGTCGACGGGCGCCCGGCCGCCAGCGACGGTGTCGACCTCGGGAGCCACCCACCCGCTCAGAGAGGCGGACTCGACCCACGCCGGCGCGCGCACCTGCACCGTGGCTCCGAACCCCTGAATCTGTAAGCGACCGTCGTTCAGATGCATCTCCCGTCGTGAGCCGCGAGGACCGTTCAGGCGGGCATCTCGGGCCCGCGTCCGAAAAACGAAGGAGACCCTCCGATCGGTGGACCGGAGGGTCCCTCTTCAAGCGGGTCGAACGCGCCCGACCCGATTCTGGCCTACCAGCCGCCGCCGCCGCTGCCCTTGCTGCCGCCGCTGCCGCCACCGCCCTTGCTGCCGCCGCTGCCGCCGCCGCCCTTGCTGCCGCCGCTGCCGCCGCTGCCGCCGCCGCCATTCGGGCTCGGGTCCCAGTTGTCGCCACTCATGAGCGTGGATTGCGTCGAGCGGACCCGCTGTCCCAGGACCATGCCGGGTGTCGAGATCGTCGCGACCAGCGGGAGGACGAGCGCAGCCGCTGTTGCCTGCCCCGTCTTTCGCATCCACGTGCGCCGGGACACACGCGCGGATTCCACCACCGGCTCCTCTCCCACGGCTCGAATCAGGCCCGCCTCGATCAGGAGCGCGATCGCGTCCTCTCCGGGACCCGCTTCGTCCGCGGCCTCGAGCTCGTAGTCGCCGCCGTTGCTGACCTGGTCCCAGAGCCGGGCGGCGGACTCGCGCAGCAGGTGGTACTTCTTCTGTTCCGAGTCGAACACGATCCGCTCCTCCGGATCGCTCACGACGGTGAGGAACCGGCCAATTTCAACCCTCACGATCATCGTACTGCCTCCTTCGCTCGTCCGTCGAGGACGTTGGGGGTTAGCGAACTCGGTGTCGAGCATTCAACGCGCGACCGATTCGGGGTTCCGGCGAGCTCCCGCAGAGTGGCGGGCGTGGGCTCGTCCTCTCCACGCCGGCTGCGGATGCAGACGGCTCCCGAAGTCGCGCGCGTCAAGGCCTCGAGGGTCTGCTGCGACGCGTCGGAGCATCGCACGACCTCGGGGATCGATCGGAGAACCGCCTGCCCCGGGCTGATGGGGCGGGGATCCCAACGCGCGTCCTGGACGAACTTGGTGAAGACGAAGGCGGCGCAGGGGAATCCACCCGGGGTGCTCACGCCCGAGGGGCGCACGTAGGAGTTGCCTCCCGGCACCCGCAGGCGGATCGGCTTCGACAGAGGGAACACGGTTCCCTCGGGCGAGATGACCGCCCACTCGTCCGACAGGTAGCCGCATCCCGCCTCGACAAGCCGCGTCACGAGGACGCTCTTCCCGTAGCCGCTGGATCCGGGGAAGACGAACGCGCGGCCATCGATCTCCACCGCACCGGCGTGGATGAACGTCATAGGCGACTGGCGCGCGAGCATGTAGTGGAGGCCGCTCGCGATGCCGCGGAGCCCGCCGTCCTCGTCGTGGTACGGCCCGAACCAGCGTTCGCCGATCTCGATCCGGTAGCCCTGCCTCGTCGGGACCAGGGAGACCTCGGCCGGCCCCTCCACGACCGGAGCTTCGGTCAGCTCGCGAGCCAGATAGGGGACGAGGCGGTCGAGCGTTACCCACTCCGGCGCGCGGATGCGGATCGTAGCCCCGAACCCTCGGAAGGCGTAGAAGTTTGCGAGCACGAAGACGGGCTCCGATCGGAGTTGGGGGTACTGACACCGACGATGGTCACGTCATATCCGATCCAAACCGCCGGGGTCAACGAACCCCGACTTTTTCCCATCCGCATTTCGGCGAGTCCGAGCCTGAGAGTTTGAGAAAGGAACGAAAACGACCGTTCGACGGTCTACCGCCGCGAACGAGGTCCCGCCAACGAAAACGCCCCCGGCCGCTTTCGCGACCGGGGGCTTTCGAGAACGGGCACCCTGTTGTCCCTGAATCTAACCGAATCGTGCCGCCTGAACGACTGGATGGTTCAACCTAAGGCTCGTCGCGCGGGCAGCGGGTCCCGAGGGACCATGCCGACGTCGCGTGCGAGCTCCTTAGAAAGGAGGTGATCCAGCCGCAGGTTCCCCTACGGCTACCTTGTTACGACTTCGCCCCAGTCACCAGACTTACCTTCGGCCGATCCCTCCCTTGCGGGTTGGGACGCGGACTTCGGGTACTCCCGGCTTCC
>DATBJO010000048.1:0-21709 GCA_036556305.1 Gemmatimonadota bacterium
TTTGGCGTGGCACATGCTGGCCTCCGCGGCTAGAAGGTCGTCACGGTGCGCTCGGCACCGTTGTAGGTAATGACCGAAGTACCGCCACCCGTGGCCCGCCTCGGCGCGCGCCCCGTGGACCGGGCAGGCTGGGGCGAGTCGGTTTGCACGAGCGTGGCGGCCTTGATGCCGGCGGTCTCGACCTGGGCCATGTCGAGCGTGTTGCGGAGCGCGAGCTGGATCTGACCCTCGGTGGCGGCGAGCGTCAGCTTCTCCGCCTCCTCGGGAGTCACGAGCAACGTGATGACGGTGGCCGCCTGCGGTTCGCCATTCGCGTTCTTCTGGATCGTCTGACCCGACGCGAGCGTCTGGACGTTCTGCAGGATCACCCGCGTGGCCGCTTCCTCGCGGTCCGCGCCCGGAGTTAGCGTCACGAGCACGTCGACGCGCGTACCCGGGAGGACGAAGCCCGCGACGCCGATCACCTCGTCGACCTTGACGCTGACCGCGCGCTTGCCCTCGGGGATCACGATCGGCAGGCCGCCGCCGGCTTCCTTGTCCGCGAGCTTGGCGGTCATCAACGGCTCGTTCGCGCTGACGGGCGTGATCACGCCGCGGCCCATGACCTGTTCCTCGCTGGCGGCATACCCGGGCGGAATCGTGAGCGCTGGCCATTCGATCTTCTTGACGTCGCCCGGCGCGAGCACGGTCCCGACCGCGAGGTCGCGCGCGGCCACGACGATGTGAGTCGTGGCGCTCGCCGACGCTGTGCGCGGCGAGAGCGGCCGGTTCATGTACCCCAGAGCCAGGTAGCCGGCGGCGCCGCCGGACACGAGCGCCAGCACGAGCGCCATCCATTTCCTACGCTTGCGTCTCATCGCATTCCTCCGTGCGAGTGTCCATTGCGGACGTCCCTTACTCGTTTCGCATCGTGATCTGGGAGTTCAACGTGATGGATCCCGGGGCATCTCCCTCCCCATCGCCGAAAAACGCCATGACGGGTCCGAGAAACGTGAACTCGTAGGGGTATGCGATCTGCACACTCGTAGGAGTGCCGTACCCGTTGCCCATTCCTTCGATCTCGATACTCGCCAGGGTCGGGTCGAGGGCGGCATCGTTCAATGCGTTCTCCACGGCCTCGATCACGTCGTCCTCCGAGCTGGTCGGAATGACGGCCAGCCGCGCGCCTTCGCGACCCGCGTTGGTCAGCACCTGGTCGAGGTTCCAGGCGCGGCCGAACTCGAAGATCCCGATCACCACTCCCATGAGGATCGGCAGCAGGATCGCGAACTCGGCCAGCGACTGGCCGGCGTCGGCGCGGAGGCCGCGGCGCTTCACGGCAGCCACCACCCGGCCACCGCCCCGACGCCGATCGCCACCCCATACGGGATCGCGATCGCCCCCGGGGAACCCAGCCGCGGGAGCGGTGCGTCGGACACTCCGAATGGCCTGGCGAGAATCGCGCGACAGCGCGTCACCGTGGGCCCGAAGGCCCCACGTCGGACCACGGTGATCGCGCCCATCGCGCCCCCCATCAGTGCAGTCACGAGAAAGGTCGTGGGCAGGCCGGCCGGGCCCACGAAGGCGCCGACGGCGGCCAGCAGCTTCGCGTCGCCGCCGCCCAGTCCGCCGAGAATGACGAGCGGCACGGCCGGGACGAAGGCGACGAGCGCCCCCACAAGGCCCATCGCGAGCGGCTCGACTCCGGCGGCTCCCCGCAGCGCGAGCGCGATGCCCAGACCCGTGACGGTCAGCGCGTTCGGGATGCGGCGTGTACGGATATCGGAGACGCCCGCCAGGACGACGAGGGTCAGAATCGCGAGGGTGGTCACGACCTGGTTCATGCGGCCTGTCTTTTTCGAGGGAGGTTGCCGATTGACTTCGATTTAGGTGGCCGGGGCCCGCTCCCCCGATCGGACCCCGGCCTTGACTTGCACCTGCACTTGCGCTTGCGACTGCGCGGTTCTCAGCCTCCGACGTTCAACGCGCCGGCGATGTTGTTGAACACCGTGCTGATGTTGCCGCCCAGCAGCGTAACCGCGGCGATCACGACGATGGCGATCAGCGCGATGAGCAGCGCGTACTCGGCCAGGTCCTGACCAGACTCGTCGCTCCACAGGGCGTTCCAAAGGTTCAGCAGCATTGCTCCTCCCGGCCTTTCGGCCAGCTGCGGGTTCTTGGTCTAACCGAAGGGCAGGGTGGCAACGATGGAGTTGTACGCCGCCACGAGCTGCCCGCCGAACAGCGTCACTGCCCCAACCACGACCAACGCAATGAGACCGACGAGGATCGCGTATTCCGCGAGATCCTGTCCGTCGTCCGCCCTCAGCCTGTCGCTGCCGGGGACGGGCTTCTGAGCCTCGTCGCGTCTCGGGGGCAGCAAGGTCCGTGCGGTCATGCGGTCTCCCTTTCGGGGTTGTCCGTGTTGGTCTCGCCGTTCAGCTGGTTCCCGGGCAGTACGCGTACCAGCGCTCCGATGGGGTGTGTAACCGGGTTCCGCCCGCGGACGGCCGCGAACCGGACATCAGTCGGCTTGATGGAAGGACCCCGAATCGAGCGCGGAAGAGAGACGGGAAGGAGGGCCTGTCGATTCCGCTACCGTGGAAGCGCCCTTCCGCCGCTGCACCAGGGAGCCGGTTAACCGATCCCGCTCCGATTCCGCGCATGCGGAAGCGGCCACGTCGATCGCCCGCCAACGACGGTAGGGGCATGGACTCCGCGCGGGGTATTCTGCGATCCGGCTTGCAATCTACTGGAGGGTCCCACGAAAAACTGAGGGAGTGGAATTAGCTCGCGGATCCGCGCGAGACGTCAGACTTCGAGCTCTAGGTCCTTGATCTTGTTCAGGAGGGTCTTGTAGCTGACGCCGAGGTCGGCGGCCGCGCGCTTCTTGTTCCAGCGCGCGCGACGCAGAGCGTACGAGATCGCGCGACCTTCGACCCTCGCGACTTCGCGCGCCACGATGTCCCTCAACTCGACGCCCGATTCCAGCATCTGATCGATGGGCGCGTCCTGCGAAGGCTGCTTGCTTCCCAGCTCTTCGCGGATCGCCTCTTCGTCTTCGACGACCAGGAAGCGCCGGATCACGCGCTCGAGCTCGCGGCCGTTGCCCGGCCAGCGATAGCTCTGGAGGAAGCGCAGGAAGCCGCTCCGCAAGGTGCGGATCCGGGATCCGTAGAACGGTCCGTACTTCTGCAGGATGTGGTTCGCCAGGAGCGGCACGTCCTCGGGGCGGTCGCGCAGCGGCGGAATCTCGATCCGGACCACGCCCCCAACCCCCGACCACGAGCGCTCCAGCGCCGACAGCGAATCGCTGTCCAGCGAGGGCTGTTCGATGCTCAGGATGAAGCGCGGCTCCGGCCCCGAGCCTTCGACCCGGCCGCGTTTCCAGTTCACGAGGCGGTCCCGCACCTCCCGGGACAGGAGCTCGACACCGTGGACGTAAAGAGTGCCGTCCTCGGACGCGCCGAGCTTGCCGGCGAACCCGTTCTCGAACAACTCGCGCTCGATCGACGCGCGCGGGATCGCATAGCAATTGAGGGTCACGAACGGTTTTTCGCGACGCCCCGAGAGCTCGTGGACTCCGCGAGCCACCATCTCCTTGCCCACCCCCCGCTCACCGCAGAGGAGCACGGTCAGAGACGTGTCCGCCACCTGGCTCAGACGCTCGCGGGCGGCGATCACGCGCTCGTCCACGCTGAGCAGGAAGTTCGGGTGTCCGCCCACCTCCCAGTACTGCGTGCCGGGGGCTTCGGACAGCATCGGATCGTGCAGCTCCATCATCTCGCCGGGGTCCTTACGCAATTGCTGTACCAATCCTCCGCGAAGACGGAACCGGGCGTACGACCAGAGGCAAGGAAAGACCCTTTCGGGGGAGCGCCGATTCCGGGCGCCACGGGGCCCGGGACCGGCTCAGCGGCCGGAGCTTTCGGATCTGGACAGGAGGATCTGGGCGTGCTCGTCCGGAAGGATGGCGGAAAGATAGGCACGACCCACGGCTGGATCCCCTCCGTAGAGGTTCATGACTCCAGCCACGAATACACTCGCCCGCGCCCCCCGTTCCGCGCGCGCCGCGGTCGTCACGAGGAGCCTGTCGAGCCGGGGGCCGTCGCCGAGCAGGGCGTTCCAGTCGACGGAGGGCGCGAGCCACCCGGGATAGCGGTCGATCGCCTGCCGCAGGGACGCCGCCGCGGCTTCGTCGTCGCCGAGCTCGGCCAGGGAGATTCCGAGACCGAAGTATCCGTGCGGGAGGTCGGACGCGATCTGGGTCAGGCGGCGGTAGGCCTGGGCGGCCTCGCGCGGCCGGTCTTCGAGCATGGCGCGATCACCCCGCTGGAGCCAGAGCGCGGCGTCCGGCTCGTCGCCGGAAGGCCTTGCCGGGCCCCAGAGCGCGCGGTAGCGGTCGTACATCCAGCCGTCGTAGCTGAGGAGGCCCCAGGGAGAGAAGAACGGGTGCGGCGCGAGCACCGGGCTGAAGCCGGCCGCCGCGAACCACGGCATCCACGACTCGAGCCCGAACGCCCCCGCGGGCTGGACGCCGGCCCAGTACGGCTGGTAGCGCGTGGCGACCGCGGTCCAGGTCGCCGGAAGCGCCGCGGTCACGTGAACGCGCGCGCGATCCGCCGCGGCGACGCGGTTCGCCGCCTGCGGAAGCGGGATGACGACGCCGTCGGACGGCCGCTCGGCGCCGGGGTCCAGGCCGGTCTCGTCCCTGCCGGGAATGGGCGCGAGCGGGCTCACGTCCTGGGCAGTCGTCGACGCGACAGACAGGACAAGGCTCAGGACGGCGAGCGCCGCGGCCGCCGTTCCCGCCTTCGAGATCCGCATACTCGCTCCTCCGTTCTCCCTCTATCTTACGCCCGCCATGCGAACGATTCCACCTTTTTCCGCGTTCGCACTCCCTGCGGCGCTGCTGCTTTCCGCGCCCGCCGTCGGCCAGACGGCGGCTCCGGCCGAGCTCGTCGCCGAAGCGCGCGGGATCGCGCGCGAGATCGCCGCGATCCGCGGTCTCGCGGCCCTGCGGCCGATCGACTTCCAGGTCAGCGACAAGGCCACGATCCAGGCCTACGCGCGGACGTCCCTCGAGTCCCAGATGCCCCCGGAGCAGTGGGAGGCCTTCCGCATCCTGCTCGTCCACACGGGCATGATCCCCCGCGGGACGGATCTCGAGGGCCTGGTCGTACGCCTCTACGCCGAGCAGATCGCCGGCTACTACGATCCTTCACGGAAAACGTTCTATCTGGCCGATTGGTTGCCGCAATTGCTACAGCGGGGCGTCGTCGCTCACGAGGTCACCCATGCCCTCCAGGACCAGCATTTCGACCTCGAGAGCTGGCTCTCGGCGCTGCCTCCCACCGAGGACGGGGCCCTGGCCCGGGCGGCGGTCGCCGAAGGCGACGCGATGGCGGCGATGATCGCGTACCTCCTCGAGCCTCTCGGAGCGCGGGTCGAAGACCTGCCGCCGCTCTCGAACCTGGTGGGCGGTCAGCAAGCGACGATCGCCGATGCCTACCCGACCTTCGACGCGGCCCCCGTCGCGCTCCAGCGGCTGCTCCTGTTTCCCTACGTCGAGGGCTCGGACTTCGTGCGAGCCGCGCTCGAGAGCGGCGGTTGGGCCGCGGTCGATCGACTCTACCGCGAACCTCCGGCCTCGACCGAGCAGGTCCTCCACCCCGAGCGCTACTTCGGGGACCGGGACGAGCCGCGCGCGGTCGAGCTGCCCGCGGGCGCCGCCTCGGACTCCCTCCTCGCCGAGGGCAGCTGGGGCGAGTTCGGCACCCGGCTCGCGCTCGCCGCCGCGCTCACGGACTCCGCACTCCCGGCCGTCGCCGCCGGCGGTTGGGACGGCGACCGATACGGGCTCTGGAAAACCGCCGGAGGCCGTGTCCTCTATGTGTGGGTCACGGTGTGGGACTCGCCGGCCCTCGCCGAGCGCTTCGCGGACGCATATTCGCAGGGCGCGATGGACCGCGCTCCTGGGCGGGCGAGGATCGCCACCGCCGAAGGGCGTTTCGAGCTCGAGGCGGGGGGCCGCACCCTCGAGCTCGTCCGGCGCGGCGACCGGGTCGAAATCCGGGAGACCTCGCGCATTGAACGCTGAAACCTCAGATTCTGTCCATTCGTTGGTCATCGAAACATCCCCCCTCTCACCCAAGAGAACGATGCTGCGTCGCACGCTCGGCACTCTCGCGCTCTCTCTCGGCCTCCTCCTGATCGCCTCGCGCACGGCGGCGCAGGAGACGGCGGTCGACAGCCTGCCCCTGTCGCTGCGCGCGGCGCTCGACATGGGTCTCCAGCGAAACCCACAGGTCCTGACCGCCGGATATACCCGCAGCGCCGCGGGCGCGGGACTGTGGGACGCCTACGGAAACTTCCTCCCACGGGTCTCCCTGTCCGGCCAGCTCCAGCGGGTCGAACAGGGCACGTTCGTCCTCTTCGGCCGCGAGTTCGAGAGTCCCCAGTCGTACAACACCGGGTACTCGTGGGATCTCACCCACTCCCTGCTCGACTCGGGACGAGACCTGTTCCGGCTGAGGAACGCGCGCGCGAACGTCGACCAGGCGATCGCGGGATACGATCTCCAGACGCTGACGACGGCGACCGAGATCGAGACCCAGTACCTCGAGGCCCGGCGCCGGCAGGCGCTGGTCGAGCGCGGGCGGACCGAGGTCGAGCGCCGCAGCCGTCAGCTCGAGCTCGCCGAGGGGCGTTACAACGTCGGGAGCGTCACGAAGTCCGACGTGCTGCTCGCGCAGATCGAGCTGAATCGCGCCGAAGTGGCCGTGCTTCAGGCGACCCAGCAGATGGAGGAGGCACGCCTGGGACTGCGCCGGCTCCTCGGCGGCGCCCTGCCGGAGGGAGTCCTCCAGCTGACGACGACGTTCCAGGTCTTCCAGCCGGCGTACGACGTCGAGGACCTGGTTGCGCGCTCGCTCCGCGATCATCCCGCGTTGCGCGAATCCCGCGCGCAGCAGGAGGCCGACGCCGCCCAGCTGTGGATCGCGCGCACCGCTTACCTGCCGAGCCTCCAGCTCCAATACAGCCTGCAGCGCACGGCCGCCGATACGATCGATTTCGCGTGGTCGGACTTCGCCGAGCAGAGCTTCGTGGGGCTGGCCCTCAACTGGCAGGTGTTCTCCGGGTTCGAGCGTCACAACCAGACCAGCCAGGCCAACGCCGCGCTCCAGTCCGCGCGCGCCGACGAGGTGAACCGGGCGCTCCAGATCGAGCAGGACGTCCGCGCCGCCCACTCGCGGCTCCTGACCGCCTATGCGAGCCACAGGGTGGCCGCCCAGTCGGTCGAGCTCGCGGCGGAGGACCTCCGCCTCGGTGAAGGCCGCTATCAGACGGGCACGGGCTCGTTCGTCGATCTGGTCGACGCGCGCGCGCGCTCCGCCCAGGCGGACGTCGATCTCATCACCGCGACGTACGATTTCTACCTGGCCCTCGTCCAGCTCGAGCTGGCGACCGGCCTCAACCTCCTTCCCGACGAGGTCAACCGGCCATGAAGCGCCCGCGGAAGAAGTGGATGATCATCGGCGGCGTCTTGCTCGCCGTGCTCCTCATCGGGTTCAGCGTGATGAGCAGCCGGGAGGGAGGAACGGTCGTCGAGGTCGAGGAGGTCCAGGCCCGGGACCTGACCTCCGTCGTCAGCGCCAGTGGGACGCTGGAAGCGAAGCAGTCGGTGTCGATGAGCGCCACCACTCCCGGCGAGGTCGTGCGGGTCGGCGTGGTCGAGGGTCAGAGGGTGCGGAAAGGCGACTTCCTGCTCCAGCTCGATCCGGTGATCGCCGAAGCGGGCGCCCGCGGCCAGGCGGCCGCCGTCGAGGCGGCGCGGGCCGACCTGCGCGCGGCCGAGGCCCAGCTCGACCTGTCGCGCGACAACTACGAGCGCCAGTTGCAGCTCGCCGAGGCGGAGCTCGTCCCGCGCGCGGAGCTGGACGCGGCGCGCGCCGAGCTGCGCTCGCGCGAGGCGGGGGTCGCCTCCGCGCGGTCGCGGATCAACCAGCTCCAGGCTTCGTACAGCAGCGCCCGGCACGAGCTCGGCCGGATCACGATCACGAGCCCGATCGACGGCGTCGTCACGCGCGTGAACGTCGAGGAGGGCGAGGTGGCGATGATCGGGACCATGAACCAGCCCGGGACCGTCTTGGTCGTGATCTCGGACCTCGGGATCATGGAGGCGACGGTCGAAGTCGACGAGACCGACGTCGTCAACATCGAGACGGGGCAGCAGGCCGAGGTCACGGTCGACGCCTTCCCCGACACGACGTTCACGGGCGAAGTGACCGAGGTGGCGACGAGCCCGATCATCGTCCCCACGGCCGCCGGACCCGCTCCCGGCGCGACCGACTACGAGGTGAAGATCACGCTCTCCGGCCAGCTCCCCGCGGCCAGGTCCGGCCTCTCCGCCTCGGCGGAGATCACCACCGCACGCCGCGAGAACGCGCTGACGATCCCGATCCAGTCGCTGGTCGTGCGCAGCGTGTCCGACGACTCCGCGTCGGGCGGAGGCGTGCTCGAGAAGGAAGGGGTCTTCGTCGTGCGCGAAGGGAAAGCCGTGTTCGTTCCCGTGCGCGTGGGGATCAGCGGCGACCGCTACTTCGAGGTCCTGAGCGGGCTCGAAGCGGGCGATCGCGTGGTGAGCGGCAGCTACGAGGCTCTTCGCGACTTGATCGACGGGGCGCCCGTCAAGGTCGAGGAAGCACCGGCGTCGCCCGGGGGAGCGTGAGCGCCGACGGACCGAACGGACGTCCGCTGATCCAGGTCCGCGGACTCAGGAAGCTCTACACCATGGGGTCCGAGCAGATCCACGCCCTGGACGGCGTCGATCTCGACATCGCCCGCGGCGAGTACGTGGCGATCATGGGCCCTTCGGGGTCGGGGAAGTCCACGCTCATGAATCTGCTGGGGTGCCTGGATTCGCCCACCTCAGGCGACTACTGGCTCAACGACCGGCAGGTGAGCCGGCTCGACGACGACGAGCTGGCGCATGTCCGCAACCGGGAGATCGGGTTCGTGTTTCAGACCTTCAATCTGCTCCCCCGCGCCACCGCGCTCCACAACGTCGAGCTCCCGCTCGTCTACGGCGGCGCCTCCTCAGAGGAGCGGCTGGAGCGGGCGCGAGCCGCACTCCGGGCGGTAGATCTCGAGGACCGGGCGTCGCACAAGCCCAACGAGCTGTCGGGCGGCCAGCGGCAGCGCGTGGCGATCGCGCGCGCGCTCGTGACAGATCCGTCGATCATCCTCGCCGACGAGCCGACCGGCAATCTCGATTCGAAGACCAGCGCCGAGATCATGAGTGTCTTCGATCAGCTGCAGCGCGCCGGCAACACGATCATCCTCGTCACGCACGAAGCCGACATCGCGGCCCACGCCCACCGCGAGGTGATCCTCCTCGACGGCAAGATCGAGCGCGATCGGGTCACGCGCCCTTCCGTGGCGGCCTCCGCTCCACCGGGCGGGACCGCGCCCCCACCGCGCGCGGAAGCGTGACCCTCGGCGCCCCCGCCTACTTGGTGAGCCGGACGACGATGTCCTTGGCGACCGCCTGGAAGACCTCGTCGAGCTCGGCGGCGGAAGGCGAGAAATAGGCCCTTCCGTTGGGCTGGCCGGGATCGGTTATCCCCTCCTCGTTCGCGATCTGCCGCAGGTAATCCATGTCGGGAACCATGAGCGGATTCGGTTCGGCCGGGTTTCCGAGCCCGATGGAGAAGATGAAGATGTCCTCGTCGCGGATCGTATCCGCCCACTCGAGGCCGTAGTTCTTGGCCTTCGTTCGAGCGCTCGAGGGCGTGTAACCAAGGCACGACCCCGTACTGCCGCTGCACCCATTGGCGGTCGCCACTGCGTCGGGGTCCAGGCCGTTGGGGTTATTGAAGTACCCTCGGAAGGTGTTCACGTTCGCGTAAACCGCCATGATTCGATCCTGCCCGCCCAGATTGCCGCGGAACGCGGTCGGCCGGCCGTCCGTGAAGAAGACGACCACCCGGATGGCGCCTTCGCGATGCGTGCCGCCTTCGAGCTGATCGAGGGCCATTCGCAACCCCTCGCCCGGGTTCGTGTCCCCCGCCGAGTTCATGTCGAAGATCGCGTCCTCGACGGCGGAATGGAACGGCTGATTCATCCAGAACCGTTCCCCGCCGACGATCTGGAACGAGACCAGACCCATCTGGTCGATCTCCTCGTGGAAGAAGTCGAGGAAATTGTCGGCCGCGGCCTGGAGGTCATCCCAGGCGTTAGCGGTGGCCAGCGATCCAGAGTTGTCGAGCACCAGGACGATGTCGAGAGGCGGAACGGTCGCGACGGCCTCGGAGGAAACCGTGACCTCGGTCGTTCCGAAGACGCGCACGAAGAAGGTCTCGACCGACCGCTCGGCATGAACGGTCACGGTGCCTGCGCCTTCGTCGTCGGTTCCGAACTCGATCGAAAGCGTGGAACCGTCGCCATCGCCAACGCCGTTCGCGCGAGCGAGCGCGATCGCGTGAGCGCGCGCGACATCTTCGCCTTGACGGATCGTGCGCGCCCCGGCGAGGGCCGCGGCATCGACGGCGCGCGACAGCTGCGCCCGCACCACGTAGGCCCGTCCGGAATCGATGGCCAGGCCCGCCATTCCCACCAGCACGGTCATGCTCAACGCAACCAACACGAGCACGGTCCCGCGGTCGTCCGACAGGATGCGTCTCCACCACATACGTCTCCTCCGTCTCCGTACGTCTAGAAGATTGCCCGCTCGTAGAGGACTTCCGGAAGCGCGACCTCCACGAACGAAGCGAACGGGGTCAGCTGCTGGTAGTCCAGAAAAAGCTCCATGGAGTAAACGGTCTGCCCCTCGACCAGGTCCCATCCGGCCACCCCTTGTGCCGGTTCGCCTTCTTCGCCGATCATGCTGCGTCCCGCGTAGCCGGACGACGCGACCTGTTCGACGATCTCCGGCGTCCCGTCTATGACGTCGATGCGCGTCCCCACCGCGCCTCCGTGAGTCGTAAGGCCGACGTCGGTACCGTTCGCCATCACGATGTCGACGGCCGTGTCCAGCGGCGTTCCCCGCGCCGCGATGTTGGCGCCCTCGCGGCTCAGGCTGGTCAGCGTGTGCGCCTGGCTGTAGGCGTTTCCGAATTCGATCACGGCCAGGGCCAGAGCCCCCAGGAGAGCGGTGACCAGGGCGGCCTCGACGAGCGCCGTTCCGCGCGAATCGCGCAGTGCGGTGGAGAGCGGCCTAGTCAAAAAAGGGCTCGTTCTTCATCGCCGTGGCGACCGTGAAATCGTATCCCCCATCAGGGAACATCTGCCGGATCACCGGGGCGATGAACTCGAAGTGGAAGCGCGCGGTCACCGTAACCACCTGCGCGGGACCTCCGCCATCCGGCGGGTCGACCTCGAGCAGTTCGACGTCGAGATCGAGGTTCGAGGCCTTCTCCATGATGACATGGCGTATCGACTCGACGCGCGTCATGGGCTCGCCGGTATCGGGATCCGGGAGCGTGTTTCCGGTGATCGCGAAGCGCGCCGCTTCACGCACGGCGTGCTGCAGGGTGAGGCGGGTGTAATAGAAGCGCCCGAACTCCGTGATGCCCATGAATAGCATCAGGATGAAAGGGAGGACCAAGGCGAATTCCACCAGCGTGGATCCCCGGTTCTCCCTGTACCAGGCTCTTCTGGAGTTCTTGATCACGCCCACGCCCCATGCACGGCCCGTACCTTGCTGACCTCGGTTTCGGACGCCGACTCCATGCGAGACGGGCCAAGTCCCCTTCCGGGCCGGGGGAACCACCTCGCCCTGGGAAGCGCCGTTCCGGAAATGGGAAGGCGACGTCCGTCATTGTGAACGCTCCCCTCCAACCAAGCGCCTGAGCGACGCCTGAGTCGGTACCCCACAAGGCGGCATCGGGGAACCTCGGGCGACACCCGGGAACGGGCGGGCGGACGTCCCCCGGTGACCGACCCTAGTGAATTGCCTCGTTCTCTGACGGGAAGCGGCACCCGAGGATCGTGGCGTTAGATTGTCCTCTGGAATGCGGGACACCTGGGAGCATACGCCGACCGGCACGCGGGTCGTCGTCGCGATGAGCGGGGGCGTGGACTCGAGCGTGGCCGCGGCGCTCCTGGTGGAGCGCGGCTGCGACGTCGTCGGGATCACGATGAAGAACTTCTGCTACGCGGACATCCCCGAGGAGCGCTCCGCCGCGGCCTGTTGCTCGCTGGAGGCGATCGAGGACGCCCGGGCCGTGGCGCGGACCCTCGGGATCCCCCACCACGTCCTCGACTTCGAGGGGCCCTTCCGCGAGGCGGTGATCGACCCCTTCGTCGCGGAGTACGCCGCGGGCCGAACGCCGAACCCCTGCGTCCGCTGCAACCGGTTTGTGCGCTTCCCGCAGCTCTGGCGGAAGGCGCGCCTGTTGGGCGCCCAGTTCGTCGCCACCGGCCACTACGCGCGGGCGGTCCTGGTTTCCCGCGACCAGGTCGCGGATTTCCGCGAGGTGGCGATCCTGCGGCCCGCCGATCGCGCCAAGGACCAGACGTTCTATCTCTGGGGGCTGGGCCGGCCGCTGCTCGACCGCACGCTCTTCCCTCTCGGACGGCTCTCCAAGAGCGAGGTGCGGGCGCGCGCCGGGGAGCTCGGCTTCTCCGTCGCGGAGAAGCCCGAGAGCCAGGATATCTGCTTCATCCCCGACGGCGACTTGCGGGAGTTCCTCGAGCGGCAGCGGGCGGAGCGCCCGGAGCTGGCCGCCGAGCGATTCGCGCCCGGTCCCGTGCTCTCGATGGGCGGCGAGCTCCTCGGCACGCACGCGGGCAGCGCGTTCCTGACGGTGGGACAGCGGCGTGGCATCGGCGTCACCGCCGAGCGGCCGCTGTACGTCACGGCGGTCACGGCGGGAAACACGGTCGTGGTCGGAGGCGAGGAGGATCTCTACGCCGACTCGCTCGAGGCCGAGGACGCGAACTGGCTCGTCGCGCAGCCAGGGGAGCCGATCTCCGTCCTCGCCCAGATCCGCTACCGATCGCCGGCGGCGCCGGCCCGGTTGGTCCCCACGTCCTCCCGTTCCATGCGGCTCCGTTTCGATGAGCCACAGCGGGCGATCGCCCCGGGCCAGTCGGTCGTTTTCTATGCCGGGGACCGGCTCCTCGGGGGCGCCGCGATATGCCTTGCGGGGTGAGTTGGACGATGTCGTCTGCTTCCCGTTTCTGGGAGAGCAACGTCATGCCACAGTATCCGGCTCCGACTCAAGCACCCGACGCAAGCATGCAGACCCACGGCATCGCGGGCGTCCTCCGGACCGGTGCGCGGGATCTGGAAGGCAGGCGCCTGCTCTCACATCCGGAACAGGTACTGGAACTTCGCGAAGTACTGGCGCTCGACGGGAGTCAGCTCGTCGTGCGGCGGTTCGAACTCGTGAAAGACCTGCGTCGAGCCGATGTAGAACAGCGTGAACGGATTCAGCTTGTACGTCACGAGCGGCTCCACGTTGAACTGCTCGTCGAAATCGTCGTACTGGAGCACCAGCCGGAGGAACAGCTGCCGCGAGAAGCTGAGCGTGCTCCGCGTCCGGAAGATCCAGCCTCCGAAAATCTCCTCGCCGTCGTCCGCGCGGTCGAGTCGCGAGTAGATGAGTGACGGTTCGATCGTCATGCGGGAGAATGGCTTGACGGTCCCGAACAGCTCGAGATAGAAGGCGTCGCCGACGACCGGCGGGTCCGAGTTGCGCGAGACCTGTTCCCCGCCCTCGGTGTAGAACCCTCCCTGGATCAGGTCGCTGCCGTTCGTACGCGCGAACAGGAACCACGACTGCATCCCGTCGAAATCGATGCCCTGGAACTGATCGCTGTTCCACGAATACCCCGCCTCGACGAACGTCTGGCCCTTCAGGCTCAGCTCGACGGTCGGCTCGAACTCCTGCCACTTGCGGTCCCCCATGTCCCAGGTCCAGTTGCGCTCGAGCCAGAAGTCGAAAGTGAACTGGTCGATCCAGGAAGACTCGGGGTAGAAGTTCAGTTCCTGGAAGGTGCTCAGCCTGCGGAAGTCGTTTCGCGTCTCGAAGCCGTTGTCGGACCGGTAGGTCGGGCTGGCGGCCCAGTAGTCGACGTCCGAGAACCAGCGGCGACCGATCCGCTCCACGCTCGTGTACTGGGCGAACCCGCCGTACGACTCGCCGTCGAATACCGCGGTGTGCTCGCCGTCGTCGAAGGTCGCGTCTCCGAGGTCGGCGGTGGTGCCGGCCTCCTCGGGCTCGATCGTGTGGCTCCCGAGCAGCTGGTACTCGAACCGGATCTCACCCGGGATGCGCTGGAGGCCGTCCACGCCCCAGTTGGTCCCCGAGCCCCCGCCGTCCTCCTCGAAGCGTCGATCCGTGAACAGGCCGCCGACGTACGAATTCTGGCTTCCGTAGGTGCGCCGCGCGCGCAGGATGTTCGAAACGCTGGCTCCCGCCACGTCGACGAAGCTCCGCTCCTCGAACGGCAGGAGGAGCGGCGAATGCTCGTCGCGCGCTCCCAGGTAGGCGAGCGTCGTCCGCCCCATGCGACCGATCAGCTTGCCGGCCACCGTCGGGTCGTTGATCTGCCGCGTGTAGACCGGGCTCCAGTACGACTCGAAGAGATCGCTTCCCTCCTGGAAGAACGGGCGCCGCTCGGGGAAGAACAGCGCGAAGGTCGTGTTCGCGTCGACCTGAGCGACGTCGGACTCGACCTGACTGAAGTCGGGGTTGATCGTCGCCTCGGCGGTGAGCCCCACCGGGAACGCGTACCGAAGCCCGAGCGACGCCTCGGCGTCGGTGTCGTAGTCGCCGAAGTCGCTGGTCGGGTCCTCGAGGTCCTCGCGCGCCCCGGAGGTCGACGCCGTCAGGGCCGGGAACAGCTCCAGCGCCCCGCCCGAGCGGACCCCGCGGATCCCGGTCAACGTTCCGAACTGGCACGGGAAGCACTGCTCGCCGCGGGTCGTCGCCGCCCACGTGTACTGGTCGCGGCTGTCGCGCGGCCGGGTGCGCCAGAACGTGGCCCGCCACTCCTGTTCGGGACGGTCGGGGAAGCGCAGGCTTTCGAACGGCACCGCCATCTCGACCACGTAGCCGTCGTCGGTGATCCTGCTCTCGGTCTGGTAGACGATATCGAACCCGTCGTCTTCACCGGCGGATTCCGCGAACCGCGAGTCCCCCTGTACGCCCGAGGGGTTCGCGAACAGGTAGTAGGCCCACGACGCGTCCCCGTAGGTGTCGAGCAGGATCCCGAAGTAGTCGTCCGACCAGATCTGGTCCCGGTCGCTGATCCGGGTCCGGAGGGTGGCCGGGTCGTCGTAGGCGATGAATCCCAGATAGAGGTTCTGCTCGTCGTAGGTGACCAGGACCTCGCTCTCGACCGGCGGGCGGGCGCGGATATCGGGATAGTTCTCGGAGAAGCCGGACGCGCGAGCCGCTCCGGCCCAGCCCGGATCGTCGAGCGCGCCGTCGATCACGATCGCTCCCGGGGCGCGGGTGACGTCGAGGACGGGGTGGTCCTGGGGCGCCCACTCCTCCGCTGCGACCCCGTCCGGAGTTTGCGCCTGGAGCGCGGCGGTCGCGCCCGTCCCGAGGCCCAGCGCGATGGCGATCAGAAGCGTTCTCTTCATCGTAGGAACCCTCCGGGATGGCGGTCGGCCTGCGGAATCGAACAAATGCTAGAATTCTAGCATATATGCTGGAATTCTAGCACTCCCTACGAGAATGTCAAGCGTCCGGTTTCAGCGCGCCGGGATTCCGGGACCGGCGCGTCCGTGTCTGGGACACCGGCGGCCGAGCCAGGGTTGCAGGTCCGGGAGCGCGGCTCAGCGCCGCCAGCACCCCCGCGTGAAGAGGATGAGGACGGTGTAGAGCTCGAGACGCCCGAGCAGCATCTTCAGGCCCGGCCTCTATCCGGCGATCGACGCGCGGCGCGGAGCGCCGCCGCGAAACGGCGCGGGACCTCGTGGCCCGCCTCGACGGGGACGTCCATGTGGGTCACGAGACGGATCTCGGTGGGCGAGACGTCGAAGGTCCGGACGCCGAGATCCTCCGCGGCGCGGACGAGGTCGGGCGCGCCGATCCCCGGCGCCTCGACCCGCAGCAGGATCATGTTCGTCTGCACGCGTTCGAGATCGACCGCGAGCCCCTCCACTTCCGTCAGCCCGGTCGCGATCTCCCACGCGAGCGCGTGGTCCTCCTCCAGCCGGTCCACGTGATGCTCGAGCGCGTGGATGCCGGCCGCGGCGAGGATCCCCGCCTGCCTCATCCCTCCGCCGAGACGCTTCCGCACCCAGCGCGCGCGCTCGATCGTCTCCGCGTCGCCCACGAGGCACGTGCCGACGGGTGCGCCGAGTCCTTTCGAGAGGCAGAGCGAGACCGTGTCCGCGCAGGCGGCCCAGCGGGCGGCCGGCACTCCGCTCGCGACAACCGCGTTGAACAGGCGCGCTCCGTCGAGGTGGACGGCCAGGCCGTGATCCTCGGCCCAGCCGCGGATCGCTTCCATCTCCGCGACGGGGTAGATGCGCCCGCCGTGACCGTTATGGGTGTTCTCGAGGCACACGAGGCGCGTCTGTGCGAAGTGCTCGTTGAGCGGACGGAGGCGTCCGTCGAGGTCGCGCGGGCGCAGGGCCCCGTCCGGCGTCTCGACCGGATGGAGCTGGACGCCGGACAGCGCGGCGGCGGCGCCCGCCTCGTAGTTGAAGATGTGAGACCGGCGCTCGAGCAGGACCTCGCTGCCCGGTCCCGCGTGAACCTGCACGGCGGTCTCGTTGGCCTGGGTCCCGCTCGGGAAGAAAAGGCCGCGCTCCTTGCCGGTGCGCTCCGCGATCAGCGCCTCGAGCCGCTTGACGGTCGGGTCGTCCCCGAGGACGTCGTCCCCGAGGGGCGCCTCGAGCATGGCCCGCTTCATGGCCGGCGTGGGCCGGGTCACGGTGTCGCTGCGCAGGTCGAAGACGGTCTCCACGGACGCTAAGGCTGCGCCCTTTCCGGAGCGGCCGCAACCGGCGCCTCCGCGGCGCGCCACGCCTCGAGAAGCCGGACCAGCGCCCGGGCCGCGTCGCCCCGCCGCAGCAGGTGCCCGTTTCGCCAGACCCGCGCCAGCTCCCGGGGCCGGTTCGCGGAAACCCAGTCGATGAACCCCTGGACCGCCCACCGCAGCTCCCCGCTCTCCCGGCGCGCCGTCTCGAGGTCGAGGCGGCCGTTCCGGACGACCAGGACCACCTCGACCTCCGGCCGGGCGCCCACCAGGCGCCACGCGTCGTTGGAGATCTCCACGACCGCGTCGACTTCGCGCAGAACGGGGTCGTAGTCCCAGGACACCACCCGCCAGCTCTCGTGGAGGGCGGCCCGCCACTCGAGCACGTCCCGCGCCGACTCCCGGCCGTAGGAGTACCCGCTCATGTGCGGGCGCATCACGAAGTCCTCTCCCGTGAGTCCCATGGCCGCTTCAACGTCCCCGCGATTGACGGCCGCCACGTAGGCGCGGGCCACGTCCTCCGGGCCCGGCCGGAGGGCCAGCGGGGCCACCGAGCCCCCGACCAGGGCCGCCCACAGGGCGCGCTCGGTCCAGCTCACGCGATCGATCCGCATCCACGCCATAAAAAGCCTCCGCCGCGCTTGACTTGGGACGGTGCGACCCTAGAATATGGTGCCGTTAGGGAGTGTAACTAGGGTTTCCGCCGCGTCGCCTCTTGAGTTACGGCGGATCCGAGCGTTACAGGCCCGGGCGCGGCCCGGGCTACACCACGGGGTGTAAAAGACCGGGGTGGAGGGTTCCTAACCTCCGCCGCGGTTTTTTTTTGTGCCGGGCACCTGTCGGAGTCGACCGAAAACGCGCGCTCGCCGGAGGACGAATGGATCGCGACAAGGTGATGGAGCTCGTCAAGAAGCACGACGTCAGGTACGTCTACCTGTGGTTCACCGACATTCTGGGGTTCCTCAAGAGTTTTGCGATCACGCTCCACGAGCTCGAGGTCGCGCTCGACGAGGGGATGGGATTCGACGGCTCGTCCATCGAGGGTTTCACGCGGATCCAGGAGAGCGACATGATCGCGCGGCCGGAACCCGACACCTTCGCGCTGATGCCCTGGCGCGTGAACGGTGACGCCGTGGCGCGCATGATCTGCGACGTCACGACGCCCGACGGCGTGCCCTATGACGGCGATCCGCGCTGGGTGCTCCGCCGGGCCCTGGAGAAAGCTTCCGACAGGGGATACACCTTCTACGTCGGTCCCGAGCTCGAGTACTTCTATTTCCCGAGCCCCAGCGACCCGACTCCGCTCGACCAGGGGGGGTACTTCGATCTTCTGCCGCTCGACGAGGGCAACGACCTCCGCAAAGAGACGATCGGGCATCTCGAGTCGATGGGGATCCATGTGGAGTACTCGCATCACGAGGTGGCGCCCAGCCAACACGAGATCGATCTGCGGTACGCCGAGGCGTTGCGCATGGCGGACATCGTGCAGACCTACAAGACCGTGGTCAAGCGCACCGCCTACGAACGGGGTGTCTACGCCACCTTCATGCCCAAGCCGATCTTCGGTCAGAACGGCAGCGGCATGCATTGCCATCAGTCGCTGTTCGAGGGCGACAAGAATGCGTTCTTCGACAAGGATGCGGAGTATCACTTGTCGGACACCGCGCACCACTACATCGCCGGAATCCTGAAGTACGCGCGCGAGTTCGCGGCCATCACGAACCAGTGGGTGAACTCCTACAAGCGGTTGGTTCCGGGCTACGAGGCCCCGATCTACGTGTCATGGGCCAACGCGAACCGCAGCGCGATGATCCGCGTGCCGAACATCAAGCCGGGCAAGGAGAAGTCGACTCGCATCGAGCTGCGCATACCGGATCCCGCCTGCAATCCGTATCTGGCGTTCGCGGTCATGCTCGCGGCGGGCCTCAAGGGGATCGAGGACGAGCTCGATCCGGTGGAGCCGGTGGAGAACGTCAACATCTATCACCTGAGCGAAGAGGAGCGGCACGCCCGGGGAATCGAGTCGCTCCCCGAGGATCTGGGCCACGCGATCCAGCTGGCGAGCGCGAGCGAGCTCGTGCGGGAAACGCTCGGCGAGCACGTCTTCGAGCAGTTTTTCCGGAACAAGCGCGCGATCTGGTCGGATGCCCGGGCGCACGTGACCCGCGCGGAGGTCGAGTACTACCTCCCGATCCTGTAGGCGAGGGCGGGGGGCGGGACCGGAGAGGTCGCTCCGCACACCGAGGCGCCCAGCAGGAGGCCGATCAGGAACGCGGCCGCGGCGAGGAAGCGGCTCGGGCGCAGCATGGCCCGAGCGTGGCCGATCGGGGCCGGGGCCGCCAGTCGGCTGCAGCCGGCTGCGCGCTTCCGGCGGCGAAACGCCCGCTCTTCGGCGGACGATTCCTGCCGTTCGCTGCTTCCCTGTGGCCGCCCGCCGCCCGGGGCGCGAGGATAGAGACCCCGTGCAGCCGGTCACGACCCTCGTCCGCCGCTGGAGGTTCTGGGCGCTCGTCCTGGGCCTGTGGGCCGTCCCCAGCCTCATCGGAACGCTGGTCTACTACCTGCGGATGGCGCCGACCGAGGATCCGGTCTCGCTGCGGTTCGCCATGCTCTACCAGTTCGCCGCGTGGTATCCGTGGGTCGCGCTGACCCCCATCGTTCTCGCACTGGGACGCCGCTTCTCGCTCGAGCGCTCGAGGCCCTGGATCGCGCTCCCGGTCCATCTCGCGGCCGGCCTCGCCATCGGCGCCACCCACCTCGCGCTCGCGCTGGCGGGCATGCGCGCGGTGGCTCCCGAGCCGCCCGAGCGCTCCTTCACGACGGCCTACGTGGACTGGATGCTCCCCACCTACCTGGAGTTCACCGTCCTCATCTATTTCGCCATCCTGGGGCTCGTCTACGCCGTCGACTACTATCGGCGCTACGTGAGCGGAACGGTCCATGCCTCGCGGCTCGAAGCCGAGCTCGCCCGCGCGCAGCTCCAGGCGCTGCGGGCGCAGCTCCAGCCCCATTTCCTGTTCAACACCCTGCACGCCATCTCCTCGCTGATGGACGAGGACGTGCGCGCCGCGCGCCGGATGATCGCCCGCCTCGCCGACCTGCTCCGGACCACGCTCGATACGCGGGATCAGCAGGAGGTCACGCTCCTTCGCGAGCTGGAGACCCTTCAGCTCTACCTCGACATCGAGCGCGAGCGGTTCTCCGACCGCCTGCGGGTGGACATGGAGGTGCATCCCGACGTGCTCGAGGCGCGCGTGCCGAACCTCGTCCTCCAGCCGCTCGTCGAAAACGCCATCCGCCACGGCATCGCTCCCCTCCACGAGGGCGGCCGGATCGTCGTCAGCGCCGCGCGCAGCGAGGGCCGGCTGGAGCTGAGCGTCGCCGACGACGGCGCGGGGCCGGGGGCGGGCCAGGCGGTGGAAGGCGTCGGGCTCCGGAACACCCGCGCCCGTCTCGCGCGGCTCTACCCGGAATCCCACGAGCTGCGGATCGAGCAACCGCGCGAAGGCGGATTCCGGGTGCGGATCGTGATTCCGTTCGTGACCGATTCGGTGGGCAACGGCGGTGGCCCGTGAGCGCGATCCGCGTCGTCGTCGTGGACGACGAGCCCCTGGCGCGCCGACGGATCGTCCGGTTGCTCGCCGACCGCGAGGGATTCGAGGTGGCAGGTGAGTTCGCCAGCGGACGGAAGGCTGCGCTCGCCATTCCCGAGATCGAGCCAGACCTGCTGTTTCTCGACGTCCAGATGCCCGAGATGGGCGGATTCGAGGTCCTGGAGTCCCTGTCCCGCTCGCGGCCGCCGGTCGTGATCTTCGTCACGGCTTACGACGACTACGCGGTGCGGGCGTTCGAGGTCCACGCGCTCGACTACATCATGAAGCCGTTCGACGACGACCGCTTCGATGAAGCGCTCGTCCATGCCCGCACGCAGCTGCGCATGGAATCGGGCGATTCACTGCGCCACCGCCTGAACGGAGTGGTGGAGGCTCTCCAGGGCCTGGGCGCTCGCGCCGCTCCCGCGATCTCCGAGTCCGGAGCGGGCGGCCGCTGGATCGAGCGGCTCGTCATCCGCACGCCGGACCGCGCCTGGTTCGTGCGCGTGGCGGACATCGAATGGGTCGAGGCCGCGGACTACAACGTGCGCATCCACACCTCTCAGCAGACCTATACCACGCGCGAGACCCTGTCGGGCCTCGCCGAGCGGCTCGACCCACGTCGCTTCGTGCGCGTCCACCGCTCGACCATCGTGAACATCGACAGCGTCCGCGAGATCCAGCCGTATTTCCATGGGGCGTACATTCTGGTGTTGCAGGACGGCACCCAGATCCGGCTGAGCCGGTCCCGCCGCCATGCCTTCGAGGAGGCGCTCGGCCAGGCTCTCTAGCCCTCCCGGCGTCGTCCGCTCGGCCTTCCGGCGTGAAACGGGCGCGGATCTCTCCGCGCCCGTTCACCTCCGCGAGCCGGTCGCCCCGCCCACCTTCTTTTCAGGGCCGGTCCCCGACACTCCCCGGACGGAGGACACCGTATGCAGCGGCTCGCGCCGTGCGCCGGGGCGCGCCGGCCTTTCCCGGACCGGCCCGTGGCCTCTTCTGGTCTCGGTCGCGCGCTCTAGAAGAGCATGCTCACGCTGAAGTTGTTGGTGCCGCCGAGGCGGCCCCAGTCGCGGTACGCGTAATCGAAGTTGGAGCCGAAGGCGCCGAAGTCGAACTGCAGCCCGGCGCCAAAGCCCAGGCCGCGGAACACGTCGTTGTCGTTCGGGCTGTCCCCCAGGTCCTCTTCATCC
>DATBJO010000049.1:0-33895 GCA_036556305.1 Gemmatimonadota bacterium
CTCGTTCGTCACGTTGCCGAGGTTGGTGCCCTCGACCACGACCTGCGCGCCGACCAGGGGCTGGCCGGTGTCGCTGTCGGTGACCGTGCCGATCACCTTGCCGGTGACCTGGGCGAACGCCGCGCTCCCGCTCAGAGCGAGAAACGCGAACACCCCCAGGGCGAGGACCGCTGCCCTGGACTTCAGGCGCAACCCACTAGGCTGCTGCATACGGTGTCCTCCGTTTGGGTTCATGGAGCCGTGGGACAAAGCGTACCCGGACCCGGACGGACGATTCCGTCGGAGAGCGGAAGGGCCGCTCGAGGGTCCCGGAAACTGGCTGGATGGGAGCGCGCGGGTGCGCGCAGGAAAGGCCGACGATCCTGAATTCGAAACGCCCTCCTCGCGTTGGGGGTGGCGGTTCCGCTGAAACGCCGAGGCTGGGGCAGCGTTTCCTTATTATAGTGCCCGGCCGAGCGCCGTGTCAATCACGCAGGCGCAGCCGGCCGCCCGAGGACCGCAGCACGATACCATGGGGCGCAGCCAGCCGCAAGGGAGCCACCCCGCCGGGGGTCCGCCGGATGGCCTCCGGTCTCTAGCGCCCCCCCGTCGGGGTGTCGGCCGGCATCCCGGGCGAGCCCGTCAGGTTCTCCCAGGTCAGCTCGGGGGGCAGGCTCCCGGTCTCCAGGTACTCCCGGTAGAGCCTGGCGGTCGTCGTGTCGCCCGGGTGCGTCTTCACCCACTGATAGACGAACGTCTTGGCCATCACGTCGTTGCCGGTCCGATGGGCGAGATTGATGTGCCTCAGAAACGCGCGCTGGTTGTCGGGGTCGGAGCGGATCGCCTTGGCGAGGAACGTGAGGCCCTGGGTCGTGTCGCCGCGCTCGATCGCGATCTCCCCCATCTCGATCCACAGCTCCGGCTCGACCTCCTGCGGCTTGTCGGCGAAGTACTTGTCGAGCAGGCGATCGGCGACATCGAAATGCCAGGCCAGGGCCGCGTTGTAAGCCGCGGTCTTGACCAGGCGCGCGTCGACTTCGCCACCGGCGAGGTCGGCCTGGGCCTGGATGATCGAGTCCAGGCTTCCGTAGGCTCCGCTCACTGCGTAGACGTTGAGCAGGCTCGCCACGTACGACTCGTCGGTCGGCTCGCGTCCCAGGATCTCGTGTCCGCGACGCAACGAGGAGATCGCTTCCTGTGTCCTTCCCTGTCGCCCCTGCGCGGCCGCCAGCTGCAGGAACGTGGCGCCGTAGTTGCCCGTCAGCGCGCGAGCCGTCCCGTCCTTGAACACGCCGTCGTCATCCAGGCCGGTGTAGCGATAGACCGTATTCAGGAGCAGCTCGGTGCGGGGAACGTTGATCCATTGTCTCTCCGGCAGCTGCATGGGCATGTACTGATGACCCTCGCGCGCGAGATCCTCCGCCCGCTCCTCGAGCAGGTGATCGGCGATTCCCTCGCGCACGAGATAGGCGGTCAGGTTCGCCTTGGCGTCGTCGGGGACCGTGACCGAGAAGTAGATCGGTCGATGACCCAGGTTCTGGCGCACGACCTGCAGCACGCCGACGTCCTGGCGTCTCAGGATCGTGTTGGCCGGAAATTCGATCTCGAGGCCCGCGACCTCGAGCCGGGTCGGCTCGTCGATCACGATCCCCAGCCGCTGGAGCGGGTCGTCCGCCGTCCCCGTGTACTCGATGAGCGCGCGCGTGGGTCGGGGTCCCGGAACGACGCCCGCGTCCGCGAGCGGGATCCCGAGCTCGTGCGCGACCTCCGTCGTCATCTCCCGAGGAGGATCTGAGGCGGTGAAGACCCGCTCGTCGAGTTGCTCCAGGTACCACGTCGTGTTCAGCAGCGCCAGGTTCACGATCGAGACGTCCCGCCGTACCCCCTCGACCTCCTGCAGGTACCACAACGGGAACGTGTCGTTGTCGCCGTTGGTGAACAGGATCCCCCACGGCTCGACCGACTGGAGCAGGTTGTAGGCGAAGTCGCGCGGAATCCAGTTCCCGCTGCGATCGGCCTCCTCGTGGTTGAGCGCGAAGACGACCGCCGGCACGAGCAGCAGCGCCGCGGCCGCGGCCGCCATCCGGGCGCCGCGCAGGACCGGCCGCCCGGCGCGCTGCCAGATCTCGCCGAGCAGGGCGAAGAGGCCCACACCGGCCCACATGCCCACGAAGCCGAACGAGACGACGAAGAAGTAGTCCCGCTCGCGCACCTCGCGCGCCACGCCGGTCACGTCGAGCGCCTGAGTGTTCCCCAGCGGGAAGTTCAGGTAGAAGATCAGTCCGAGGGAGGTCATCCCCCAGACGATCAGGAAATACGCCCACGTCTTGCGGTCCGAGAGGAAGTGGTACGCCGACCCGACGATCGCCAGCATGAAGACGAGGATCGAGAGTCCCGGAAATCCGAACTGCGCCGAGACGAGCGACTGGAACGGTCCCACGCGCCCGAACAGGTAATCGAACCAGAGCGGGATCTGGTAGCGGAGGAAGTCGACGGAGCGCGGAAAGATCGGGCGCACGTCGTACTGCTTTCGCGCGAGGACCGCGAGCAGCTCGCGCCACGTTTCGGGATTGGCCTCGTTGATCGCCGGGTCGAGCCCGGCCCGGATCTTGAGGAACAGGATCACCGAGGCGCCGGCCACGAAGACCGCGACCGCGGCCAGGAAGAAGACCAGCGCGCCCTCGCGCTGCATCCACCAGGCTCCCGCGGCGAGGACCACGACCCCGATCAGCATCGCCCCCGGGTTGACGATCTGTCCTCCGCCGATCAGGCCGTCGACCGAGATCCCCTTCATCACGACGAGATACAGGCCCAGCGCACCGACGAGCAGGCTCAGCACGTAGCCCCGGTAGAGCGGCCACGCCACCCAGGTCACGAACACCACGACCGCGGGCATCACGAGCAGGGCCATGAGATGGTTGCCGATCGACAACCCCATCAGGAAGATGACGAGCAGGATCAGGTTCCAATCCTTGCCTTCGGTCAGGTGGTCCGCCCAGTAGAAGACGAGGAACGTCACGAGCGCGATCGTCATGAGCGCCACCGTGTAGACCTCGGTCTCGGTCGAGTTGTACCACTGGGTCAGGCCCCAGGCGGCCAGGCACACGGCCCCGAGGGACGCCGCGTGGATCAGCGCGCGCGGCAGCTCCCATCCCTGCCGTCGGTCGATGCGGCCGATGATCTGCGCCAGGACGAGGAAGTAGAAGAAGGCGCCGATCGACGAGACCAGCGCGCTCATGAGGTTCGTCTTGGCCGCGAAGCCGATGCCCAGGGGGAGCATCCCGAACACGTGGCCGAGCAGCACGAACAGCGGTGTTCCCGGCGGGTGCGGGACCCCGAGGCTGTAGGACGTGGCGATGAACTCGCCCGCGTCCCAGAACGTGAGGGTCGGCGCCAGCGTCAGGACGTAGGAGCCGAACACGAGCAGGAACGTCAAGCCGGCGAATAGCAGCCGGTCGCGGCTAAGCGTCCGCATCCGGGATCGAATCTCCTCCGACTTTGCGCGTGGAAACGGGGTGTTGCGCCGAGGGCACGGGATCGAGAGACGCCAAAGCTAGGATCTCCCCCCATGCCCGGGCAAGCGAGCGCGCCACGTGATTCACGCGGGCGTGCGGGCCTGCGTCAGGGCCTCCAGCCGGCCCGTCAGCTGCTCCGGCGAGAGGTTCTTCTCCAGCCGGCCTCCAACCGCGAGCGAGATGTTGCCGGTCTCCTCGCTGACCACGACGACGACCGCATCGGTCTCTTCCGAGAGGCCGATGGCGGCGCGATGGCGGGTGCCGATCGAGGCGTCGTAGACCGGGAACTGCGTGAGCGGAAGAATGCACGCCGCGGCCACGATGTTGTTCCCGTCGATGATCACCGCCCCGTCGTGGAGCGGCGTATACGGCGCGAAGATCGTCGCCAGCAGCTCCGCCGAAACCTCGGCCTGGAGCCGCTTGCCGCTCTCGACGTACTCCATCAGACCGACCTCGCGCTGGATGGCGACGATCGCTCCGCGTTTGTCCCGGCTGAGCTGGGTGGCCGCCTTGACGACCTCTCCGACGACCGGGCTCTCCTCGACCTTGACGAAGAACTTGAGGACGGGCGTGCGCCCGATCCGGGCGAGCGCCGACCTGAGCTCCGGCTGGAACACGATCAGGATCGCGATCACCCAGACCAGCTGCCCGGCCTGGAAGATCGTGTTGAGGGCCTCGAGTCGCAGGGCCTGCGCCGCGTATGCGGCGATGACGAGGATCACGAAACCCATCATCATCTGGAGCGCGCGCGTGCCGCTCACGAGCCGAAACAACGCGTAGATGATGAACGTCACGACGGCGATGTCGATGACGTCGCTCAGCGACGGCTGCAGGAACCGCATCCTCGACCAGTGCTCGATCATCCTCTCGCGTCCTCGTAGCCCCGATAGGCTTCCAGCATCCGCGCGTGCGCCTCCACATCGTGAACGCGCAGAACGGCTGCTCCGTTCAGCGCGGCCAGGATCCCCGCCGCGAGCGTCTGCGGGAGCCGGTCGCCGGGCGCGCGCGTCCCGCCCGGGTCGAGAAACGACTTCCGCGAGTGGCCGACGAGCACGGGGTATCCCGGCGCCAGCTCCGCCAGCCCGGCCAGGAGCCGCCAGCTGTCGCGAGGGGTCTTGCCGAAACCGATGCCGGGGTCGACGACGATCGCCTCGCGGTTGACGCCGGCCACCTCCGCGCGTCGCGCGGCTGCGCGCAGCCGCCCCCCGACCTCGGCAAGCAGGTCGTCGTAGCGCGGATCGAGCTGCATCGTCCGCGGCTCGCCGCGCATGTGCATGAGGACGAGTCCGGCGCCGGTCTCGGCGGCGAGCTCCGCGATCCGCGGCGCGAATCGGAGCGCGCTGACGTCGTTGACGATCGACGCGCCGGACTCGAGCGCGGCGCGTGCGACCTCGAGCTTCGTCGTGTCGATCGAGAGCGGGAGGTCGCAGCGCGCGGCGAGCCCTTCCAGGACCGGCAGCACCCGGGCGAGCTCTTCGCGCGCGTCGACGGGCCGGGCGCCGGGTCGCGTGGATTCGCCGCCGACGTCGAGGATGTCGGCGCCGGCCTCGGCGAGCGCCAGCCCGTGCTCGACGGCCCGCTCGGGCGCGAGGAACTCGCCGCCGTCCGAGAACGAATCGGGCGTCACGTTGACGATCCCCATGAGGCGGGGCCGCGGTTCGAGCGGGATCGAGAAGCGTCCCGCGCGCCAGACGGCGGACGCGGGAGGGGCGGGGGCGTGTGGAGGGGCGGCCGTCGTCGCCCGGCTCACGCCTCCCCGGGCGCGCCGTCCTCCGCGCGCGCGGCGGGCTGGGCCGAGGGAGCGGGTTCGCCCGTCCGGCGACCGTTGCCGCGATCCGGGACCTCCGCCATCGACGTCCCGCCGACGGCCTCCGGAACCATCGGGCCTCGCTCCGCGCCCCCTTCGACGCCGGAGGTCGCCGCGGCCCCGGCGTCCCCCGATCGGGACCCGCCCTCGTCGCTCGCGGCCTCTTCGTCTTCGGACGGCAGGGTCTCGCCCGCCAGGATGAGCGCGATCTCTTCGCGGTCGAGGATCTCGCGCTCGAGGAGCGCTTCGGCGAGCCGGTGCAGCGCGTCGTCGTTGGACTCGAGGATCGCGCAGGCGCGCTCGAATGCGCTGGTCACGATCTTCTTCACCTCGGCGTCGATGAGCCGCGCGGTCTCTTCCGAATAGTCACGGTGCTGGGCGATCTCCCGGCCCAGGAAGACCTGCTCCTGCTCGTCACCGTACGTCAGCGGTCCGAGCACCTCGCTCATGCCCCACTTCGTGACCATGCGCCGGGCGAGGTCGGTGGCGCGGTTCAGGTCGTCGCCGGCCCCGGTCGTCGTCTCCTTGAGGACGAGGACTTCCGCCGCGCGTCCGCCCAGCAGCGCGGACAGCTGGTTCTCGCACCAATCGCGCGAGTAGATGTGCCGCTCGTCGACGGGCAGGAAGTGCGTGACGCCCAGCGCGCGCCCGCGCGGGATGATCGTCACCTTGTGGACCGGATCCGCCGCGGGAGTCAGCATGCGGACCAGTGCGTGCCCCGCCTCGTGATACGCGATCGAGCGCTTCTCGTTCTCGGTGATCACGAGGCTCTTCCTCTCCGCGCCCATCATCACCTTGTCCTTCGCCATCTCGAAGTCGTCCATCGAGACCTCGGTGTGATTGCGACGCGCGGCGAGGAGTGCCGCCTCGTTGACGATGTTCTCGATGTCCGCTCCCGAGAGGCCGGGGGTGCCCTTGGCGAGGACCTTGAGGTCCACGTCGTCGGCGACCGGGATGTCGCGGACGTGCACCTCGAAGATCCCTTCGCGCCCGCGGACGTCCGGGCGATCGACGACCACCTGTCGATCGAAGCGGCCGGGGCGCAAGAGCGCGGGATCGAGGACGTCCGGCCGGTTCGTGGCCGCAATCAGGATCACGCCTTCATTGGACTCGAAGCCGTCCATCTCGACCAGCAGCTGGTTCAGCGTCTGCTCGCGCTCGTCGTGTCCGCCGCCGAGGCCCGCGCCGCGATGGCGCCCGACCGCGTCGATCTCGTCGATGAAGATGATGCACGGCGCGTGGGCTTTGCCCTGCTCGAAGAGATCGCGAACCCTGCTGTTGTGGAGCAGGACGGGCTTCTCTCCTCCGAAGAATGCCTCGTTCTCGCAGCCGCACAGGTCATAGACGAATCCCTCGTAGGGAATCCGACGGATCGCGCGCACGATCGGCTTCTTGTGCAGTCGATCAGGGCCGATTGACACGTCGATCCTCTCACGGCTCCCGCCGAATGGGTTGCTCGTCTTCCCGATCGTGAGCGTCCAGTAATCGCCGGACGGCAGGGGCTTCGACTTGATCACCCGGCCACCACGCTGGGTTCGGTGTCCCACACCGGCCTTGATGCCGTGCATGGCGCAGAGCCAAGCAAGCTCCCGAATCAGCCGTGCGCTCGCCGACGTCATGACCAGCTTGCCGTTCTCGGAAACGTACCCGTCGCCGCGGCTGTAGCCCCGCAGGTATTCGAGGAAGAACGGTGCTGGGAGGGACCAGAGCAGCCCCGGGACGTGCTTGGCGCGGCACCCATTCCCGCAATGACGCTCGAAGAAGCGACCCAACTCGGCCGAGTAGTAGATCAGGCGAATGGCATTGTCCTCGGTCGCAATTCTCCGTCCCTCGAGGCCGAACGATTCCCTCATTCCGCGTGCACAGTCCTCGATCAGTTCGGTCTCGTGAGCGCCGAAACAGAACTCGACGTTCCTGTTCGCACGGCCTTCGGCCGTGTAGTAGCCCAGTACGCGGAGGAGGTCCGGGGTGAGTTCAACTCGCTCAGGGATGTCGGTAATGGCGTACCGATCGGAGATCGCCCGCGGCAGATGCTTTCCGCTCTGCCAGTTCGAGACGGTCATCTGGGACATGCCGAACCGGTCGGCGAGCTCCTGCTGTGTCATCCAACCTTCGCTGGCGAGTACGAACTCGTGAGCCGCCGCAACTGCTTCCATAGCTTCCGTCGACTCGGCGATAGGGATGGAGAGCGCATGCTCGTCTTCGAACGTATGGGCACGCACTTCGTGCGCCGTACCTCTATCAGGATCGAACGAAAGTCGGGCCTTGTAGGGCAGGTCGACGAGGACATCGCCGGGCTGAAGGTCGCGGACTTCCTTGGGCTTCATGCCGCCGTGGCCTCGCACGAAGAGGCTGTGGTCGCCGGTCGTGCGCAGCCTCCCGCCCAGGTAGTCGATCTCGTAGATCTCGTCGGTTCGGTGCCGGTATACCGCGCGGACGCCCTTCCAGGCGCTCCCGCCGAATCCTTGAAGTCGACCCCGGAAGCCGCTCGCGCGCGTTTCGAATCCCAGAGTTTCGACTCCGAACACGGGGACGAGCCGGCCCTCATCGTCGCCGTCATAGAACCGATCGACAAACTCGCCGATGGAAACGAGCTCCGTGCCTTCCGCGGTCCGAATGAGCACCGGCGTATCGCCGGTCACCGACGCCCCCACGCCTACGAACATCTCCACGAAGTCCGAGCCCGACATCGAGAAGAACGGCACGCCGGCCTCGCCGGCCACGGCGCGCGCGAGGAGCGTCTTGCCGGTGCCCGGAGGACCCAGCAGGAGCACGCCCTTCGGGATGCGGCCGCCGAGGCGTTGGAACTTCTTCGGGTCGCGCAGGAACTCGATGATCTCCTCGAGCTCCTCCTTGGCTTCGTCGGCGCCGGCCACGTCGTCGAACGTGACCTTGGGCGCGTCGGCCGAGAGCAGCTTTGCCTTCGACTTCCCGAACGAGAACGCCTTCGAGCCTCCGCCCTGGATCTGGCGGATGAAGAAGATCCAGAGTCCGATGATCAGGATCCATGGCAGCCACGCGACGATCTGCGTGAACCAGTTTATCGGTGGCTCGCGGGCCTCGACCGAGACGCCGCGCTCCTGCATGCTGCGCACCAGGTCCGGATCCTCGAACGGTAGCACGGTGTGGAATTCCTGATAGCTGCGCGGACCCTGCGCGGTCGAGGTCTGCGCCGCCTTCTCGAGCTTGCCTCGGATCTGCAGGTCGGTGATCGTCACGGTGTCGACGTTGTCCGCTTCGAGCTGCGCGACGAACTCGGAATAGTTGATGTCGACCGCCGCTTGCTCCTTGGGCATGAACAACTGGTAGATCGTGAGCGGCAGCAGGATGATCAGCAGCCACAGGGCGAGGCTCTTGGAGAGTCCGGAGAAACGAGGCCGGTTGGACGACGGACGGCGTGGTCCCCCCGCTCGCCGCGGGCTGCGGGGGCGATTGCGAGGATCGGTCATGGCGGGCTCACCGGACTCCTTCCTGTCGCGACGGGCTTCGGGCCGACTCGTCCGGCTGGAACACCGCGATGTGCGGAAGGTTCCGGAAGCGCTCGTCGTAGTCCAGTCCGTATCCCACCACGAAAACGTCTTCGATGGCGAAGCCAATATACCGCACGGGAAAGCGGTGAGCGAGCCGCTTTTCCTTGTACAGGAGCGCGCAGATCGCCAGGCTCGCGGCGCCTTTGGCCTCGAGCGCTTCCCAGATCTCGACGAGCGTGAGCCCGGTGTCGACGATGTCCTCGACGATCAGGACGTCGCGCCCCGCGATCTCGAGACCGTCGATCCAAGAGAGCTGGACCTCCCCGGACGACTCCGTTCCCGCATACGAGCGCGCGCGCACGAACTCGACCGTGACCGGAAGATCGATCGCACGCGAAAGATCGGCGGTGAAGTAGATCCCGCCTTTCAGCAGGCACAGGAGCACGAGGTCGCGGTCGGCGTAATCGGCGGCGATCTCGGCCGCGAGCTCCCGCACGCGAGCCTGGAGGCTCTCCGCGTCGATCAGCGTGCGCGTGAGGCGGCCGTCGGGATGGCTGGAGCGACGCTCCAGCGAGGGCGTCGTGGTCACTCGGTCGACTCCTCTCGGTCTCCGGTTCTCGATTCCTGCGCGCGGCGGACGACGACGATCGCTCCGCGCCGGCGGATCTCGCCGCCCCCGGGGGCGGCCAGCCGGCCGCCGCGGCCGCCGCGCACGAACTCCACCACGCCTTCGATCCACGCCGCCCCCGGCGGCGCGGAGCCTCGCGGTGCGCTCCATGCCCAGGCCGCGACGACCGCTCTCCCGAGGAGCGCGGCCGGGGCCTGAGCCAGCGGCGCGGCGCGGAGCGTCCACTCGGCATCGTCACGCGACCGAGTGGCCCGGTCGAGAAGCTCCTGGGTCTCGTGCCTCAGCCAGGCGCCGTCCGCGGCGGCGTGCTCCGCGAGCCGCGCGACCGCGAGATCGATCCGCGGATTGAGCTGCCTGAGGAGCGGCAGCACCTCCTTCCGCACGCGGCTCCGCGGATAGCGCGGGTCCTCGTTCGACGGATCCTCGCGGTACGGCACCCCCGCGCGCCGCACCCAACTCGCGATCGCCGCGCGGGAAAACGGCAGCAGCGGACGGATGACCGGCGTCCCGCGCCATTCGTCGATCGGCCCGGGGCCCGCGAGTCCGTCGAGGCTCGTCCCGCGCACGATCCTCATGAGCGTGGTCTCGACACGATCGTCGCGCTGGTGCGCGGTCGCGATCGCCCACGCCCCCGCGTCGTCGGCGACCTCACAAAGAAAGTCGTAGCGAAGCTCCCGCGCGGCGGTCATCGGACCGCGGCCGCTCGCGCGCGCCCGGCCTGGCGCGTCGCCCGCGCCGCGGACCACGCGCGCTCCCCAGCGATCCCCGACGGCCGCGACGAACCGCCCGTCGTCGGCCCCCTCCCGCGCGCGCGCGCCGTGGTCGAAATGCGCGGCCACGATCTCGAGGTCATCGCCGCCCGCCTTCTCGCGCGCGAGGAGCGCGAGGAGCGTCATCGAATCGAGCCCTCCCGATACCGCGACCACCACCGGCCCGGAATCGGGCGCGGCGAAATGACGCCTCCAGTGCTCCCCGAAGGCCCGCGGAAGGTCGGTGGTGGCGGCGGCAGGATTTGAACCTGCGACCCAGGGCTTATGAGTCCCTTGCTCTACCAGGCTGAGCTACGCCGCCATCCGCGCGAAAGAGAAAGGGGTCGGCCGCGGCGGCCAACCCCTTCCGGAATTGGTAGCGGGGGCGGGATTTGAACCCGCGACCTTTGGGTTATGAGCCCAACGAGCTACCAGACTGCTCCACCCCGCGATGTAGGTGAAAATTTAGCCGCCCTCCCGGAGACCGTCAAGGCGAGGGGGGGCTCGCGGCTTCGGCTCTCATCGAGTCGACGCGGGCGGCGGCCTGGAGCGCCGCGCGCGCGGTCAGCGACTCGGCCACCGCCTCGCGGACGCCCGGCGGGACCGGGACGATCCGGTACACGATGTCCCCGGGCCGGACCATCCCCTTCTCCCGGGCCAGCTTCTCGAGCGCGTAATCGTCGTCGGACAGGCTGTCGCGCTCGCTCGTCAACGCGCGGTTCTCGCGCTCGAGGTCGGCGATCCGCTCCTCGGTCCGACCCTGCTCGAGCCACAGCAGGGCGAGGTGCCACGGGCGATGGTCCCCCGCGAAGATCCCGTATCCGAGGAGCGCCAGCGCCACGCCGACGAACAGCGCCTTCTGCCGCCGTCGCTGGCGGCGATCGGCGAGCTTCTTCGTCACGCGGCCCCGAACGCGCGTCCGCCCGCGTACCGGGCGCGCTCGCCGAGCCGCTCCTCGATGCGGAGCAGCCGGTTGTACTTCGCGGTCCGCTCGCCACGGGCCGGCGCACCCGTCTTGATCTGTCCGGTCCCCGTCGCGACGGCGAAGTCGGCGATGAACGTGTCCTCGGTCTCTCCGGAGCGATGCGAGATCACCTGCGCGTAGTCGGCGTCGCGCGCGGTGCGGATCGCGGCGAGGGTCTCGCTGACCGTCCCGATCTGATTCAGCTTGACGAGAATCGCGTTCGCCGCACCGCGGGCGATCCCCTCGGCGAGTCGTCTGGGATTGGTGACGAACAGGTCGTCGCCGACGAGCTGGACCCGCTCGCCGAGCGCGCGGGTCAGGGCCACCCACCCGTCCCAGTCGTCCTCGGCGAGGCCGTCCTCGATGGAGACGATCGGATAGCGATCGACGAGGCGCGCGTAGTCTCCGATCAGATCGTCCGCGCTCATGGGCCCCGAGCCGCGCTTCTTCCAGAAGTACGAACCGTCCCGATACAGCTCGGTCGCGGCAACGTCGAGCGCGAGCGCGACGTCCTGCCCGGGCGCGTAGCCGGCGACCTCGATGGCCTCGATCAGCGCGTCGAGAGCCGCCTCGTTGGAGTCGAGATCCGGCGCGAAGCCGCCTTCGTCGCCGATCGTCGTCGAGAGGCCGCGCTTCGTCAGGACGCGCTTGAGCGACGCGTACACTTCGGCCCCCGCGCGCAACGCCTCGGCGAACGTGGACGCCGAGAGCGGGGCCACCATGAACTCCTGGATGTCGACCGTGTTGTCCGCGTGAGCGCCGCCGTTGAGGATGTTGAGGAGCGGCACGGGCAGGAGGGTCGCGGCGTCGCCGCCGAGCGAGCGGAACAGCGGCTCGCCGGCGCTCTCGGCCGCAGCCGCCGCGACCGCCATCGAGGCCGCCAGGAGCGCGTTGGCGCCGAGAGCGGACTTGTCGTCGGTGCCGTCGAGCTCGATCAACCGCGCGTCGACCGCGCCCTGGTCCGCGACGTCCATCCCCGCGATGGCGGGCGCGATCGTCCGCCTCACGTTCTCGACCGCCTTCCGGACTCCGGCGCCCCCGTAGCGCTCGGGATCCGCGTCCCTCAGCTCGAGGGCTTCGTGCTCTCCGGTCGACGCCCCGGAAGGGACGATCGCGCGGCCGCGCGCGCCGTCGTCGGTGAGGCAGTCGACCTCCACGGTCGGGCGGGCGCGGGAATCGAGCACCTCACGGGCCACCAGGCGGACGATCGTCGACACGGGACGCTCCCGGATACGGAGAGGATGGGTGTCGCCGGGACGGCGACGGTCGCGAGCGATGTCGAGCGCGGATGGGTGGAGGAATCCTACCGGGGGGCGCCCGGCGACGCAACCCGGAAATGGTCCCAGCCGCCGGGCTCGAGCGGGATGTCGCCGCCCGACCCGCGGCGCACCAGGCCGGCCCCCGGCTCGACCGCGCCGATCCGCGTGAGCGGGATCCCGAACCGCTCCTCGAACGGATCCGCGAGCGGCGCGATCGCGCCACCGGGGGCGGCGAACAGGAGCTCGAACTCCTCGCCTCCGTGGAGGGCGCCGTGGACGGGATCGGAGCCCGTTCGCCGCGCCGCGTCGAGGGCCGCGGGGTGGACGGGGATCCGCGCGGGCTCGAGGGCGATCCGCACGCCGCTCCGTTCGGCCAGGTGCCCCGCGTCGCTCGAGATCCCGTCCGAGACGTCGATGAGCGCGTGCAGGGACGCGCTCTCGGCGAGCCACGCGCTCTCGGCGAGCCTCGGCGTCGGGCGCGCGAGCCGGGCCGCGCTCGGATGGGCCCGCGCGTCGGCGAGACGCGCGGGATCCGCGTCGGCGCGGGTCAGGAGATCGAGGGCGGCGGCGGGCGCGCCCAGCCGGCCGGTCACCCAGAGCTCGTCCCCCGGCTTCGCGCCCCCGCGACCCGGCGGATCGCGCCGGCAGCGGCCGATGGCGGTCACCGTCAGATGGAGGGGCCCGTCGGATCGCGAGAGATCCCCGCCGACGATCGGGCAGCGGGTCCGACCGGCGAGATCGGCGATCCCGCGGTAGATCCCCTCGAGATGCGCGTCGATCGCGCCGGGCGCGCCCGCGACCGTAACGAGCGCGCCCAGCGGCTCGGCGATCGCGGCCGCGAGGTCGCTCAGGCTCGCGGCGAGCGCGCGGTATCCGACGTCCTCCGGCTCCATCCAGTCGAAGCGGAAGTGCACGCGCTCGACGAGTCCGTCGATCGTCCAGGCCCAGGTCTCGCCGCCCGGCCCGCGGAGGACCGCGACGTCGTCGCCGATCGCGGTCGACGCGCCGGCGGCGGACGCGACGGGCCCGAGGATCTCGACCAGGCGGTCGATCCACTGGAACTCCCCGCGTGGAGTCGCGGCCGTCAGCGTCCGGCCTCGCGCCAGGCGAAGCGGCTCGCGCCGGCGGGCGTCGACGCCCACACGACGCCGTCCTCGGCGAGGACGTGGAGGACGGGGAGGCCCGCGAGCCCGTCGGCGGGCGTCCACTCGTCCCATTCGCCCGTCGCGGGGCGCCAGCGCGCGAGCCCGCGCGCGGTCCCCATCCAGACCTGCCCTTCGGGGTCGACGGCGAGCGACCGGGTCTCCGCCGCCCGCGGCTCCGGCCTCCACGTTCCGGCCCGCCGATCGAACACCTCGAGTCCGGTCGCGCCGGCCACGAGGAGGAGCGTGTCGGTCGCCACGAGCGCGCGGACCGCCCCCGCCCGGAACTCCACCCGCTCGATCGACGCCGGCAGCGAACCCGCGCCCGCCGAGGCGGTCCGCCGGCCCGCGACGAGCCCGGTCTCCGTCCCCGCGTAGACGGCTTCCGGGGTCAGGGCGAGCGCGACGACGCGGAGCGCGGGAAAGCTCGCGGCGCGCGATCCGTCCCGGCGGTCGAGCGCCGCGAGGCCCTCCTCTCCGCCCACCCAGACGTAGGCGGGGTCCAGGGCGAGCGCGTACACCGGGCCGGTATCGCCCCACCGCTCCCACGCGTCGCCGATGCCGCGGACGAGGCCCTGATCGGTCGCGAGCCACACGGTGTCGCCCGCGGCGAGGGCCGCGTGCGCCGCGGCCTCCGGCAGGCCGGGGACCTCGACCGGGACCGCGTACGACCACTCGCCGAGGTCGCGGCTCGCCCGCGCGACCGCGGGCGGCGCCTCGGTCCCGGCCGTGAGTTCCACCCGGACCCTTCCGGGGGCGAGCGACACGTCGGCGGCCCCGCGCCGGCCGGAGCCCGCGCGGGGGGGGAACCAGTACCCGCCGGCGGCGGAGGCGATCGGTCCGCCGGCCGGTCCCGCCAGGCCGAAGTGGAGCGCTTCCCACGATTGCCGCGACGCGGCCCACCGGCGGCCGTTGTCGCCCCACGTGCCGACGTACCAGTCGTCGCGCCGGTCGCGATCGACCGCCGTCAGCCGGAACCGGGCGCCGAACGCGAGCGGGCTGTCGACCCACAGCGGATCCGTCCACGGGAGCCGCGCAGGGTCGATCTGGTCGACCGCCGCCGACCCGACCAGGCGCTCGAAGGGCGGGAGGGCGCCGCTCCGCTCGAAGACCGGCGAGCCGTGGGGCCCCGTCCACCACAGGCCGCCGACCTCGGCCCAGACGGTCCCGTCTCCCGGATCGATGAGGAGGCGGGCGACACGGAAGGGCGGCGGCCCGAAGACCGGCTCGACCTCGTCGATGAACGCCCCGAGCCGCGCGAGCCCGCGCGCGGTGCCGATCCACAGGTCTCCCGAGGTGGGCTCGGCCACGAGCGCGGTCACGCGGTCGTCGGGGAGGCCGTCGGCCGCGGTCACCGGCGAGAGCCAGCGGTCGCGGAGCGTGTCGAGGCGCTCGACGCCGGCCGTCGTCCCGAAGAAAGCGAGGGTCTGGCTGGTCGCGACCGACGTCACGTAGCGGAAATCGCGGATCGTCACCCACTCGTTCGCGCGGGACGCGGGGAACGGAGGTTCGTTCCCGCCCGCGTCCACGCCTCCGACCGTGCCGGTCGATGCGCAGCCCGCGAGGAGGACGAGACCGGCGAGCTCGAGCGCCCCCATCGCGAGACGGGTCGCACGCCTCACGCCCGCCTCGCCCGAAGGAGCGAGGCGTGGCGGTGGTCGAGCCGTTCGAGGAGCTCCCCGCCGCGGCCGGCCGCCACCTCGCGCATCGCGATCGGCAGATAGCGGAAGAGGTCGCTCGAGGTCATCCCCCGCTCTCCGAGATCGAGCGCGGCCCAGTCGGCCGCGAGGCCGTGGAGAAAGACCCCCGCCCGCGCGGCCCGATCGGAAGGCACGCCCTGCGCGATCAGTGCGCCCAGGAGCCCGGTCAGCACGTCGCCGCTCCCGCCGACCGCGAGTCCCGGGTTGCCGGTCAGGTTGAGCGCGCTCCGTCCGCCCGGCCCGGCGACGACCGTCGGCGAGCCCTTGAGGACGACGTGCGCGCCCCAGCGCGCGGCCGCTTCGGCCGCGCACGCGAGCCGCCCCGCGTCGACGTCGGCCCCGCTCCGGTCGAGCCATCGTCCGAGCTCGGCGGGATGCGGGGTGAGGACGGTGGGCGCCTCGCGGCGGACCGGCGCGGCGTCGTCCGCGAGGACGTTGAGCGCGTCGGCGTCGACGACCGCGGGGACCGGCGCGCCGAGCGCGGCCTCGACGAGCCCGCGCACGCCCGCTCCCCGGGAGAGCCCCGGTCCGAGCGCCACCGCGTCGGCCTCGCGCGCGGCCTCGGCGACGAGCTCCGCCCCGCGGGCCGTGACTGCGCTCCCCTTCGTCGGGAGCGCGACGACGATCGCCTCGGGCAGGGCCTCGAGGAGGAGCGCGCCGACCGGCTCGGGCGCGGCCACGACGCAGAGGCCCGCGCCGGAGCGGAGCGCCGCCGTCGCCGTCAAGAGCGCCGCGCCGCGGAACGCGTGCGAGCCGGCGACGACGAGCAGCCGTCCCGCGCTCCCCTTGTGGGCGTCGTGCCGCCGGCGCGGCAGCGCGGCCTCGGCCTCCTCGAGGACCGTCCATTCGAGCGGATCGGGGCCCGCGGCCGCGAGCGCGACGGGCGGGTAGCCGAGCCCCACGACGACGATCCGACCGACCGTTTCCGGACCCTCGCCCAGGAAGAGGCCGGGCTTGGGGAACCCGAACGTGACCGTGAGCTCCGCGCGCGCCGCGGCCCCGCGGATCCTCCCGGTCGTGCCGTCGAGGCCGGAAGGCGCGTCGACGGCGACGACGGGGACGGGCGCGGCATCGAGCGCTTCGATCGCCCCTCGCATCGGCTCGCGGACGTCGCCCGAGAGCCCGGTCCCGAGGAGGGCGTCCACGACGCACGCGGCCCCTTCCGTCGCCGCGACCGCCGCCCGCGCCGCCGCTGGGTCCCGCACCCGCGTGACCGGGAGCCCGAGCGGCTCGACGAGCCGCCACTGGAGGAGCGCGTCGCCGTCCGCCTTGGACGGATCGAAGAAGACGACGAGCTCGACCCGCCGGCCGGCCGCGTGAAGGTGACGCGCGGCGACGAGCCCGTCGCCGCCGTTGTTCCCGCCGCCGGCGAGGACGACGACGCGGCCCGCCGGCCAGCGCGCGCGGATCTCGTCGGCGACCGCGCGGCCCGCCGCTTCCATCAGCGCCGCGCCCGGAAGACCGGCGCGGATCGCCGCGCGGTCGACCGCCGCGATCCGCTCGGGGGTCAGGCACCAGGGCGGCCCGGCGAACGGAGGGAGGCTCACGGTGCGGCGCGTCTCGCCAGCCACGCGCTCCACCATGCATCGCCGGCCTGGCGGTCGTCGTCCGTGCGCTCCTCGACGACGTCGAACGGCCGGTCGCGCAGCGCGTCGAGGAAGCCGGCTCGCTCCGCGGCGAGGAGACCGGCGATGCCGATCCGGCCGCCGGGAGCGCAGCGATCGAGGAGCGCGCGCCCGAGCGCCTCGAAGGCCCTCCGGTCGAGGTTCGCGAGCACGCGGTCGAAGCGCGCGCCGGGCGCGAGGGCGTCGAGCGTCCCCTGCACGAGGTGGAGCCGGGAGGCGGCGTTCCGGCGGCGGTTCTCGGCGGCGTTGGCGATCGCGTCCCGATCGAGGTCGAGCCCGATCGCGAGCCCCGCGCCCGAGGCGAGCGCGACGATCGCGAGAACGCCGCTCCCGCAGCCGACGTCGAGCACGCGCTCGCCCGGATCGGCCGCGATCCAGCAGAGGAGGGCCTGAGTCGTGGGATGCGTGCCGGTGCCGAATCCCTGGCCCGGCTGGATGACGACGACCGTGGCATCCGGGCCCGCGTCGAAGCGCCGGCCGGGAGGGGCGATCCAGAGCGTCGGGGTGACGGCGACCGGCCGAACGGCCGCGCGCCAGGCCTCGAGCCAGTCGCGCTCGGGAGCGAGGCGCGGATGGAGCGCCGTGCCCCACTCTTCGCCGGCGATCTCGCGCCAGGCCGCGCGAAAGCGGGATTCGACGTCTTCGATCCCGCCGGCGAAGTATCCGCGCACGAGGCCCGGCGCGATCGTCCAGCTCCCCGCGCCGCCGCACGCCCACAGCGCGGCCGCGGCCCGTTCCTCGTCTTCGGCGGGAATCTCGAGGTCGAGCTCCACCCAGGAAGCGCGATTCGCGGCGGGAGCGGATGCCGGCCTCAGGTCGTGAACGCCTCCTTGACCTTGCCCCAGAATCCCTTCGCGCTCTTCGGCGGGACGAAGTTCTCCGAATCGCCGAGTTGTTCGAGCGCGCGGCGCTCATCGCCCGACAGCCGGGTGGGGACCCAGACCGAGACCTGCGCGAGCTGGTCGCCGCGCGCGCCGCCGCCGAGGCGCGGGATGCCGCGACCGGCGAGGCGCAGGACGTCGCCGGACTGCGTCCCGGGCGGCACCTCGAGCGTCGCCGTGCCGTTCAGCGTGGGGACCTCGACCTCGGCCCCCAGCGCGGCCTGCGGAAACGAGAGCCCGAGATCGAACATCACGTCGTCGCCGTTGCGCTCGAACACCGGGTGAGCCTCGACCTCGATGACGATCAGCAGGTCTCCCTGGGGGCCTCCCCGCGGTCCGACATTCCCTTCGCCCCTCAGCGTGAGGTAGTTCCCGCTTTCGACGCCGGCCGGGATCCGGACCTTGATCCGCTTGTCCTCGCGCAGCCGGCCTTCCCCGCCGCAGCTCTTGCAAGGATCGGTCACGATCTTGCCCTCGCCCTCGCATCGCGGGCAGACGTGGACGCTGACGAACTGTCCGAAGATCGAGCGCTGCGCCTGCCGCACCTCGCCGCTCCCCTGGCAGGTCGGGCACGTCGACGGCTCGCCGGTCGTGCTGCCCTTGCCCCGACAGGTCGCGCAGCGTTGCAGGAGCTTCACCCGGATCGTCTTCTCGACGCCGGTCGCGACCTCTTCGAGCGAGACGCGCAGGCGCGTCTGCACGTCGCTGCCGCGCAACGGCCCTCGCGACCGGCCGCCCCGACCGCGCGATCGACCGAACAGGTCCTCGAACCCGCCGAAGTCGCGCATGAACGCGCGCAACGCGTCCGAAAGGTCGAAATCGCCGAATCCTCCGCGACCCGTCGTTCCACCCACGCCCGCGTGACCGAACTGGTCGTAGCGCGCCCGTGTCTCCTGGACGTGGAGGATCTCGTAGGCGCGACTCGCCTCGCGGAACTTCTCGAGCGCCTCGGGATCGTCCGGGTTGCGGTCGGGATGGTACTGCATGGCGAGCCTGCGGTAGGCCCGCTTGATCTCCTCCGCGGAAGCCGTCCGCTCGACGCCGAGGACCTCGTAGTAGTCGCGCTCCGCGCTCATTCCCGGGGCGCGAGCGCGGAGAGCAGGCGCGCGGTGTACTCGACCAGCGACACCATGCGGTCGTAGGGCATGCGCGTCGGTCCGATGACCCCGATCGTCCCGCGCACGCTGCCCATCTCGTAGTCGGCGGTGACCATGCTGAAGTCGACCAGCGGCGGGAGCGTGTGCTCTCCTCCGATCGAGATCACGATCCCGTCGGCGCGGCGGTCGCGCAGCGCTTCGGCGAGGACGTCGCGCTGCTCGGTGAGCTGCAAGAGGCTCCGGAGGTGCTCGCGATCGGCGAACTCGGGCTGCGCCGCGAGCCCCGCGGTCGGTCCGAGCAGCACGTCGTCGGCCGCCGGAGAGTGCGGCGCGAACAGGCCGGGGGCCTGCTCGAGAAAGATGTTGACGAGGTCCGCGTGCTCGGCGGGCGAGTCCGCGAGCCGGTCCCGGTAGGTCTCGCGGATCTCCTTGAGCGTCTGTCCCGCCAGCCGCTCGTTGAGGAACCCCGCCACGGCGTCGAGCCGATCCCCGGAGTCCGTCCGCTCTCCCTCGACGAAGATCGTGCGCACGGGACCCGAACGGAGCGCGAGGACGATCAGGATGCGATCGCGCGAGACGCCTACCAGGTCGATCTTCTCGAGAATGCCCTCTTCCATGCGCGGCGCGAGGCCCACGCCGAGCTCCTGGGTCACGACCGACAGGGCCTTGACCGCGCGCACGAGGAGCCGATCCACCGCGGTCCTCGAGACGCCGAGGGCCGCCTCGAGGCGACCGGCCTCTTCGGGCGTCAAGCGACCCGGGCGCATCAGCGTGTCCACGTAGTAGCGATACGCCTTGTCCGTCGGCATCCTGCCGGCGCTCGCGTGCGGCTGGGAAAGGTATCCCTTCCGGGTCAGGTCGCTCATCGTGTTGCGGATCGTGGCCGGGCTCACGCCCAGCTCGAACTGCCGGGCCACGGTGCGCGAGGCCGCGGGCGCGGCGGTCTCCACGAACGTGCGCACGACGGCCTCGAGAACCAGCGCTTCGCGCTCGTTGAGGTCGTGCTCTGCACTCATTGGCGGCTGACTCTATCGGCGCCCCAGAATGTTGTCAAACCGGTCACCGCGGGCGCGCTCGCGATCCGTTCGAGGATCTCGTCGAGGAGGAGGAAACCCCGCTCGGTGCACGCGATGCGGTCGCCCGTTTCCGCGAGCATGCCGTCGCGCGCGAGCGCGTGGACGACCGGCGCGGCCCCTCCCGTCAGCAGCGGGTGGCCGCGCTCCACCCCTTCGGCCCGGCGCAGCCCGAGGTACAGGGTCTCGAGCTCGCGCTGGGAGGGGCTCAGCAGCTCGGTGAACTCGCGGGGATCGCCCTCGGTCGCGAGGGCCTCGGCCCAGCCGGTCAGCGACGGGACGTTGGCCCAGCGCCGCAGGCCGTCGAAGGAATGCGCGGCGGGCCCGAGCCCGAGGTACGGAGCGCCGGTCCAGTAGGCGGCGTTGTGACGCGAACGGTGCCCCGGCCGCGCGAACGACGACACCTCGTAGTGCTCGAATCCGGCGCGCCGGGCCGCGCGGCAAGCCGCCCCGTACTCGGCGGCGAAGGACGTGTCGGATCCCGTCAGCCGCGCGCCTCCACGCGCGCGCGCGTGGAACGCCGTGCCGGGCTCGATCGTGAGACCGTAGAGCGACAGGTGCGTGATCGGGAGATCGAAGGCGAGCGCCAGATCCCGCGCCCAGGCGCGCCGCCGCTCGACCGGGCTCACCCCGGGGACGTGGAGGTTGAAGATCAGGTCCAGCGACACGTCGTCGAAGCCCGCCCCGGCCGCCGCCTCGACGGCGCCGGCCGCCGTCTCGGGTCCGTGGGTCCGCCCCAGGAATTCGAGCCGCCGCGCGTCGAACGACTGCGCGCCGACCGAGATCCGCGTGACCCCTCGCTCCCGCCAGCGGCCGAGCCGCTCGCCCGTGGCGTCGCCGGGATTCAGCTCGAGCGTCCACTCGAGGCGAACGCTCCGCGGCGCGATCCCGAGAACGAGGTCCGCCGCACGCTCGAAACCCTCGGGGCTCAGGAGCGACGGCGTGCCGCCGCCCCAGTAGAGCGTCGTCAGGCGCGTCCCCACGAACTCGCCCGGCGCGCGCAGCACGGCGATCTCGCGCGCGAGCCCGTCGAGCCAGACCGCCTCGCGGCCGTCGTCGTGCCCGAGATTGTAGAAGTGGCAGTACGGGCACTTTCGAGCGCAGAAGGGAACGTGAACGTAGACGTGGAGCGGGCGCGCGATCGCAGTCCTTCCTTCCTGGTTGTGGCGGAGAAATCTGTCGTCCGCGGGTCCGGCCGGGCCAGTCGGCTAGCCCTCGTCCCGCCGGGGCGGCTCGCGCGGGAGCGAAAAGCGCTGACCCGGCCGCACCCGCGCGAGTCCGACGAGCTCGAGCTCGGTCAGGGCGCCGAGCACGGCCCCGACCGGCAGACCGAGCGCGAGCGCGAGCGATTCGGGCGCCCGCGGTTCCGAGCCGAGAGACGCGTGGACACGGGCTCGGAGCCCCGCGCGATCACGCGGCGGATCGCGGCGCGCCGCGTCTCCGCGATCCGCCGGAAGCCGGGCCACATCGAGCCGCGGCAGGCCGGCGAGCTCGGCGAGGACGTCCCCGGCGTCCAGGACCGGCCGCGCCCCGTCGCCGAGAAGCGCGTTCGATCCCGCGTACGCCTCCGTCAACGGATGCCCGGGCACGACGAGGACCTCGCGACCCGCTCCGAGCGCGAGTCGGGCCGTGATCAAGGCGCCCGATCGCGCGGCGGCCTCGACGACGACGACGACGCGCGCGAGTCCGGCGATGATCCGATTCCGGCGCGGAAACGCCCAGCGTCCGGCAATCGGGGTCCCGTCGGCGTGCTCGCCCGCGAGACAGCCCCCTTCGCGCACGATCCTCGACGCCAGGCTCCGGTTCGACGGCGGGACGGCGACGTCGAGGCCCCCGGCGAGAACGGCGACCGTCGCGCCGCCGACGTCGAGAGCGCCGCGATGCGCAGCCGCGTCGATGCCGATCGCGCATCCGCTGACGACCACGATTCCCGCCGCCGCCAGGCCGGCGCCCAGCCGCTCGCCCATCTCGAGGCCGAGCGCGGTCGCATGGCGGGCTCCCACGACGGCGACGGCGGTCGCGGCGAGGAGGGACGCGTCGCCCCGCACCCAGAGGGAGGGCGGAGCGTCGTCGATCACGCCGAGAAGCGGCGGATACGAGGGGTCGTCGCGCCGGATGCGGCGCGATCGCGCCGCGGCCACCCGATCAGGAAGGCGCGCCATCGCGGCTCGCTTGCCTCACTCGCGCCCAGAGGTCGTTGACGAGCGCGTCCAGGCCGCGCCCCGTGACCGACGAGATCACGTGCGTCGCGGCGGCGTCCGGGAAGTCGACTCCCTGCGGCGGCTCTCCCAGATCCGCCTTGGACCACGCGACGACCCGCGGCAGCTCGAGGAGCGCCGGCGACCACGCCCGGAGCTCTGCCTTGAGGGTCTCGTACTCGGCGCGCGGATCCGTGCCCATCACGTCGATCAGGAAGCACAAGACGCGAGTCCGCTCGATGTGTCGAAGGAACCGGATCCCCAGGCCCCGCCCCTCGGCCGCGCCTTCGATCAGGCCGGGGATGTCCGCCATCACGAACGAGCGCTCCGCATCGGGGGCCACGACACCGAGGTTGGGCGTCAGCGTCGTGAACGGATAGTCCGCGATCCGCGGCCGGGCCGCGGTCACGCGCGAGAGCAACGTCGACTTCCCGGCGTTCGGGCTCCCCACGAGTCCCACGTCCGCGAGGAGCTTGAGCTCGAGAGCGATGCGCCGGCTCTCTCCCGACTCGCCTTCCTGAGCGTGCCGCGGCGCCTGGCGCGTGGCCCGCACGAAGAACGCGTTGCCCTTCCCGCCGCGCCCCCCGCGCGCGACGACCGCGCGATCACCCGCCCGCATGAGGTCCGCGATCAGCTCTCCGCTCTCCGCTTCGCGGACGAGGGTGCCGGGCGGGACCTTGAGGACGACGTCCTCCCCTTCGGCGCCGGAGCGGTTGTTCCCCCCGCCGTGCTCGCCGCGGCCGGCGCGGTAGCGGGTCCGGTAGCGGAAGTCCTGCAGCGTGGACAGGTTCGGGTCGACCTCGATCACGACGTCGCCGCCCTTGCCGCCGTCGCCGCCGTCGGGACCGCCCTTGGGCACGTACTTCTCGCGCCGGAACGAAACCACCCCGCTGCCGCCGCTGCCTGCCTCGACGTCGATCACCGCCTCGTCGATGAACTGCATCGCTAGCCTGCCTCACGCGCATCGGCGGGGCGATTCGAGGCGGCCGAGTTCAGGACGCCCGACGCGCGCGGGTACAGGGCGTCTTCAATCGCCCGCCATTCGTTCGATGATCGCGTCGGCGAATTCGGAGCACTTGACCTCGGTCGCGCCCTCCATCTGCCGCGCGAGATCGTAGGTCACGATCTTGTTTCGGATCGCCGACTCCAGTCCTCCCTCGATTCGATCCTTGGCCTCGTCCCATCCGATGTACTCGAACATCGATGCACCCGAGAGAATCAGGCTCCCCGGATTCACCTTGTCCTGACCGGCGTACTTGGGCGCGGTGCCGTGGGTCGCTTCGAATACGGCCGCCGTGTCCCCCACGTTCCCGCCCGGCGCCATCCCGAGCCCGCCGACCTGCGCCGCCGCCGCGTCGGACAGGTAGTCGCCGTTCAGATTCGGCAGCGCGATCACGTCGTATTCGTCGGGTCGCAGGAGCAGCTGCTGGAACATCGCGTCGGCGATGCGGTCCTGGATCACGACCCGGTCGCCGGGATCGCTCCGCACCTCACCGCGCCAGAGGTCGGCCTCCCTGACCGTCCGATCGCCGAACTCCTCGGCGGCGACCTCGTATCCCCATTCGCGGAACGCGCCCTCGGTGAACTTCATGATGTTTCCCTTGTGAACCAGGGTGACCGATCTCCGGCCCTTGTCCAGGGCATACTGGATGGCGGCGGCGACGAGACGTTTCGTGTTCCGCTCGCTGATCGGCTTGACCCCGATCCCGGCGTCCGCCGGGATGTCGGTGCCCATCTCCTCGTTGAGGAAGCGCCTCACGCGGCTCTGCTCCGCCGTCCCCACCTTCCATTCGATCCCCGCGTAGACGTCCTCGGTGTTCTCGCGGAAGACGACGATGTCGACCTTCCCCGGCTCCTTGACCGGCGACGGCGTGCCCTCGTACCAGCGGCACGGCCGGATGCAGCAGTACAGGTCGAGCTCCTGCCGGAGCGTCACGTTCAGCGACCGGATTCCGCCGCCGACCGGCGTGGTCAACGGACCCTTGATCGCCACCCGCCAGTCCCGGATCGCGGTCAGGGTGTCGTCGGGCAGGTACGACCCGGCTCCGTACTCGGCGAGCGCCTTCTCGCCCGCGTAGATCTCGAACCATTCCACCGCCCGCCCCCCGCCGTACGCGCCGGCGACGGCGGCGTCGAATACTCGACGCGCGGCCGCCCAGATGTCGGGACCGATCCCGTCGCCCTCGATGAACGGGATCACGGGCCGGTCCGGCGTCTTGACCCGGAACGCCCGCTCGTACTCGATCGCGCTGCCTCGGGACGGAGGCGTCAGGCGGTCGTAGGCCATGCATGGCTCCTTTCGATCGTATGCAAGAATCGGGGCCCGTTGAACGGGCTCGCCGCGCCGGAAGGGTGCGCAGCCGGAAGCGGCGCGTCAGCCGCGCTCTTCGATCGGGGCGTAGCGAAGGTCGCGCTTCCCCACGTACTGCGCTCGTGGACGAATGAGGCGGTTCCGCGCGTACTGGGCTTCGACGTGCGTGACCCAGCCGCTCACGCGCGCGATCGCGAAGATCGGCGTGAAGAGGTCGACGGGGATTCCCAGCGCGTGGTACGCGGACGCGCTGAAGAAGTCGACGTTCGGGTCGAGGCCCTTCTCGCGGCGCATCGTCTCCAGGATCTCTTCGCTCATGCGATACCAGCGCGTGTCGCCGGATCGCTCGCCGAGATCCTTGGAGAACGCGCGCAGGATCGGAGCCCGCGGATCCATCGTCTTGTAGACCCGGTGACCGAAGCCCATCACCTTCCTGCCCGCCGCGAGCAGCTTTCGAACGTGTTCGGCGGGCGCTTCGCCGCGCCGGTCGATCTCGAGCAGCATGTTCATCACCGCCTGGTTCGCCCCGCCGTGCAGGGGTCCCTTGAGCGTTCCCACCGCGGACGTCACCGCGGAGTGGATGTCGGACAGCGTGGCGGCCGTCACGCGCGCGGAGAAGGTCGAAGCGTTCATTCCGTGCTCGGCGTGGAGGATCAGGCAGACGTCCATCACGCGGGCGTCGTCGGGATCCGGGTCCACTCCGCGCAGCATGTAGAGGAAATTCGCCGCGTGACCGAGATCCGCACGCGGCGGGACCGGCTCCTCGCCCCGCCGCGCGCGATGGAAGGCCGCGAGGAGAGTCGGGAACTGCGCGATCAGGCGGATCCCCTTCCTGCGCGTCGCCTCCGGCCCGTCGTCTCCGCGGTCGGGGTCCACGAGACCCAGCGCGGACACACCGGTCCGCAGCGCGGACATGGCCTCCGCCTCCGCCGGAAAGCGGCGCACGATGTCCAGCGTGCGTCCGTCGAGCGCCCGCTCGCCGGTCAGCGTCCGCTCGAACGTCCCCAGCGCCTCGCGCTTCGGGAGCTCGCCGTCGAGCAGGAGCTTGGAGACTTCCTCGAACGTCGAATGCGCGGCGAGCTCCTCGATCGAGTAGCCGCGATAGACGAGGCGCCCTTCCTGGCCATCGACGAACGAGATCTCGCTCTCGGCGACGACGACGCCTTCGAGCCCGGCGGCTTGAGGCGCTGCGGTAACGATGGTCTCTGTCATGGAGTGGACGAAGCTACCGGCGGGTCAAAAGGCCGTCAAACACTGTCCTTGTCGAGTCTCGGCTTGTCGCCGACGCGATGGATCTTCATCAGGTTCGTGCGCCCGCCGACGTCGAGCGGAGCGCCGCAGATCAGGACCACCACCTCGCCCTCCGTGACGAGCCCCTCGCTGATGAGCCGCTTCTCGAGGTCCGCGATCAGGTCGTCGATCGTCACCCTGATCTCCATCACCATCGGGGTCACGCCCCAGCTCAGCGCCAGCCGGTTGCGCACACGGGGGTAGGGCGTGAAGGCGATCATCGTGACCGGCGGGCGGTACTTGCTGAGCAGCTGCGCGGTCGAGCCGGACTGGGTGAACGCGACGATGTACTTGGCTCCCACCTCGGCCGCGACGAGCGTCGCGGCGTCGCAGACCGCGTCCGCGAAGTCGCTGACCCGCGAGACGCCGTACACCGGCTTCCAGGGACTGCGCTCCATCTCGATCTCGGCGGCGGTCGTGATCCTCTCCATCATCTCCACGGCCGCGACCGGGTGTGCACCCGTCGAGGTTTCGGCCGAGAGCATGACCGCGTCGACTCCGTCGAAGATCGCGTTCGCGACGTCCGACACTTCGGCTCGCGTCGGGCGCAGGCTCGTCGTCATCGATTCCAGCATCTGCGTCGCGACGATGACGATCCGCTTCGCCTCATTGGCCCGCCGGATGATCTCCTTCTGGAGGATGGGCACTCTCTCGGGGGGCAGCTCGACGCCGAGATCCCCGCGCGCGATCATGACTCCCTCCGCGCGCTCCAGGATCTGATCCAGGTTCTCGACGGCCTGTGGCTTCTCGAGCTTCGCGATCACGTGCGGCTCGCCGCCGACCGCGCGGATCTCTTCCTTCAGGCTGTCGATGTCCTCACCGCGCCGCACGAAGGAAAGAGCCACGAAATCGACCCCGTGCTCGCAGCCGAACCGGATGTCCTGGCGATCCTTTTCGGTCAACGCGGGCGTCGAGACCATCACGCCGGGCAGATTGATCCCCTTCCTCTCCTTGAGGATCCCGCCCTCGAGAACGACGCTCCGCACCAGGTCGTCGCCTTCGATCTCCTCGACCTCGAGGACCAGGCGTCCGTCGTCGAGGAGGATCAGGTCGCCAGGCGCGACGTCGTGCGGAAGCTCGCGATAGGTCGTGGTCAGGAGCTCGCGCGTGCCGGGCCTGTCCGTCCGATTGAGGATGCGCACGATCTCCCCTTCGCCCAGCTCCACGGCACCGCCCTCGATCCGGCCGATGCGGATCTTGGGCCCCTGGAGATCCTGGAGGATGGCCACCGGCATCCCGAGCTCGTCGGAGGCCTCGCGGATCATATCGATCACGCGTGCGTATTCCTCGTAGTCGCCGTGCGAGAAGTTGAGCCGCGCGCAGTCCATGCCGGCGCGGATCATCTCGCGGATGGTCTCGGGGGCTTCGCTGGCGGGTCCCAGCGTGCACAGGATTTTCGTTCGCGTGATGCGGGGCATGAACCCCGCAAGATAGGCGCATCGGTTTGACGATGCAGGGGGGCCGGGCGTAGTTTTTCGGCTGCGTGGGGCTGTAGCTCAGCTGGGAGAGCGCCTGAATGGCATTCAGGAGGTCGTCGGTTCGATCCCGATCAGCTCCACCAATCCCCTGATCGAACGATCCTCGACCCGCCGCGTTCCCTCGAGTCGACGCTTCGTGCGGGCTTCTCGAGGGATGGCTGATCCCCGCGCGCGCGCCTATCATTAGGGCGCTCCTCCCCCCGCGTCAGGACCAGAACCACGGAGCCCTCATGCCCCTCTACATGGATATCCATCACAAGATCGACGCGACCCCGGACGACGTGCAGAAGGCGCATCTCAGCGACCTCGAGGCGCAGGAGAGATTCGGGGTCAAATACCTGAAATACTGGTTCAACAAGGAGGCGGGGACGATCTGCTGCCTGGTGCACGCGCCCGATCCCGAGGCTGCGAACAAGTGCCATCTGGAAGCCCATGGATTGGTGTCGGACAAGCTCATCGAGGTCGAGGGGGAGGTCGTCGAGGCGTTCCTGGGCGGGAGCGTGGACGCCGGAACCGGACGCATGATCACGCCGGCGGGGGATCCGGACGGCGGTTTCCGCACCGTCCTCTTCACCGACATCGCGGGCTCGACGTCCATGACCCAGCGCCTGGGCGATGCCGAGGCGATGAAGATCATCCGGGCGCACGACTCGCTCGTCCGGCGCGAGATCGAGGCGCGCAAGGGACGCGTCGTCAAGCATACGGGCGACGGTACGATGGCCGCGTTTCCGGCCGCCTCGGGGGCGATCTACGCGGCGATGGCGATCCAGAAGGCGTTCCACCTCCACAACCAGCGGCTGCCCGATCGGCCGATCGAGGTCCGGATCGGGATGAGCGCGGGCGAGCCCGTCGACGAAGGCCAGGACCTGTTCGGCGCCGCCGTCCAGCTGGCGCGCCGGGTCTGCGACGCGGCGGAGGCCAACCAGATCCGCGTTTCCAACGTCGTCCGCGAGCTGTGCGTGGGAAAGGACATCCTATTCAACGACCTGGGCCAGGCCGTGCTGCGCGGTTTCGAAGAGCCCATCCACATGTTCGAGGTGCACTGGTCGTGATCGAGGGGATTCCCGGCACCGAGGGCATGCCCCGCGAGGACTTCCAGGAACAGGCCGTCCTCTACGAGCTGGGGCGGCTCCCCGCCGAGCGGCGCGAGCCGTTCGAGGCCGAGCTGGCCGCGCGCGGCGAGGAAGGACGCCTGATCCTCGAAGGAGTGCGGCGCGCCTTCGCGCGCGCCGGCCTGGGTCCCGGATCGACGACCGTGTCCGCCGAGCGGGCCGCGCTCGCGGCGGTCACCGCGCGTCCGATCCGCCGCCGGCGCTCGAGCGCGCGCGGCTGGCCCCTGATCACATTGCTCTCCGGCCTGCTGTTCGTCGCCGCGCTGTCCTGGGCGCTCACGATGCGCTCCGAGCGCTCGCGCCTCGAGCGCGGGCGGGTGCGCGCGGTCGCCACCGCCGACTCGCTGGCCGGCGAGCTCGCGACCCGCGACAGTCTCGACGTCGCGCGGCCGGGCGCGACCGACCTTGCGCCGATCCTCGCCTCGCCCGACCTGACGGCGCTCGAGCTGACGGGGGCGAGCGGCTCGCTGGGGCGGCTCCTGGCCGCGGGCGACGGCGCGCTGCTCGTCGCCGAGGACATGCCCCCGCTCTCCGAGGACGGGAGCTACCACCTCTGGACCCGGACGCCCGGGGGCATCGCGGCCCACGTGACCGCGCTCGGATCCGCCCCGGGCGGCTACCTGCTGGCGCGGTTTTCCGACGCCACGTTCCTGCGCGGAGCGAGCGGGATCCTCGTGACCGCCGAGAGCGGGCCCGCCGGCGAATCGCCGACCGGCGCGACGATGCTCCAGGGCCCCGTCCCCGTCGCTCTGCGCTGAGTTTTCGCACGGGTAGCCGCGGACGTCACACACCCGTAACTTTTTCCGCGCGCAGGGCTGTCGGGTCCATGTCATTCCGGCGCCGGGGTGGCGGAACTGGTAGACGCGCCGGACTCAAAATCCGGTGGCCGGAAGGCCGTGTGGGTTCGACTCCCTCCCCCGGCACCACTGTCCGAACTTGTTGACCTCATCGGAGGCGCCGGTTCACTTTCGGCTCGCGATGCATCGTCCCGTCGTCCTCGCGCTGCTCGTCCTCACCGTCTGTCTCGGTCTGCGCTGCGCGCGCAACGCCGAGCGCGCCGAGGTCGACGAGCCGATCACGCCGCCGGGAACGGTCGAGCGTGAGCCGTACTTCATCTGGATGACGGATTCCACCGCGGTGATCCGCTGGCGGACCTGGCAGCCGGCGGAGTCCGGCATCCGCTTCTGGACGGAAGCCGACACGACCGAGCTCCTGCTCGAGCAGGAAGGCCGCGTCCACACCTTCCAGATGCTCCAGCTCCAGCCGGCGACGACCTATCACTACGAGATCCGGCTGAACGACACGCTGTGGTCGAAGACCACGGAGTTCACCACGTTCCCGGTCGCGGGCTCCAAGGACCCGTTCACGTTCCTCCTCATGGGCGACACCGGGATGAACAACCCGCAGCAGCTCGCCCTCGCCGCGCGCATCAACGAGGAAACGCCGCGGTTCATCATCCATGTCGGCGACATCGCCTATCCGGACGGGACCGATCGGCAGTACACGGTGAACCACTTCGGCGTCTACGCGCCGCTGCTCCAGCGCGCGCCGCTGTTCCCCGCCCCCGGGGATCACGACATGCGCACGAACCTCGGGGAGCCGTACTTCGAGGCGTTCGACCCCCCGGGCGGTCATGAGTCCGGCTCGCCCTTGTACTATTCGTTCACGTACGGGAACGCGCGGTTCATCTCGCTCGACACCAAGGACGATCCCGAGCACGCCGCGCAGTACGGGTACATCGGCGATCCCTCCAGCGACCAGTACCAGTGGCTGCTCCAGCAGCTCTCGGCCGCCCGCGCGGATCCCCTCATCGACTGGACGATCGTCTTCTTCCATCACTCGCCCTACAGCGCTTCGACGGGATTCGGCGGCCACGGCTCGCACCTCCCGACGCGCCGGGCATTGAGCCCGTTGTTCGACGGGTACCGCGTTCCGCTCGCGCTTAGCGGTCACGATCACGACTACCAGCGCTCCTGGCCGATCCGCGGGAATACCATCCAGGAGGACGGCGAGGGCACGGTCTACATCGTCAGCGGGGGCGGAGGCGGTCGCTGGACCTTCCGGGGCACCGGGACCGACTGGTTCTCGGCGTTCACCCGCCAGATCAACGAATACGTGCGGATCACGATCGACCGCTACGACGCGAAGCTCGAGGCGGTGGACACCGGCGGGAACGTCTTCGACATGTACGAGTTCTCGCTTCCCGAGGAGCTGCGTAAGCCCGACATCCGTCCCACCGAGCCGGTGGCGGTCCCGGTCGCGGAGGCCGAAGGCGAAAGCGAGACCACGTCCACGTCCACCACCGCTCCTACGACCACTCCCTGACGAACGAAGCGATCCGGGTATCGGCCGTCGTCGTCGCCTATAACGCGAAGCGGACGATCGAACGGTGCCTCCGATCGCTGACGACGCAGGACTGCGACGCCCCGTTCGAGATCATCCTCGTCGACAGCTCCCGGGACGGCACGGCCGACCTCGTAGCGCGCGAATTCCCCGCGGTCCGGCTGTTCCGGTTCGAAGAGCGCAAGTTCCCCGGTGACGCCAGGAACTTCGGGGTCGACCGCGCCCGTGGCGACCTGCTCGCGTTCACCGACGCGGACTGCGTCGCCGATCCGCACTGGATCCAGCGGGTTCTCGAGGCGCACGCGGCGCCCGATCCCGTGATCGGCGGCACGATCGACAACGGGAACCCCGAGAGTCTCGTCGGGTGGGCCTACTATTTCTGCGAGCTGAGCGCCTGGATGCCGGGCACCCCCGCGGGACCCATGATCGAGATCCCGACCGGCTGCCTTTCGGTCAAGCGCTGGGCGTTCGACAGGTACGGCCCGTTTCTCGAAGGGATGTACAGCTCGGACACCGCGTTCAACTGGCGAATCGCAGAGGACGGTCACAGGCCGCTCTTCTCGCCGTCGATGCGGGTCGCTCACATCAACCCGACCGGTTTCCGGGACTTCCTCGCCCGGAAAGCCTTCCACGGGCGGTCCTTCGCGACGATGCGCGTGGACGAACGGGGCTTCTCGCGGATGCGGCGCGCGATCTTCGCCGCGCTTTCGCCCGCGCTGCCGATCGTCCTGGCGCTCAGGAACATCCGCAACGTTCTCGTGCGCGGGTGCTATCGGAAGCAGTACGTGGGCGCGTTCCCGCTCGTCTTCCTCGGGCTCACGGCATGGTCATGGGGGGAGCTTCTGGGGTACCTGGGGCGCCGGCCCTGATTCGCTGTTCAACCCCGTGACGTACTGCTATGTTGGCGCCCCCCATGGGTCTCGTTCTCGCCACGCTGGCCGCGCTCGGGAACATCCTCGGCGGATGGCTCGTGACCGTCCGGCGCCGATGGAACGACGTCATGCTGCGCGTGTTCGTGGCGATCGGGGCCGGCTTCCTGCTTTCGGTCGCGCTCCTCCGTATGCTGCCGGAAGCGTTGAACCTCGAGCGGGAAGCCGCGCTCCCGCTCGTCGTCGCCGGATACTTCCTGACCCATCTCTTCGAGCACGCGCTCGTCCCTCACTTTCACTTCGGCGAGGAGACGCACGCGGAGTTCGTTCACGCGAGCTCCAGCCGGGCGGCGCTTCTGGGGCTCGGCCTCCATTCGTTCTTCGACGGCGTATCGATCGCGGCCGGTTACAGCGTCTCCGCGGTTCTGGGCTGGCTGGTGTTCGTCGGGATCGCGCTCCACAAGCTCCCCGAGGGGTTCACGATCGCCTCGATCGTGAGGGCGGCCGGCGGGGGTCGCCGCGAAGCGCTGGCATCGGCGGCGGCGGTGGGAGCCGCGTGCGTGACGGGCGCGCTGCTCCTGTCCACCGCCGCCCCGCTCGCCGGGTACGGTCTCGCGATCGCGACCGGGGTGACGATCTATGTGGCGGCGACCGACCTGGTCCCGGAAGTCAACAAGGAAGTCGGTCACAATCTCGCATTCACGGTGCTCGGCGGGGTGGCGCTCTATCTGGCGGCGAGCTGGGGGCTGAGCCGGCTGGGGACTCCGTAGCCGGCTGCCCGAGGCGACGCACGAGATGGACGAGGCCGTCGAGCTCGACGAGGGACTCCGTCACGAGATCCACGTACGTGAGCCCCGCCGAACCCTCGATCGAGGCGCCCGGCAGCGAATCCGCCTCTCCCACGTCGATCCCCGCGGGGACGCGGACCGCCGTCGGGCCGGTCGCATACGTGCGATCGCGGTCGGAGACGTTGGGACGCTCTTCTCCCGTCGGGTCGGCGATCTCCGCCGGCAGCGATTCGGCCAGCATCTCCTCGGCGGCGTCGAGCCGGCTCTGGACGCGACCCAGGATCGCGTCGACGGAATCGCGCCGCGCCGCCAGGAAGTCCGGCGGGTCCGACTCGGCGAGGGCCCCGACCCGGTCGCGGAGCTCCTCCAGCAGATCCGCATCGAGGGTGCCTTCCTCCCGGGCGATCGCCTCGGCCACCGGCCCGCTCCAGCGCACGAGCGCGGTCAGGGCGGGCCAGTCGTAGAGGAGGATCTGCTCGCCCCGGTATTCGGCGGGGTCGATGAACTCCGGCTCGAAGCCGGCCCCCGGCGTGGGGGTCCCGGCGGCGCCCGGCTCCTGGGCCAGGGCGGGCGTCACCGATCCCAGGAGCGCCAGGACGGCGACCCGGGCCGCGCGCGCCGCGCGAGGGTGGCGAAAACCTTCTCGGGGCATCGGTGTATATACCCGGGCCGGAAGGGAAAAGTGTCGTCGTCTCGGCGGATGGTCCCGCGCAAGCGGCTGTCCTGACTTCACTTGCGAGACATCTCCCCTTGACAGGCCGGGGCCCTTTCGGCTATTGTATCGTGTTCGACCACTTTCGTCGATTTTTTGGCGTGTCGGCGTGGATCAGGTGAGAGGAAGACAGGCGGTTTCATGGCGAAGAAGCGCAGAAAGACTACGAACATGGCTCTGGGCACCGGGTCCGACAAGGTGGACGAGGGCGCCCTCGCGCTGTATCTGGAGGATATCAAGAACCACCCCCTCCTGACGCGCGCGGAGGAGGCCGAGCTCGCCCGTCGCATTCGCGAGGGCGACCAGCTGGCGCTCGAGAAGCTCGTCCGCTCGAACCTGCGGTTCGTCGTCTCGGTGGCCAAGAAATACCAGAACCTGGGCATGAGCCTGCCGGATCTCATTTGCGAGGGCAACGTGGGTCTGGTGCGGGCTGCCCAGAAGTTCGATGAGACCAAGGGCGTCAAGTTCATCTCCTACGCGGTGTGGTGGATCCGTCAGGCGATCCTCAAGGCGCTGGCGGAGAACTCGAAGACGTTCCGCCTGCCCATCAACCGGGCGACCACGCTCAACAAGATTTCCAAGAAGGAGGCCGAGCTGACGCAGAAGCTCGGTCGGGAGCCCAAGCCCGAGGAAGTGGCCGAGGCGATGGAGATGGACGTCGACGAGGTCAGAAAGCTGATGAACGTCTCCCGCAAGTCGCTCTCTCTCGACGCCCCGCTGTTCGAAGGCGAGGAGAAGACGCTGTTCAGCTACCTCTCGGACGACGAGACGCTCGATCCCGAGGAGCAGACGTTCGAGAGCGCGAGGCAGAAGGAGATCCGGGAGACGCTGGACTCGCTCCAGCCCCGCGAGGCGAAGATCGTCAAGCTCTACTACGGGCTGGACGGCAACGAGCCGCTGACCCT
>DATBJO010000050.1:0-81012 GCA_036556305.1 Gemmatimonadota bacterium
CGACTTCATGCGCGAGAAGCGCGTTCACGAGCTCGACGAGGCGCTCCTGTTCGCGATGGACGAGAAGGGCCACGACGCGCATCTGACCGACCTCGGACGCGAGAAGATCGCACCCAATCAGCCCGATCTGTTCGTCGTTCCCGACCTGTCCCAGCTGATCCACGAGATCGACACCGACGCCTCGCTCTCCGAGCAGGAGAAGGGCGCCAGGCGCCTGGAGCTGGAGCGGGACTACGCCGAGAAGAGCGAGACCATTCACAACATCAGTCAGCTGATCAAGGCGTACGCGCTGTACGAGAAGGACGTCGAATATGTCGTGCAGGACGGCAAGGTGCTGATCGTCGATCAGTTCACCGGCCGGCTGATGCCCGGTCGGCGGTACTCCGAAGGCATGCACCAGGCGATCGAGGCCAAGGAAGGCGTGCAGATCGAGGGCGAGACCCAGACGCTGGCGACGATCACGATTCAGAACTACTACCGCATGTACGACAAGCTCGCCGGCATGACGGGCACCGCCGAGACGGAGGAAGGAGAGTTCTGGCAGATCTACGAGATGGACGTGGTCGTGATTCCGACCAATCGTCCGATCCGGCGCGAAGACTCCGACGACATGGTCTACAAGACGCGCCGCGAGAAGTACAATGCGATCATCGACGAAATCGAGCGGCAGCACCAGCGCGGGCGGCCCGTGCTGGTCGGCACGGTGTCGGTCGAGGTCTCGGAGACCCTCTCGCGGCTCCTAAAGCGGCGAAACCTGCCCCACAACGTCCTCAACGCCAAGCATCATCAACGCGAGGCGGAGATCGTGGCGCGCGCGGGTCAGCCCGGGGCCATCACGATCGCGACGAACATGGCCGGCCGCGGGACGGACATCAAGCTGGGACCGGGGCTCGTCCCCCGCGCCTGGCCCGAAGTCCAGCCCGACGAGATGCCCGAGGGCGTGAACCTTGAAGACCTCGACGAGCTGATCGATGAGGACATGCCGTGGGGGCTGCACATCGTGGGGACCGAGCGTCACGAGTCGCGGCGCATCGATCGCCAGCTTCGCGGCCGTTCCGGTCGTCAGGGAGATCCGGGCTCGTCGCGCTTCTTCCTCTCCCTGGAAGACGACCTCATGCGTCTCTTCAGCTCCGACCGTATCGCCAGTGTGATGGATCGCCTGGGCGCCGAGGAAGGCGAGGTAATCACGCATCCGCTGGTCACTCGATCGATCGAGCGCGCGCAGAAGAAGGTCGAGATGAACAACTTCGAGATCCGCAAGCGGCTACTCGAATACGACGACGTGATGAACAAGCAGCGCGAAGTGATCTACGCGATGCGACTCCGAGCTCTCGAGGGAGATCGTGACGAGGTCTTCGCGGAGGCCAGGGAGATCATCCGCGACTCCGCGGAGGAGAAGATCGCCCAGTACATGAATCCCGACGGCTACGCCGACTCGTGGGACCTGACGGGCCTGCGGGAAGACCTCATGCGCACCTATCTGCTGCCGTTCGCATGGCTCGATCGGCTCGCCGCGGGTGACGAGGCCAGCGAATCGGACGCGGATCTCCCCGACACCTGGGACGATATCGCGGAGCGCATCGTCTCCGAGCTCGAGGAGGCCTTCGAGCGGCGCGTGGAAGAGTGGGAGCCGGAGCGCGCGCAGCTCGTCACCCGCCAGGTCCTCCTGCGCGTTATCGACGAGAAGTGGCGTGATCACCTGTACGAGCTTGATCAGCTGAAGAGCGGTATTCAGTATCGCGCGTGGGGACAGAAAGACCCGCTCCTCGAATACAAGACCGAGGCTTTCCAGATGTTCGTCGAGATGATGGACGATTTACGCTCGAGCGCCGCGCAGCTGCTGTTCCGGGTCCAGATCGTCGATCCGGGAGCGATGTCAGCGGAGGATCGACGCCGGCGCGAACGGATCCAGCGTCAGCAGGTGGCGATGCATCGGCCGGCCCCGGCCATGGCCGGCGCGGTGGCCGGAGGCACTTCGACCGGCACAGTTGGACTCCCGGGCCCCTCGTCCGCGGAGGCCTCTGAAGCCTCGACCGGTCGAAGCGGCGCCGTCGCGGTTTCCGACACGTTCGTCCGGGAGGGAGAGAAAGTCGGCCGCAACGATCCGTGCCCCTGCGGAAGCGGGAAGAAGTACAAGAAATGTCACGGCGCCTGATGGACGGTCGTCCGGTCGCCTCGGAGCTCGAGTCAACATGAACCTTTCGATCGGAGGGAATCTCAGATGATCGGAGTGCTCGACCGACTGTCGGGCGGCGCCGGAATCCTGAGGCGCAAGGAAAACGCCTACCTGCCGGGAGACGACGACGTCTACGTCCCGGCCCGACTGATCGACCAGTACGGCTTGCGGAAGGGAGACGCGATCGACGGCGAGATCGGCGCGCCACCCGGCCGGGGGAAGCTGCCGCCGCTCAAGAGCGTCACGAGCGTGAACGGCGAGCCGCCGGACGCCGCACGCTCGCGCCCCAAGTTCGATCAGCTTCGCGCCACGCACCCTGACGAGCGCCTGATGCTCGAGATCCTCGACGAGAAGGATGCCCGGGGAGTCAACGGCGCGGGAGTGACGAACCGCATCCTTGACCTCGTCGTTCCGCTTGGCAAGGGGCAGCGGGCGCTGATCGTAGCCCCGTCGAAGGCCGGAAAGACGATGCTGCTGCAGGCCGTGATGACCGGTGTGGCAGTGAACTACCCGGACGCCGAGCTGATCGTCCTACTGGTGGACGAGCGACCCGAAGAGGTGACCGAGATGCAGCGCATGATCGAGAAGATCGGGCGCGGCGAGACGGTCGCTTCGTCGTTCGACTTCCCACCCGACCGGCACGTTCAGGTGGCCGAGATGGCGCTCGAGCGCGCCCGACGGCTCGTCGAGTCCGGCAAGGACGTCGTGCTGGTCCTGGATTCGATCACGCGCCTCGCGCGTGCCTACAACTCCATCGAGCGCTCCAGCGGCAGAACGCTGTCGGGAGGCATCGAGGCCGGAGCTCTGGAGGCGCCAAAGCGGTTCTTCGGTTCCGCTCGCAAGGTCGTGGGGGATCGTGGAGGCAGCCTGACGATCATCGCGACCGCATTGATCGATACGGGCAGCCGGGCGGACGAAGTGATCTTCGAGGAGTTCAAGGGCACCGGCAACGCCGAGATCGTTCTCGCGCGCGAGCTCGCCGATCAGCGCATCTGGCCAGCGATCGACGTGACTTCCAGCGGCACGCGGAAGGAAGAGCTCCTGTATCCGGAGGAGCACCTTCATCGACTCCAGCTGCTGCGTCGCTTCCTGTCCGAGATGAGGACGACCGACGCGGCCGAATTCCTGATCGACAAGGTCAAGCACACCCGATCGAACAAGGAGCTGCTCGACAGCATGAACCGTTAGCTCGTCTTCCCTCCTTTCGTCGCGCGTCCGCGCGGCGGCCTCCGCCTTGCATAGCTCCATCTCCGTGCACGGACGGGTTCTTTCGATCAAGGAATGGCCTCTCGAGGATCGCCCGCGGGAGAGACTCCTGCGCCTTGGAGCCGGGGCGCTTTCCACCGTCGAGCTGCTGACGATCCTGGTCGGCAGCGGTCATCGGGAGTGTCCGGCGGACGAGCTCGCTCGGCGCCTGGCGACGATGTTTCCGGGGCTGCGTCAGCTGGCCAACCGGAGCATGGAGGAGCTCCTGCGGATCGACGGGATCGGAAGCGCTACCGCAGGCCGGCTCGCTGCAGCGCTCGAGCTCGGTCGCCGGTTGCAGCGCGAACGCCGCGAGCGGCAGCCCACGCTCTCCTCCCCGCGCGCGGTGTGGCGGCATCTCGCCCTCGAGCTGCGGGATCGCGAGCGCGAGCGGTTTCTGGCGCTGTGCCTGAATACACGCAACGAGCTGGTCCGGGAATTCGTTGTTTCGGTAGGCTCCCTCAACGCTTCGATCGTGCACCCGCGCGAGGTCTTCAAGCCGGCCCTCGCCTGCGCGGCGGCCGGTCTCGTCATCGCGCACAACCATCCGTCCGGCGATCCCGCGCCCAGCCGCGAAGACCGCGAGGTTACGCGGGCGATCAGAGAAGCGGGTCGAATTCTCGACATCCCGCTGCACGACCATGTGATCATAGGTGCGGATTCGTATTTCTCCTTCAAGGATTCGGGACTTCTCTGAGTTGCCAGCGTCTCGTTCATGTCGAGCCGTTGTTCGACTCGCGCACGCGGAGGATCGGCCTCGATCCCGTCGGAAGCCGGTGAGCTCGCTGTGAAACAGGGTTTACCTCGCCCTCGTCCTCGCGGAAGCGCCGCCGCTCCGGCCCTGAGCGACGGTGCTTTTCGCTCGGGGGGGCGGAGCGGTATTCTACGGTCATGGACAAGAAGCGATTCCTGCGCTCTCTCGAGCCTTTGAAGGACCGTCTGGATCTGGAGACGATCGAGCGCGCCTACGTGTTCGGGGAGGAAGCGCACGCTGGACAGAAGCGGCTGTCCGGCGAGCCGTTCATGGCGCACTCCGCCGAAATCGCGCGAATCCTCCTCGATCTGAATCTGATCGACTCGACGACGATCGTCGCGGCCCTGCTCCACGACGTTGCCGAGGACACGCACGTCAGCGTCGAGCAGGTCGAGGAGAGCTTCGGGCGCGAGGTGGCGTCGCTGGTCGAGGGCCTCACCAAGCTCGGTCATCTCCGTTTTCGCTCACGCGAGGAACGCCAGGTCGAGAACTATCGAAAGCTCCTCCTGTCGATGGCGCGGGACATTCGGATCATCATGATCAAGCTCGCAGACCGCCTCCACAACATGCGCACGCTAGAATACTTGCCCGACGAGAAGCGGCGCCGCATCGCGAGCGAAACGCGGGACATCTACGCGCCGCTCGCCCATCGCTTCGGCATGGCGACCATCCGCTGGGAGCTGGAGGACCTGTCATTCAAGTTCCTGGAGGCCGACGCCTACCGCGATCTCGCGCGCAAGGTGCAGGCCAAGCGGAAGGAGCGCGAGCGCATGATCGCGGCCATCGGAAACCCGCTGGAGGAGGCCCTCAAGGAGGCCGGCGTGCCCGCGGAGATCACCGGGCGTCCGAAGCACCTGTGGTCGATCCACAAGAAGATGCAGGCGCGGAGCAAGCCGTACGAAGAGATCTATGATTTGCTCGCGATCCGCGTGATGACGGAAACGGTCCGTGACTGCTATCACGGGCTGGGGATCATCCACACCCTCTGGACGCCTGTCCACGAGCGATTCAAGGACTACATCGCGACACCGAAGTCGAACATGTACCAGTCGCTTCACACGACGGTCTACGGTCCCGGCGGCACCCTCTACGAGATCCAGATCCGGACGTGGGACATGCACCGGACGGCCGAAGTCGGGATCGCGGCGCACTGGAAGTACAAGGAAGGGAGCGCGGGGACCGAGATCGACGAGCAGCTGGCGTGGTTCCGCCAGATCCTCGAGTGGCAGCAGGACATGACGGACCCCGAGGAGTTCCTGGAATACCTGAAGATCGATCTCTACAAGGACGAGATCTTCGTGTTTACCCCCAAGGGCGACCTCGTTCAACTCCCGGCTGGGTCGACGCCCATCGACTTCGCTTTCCAGGTGCACACGCAGGTCGGAATGCGCTGCTCCGGGGCGCGCGTGAACGGGCGCATCGTTCCCCTCCACAAGGAGCTTCGCTCCGGCGACACGGTCGAGATCCTGACCCAGAGCAATCAGCGCCCGTCGCGCGACTGGCTGCACTTCGTCAAGACGTCGAAGGCGCGTCAGCTCGTGCGCCGCAGGATCCGTGAAGAGGAGCACGCGAGCTCGGTGGCGCTCGGGCGGGAGCTGCTCGAGAAGGAGTATCGTCGCAACCGGGTCAAGCGGCCGGACGATCAGCGTCTCGACGAGACGGCGGTGGAGTTCCATCTCATGGGCGGGGAGGCGCTCCTCGCGGCCCTGGGCCGCGGGGACCTGACCCTGACGCAGGTATGGAATGTCCTGTTCCCGGAAGAGAAAGCCGTGGAGCGGAAGCCGGCGACGGCGTTCGAGCGCCTGGTCGAGAAGTTCAAGGGCGGGCCGCAGGGCGTAAAGATCCAGGGCGTGGACAACATGATGGTCCGCTTCAGCCAGTGCTGCCAGCCGATCCCGGGGGACGAGATCATGGGCTACATCACCCGCGGCCGTGGCGTCTCGATTCACCGCACGGACTGCCCGAACATCCTGAACCTGACCGACGAGCCGGAGCGCAAGATCGAGGTCCGCTGGGACACCTCCGGCGCGCAGACATTCATCGTGCGACTCGTCGTGACCGGCACCGACCGGCGTGGACTGTTCGCGGACGTCGCGGGGGCGGTCTCGCGAACGTCCACCGACATCAAGAGCGCCGACCTGACCGTCAACGAGACCGGCATCGAGGGGACGTTCGTGGTCGAGGTCAAGGACCTCGACCATCTGAACAGGGTCGTGGGTGCGATGAAGTCGATCGAGGGCATCCTCGACGTGCAGCGGCGCGAGTACTTCGGGTCCCACGAGTTGAAGGTCGAGACGGGACGCATGGTCGGAGGCTAGTTTGCGCCGCGGGGGCAAGCCGCGACGAGGGGGAACGGCAGCGCGATCGCGACGAGATCGGCCGCGGAACCTTCCCCCCGGCATGGGGTTCTTCCAGACACGATGAAGCGCATTCTGTCGCTCATGGCCGCCGGGATCGCCTTTCTGGTATCGGTGGGCGCGGCGTCGAACGGCCAGGACCCCGAGGCGATCGTGGCCCGGGCGGACCGGGCGCTCGCCTCGCTCTCCAGCCTCCGGGCCGACTTCGTCCAGCGGGCCGTGAACCCGATCCTCGAGAAGACCGAGATCGGCCACGGGACGTTGTATTACCGGGCGCCCGACAGGTACCGGATCGAGTACGTGTATCCCAGGGGCGACGTCGTCGTCGACGACGGGGAGTGGGTCTGGATCTACCTGCCTTCGAGCCAGCCCGGGCAGGTGATCCGGCAGCCCGCGGACGGCGCGGGCGGGGTGAACCCCCTGACCTATCTGCGGGACCTGCGCTCGATGTACGACGTGGCCGAGGCGGGGAGCGAGGCGATCTCCGGAGAGGTCAGCGACCACCTGAGCCTCGCACCCCGGTCGGAAGACGCCCCGTTCACGGCCCTGGACGTGTGGGTCGGTCGAGATACCGGGCTCCTGCGCCAGGTTCGGACGCGGACCGACGACGGAGTCGAGAAGTCGTACACATTCACCTCGCTGCGACGCGGCGCGTCGGTTCCCGAATCCCGCTTCCGCTTCTCGCCGCCCCCGGGGGTCGAGGTCTACGACCCGTAGCCGCGCTGCGGCCCGCCCGACCCGCGGTCCGTATCTTCCCCGCATGCCGAGATTCGAGCTCGTCACCGACCTCTCCCCGAAGGGCGACCAGCCGGGCGCGATCCGCGAGCTCACCGAAGGGCTCGAGCAGGGGCGCCGGTTCCAGACGCTCCTGGGCGCGACCGGCACCGGCAAGACGTTCACGATCGGGCACGTGATCCGCAACTACGGCCGTCCCACCCTGGTCATGTCGCACAACAAGACGCTGGCGGCCCAGCTCTACGGCGAGCTCAAACAGCTGTTTCCCAACAACGCGGTCGAGTACTTCATCTCGTACTACGACTACTACCAGCCCGAGGCCTACATTCCGGCGACGGACACGTACATCGAGAAGGACGCCTCGATCAACGAAGACATCGACCGGCTGCGGCTCCGCACGACCTCGTCGCTGATCGAGCGCGAGGACGTGATCGTGGTGGCGTCCGTTTCCGCGATCTACGGCCTCGGGAGCCCGCGCGAGTATCGCGAGCTGATGGTCGTCGTCGAGGCCGGTCAGGCCGTCTCCCGCGAGCAGATCCTCGAGGAGCTCGTCCGGATCCAGTACCGGCGCGACGACATCGGCTTCGAACCCGGAAAGTTCCGCGTCCGCGGGGACGTGATCGAGGTCTTTCCCGCCTACGAGGAACAGGCCGTGCGGATCGAGCTGTGGGGAGACGAGATCGAGCGCATCGCGAAGTTCGATCCGATGCGCGGCACGACCATCCAGACGCTGGACAGGGCGGCGATCTACCCGGCCAAGCACTTCGTCACGACGCGACCGACGATCGAGGGAGCGGTCAAGGCGATCCGCGCCGAGCTCGAGGAGCGGCTCGCGATTCTCCGCGCCGAGGGCCGCATGCTCGAGGCCCACAAGCTGGAGACCCGCACGCGCTTCGACATCGAAATGATGCAGGAGATGGGCTACTGCGCCGGGATCGAGAATTACTCGCGCCACCTGTCGGGCCGCTCTCCGGGGGAGAGGCCGGCGTGCCTGCTCGACTACTTCCCGGAGGATTTTTTGCTGGTCGTCGACGAATCGCACGTCACGGTGCCGCAGATCGGGGGGATGTTCGCCGGCGACCGGTCGCGCAAGGAAACCCTGGTCGAGCACGGATACCGTCTGCCGTCCGCGCTGGACAACAGGCCGCTCCATTTCGGCGAGTTCGAGCGTTTCGCGCAGCGGGCGATCTTCGTCTCGGCGACGCCGGGAGACTACGAGCTCCAGAAGTCGGGAGGAGTCGTCGTGGAGCAGATCATCCGGCCGACCGGCCTGCTCGATCCGGAGGTGCTGGTGCGGCCCGTGCGCGGTCAGGTCGACGATCTGCTCGAGGAGATCCGCAGCCGGGAGGCGGTCGGTGAGAAGATCCTGGTCACGACCCTCACCAAGCGCATGGCGGAAGATCTCTCCGACTACCTCAACGAGATCGGTGTCCGAGTGCGCTACATGCACTCGGACATCGATTCGATCGAGCGCATGGAAATCCTGCGCGGCCTCAGAACCGACGAGTTCGACGTCCTCGTCGGGATCAACCTGCTGCGCGAAGGGCTCGACCTGCCCGAAGTTTCGCTGGTCGCGGTTCTGGACGCCGACAAGGAGGGATTCCTGCGGTCGGAGACCTCCCTCATCCAGACCGCCGGTCGCGCGGCGCGGAACGTCAACGGTCGCGTCATCCTGTACGCCGACCGGGTCACGGACTCGATGCGCCGCATGATGGACGAGACCGAGCGTCGACGGGGGATCCAGGCGGCCCACAACGAGAAGCACGGGATCGTTCCGCAGACGGTCCACAAGACGCGCGAGCAGATTCTCATGAGCACTTCGGTCGCGGACACCCGCGGCGGCGGCTCGCCCAGGATTCGCGCGGTGAGGGAGAGGGTGCAGGGCCTGGCCGGAGAGATCGAGCGCGAGGAGCTGGCCCGCTCGCTCGAGGCGGAGATGAAGGCCGCCGCCGAGCGGCTCGACTTCCAGACCGCGGCGGTCCTGCGCGACCAGCTGTTCGAGCTCCGCGGCGAGGATCCCCGGCGCCGGACCGCCACCACCCTCCGCCAGCGCATCGGGCTCGACCGGCGGTGAGCGGCGCGCCCACGCGCGCCCGCTGGAGCGCGCGGTCGCGGGACGCGCGAGCCACGGCGGCCATCGGCGAGGCGCTCGGCCGGACCGCGCCCGAGGGCGCCGTGATCCTGCTCGAGGGACCGCTCGGCGCCGGCAAGACCACCCTCGCCCAGGGGGTGGGCATGGGATGCGGCGTGCGGGAACCCGTCACGAGCCCGACCTACAATCTCGTCCTCCAGTACCGCGGCGACCGGCGGTTCACCCACGTCGACCTGTTCCGGCTCGCGGACGCGCGCGCGCTCGAGACCCTCGATCTCGAAGAGGTGCTGGAGGGCCCAGGCGTGACGTGCGTCGAGTGGCCCGGCCTGATCGACGGCGTCGTCCGCCCCCCCTCGGCCCGGGTGCGGATCTCGGCCGAGGCCGGTTCCGCGGGTCCGCGCCGCGTCGAGGGCGAGCTGGTCGGGGAGGGCTGGGAGGACGCCCTGGCGGCCCTCGCCGCTCTCGGCCGCGATTCCGGATGAGCGGCCCGCGCGTCGTCCTGGCGATCGATACCGCGACCGCCGCGGGGACGGTCGCGTTGCGGGTCGCCGACCGGACCCGCGAGAGGCGGCTCGAATGGCGCGCCTCGTTCCGGCAGATCGCTCCGGCCGTCGAGGGGCTCATGAACGAGGCTGGCGTCGACTGGCGCGGCCTCGAGGCGATCGCCGTGCCGTCCGGTCCGGGCTCGTTCACGGGGCTTCGCGTCGGGGCGGCGCTGGCGCTGGGGATCGCGCGGATCGCCGGTCGCCCGCTCCTCGGGGTCCCGACGCTCGTCGCGGTGGCCGAGGCGTTCGCGCGTCCGGACGAGCGGCTCGTCTGCGCGACCCTCGACGCGCGACGGGGAAGGCGCTACGCGGCGCTCTGCGAGCGATCGGCTTCGGGGCTCTGGGATGTTCTCGCGGGACCGCTCGACGCGACGCCCGCGGAGGTCGCGGGACTTGCGGGAGAGATCCGTGTGGTGAGCCCCGAACTCGCGCTCACGCACGAGCCCGCCGGTCTGGCCGCGGCCCTGGCCCGGCTGGCCGCCGCGGACCCCGACCGCTACCGGTCCGCGGGTGACGGCATCGAGCTCGTGTACGCTCGAGCCGGGATCGATCCCGTGTGATGCGCGCCGCCCATGGCGAAGCGGAGGGCGATCCGGCGGTCGAGATCCGCCCCTGTCGCGAGGACGACCTGGACGCCGTGTCCGCGATCGAGCGCGGGACCTTCCCGCTCCCGTGGAGTCGGGACCAGTTCGCCGACCTGCTCTCCCACCCCGCCGGCTTCGGGTGGGTGGCGACGGTCGACGATCGGGGGGTCGCGGGTTACGCCATCGGCTGGATCGCGGCGGACGAAGCGGAGCTGGCCGACCTCGCGGTCGCCGAGGGTGCACGAGGCCGCGGGATCGGGACCGAACTCGTGAGAGCCTTCGCCCGCGAGGCGGGAGTCCGCGGAGCGCGCCGCCTGTACCTCGAAGTGCGGGTCTCGAACGAAGGCGCGCGGCGGTTCTACCGCCGGCTCGGCTTCGATATCGTCGGCCGCCGCGCCGGCTACTACAGGAATCCGCTCGAAGACGCCTGGGCCATGGGTGTCGACCTTCCGCTCGGTTGACCGCCCCGGACCGGCCGGGTAGGCTTACAGGTCATTGAAACACTGTGCGAGGCTCGCGCGCATGGGGCTTGCCGGACAGAAAAAGGAGCGAGGAGGACGGCGATGCAGAGCATCTCCGACGACGAGAGACGCAGTGGATGTCCGGCGACCTCGTTGGCTCTCCTCGCCGATGCTCCCGGCATCGCCGTCGTCGGACCGCCTTGCTTCTACCGCCGCGAAGTCGCCCCGCGAGCCTCGAATAGTGCTTCGACGACCTGTTAGCCGCTCATGAGCTGGTTCAAGCGCGACCGCAAGAAAATCGAAACCACCGAAAAGAAGGAAATCCCCGGCGACCTGTGGCAGAAATGCCCGTCGTGCGGAGACATCCTGTACCGCAAGGAGCTGGCGCAACGAGCGTGGATCTGCTCGCGATGCGGCCATCACTTCCGGGTCGCGGCCGACGACTATCTGGAGCTCCTCCTGGACGAGGGGTCGTTCGAAGAGCACGACAAGGACCTCGAGAGCGTCGACGCGCTCGGGTTCGTCGACACGCGGCCCTATGTCGAACGCCTGGAGCAGTACCAGGAGCGGACCGGGCGCGCCGACGCCGTGGTCTGCGGCCTGGGCGCACTCGACGGGGTGGAGGTCTCGATCGCGGTCATGGACTTCAACTTCATGGGCGGTAGCATGGGCTCGGTCGTCGGCGAGAAAGTCGCGCGCGCGATCGAGCGGGCGCTTCAGCGCGAGATCCCGCTGGTGATCGTCTCCGCGAGCGGCGGGGCGCGCATGCAGGAAGGCGTGCTGTCGCTCATGCAGATGGCCAAGACGAGCGCGCTCCTGGCCGCCCTGGATCGGCAGGGTCTGCCGTTCGTCGCGGTGGACACCGATCCCACGACCGGTGGCGTGACGGCCTCGTACGCGATGCTCGGCGACGTGATCTACGCGGAGCCGAGGGCCCAGATCGGCTTCGCCGGACCGCGGGTGATCAAGCAGACGATCGGCCAGGACCTGCCCGAGGAGTTCCAGACCGCGGAATTCGTCCTCGAGCACGGTTTCGTCGACGCGGTGGTCCCGCGCCACGGCCTCAAGCGCGCGGTCTCGCGGACGCTGCGCTGGATGCTGGGACGGGAGGCTTTGCCCGAGGAATCGTGAACGACTTCCGGACCGCGTTGTCGGCGCTCCATCGGTTGGAGGCGTTGGGCATGCGGCTGGGCCTCGAGAACGTCGCCGAGTACTGTGCCGCGGAGGGGCATCCGGAAAAGGCCTGGCCCGCGCTCCACGTGGCCGGGACCAACGGCAAGGGGACGACTTCGACCTGCCTCGCCGCGCTGGCGCGGGCCCATGGCCTGCGCGTCGGCCTCTACACCTCCCCTCACCTGGTCGACTTCCGCGAAAGGATCCGTGTCGACGGGTGGCCGATCTCGAGGTCGGGCTTCGTCCGCGCCTGGGACCGCGTGGGGCCGTTCGCGATCGATCGCGCGATGACGTTCTTCGAGGCGGGGACGCTGGTCGCCTTCGAGTGGTTCGCCGAATGCGGAGTGGACCTTGCCGTGCTCGAGGTCGGTCTCGGCGGGCGCCTCGACGCGACGAACGTCGTGCGACCCCGGATCTCGATCGTGACGAACATCGCGCTCGACCACGAGCGTCATCTGGGAGGGGATCTGGCTTCGATCGCGCGCGAGAAGGCGGGGATCTTCAAGCCGGACGTGCCCGCGCTGGTGGGCGATCCGGGCCCGCCGGAGGTGCGGAGCGCGCTCGGGGAAGCGGCCCGCGCGCGCGGCGCGCCGCTCGGCCGGCTGGATGAGGAAGCGCGCTGGGAGATCCGCGCGAGGAGCGAGCGCGTGACGGTCTTCGACTACGCGTCCGATCTCGGCGCTCTCGAGGGGCTCGCGCTGCCCCTGGCGGGGGACCACTTCGTCGCCGACGCCGCGCTCGCCCTGCGCGCCTGGGAGCGGGTGCGAGGCGCGATCGACCCCGCGCTCGCGCGGGCCGCGATGGCGGACTCGGCTCCGGCGGGTCGAATGGAATGGCGCACGTTCGGCGACGTGCCGGTTCTCTTCGACGTGGCCCACAACCCGGCGGCGCTCGGTCGGCTCGTCGAGACCCTGAGGGGCGCGGCCCCGCGGCGCTGGACCTTCGTGGCCGGGATGCTGGCCGACAAGCGCTGGCCGGAGATGCTGGACGCGCTCCTCGGGGTCGCGCCGGGCGGCTGGTTCTGCCGGCTCGCGACCGCGAGCCCGGGCCGCGCGCTGTCAGCCGCGGACGCGGCGTCGGCGATCGCGGACCGGCCGGGGGTCGCGTGGGCGGAGAGCGTGGGCGAGGGGCTGGCGGCCGCCCGTGCCCGCGTCGCGGCCGGCGACGCCGACGTGATCCTCGTGACCGGCTCCTTCCACACGGTGGGCGAGGCGCTGGTCGCGCTCGGCGTCGCGCGAACCGACGAGCCGTACACACGGGTCCCGTCCGGCTCCGCGTCCGACGACGCGCCCGGCCCGGGGCCCCGTCACGCCGCCGCGGCCTCGGGAGGGTACGCATGACGCGCGTGGACGCGCTCAAGGGAATGCGCGACCACTATCCGGAGCAGATGCGCGTCCGGCGCTGGATCGAGGGGCGCTGGCGCGAGACCGCGCTTCGCTTCGGCTTCGAGGAATACGACGCGCCGGCCCTCGAGGCGCTCGAGCTCTACACGCGCAAGTCGGGCGACGAGATCGTGGAGCAGCTCTACGCCTTCGAGGACAAGGGTGGACGCCAGGTGGCGCTCAGGCCCGAGATGACACCCTCGCTGGCGCGCATGATCGCGGCCCGGAGTCAGGGCCTGCCGAAGCCGATCAAGTGGTTCTCGATCCCGCGGCTCTTCCGCTACGAGCGACCGCAGCGCGGGAGGTTCCGCGAGTTCTGGCAGCTGAACCTGGACATCGTGGGGGTGGAGGGGGTCGAGGCCGACGCCGAGATCATCGCCGCCGGCGTGGAGGTCCTCCGGGCGTGCGGCCTCGACGCGGACGATTTCCTCGTCCGCTACTCGGACCGGCGCCTGCTGGAAGCCGTGATGGACGCGCTGTCGGTTCCGACGGGGCGGCGTCCGGCGGCGTACGCGGGGCTGGACCGCCTGCTCCGCGGCGGAGAGGACGCGGCGGTGGCCGAGCTGCGCAAAGCGGCGTTCCCGCCCGACGCGGCCGCGACGATCGCACGCGCCGTGGGGCGACGGGACCTGGCGGGGCTCCTCGACGAGCTGTCCGGGACGGAGGTCGACCTGGGTCCGCACTCCGAGCGCCTCGCCCGGCTCGCCGAGTATCTCGACGCCTACGGCGTGGGCGGATTCTGCGTCTTCGACGCGGCGATCGTGCGCGGGCTCGCCTACTACACCGGAGTCGTGTTCGAGATGTACGATCGGGCCGGGGAGCTGCGGGCGCTGTGCGGGGGCGGTCGCTTCGACGACCTCATGCGAACCTCCGGCGGCGAAGACCTTCCCGCGGTGGGCTTCGGCCTCGGAGAGGCGGTGCTGCTCGAGCTGCTCGAGGAGCGCGGACGGACTCCGCGTCCGGCGGCCGATCTGGACGCGTGGGTCATTCCGGTCTCGGCCGGCGACCGGCCGGACGCGATCCGGATCGCGGCGCGGCTCCGCTCCGCGGGGCTGCGCGTCGACCTCGCGCTCAAGGACCTGTCGCTCGGCAAGGGGCTCAAGCGCGCCGCCCAGGCGGGCGCGCGCTCGGCCGTCGTCGTCGGTCCGGACGAACGCGCCTCCGGCATGCTGACGGTCCGAGACCTCGCGAGCGGCGAAGAGCGGAAGCTCGACGCCGACGGGTTGACGGCATGGCTGATCGGACGGCGACCGTGAAGGTCGGGCTGATCAGCGACACGCACGACCACGTGGTTCGCATCCGGGAATCCGTCGCGATCCTCAACCGCGCGCGTGTCGATCTCGTGATCCACGCCGGAGACTACTGCTCGCCCTTCGCCGTGCGCGAGCTCGAGCGCCTGGATGCGCCCCTTCACGGCATCACGGGAAACAACGACGGCGACGTCTACCAGCTCCAGCGCGCCTTCGCGGAGATCGGCGCGCGGCTCGAGAGCCAGTGGTGGGAGACCGACCTCGCCGGACGGCGTGCGCTCGTCATGCACGAGCCGCGAGGGGTCGTGGACGTAGCCGCGGGCGCGGGGTACGACTTGATCGTGTTCGGACACACGCACGCCCGCGACGAGCGCCGCGTGGGGGATACCTTGATCGTGAACCCGGGTGAGGTCTGCGGCTGGCTCGGTGGCCTCGGCTCGCTCGCCCTCTACGACACCGATCACCATGAGGTGACGTTCCATGAGTTCTGAAGTCACCCTCGCCTCGCCGTCGGCCGGACTCGTGGCCGCGCAGCGAGAGCCCGGGCAGTGGATCCTGGTGCTCGATTTCGGCAGCCAGTTCACCCAGCTCATCGCGCGTCGGATCCGCGAGCTCCGCGTGTACTGCGAGATCCATCCGTTCGACCTGGATCCCGCGAAGATCCGCGAATGGAGCCCCGCGGGAATCGTCCTGAGCGGCGGCCCCATGAGCGTTCACGAGGCGGGAGCCCCGCACCCGTCGCCGGCGCTCTTCGATCGGCACGAGCCGATGCTCGGGATCTGCTACGGAATGCAGCTGCTGGCGCTCGTGGAGGGGGGCGAGGTGCGGCAGAGTGGCTCGCGGGAATACGGTCGCGCCCCGCTCCTCGTCGAGAACGCCGTCGGCCCCCTGGCCGGCTTCGAGGAGGGCGAGCGCATCTCGGTGTGGATGAGCCATGCGGACTCGATTCACTCCGTGCCCCACCATTACGTCCGCTACGGCGTTTCGTCCGACGGGACGATCGCCGCATTCGGCAACCCCGAGACACGCCGCTACGGCGTTCAGTTCCATCCGGAAGTCGCGCACACCGAGCGCGGCGAGGAGATGCTCGCGAACTTCGTGTTCGACGTCTGCGGGTGCGAGCCAACGTGGACGATGGCCTCGTTCATCGAGCGCGCCGTCGAGTCCGTTCGCGAGCGTGTCGGCGAGGGGCACGCGGTGTGCGGCCTGTCGGGAGGCGTGGATTCCGCGGTCGCGGCGGCGCTCGTCCATCGCGCGATCGGAGATCGGCTGACGTGCATCTTCGTCGACACCGGCGTGCTGAGGAAGGGCGAGCGCGAGCAGGTCGAGCGAACGTTCCGCGAGCACCTGCATTTCCGACTCGACGTCGTGGACGCCGGCGACCGTTTCCTCGCCGACCTCCAGGGCGTGGTCGACCCGGAGGAGAAGCGGAGGCGGATCGGACACCGGTTCATCGAGGTGTTCGAAGAGGCCGCGGGCCGGCTCGGCGCCGTGGAGTTCCTCGTGCAGGGAACGCTGTACCCGGACGTGATCGAATCCCTGTCGGTCCGCGGACCCTCGGCGACGATCAAGACCCATCACAACGTCGGCGGTCTTCCGGAGGAGATGCGGCTGGCGGTGGTGGAGCCGCTCCGCGAGCTGTTCAAGGACGAGGTCCGTCAGGTGGGGCGGGAGCTGGGTCTGCCGGAGGAGATCCTCGACCGGCATCCGTTCCCGGGGCCGGGACTCGCGATCCGCGTGCTCGGCGAGGTGACGCGCGAGCGGCTGGATCTGTTGCGGGAGGTGGATGCCATCTACCTGCAGGAGATCCGCGCGGCGGGTCTCTACGAGCGGATCTGGCAGGCGTTCGCCGTTCTGCTCCCGGTCCGGGCGGTCGGCGTCATGGGCGACGCACGCACGTACGAGAGCGTGATCGCGCTGCGGGCCGTGACGTCGAGGGACGGGATGACCGCGGACTGGTTCCCGTTCCCGTACGACGTGCTGGGCAGGATCTCGAACCAGATCATCAACCAGGTGCGGGGCGTCAATCGGGTGACCTACGACGTCTCGAGCAAGCCTCCCGCGACGATCGAGTGGGAGTGAAGGTCGGCCCTCAAGGCGCGGGGACGACCGAGTCGGGCTCCAGCGATGCTCCGGGCAGGACCCCTTCCGCCTCCGGGATCACTCCCGCCTGAGCCGTCGGGTAGAGCGAGTCCAGTCGTGCCTCGACGCGCGCGTAGGCGCGAGTCATCACGTCGTCGTTCTGCCCGTGGACCTCGACGAAGGTGCGGAACTCCTCGGCCGTGATGCCGTGACCGCGCAGGATCTCCTCGGCCCGGATCGCGTAGGCCGCGGTGTCGGGCAGGATCTCGATGCGGGCCACGACGAGATCTGCGAGCGCGCGCGTGAACGTCGTCTCGTCGATCGTCGGGCGATCCGGCTCGGGTGGCGGGAGCTCCTCGCTGCAGCCGGGAAGCGTCAGACAGGCCAGAAGACCCGCTGCGACGATGGCGGAGAACCGCATGGGCGCAGAAGATGCGGGCCGCGCGTCGATGTCGCCACTATCTTGCCCCGATGAGCCGATCGTGGCCGATTGTCGCGCTCGCCATCGGCGGGCTGGCGCTTCCACCGGCCGCTCCCGCCATCCGGGCGCAACCGCTCGAGGCCGTGGATGCGGCGGCGACGAGCGGGGAGCTGTTCCACATCGCGCTCGAAGCCCGACGGCGCGGCGACCAGCGCTTCGCGGCGGCGATCCTCGAGCGCGTCGTCCGGATGGACCCCACCGCCGTCCTCCCGCGCCTCGAATGGGCCGAGACGCTCCTCGTTCTGCGCGAGCCCGAGCTGGTGGATGCGCTCCTCCTTCCGCTGGCCGAACGCATCGAGGCCGAAGCCGCAGAGCGCCCGGACTCCGCGGCGCGCTTCTACCGGCTGCGGGGGAACGCGGCCGCCCGCGCCGGACGGAAGACGGATGCGATCGAGCTCTACGAGCGCGCGATCGAACTCTCCCCGTACGATCTCGGCCTGCGCTCGCTTCTCGTGTCGATGTATCGGTCGCGCGCCGACGCCCCGGCAACGGCGAGGCATCTGGTCGCGGCCGCGGAGCTCCGTCCGGGCGACGCCGACCTCAGGGTCGAGGCGGGACGCGCGCTCCTCGCGCTCGACCGCTACGACGAGGCCGAGGCCGAGTTCCGGATGGCTCTCGAGATCGACCTGTGGGCGGTGCCCGCCTGGCAGGGCCTCGGAGAGGCCCTCGCCGGCCAGGAGCGCTGGGCGGACGCGGAAGAGGTCTACCGCGGCGGGATCCGGCTGGCACCGGAGTCGGCGGCCCTGCACGAGCTCCTCGGAGACGCTCTCCTCGCCGGCGGTCGGTTCAAGGAAGCGCTCATCTGGTTCACGCGGGCGAGCGCGCTCCAAAGCGCCGATCCCGCCGGGCTGCGACGGAAGATCGAGCGGGTGCAGGCGCAGCTCGAGCCGTGACATCCGCGCGCGGGAGTGCGCCGCGGATCGCCGCGCTGCTCCTGGCCGCGGCGACGTGGGGTTGCATCGCCTCGCTGACCCGCCAGGCCGAGCGCGCGGTCGAGGCGGCGGGCGATCCGGCGCCGCTGATCGCGGAGCTGTCCGCGCTCCATGACGTCATCGACCGCACCAAGCGGATCTTCGACATCACGCTGGTCGAGGGTCGCCGGCGGTTCCGCGGCGAGGGCGCGATATCCTACCGCGCGCGACCCCGCGCCATGCAGGGGGACGTGTTCGGACCCCGGTCGACGCCGGTCCTGCGGTTCTCGCTGGCGGGCGACGCGTTGACCGTGGTCGAGCCCCAGGACGGACGCGTCTACGAGGGCCGCCTAGGAGACCCGAGATTCGCCGAGCTCACGGGCGAGATGGCGCTCGTGACGCCCGAGGTTCTCGGAGCGCTGCTGGGCGCCTACGACGTGCGAGCCTGGGTCGAGCGCGCCGATCGCGTGGCGGCGGGGACCGACGACGACCGCCGGACGCTTTACATTTGGGAGGACGGCGCGCTCCACGCCCTGACGCTGCGAGCGGGCCGCCTGGTCGAATACCGGCAGGCACGCGAGGGGACGCTCGCGTATCGCGCCGAGTTCGAGGAGTTCGAGCGGGTGGACGACCGGGAGAGTCCGCGACGGGTCGTGATCCGGGACTACGCCCGCGACCGCTGGCTCGTCCTGGACGTCACTCGCGAGCACGAGGAGGTCACGGATGCGGCGTTTCCGACGCTGCCGTAGCAAATCGAGGGTTCTCCCACGCGGCGTGGCCGTGCTCGCGCTGGCCGGGCTCGCCGCGTGCGGCTACTCGTTTCGCTCTCCCGTTCCGGCGCATCTCGAGACCGTCTACGTCCCCACCTTCGAGAACGAGACTCGCGAGTTCCAGCTGACCCAGCAGATCACCGAACGCGTGGTCGGAGAGTTCCTCAACGAATCCCGACTGCAACTGGTGGGTGACGAGGAGGACGCGGATCTGCTCGTCGTGGGAATCGTGAAGAGCTACGAGGAAGAGGCGCTGTCCTACGATCCGGGTCAGGCGGCGAATCCCGATGTCTTCAACCGACGCGTCCTGCTGACCGTCGATGTTCGGCTCGAGGATCAGGTCCGGGACGAGACGTTATGGGAGAGCGCATCGTTGCGAGAATGGGGAGAGTTCAGCGAGGAGCGCGGCGAGACGCGCGAGGACGGAATCGCGCGTGCGATCGACAAGATCGCAGAGGAACTCCTGCGGCACGTCGTGGAGGAATTTTGATCCGCGCCCTGTTGTGGTTGGCGGTGCTCGGGGCGGCCGTCTACATTGCGACCCGCTACGCCTCCCCGCAGATTCGGGCGTGGCGATTCGAGGACGCGATGTCGCAGACGGCCCGGCTGTCGGAAGCGGCGGGCGAGTCGGAGATGCGCCGCGCGCTGCTCGAGACCGCCGACGATCTCAACGTCCCCCTGTTATCGAGCCGGCTCACGATCCATCGCGCTCGCGACGGTCGGACCCTGATCAGGGCGTCATGGGACGAGATCGTCAGGCTGAAGGCCTGGAGCATCGCGGACTGGCAGGACACGCTTCACTATTCGTACGAGGTAGAGGACGATCCGACGCCATGAGCCCACTGCTCGAGAAGAAAGTCCTGGTGCTCAACCAGAACTACGAACCCCTCACCGTGTGCCACGCGCAGCGAGCCGTGGTCCTCGTCGTGCTGGGGAAGGCCGAGATCGTCGAGCGGTACGACGGCGTCGTTCGCTCGGTGTCCTGCGCGGTCCCGCTTCCGTCGGTCGTACGGCTCAGCATGTACATCCGGGCGCCGCGTCAGCCGGTGGCGTTGACCCGACGAAACGTCCTGAAACGTGACGGATACCGTTGCCAGTACTGTTCCACGCGCCGTGGACCGATGACGACCGACCACGTCGTTCCGCGCTCCCTGGGAGGCAATGACAGCTGGACCAACCTGGTCTGTGCGTGCATCCGCTGCAACAACCGCAAGGGGAGCCGCACTCCCGAGCAGGCGGAGATGCCGCTGTTGAGGCTCCCGCGCCGGCCTCACCGGTACACGCAGATCACCTTCTACTCGGCGATCCCCGACAAGCGCTGGAGACCGTACCTGTTCCTGGATTGACGGTCCGCGACTCGAAACCCGTGATCCTGCGGGGAGCCTCGTCATGAGCGACGACCAGCGACCGCTGTTGTCGGTCGTGATTCCGGTCTACAACGAAGCCGGAACGATCCGGGAGATCCTCGCCCGCGTGGCGGGGACCGCCCACGACAAGGAGATCATCGTCGTGGACGACGCCTCCGTCGACGGCTCGAGGGAATACCTCGAAGCGCTCAACGAAGGGATGGAGGTCGTCCTCGACAGATCCGGCGCGCCGGTGAGCCTGCGGATCCTGTTTCAGCCGGAGAACCGCGGCAAGGGAGCCGCTCTGCGCCGCGGCTTCGCGGAGGCGCGCGGCAGGATCCTCCTCGTCCAGGACGCCGACCTCGAGTACGACCCCCGGGACTACGACACCCTGCTGCGCCCGATCCTGGAGGGTCAGGCCGACGTCGTCTACGGGTCGCGCTTCCTCGGAGGTCCGCAACGCGTGCTCCTGTTCTGGCATTACCTCGGAAACCGGACGCTTACGACGCTGTCGAACATGCTCACGAACCTGAACCTCACCGACATGGAGACCTGCTACAAGGTCTTCCGCCGCGAAGTGCTCGAGCGAATCGGAACCCTGCGCTCGGACCGCTTCGGCTTCGAGCCCGAGTTCACCGCCAAGGTCGCCCGCGCGCGCTTCCGCGTGTACGAGACCCCGATCGCCTATCATGGCCGTGATTACGCGGACGGAAAGAAGATCACCTGGCGGGACGGTCTCGCGGCGCTCTGGCACATCGTCCGCTACCGCGTGAAGGACTGATGCCGGCCTCCGGCCTTCCGGCGCCGCAGCCGGCACCGGCGGCGTCCGACACGACGGCCGCGCTCGGGCAGCTCGGCAACGCCGTCGAGCGGGTGACCCGCGTGCGCTCGGTCGATGACGTGTGGCGGCTGGCGGGGGAGTTTCGCGAAGAGCTCCTGCGCTTCGGGTTGCGGATGATCGTCGCGGCCGCGGTCCTGCTGGTTTTCCTGGGTCTCTATCTCGCGATCCGAACCGCCGTGCGACCCGTCTTCGATCGATCGCGGCTCGAGGAGGACGCGCGAAACCTGCTGGAGACGCTGGCCAAGTACGTGATCCTCGGGTTCGGCACGATCCTGGCTCTCGATCAGCTGGGGTTCAATGTGACCAGCCTCCTGGCTGGCCTGGGCGTGGTGGGTCTGGCGCTCGGTTTCGCGGCCAAGGATACGCTCGCGAACTTCATCGCCGGCGTGACGATCCTCTGGGACCGGCCGTTCCGCGTGGGAGACAGGGTGGAGGCGGACGGCGAGTTCGGTCAGGTGAAGAAGATCACGCTCCGCTCGACGCGGATCCATACCGCCGACAACCACGTCGTGATCATCCCCAACCAGAACATCGTCAACAGCAAGATCATCAATCACACGATGCAGGCTTCGCTGCGCAAGGTCATCGGGTTCGGGATCGCCTACGAAGCCGACATCGGTCACGCGCGGCGGGTCGTGCTCGGTCTGATCGGTGGCGACGAGCGCATCCGCGAGCGCCCCGCGCCGGAGGTCGTGGTGACCGCGCTCGCCGAATCCTCCGTGGACATGGAGCTGCGATTCTGGCTCAGGAATCCGCACCTCGAGGCCCCGCTGGAAACCGAGTACCTCGAACGGATCAAGATCGCGCTCGACGAAGCGGGCATCTCCATCCCCTATCCTCACGTTCAGCTGAAGATCGAGTCGATGCCCGAGCCGAGGGCCGCGCCCGCTCCCCCCGAGGACGCGTGACGACGACGCGCGGCGCCGGGCGGCGGGTCGTGGAGCGCTTCGTCGAGGCGGATCTCCCGCGGGTCGACGCGGCGCTCGCGGATGGCCTGACGGCCGCGGTCACGACCCGGCCGCTGGACTTCGGGCGCCACACCGAGAGCCCCGTGCGTCGGGTGTCGGAGGCATACGACCTCCTGGGCCGCTGGGCGGCCGCGGGCTTCGACCTCGTCGTGGGGAGCGCCCAGGTCCACGGCGCGCGGCTCTTCGCCGCCGATGGCCTGCGGGTGCCCGAGCCCGGCGGCCGCGCGGCGCCCGCCTGGGTCCGCGTCTCGGGGTATGACGGCTTCGTCGTCGCCCGCCCCGGGGTCCTCGCGACCGTGGGCGTCGCCGATTGCGTGCCCTGCTTCCTGGCCGCGCCGGAGAGGCCGGTCGTCGCGCTCCTCCATGCGGGTTGGCGAGGCATCGCCGCCGGGATCGTCCCCCGGGCCGTCGAGATCCTCGAGCGCGACCACGGGGTCGCACGAGGAGAGATTCGCGCGTGGTGGGGACCCGCCATCGGTCCCTGCTGCTATCCGGTCGGCCCCGAGGTCGTCGACGGGCTCGCCGGCACGGCCGCCGGCCGCGAGCGGGAGGCCTGGATCCGCGCGGACGGCGAGCGCGGGGTACGGGTCGACCTGCGGGCCGCGCTGACCGTCCAGGCCGAGGCCGCGGGCGTCCGGCCCGAGGCGATCTCGAGCTCGCTCCTCTGCACCTCCTGCGACCCCCGCCTCCATTCCTACCGCCGGGAGCACGGCGGGGGAGGCCGGATGCTGGCCCTGGCGGGCTACGCGGTGGCGACGCCCTAGCCTGGGGTTTGCAGCGCGCGGGTTTTGGGGTATATTCGATTCGAAGTGGGGCGCCAACCCCACTTTTTTGCTTCTGCGGCCGTCGAGAGCCATGCCTGACCCAAGCCGCCTGATCGCCGTGATCGAGCCGATCGTCGAGCAGGCGGGCGCCGAGCTGGTCGACCTGGAGGTCGCCGGATCGCACGGCCGTCCGGTCGTGCGTGCCTACGTGGACACGGAAGAGGGGATCACCCTCGACGAGTGCGCCCGGCTCTCGCGGCTGCTGGAGTCCGAGCTCGAGCGCTCGGGCGCGATTCCGGAGCGGTACGTCCTGGAGGTCTCGAGTCCCGGGATCGAGCGTCCGCTGACGCGGCGCGCGCACTTCGAGCGCTTCGTCGGGCACGAGGTGGACGTGCGTCTCTACGCCAAGCGCGAGGGCCGCAAGAACTACGTCGGGACGCTCGAGCGGGTGGAGGACGGGGACCGGGGATTCCGGATCGTGGTCCGGAACGATGAGGAGCAGTGGACGTTCGCGGAGGACGAGATCGCGCGCGCCAGGCTCCACGCCAGATGGTGAAACGATAGGACAGGAGCCCAGACACATGGCCATGGAGATCCTCGACGCCTTCGGTCAGCTCACGCGGGAGAAGGCGATCGACAAGAGCGAGGTCATCGAGCTGGTCAAGGCCGGCATGCTGGCCGCGGTGCGCCGGAATCACGGCGCGGAGGCGAACGCCGACATCCTGGTGGACCCGGCATCGGGAGAGATCAGCATCTATCTGCTGAAAGAAGTCGTCGAGGACGTGGACCACGTCGAGGATCCCTCGCGACAGATGACGGTCGAAGAGGCGAAGGCGCTGCCCTACGTCAACGAGCCATGGGGCGACGGCGACCCGCAGCCCGGTCAGACCGCGGAGATCCCGCTCGATTTCCGCCAGTTCGGCCGCAACGCCATTCAAGCGGCCAAGCAGATGATCATCCAGAAGGTCAGGGAAGAGGAGCGGAACCGGATCCGTGAGGAGTACGAGGACCGGATCGGCGAGCTCGTGTCGGGAACCGTCCAGCAGGTCGATCGCGGCAACGCGCTCGTTTTCCTCGATCGACGGACCGAGGCCATCATGCCGGCTCGCGAGCAGGTGCGGCGCGAGTACCTGAGGCAGGGCGAGACCGTTCGCGCGCTCCTGCTCGACATCAAGGAGTCGACCAAGGGGCCGCAGCTCATCCTGAGCCGGACGCATCCCGACTTCGTCAAGGCGCTGTTCGCCCTCGAGGTCCCGGAAGTCTATCAGGGGATCGTGGAGATCCGGGCCATCGCCCGCGAGCCCGGCAGCCGCTCGAAAATCGCCGTCTGGTCGCGGGACCCGCACGTGGATCCGGTCGGGGCCTGCGTGGGCCTGAAGGGCAGCCGGGTGCAGGCGGTCGTCAGCGAGCTCGGCGGCGAGCGCATCGACATCGTGCCCTGGACCGACGATTCGCGCCAGTTCATCGCACAGTCGCTGTCGCCCGCCGACGTGTACAAGATCATCCTGCACGAGCGCGAAGGCGTGGACGACGGCGGGCTGTTCGCCGAGCTGCGTAGCTCCCCGTTCCAGTCGAAGCCGCGCTTCCGCGGCCCGACCGCGGCGCCGGCGCCGTTCCAGCCCGCCAGTCCCGAGGAGACGGCGGCGGCCCTCGAGGCTTCGAAGGTCGCCCGGGCCCGTCGCAAGGCCCAGCTCGAAGGGGCGGCGCCAGGGACGGAGGAGCCGCGGACCGAGGTCGAGCCCGTGGAGAGCGCCGAGGTCGAGGCCGGCGGCGAGGGGTCGGAAGAGGCGGAGGAGGCGGCCGAGCGCTCGTCCGAGAAGCGGGCGACCGTCGTCTGCGCGGAGGACCAGCTCTCGCTGGCGATCGGCCGATCGGGCCAGAACGTCCGCCTGGCCTCGAAACTCACCGGCTACAAGATCGATCTCGTCAGCAAGCAGGAGTATCTGGCCAAGGAGGAGGAGATCCTCTTCGGCCGCAAGCCCGAGACGGCCGAGGGGTCGACGGCCGGAGCCGTGGCGGAGGCCGCGGCGGGCGGCGAGGACTTTCCGTTGAGCGAGGTGCCCGGCGTGACGCCGGCCGCGGTGGCCGCCCTCGCGGCCGCGGGCTACGGAACGTTCGAGGACATCATCAACCTGGAGCGCGAGGATCTGCTCGGCGTCGCGGGGGTCGACGACGCGACGGTGGACGTCCTGATGCGCATGATCGACGAGCTGACGGTCGAGGTCGACGAGGAGTGGGACGAGGAGGCGGGAGAGTACGTCGAGGCCGATGCCGGGACGTCCGCCGCGGACGAGGGCATGGAACCGGAGGCGCGCGCGGAGGAAGAGGAAGAGGAAGAGGAAGGGACCGGAGAGGAACCGGAGACCGACGAGGAGGCAGGGGCCGCTGGCTGAGCGGGTCCCCGAGCCGCTCAAGCCGCGCGTCGCGGGTTTGATCCGGCTCGCCCGGAAGGCAGGGCGCGTGGTCGTGGGCATCGCGCTCACGAAGGAATCGGTGCGCGCGGGGCGCGCCCGCGCGGTCTGGATCGCGGACGATCTCTCGGACCGTCGCGCGGTGGCGCTGCTCGACCGCTGGCGCTCCGCGGGCATTTCGATCTACCGCGGCTGGAGCAAGGACGAGCTGGGCGAGCTGTCCGGCAAGACGGCGGTGGCCGTGCTGTCGGTCACGGATCCGAATATCGCGGCCGGCGTGGCGCGGATCGTCGCGGACGTCGAGCCGGTCGAGAGGGAACGTCAAGGAGGGGAACAGGACTAGTGGCGAAGATCCGCGTATACGAGGTGGCGCGTCAGTTCGACGTGTCGAGCGAGGCGATGGTCAATCTCCTCCACGAGATGGACGTGCCCGTCAAGAACCACATGTCGTCGATCGATGAACAGACGGTGGAACGCGTACGGGCGAAGTTCGATGAGGAGAAAGAGGCGGTAAAGCACGCCGAAGAGGAGAAGAAGAAGAAGCTCGAGGAGGCGAAGAAGGCTCGTCGCGCAGAGAAGGCCCGACCCAAGGGCAAGCGCGAGGGCGAGCAGGCGACGACCAGCCCGCCCGAGATCGCCCTCGAAGCGAGCGTCGAGATCGAGACGGACGAGCGGCCCGCCGGCCGCCGTCGCCGCCGCCGCCGTCGCCGGAAGGTGGATCAGGCCGCGGTCGAGGCGAACATCCGTAAGACCCTCGCCAAGATGGAAGGGAAGTCCGTGCGCCGGCGCAAGCGGGTGCGGCGCGAAGGGGCGGAGGAGCAGGCCGAGGTCGCGGAGCCCGAGAACCTGATCCGGGTCACCGAGTTCGTCTCGGTCGGAGAGCTCGCGGACCTGATCGACGTTCCGGCCACGAAGATCATCCAGACGTGCATGGAGCTGGGCCTCATGGTGACGGTCAACCAGCGACTGGATTTCGACACCATCAGCCTGATCTGCGAGGAATTCGGTTACGCGGCGCAGCGCCAGGACGCGTTCGTCCTGGAGGAGCCCGAGGACGAAGAAATCGCGGAGGACAATCAGGTTCCCCGTCCTCCCGTGGTGACCGTCATGGGGCACGTCGACCACGGCAAGACGTCGCTGCTCGACTTCATCCGGCAGACGAACGTGATCGCCGGCGAATCGGGCGGGATCACCCAGCACATCGGCGCCTACGAGGTCGAGCTCGACGACGAGCGGTCGGTCACCTTCCTCGACACTCCGGGCCACCAGGCATTCACCGCGATGCGCGCCCGCGGGGCCCAGGCCACCGACATCGTGATCCTGGTCGTGGCGGCGGACGACGGCGTCATGCCCCAGACGGTGGAGGCCATCGACCACGCGCGTGCGGCTGGTGTCCCGCTGGTCGTGGCGGTCAACAAGATCGATCTGCCGGACGCCCGCCCGGAGCGGGTGAAGCAGGATCTCATGCAGCACAAGGTCGTCATCGAGGAGTTCGGCGGGGACGTCCTGAGCGCCGAGGTGAGCGCCAAGACCGGCGCCGGGGTTCAGGATCTGCTCGAGAAGGTGATGCTCCAGGCCGACCTGCTGGACGTGAGAGCCAATCCGGAGCGGCATGCCCGCGGCGTCGTCATCGAGTCGGAGCTCGACAAGGGCATGGGTCCGGTCGCGACCGTCCTCGTCACGGCCGGGACGTTGCAGATCGGCGATGCGTTCATATGCGGGTTGTACGACGGTCGCGTGCGAGCGTTGCTGGACGAGCGCGGGAACAACGTGGCGGAGGCCGGCCCTTCGCAGCCCGTTCGCGTTCTCGGCTTCAGCGGTGTCCCGGAAGCGGGCGACAGCTTCGCGGTGCTCGAGGACGAGAAGGAGGTGCGCGACATCGCGCAGCGGAGGCAGCGCCTCCAGCGCGAGCAGGGCTTCCGGCGGACCAAGGAGCCGACGACGCTCGAGGAGCTCTACGCGCAGGTCCAGGCGGGCGAGATCGAGCGCCTGAACGTGATCCTGAAGGGCGATGTGGGCGGTTCGGTGGAAGCGCTCGCCGACGAGCTCACCAAGCTGTCGACGACCGAAGTCAAGGTGGACGTGATTCATCGCGGCGTGGGCGCGATCACCGAGAACGACGTGCTTCTGGCGGCCGCATCGGCGGCGATCATCATCGGCTTCCATGTCAGGCCCGATGCGCGAGCGCGCGCGGCCGCGGAGCGCGAGGGTGTCGACATCCGCGTCTATCGCGTCATCTACGAGGCGGTGGACGACGTGCGCAACGCCATGGAAGGGCTCCTCGCCCCGGAGGAACGCGAGGTGGTCCTCGGATCTGCCGAAGTGCGCGAGACCTTCAAGATCCCGAAGGTGGGAACGATCGCCGGGTGCTTCGTGTCGGATGGCACGATCCCGCGAACGGCGCGTGTGCGGGTGGTGCGCGACGGAGTGGAGATCTACGAGGGGCTGATCGGATCGCTCAAGCGCTTCAAGGACGACGTTCGCGAAGTGCGCGAGGGATACGAGTGCGGGATCAACATCGAGGGGTTCAATGACGTGAAAGTGGGGGATGTGATCGAGGCGTACAAGATCGAAGAAGTCGAGCGCACCCTCGCTTGAATTACCCGGGTGCGGGTGTCGTAGCCCCCTCAGCAGTACCGAATTTCGCGGGGATGGTAATGGCGTTCGTGGGCTATTCGGTGTTCGACATCCATATTCAGAACGTTCACTCACTGAAGGAAAAACGCTTCGTCCTGCGGAGCGTGAAGGATCGCATCGCGCAGAAATTCAACGTCGCGGTGTCGGAGACCGGCCACCAGGACAAGTGGCAGCGCTGCGAGCTGGCGGTGGCGGCGGTGGCCGGCGAGCGCCGGTCGGTCGAACGCACGCTCGAAGGTGTGCGGGCGATGCTGGATTGCGAGGCCGAACTGCGGGTCATCTCCGATGAGAGCGACATTCTCTGAGCCCCTGACATGTCCCATCGCACGCGCCGCACCCAACGCGTCGACGAGCTGCTGAAGCAGGAGATCGCGCGCGTCGTCCGCGATCTCAAGGACCCGCGAATCGGCTTCGCAACCGTCATGGATGTCCGCACGAGCCCCGATCTCCGGCACGCGAGGGTCTACGTGAGCGTGCTCGGGACCGAGGACGTGAAGCAGGCCGCGCTGGCGGCGCTGTCGGGAGCGCGCGGCTTCGTCCGCGGGCGCGTAGGGGAAGAGGTCACCCTCAAGTATCTGCCCGAGCTGCACTTCGAGCTCGATCGCACGCTCGAGCGGGCAGCACGCATCGACGAGATCATCGCCGAGGAGGGCGGAACCGAGGAGGGCGGATGATCGCCGGGGTCCTGGCGGTCGACAAGCCGACCGGCCCGACGAGCCACGACGTCGTGGACGCGGTCCGTCGCTCGCTCGGGGTCCGCCGCGTGGGTCACTTCGGGACCCTCGATCCGTTCGCCAGCGGCCTGCTCGTTCTGGGCGTCGGGCCCGCGACCCGGCTCGCGCCGTTCTGCGTCGCCCATCGGAAGACCTACCGCGCGATCGTGCGCCTGGGCGCGCGCAGCGACACCGACGACTCCAGCGGCGTGATCCGGGACGCCCCGGTCACGGTCGCTCCCGGGCGGGGGGCCGTCGAAGCGGCCTGCGCGGCCTGGGAGGGCTCCGTCCTCCAGGTGCCGCCGAGCGTCTCTGCGAAGCACGTGGACGGCCGTCGCGCCTACGCCCTGGCGCGCGCGGGCGAGACCGTGACGCTGGAAGCCGCCCGCGTCGACATCGAGTCCATCGTGATCGAGCGCTACGCCTGGCCGCTGATCGAGATCCTCGTGCGTTGCGGCCCGGGGACCTACATCCGGGCCCTGGCCCGGGATCTGGGCGAGGACCTGGGAACCGGCGGTCTGTGCGAGTCCCTCCGCCGGCTCGCCTCGGGACCCTTCGCGATCGAGGACGCGATCGACGGGTCGAACGTGACGGATCCGGCCGTGGTGCGGGCGGCGCTGCTGCCGTCCTGGCGCGCGGTCGCCGATCTTCCCGCCGTGGTGCTCGACGCCGGCGACGCGCGTGCCTTCGCGCAGGGGAGGGAGATCGGTGTGTCTTTCGGGCACGTCCCGGGCTGGATCCGCGTGCACGGGCCCCACGGTCTCGTCGGCCTGGGTGAGGTCCTCGGCGATGAGGACGTCCCCCGGCGCCTGCGCCCCCGTCGCGTCCTGTTCCCCGATGGCGAAGGCCGCGAGTGACGGCCGAGCTCCCGGGGAACCGGCGCACGACGATCACGGTCGGCACGTTCGACGGGATCCACCGCGGCCACCAGGCGGTGCTGACCGAGATCGTCGAGCGGGCCCGAGCCGCCGATCGGGCCGCCGTCCTCGTGACCTTCGACCCGCATCCGCTCGAGATCGTGGCACCCGAGCGCGCGCCCGCGCTGCTGACCACGGCCGACGAGCGGCGGCTCCTGTGGCCGCTCTTCGGCCTCGACTACGTGCACCTCGTGCGCTTCACCGAAGCGGTCCGTCAGATGTCGCCCGAAGCCTTCGTCCGCGAGGTCCTGATCGCGCGATTGCGCGTGGGGGAGCTCGTGATCGGCTACGATCACGGCTTCGGCAAGGATCGCTCCGGCGACGTGGATGTGCTTCGGCGGCTGGGCTCGGAGCTGGGATTCGCGGTGGACGTGGTGGGCCCGGTCGAGGCCGGATCCGAGCCGGTCTCCAGCAGTCGCGTGCGCCGCGCCGTGGAGGCCGGGGACCTCGCCGCGGCCGAGCTCGCGCTGGGACGGCGGTACTCGGCCCTCGGCCGCGTCGAACGCGGGGCGGGTCGGGGCCGGGAGCTCGGGTTCCCGACCGCGAACGTCCGGCTCGAAGACCCGCGCAAGTGTCTGCCGCCGGACGGCGTGTACGCGGTACGCGTCGAGCTCGACGGGGAGCTCCACGACGGGATGGCCAATCTCGGAGGCCGGCCGACGTTCGGCGAGAGCGAGCGGGCGCTCGAAGCCCACCTGCTCGACTGGGACGGGCGGCCGCTGTACGGCGCCCGTCCCGCGGTGGAGTTCGTGGCGCGGCTCCGGAGCGGGGTGCGGTTCGACGGCCCCCGCGAGCTCGCCCGTCAGCTCGAGGCCGACAGGCGAGCCGCGCGCGTGGCCCTGCGAGCCCCCTGAATCGCGAGGCATGGGGTGGTCTAACCGATCTAGGGACGCTATTTTACCCGACTGTACCCGGATTCCCGATCGTCATTCACGAACATTCACGACAAGGCACCCGATGAGTTTGGGCACGACCGAGAAGAGCAGGGTCATCGAGCAGTTCCAGACGAGCGAGGGGGACACGGGCTCGGCCCGGGTTCAGGTGGCCCTCCTCACCCGGCGCATCAACGACCTCACCGAGCACTTCCGCACGCACTCCAAGGACCATCACGGTCGAAGGGGTCTGCTGAAGATGGTCGGGCGCCGCCGGCGTCTGCTGGACTATCTGAAGCGCACGAACGTGGACGAGTACCGCCGCATCCTCGAGGAGCTGAATCTCCGCAAGTAGCGGCGTGGCGCGTTCCGGCGCCACGAGCCCCTCAAAACCCGGACGAAGTCCTTCCGGGATCCAGTCGGGTCCAGGCGGCTCCTTCGGCGTGAGATGTCCGCGGCGCGCGAGCTGCGCGCGCGCCTCGAATATCTTACGCACGAATGCCGGTCGCCTGCCCTTCCGCTTCCCCTGAAGGCTTCGCCCGTTCAACGCGAACGGCGGTCGGCCTTCCAGGCCCGCCGCATGTCAGGGAGAGAGCGAATGTCCGAGATCACGAGAAAATCGATCGGTATCGGTGGCGAGGACCTCGTCATCGAAACCGGACGCATGGCGCGCCTGGCGAACGGCGCCGTGACCGTCCGCTACGGCGAGACGATCGTCCTGTGCACGGCCACGGCCAGCCCGAAGGCCGATCACTCCAAGGGCTGGTTCCCGCTGTTCGTCGAGTATCGCGAGGCGATGTACTCGGCCGGCAAGATCCCTGGGGGGTTCTTCAGGCGCGAGGGACGTCCGGGCGAGAAGGAAGTCCTGTCCGCGCGCCTCATCGACCGCCCCTGCCGCCCCATGTTCCCCGAAGGCTTCATGCACGAGACCCAGCTGTCCTGCAACGTGCTTTCGTACGACGGAACCTACGATCCGGACGTGCTCGGCATCGTCGGGTGCGGCGCCGCGCTGAGCATCAGCGGAATCCCGTTCGACGGTCCCATCGCCGGGGTACGGGTGGGAATGGTGGACGGCGGGTACGTCATCAATCCGTCGTTCGAGGATCTCGACAGGAGCGCCCTCGATCTCGTAATCGCCGGGACCGCCGACTCCGTCGCGATGGTCGAAGGCGCGAGCGAAGAGGTTTCGGAGGAGGCGCTGCTGGGCGCGATGGAGGCGGGGCAGAAGGCCATCGCCGAGATCTGCCGGGCGGTCGAAGAGCTCCGCCGCGAAGCCGGGAAACCCGAGATGGAGTGGCAGCGGCCGCTCGAGGACGCGGCTCTCGAGCGTCGGGTGCACGATACGGTCGCTTCCCGGGTGCGCGAGGCGATGCGGATCGCCGACAAGGAGGAGCGCAACCGAACGCTCGACCGCATCCGCGAAGAGGCGACGGCGGCGTTCGAGGCCGATCTCGGCGAGGCGTACGGCGAGCGATCGACCATCGTCAAGAACGCGCTCAAGGCGACCGAGAAGTCCATCATGCGAGGGCAGATCCTCGACCAGAGCCTGAGAGCGGATGGACGCGGGCCGAAGGACATCCGGCCGATCACGATCGAGACCGGCATCCTGCCGCGCACGCATGGGTCCGCGCTCTTCACCCGCGGGAGCACGCAGTCGCTGGGGACCGTCACGCTGGGCACGAGGCAGGACCAGCAGATGATCGACGACCTCGACCCGAAGTGGGACAAGACGTTCATGCTGCACTACAACTTCCCGCCGTTCTCGGTGGGCGAGGTGGGACGCTTCTTCACGGGTCGACGCGAGATCGGCCACGGTGCGCTCGCCGAGCGGTCGCTCAAGGGCATGCTCCCCCCGCACGACGAGTTCCCGTACACGATCCGCATCGTATCCGACATCCTGGAGTCCAACGGATCTTCGTCGATGGCCTCGGTGTGCTCCGGATCGCTGGCGATGATGGATGCCGGGGTTCCGGTCAAGAAGGCCTGCGCGGGGATCGCCATGGGCCTGGTCAAGGAAGGCGATCGCGTCGCGGTCCTTTCCGACATCTTGGGGGTCGAGGACTTCCTGGGCGACATGGATTTCAAGGTCGCGGGAACGCGTGACGGCATCACCGGGTTCCAGATGGACATCAAGATCAAGGGCGTGCCGTTCGCCGTTCTCAGAAGCGCCGTTCAACAGGCGCGCGAGGGTCGCATGCACATCCTCGACACCATGGACAGGGCGATCGACGCGCCGCGAAAGACGCTCAGCCGCTGGGCGCCGCGGATCCTGTCGATCACCGTTCCCAAGAGCAAGATCCGGGACATCATCGGGACCGGCGGAAAGATCATCCGCGGTCTGCAGGAGGAGACCGGCGCCAAGATCGACATCGACGACTCGGGCGTGGTGACGATCGCGTCGGTCGAGGGCGCGGGCGGCGAGGAGGCCCTGCGCCGGATCGAGAAGATCATCGAGGAGCCCGAGATCGGCAGGATCTACGAGGGACCGGTGAAGAGCGTCACGGCCTTCGGCGCATTCGTGGAGATCCTGCCCGGACGGGACGGCCTGGTTCACATCTCCGAGCTCGAGTACCGGCGTGTCGAGAAGGTCGAGGACGTCCTGCACGAAGGAGATATCGTGCAGGTCAAGCTGATCGGCATCGACAACCAGGGCCGCGTCAAGCTGAGCCGCAAGGCGCTGCTCGAGAAGCCCGAGGGATACGTCGAGCCCGAGCCGCGCGAGCGCGAGGGGTCGGGGGATGGCGAGCGACGCGGCGGACGGGACCGCGGGCGCGACCGGGGTCGCGATCGCGGGCGCGGGGGCCGCGGGAGCCGGAGCGATCGCTGATGCGGATCGGCGTCCCGCGGGAGATCAAGACGAACGAGAACCGCGTCGCGCTGCGGCCGGCCGGCGCGGAGATCCTGGTCGGGGACGGCCATGAGGTCTGGGTCGAGCGGGGCGCGGGGGACGGGTCCGGGTACTCCGACGGGTCGTACGAGGCGGCCGGTGCCCGCCCGGTCGACGGACCCGAGAAGATCTTCGCCGATTGCGAGATGATCCTCAAGGTGAAGGAGCCCCTGCCGGCCGAGGTGGCGCGCATCCGGCAGGGGCAGACGGTCTTCACCTACTTCCACTTCGCGGCGAGCCGCGAGCTCACGGAGGGGATGATCCGATCCGAGGCGGTCGCCATCGCCTACGAGACCGTCGAGGAGACGGACGGCACGCTGCCGCTCCTGGTCCCGATGAGCGAGGTGGCGGGCCGGATGGCGGTGCAGGAGGGCGCCAAGTACCTGGAGAAGCTGATGGGCGGCCGCGGGATCCTGCTCGGCGGCGTTCCCGGAACGCCTCCCGGCGAGGTGGTGATCCTCGGGGGCGGCGTGGTCGGCATCAATGCGGCGAAGATGGCCGCCGGGCTCGGGGCGCGGGTCACGATCCTCGACGTCTCGCTTCCGCGTCTCCGCTACCTGGCCGACGTCATGCCGGCGAACGTCGACTGTCTGTTCAGCGATCCGCATACGATCCGCGAGATGATCGCCCGCGCCGACCTCCTGATCGGCGCCGTCCTCCTTCCGGGCGCCAAGGCTCCCCATCTCGTCACGCGCGACGATCTGAAGTCGATGAAGGAAGGCGCGGTCATCGTGGACGTCGCGGTCGACCAGGGCGGCTGCATCGAGACGTGCCGACCGACGACCCACGAGGATCCGGTCTTCGTCGTGGACGGCGTCGTGCACTACTGCGTCGCGAACATGCCCGGAGCCGTCCCGCGCACGTCGACGATCGCGCTGACCAGCGCGACGCTGCCCTATGCACGCAAGATCGCGAAGAAGGGATGGCAGATCGCCTGTCGCGAGAATCCGGCCCTCGCCCTCGGGCTCAACGTGGTCGAGGGCGAGGTGACGTACCCCGGGGTGGCGGAGGCGTTCGGGCTGCCGCTCAGAAACGTGATGGAGATCCTGTAGGATGGTCACGACGGAAACCGGACACGCGGATCTCCACTTCCAGCGCGTCGGAGATCACGCGCTGGCTCTGCCTTCCTACGCGACGACCGGGTCCGCGGGCCTCGACCTGTGCGCGGCCCAGGCCCACCGCATCGAGCCCGGCGAGCGGAAGCTCGTGGGGACCGGTTTCGCCATCGCCCTGCCGTCGAACTGCGAAGGCCAGATTCGCCCGCGCTCCGGTCTCGCGGCGCGCAGCGGCCTGACCGTGCTCAACGCGCCGGGAACGATCGACGCCGACTACCGCGGAGAGGTCAAGGTCCTGCTCATCAACCTCGGGGTGGAGCCGGTGGACATCGTCATCGGCGACCGCATCGCCCAGCTGGTCGTGGCTCCCGTCTCGCGGCTCCGGCTCGTCGAGGTCGACAGCCTGCCGTCGACGGCCCGCGGCGCCGGCGGCTTCGGATCCACCGGCAGGTAGAGATGCTGGACTTTCTCAGATCCAGCACGGGTCCTTTCCTTTCCAGCGAGATCGCGGTCGATCTCGGCACCGCCAACACCCTCATCTACGTGAAGGGCCGCGGGATCGTGCTCAACGAGCCCTCGGTCGTGGCCCTCGACGCGGGTTCGCGCGAGATCCTCGCGGTCGGGCTCGAGGCCAAGAAGATGCTCGGGCGAACGCCCGGAGGGATCGTCGCCGTGCGCCCGCTCAAGGACGGCGTAATCGCGGATTTCGAGGTCACGGAGAAGATGCTCCGGGACTTCCTCGAGCGCGTCCTCAAGAACCGCTTCATGCCGGTCCGGCCGAAGGTCCTGATCTCCGTCCCCAGCGGAATCACCGAGGTCGAGAAGCGGGCGGTGAGGGACAGCGCGGAATCGGCGGGCGCCAAGGAGGTGTACCTGGTGGCCGAGCCCATGGCGGCGGCCATCGGAGTCGGCCTGCCGGTCGAGACCCCGACCGGCAACATGGTGATCGACATCGGCGGCGGGACGACGGAGATCGCCGTCATCGCGCTGTCGGGCATCGTGAGCGACACGTCGATCCGCGTCGGCGGCGACGAGTTCGACGAGGCGATCCTGCAGTTCCTGCGCAAGACCTACAACATCCTGATCGGCGAACCGACGGCGGAGCTCGTGAAGATGACGATCGGCTCCGCGTATCCGTCGGAGCGCGGGGAGGAGGTCATGGAGGTGAAGGGGCGCGACATCGTGTCCGGCATCCCCAAGACCGTGACGGTCGGATCGGCCGAAGTGCGCGAGGCGATCCAGGAGCCCATTGCGGCCGTGGTCGACGCCGTGCGACAGGCGCTCGAGCGAACGCCCCCCGAGCTGGCCAGCGACATCGTGGACCGCGGGATCGTGATGACCGGCGGCGGCGCCCTGCTGAAGGGTCTGGACTCGCTGCTGCGAGAGAACACGAGCCTGCCGATCAACGTGGACGAGGAGCCGTTGACGTGCGTGGTGCGAGGGACGGGGAGAATCCTCGACGATCCCGAGAAATATCGAGGTGTTCTCACGTTGTCTCGACACTGATACGCCTCGCTCGGTCTTCGTCGCGCGCCTTGCATCCAGGCCATTCCGAGCGGCTTTCGACGCCCCGCCACGACAGGTCATGTCTTCGCCTGGTTCCTTCCGCTTGGCGCGGAGGCGGCTAGATGGCGTTGTTCCGGTCGGCGTGGCGGGCCGAGGCCGTGGCGGGGACTCTCGCGTTCGTGTCGCTCGTGCTCCTGGGATTGCCGGAAAGCCGCCAGGACGCGCTCGCCCGCGGCGCGAACCACGTGGTCCTGCTCCCGCTCGCGGGCGCCCGCGACATGCTGGGAGGCTACCTCGGGTTGCGCGAAGAGAACGCACGGCTCCGGAGGGAGCTCCAGGCGGCGCGCCTCGAGCTGGGCGCCACTCAAGGCCTGCGGATGCAGAACCGCGATCTGTCCCGCATGCTCGAGTTCAGCGAGGACCAGCCCGTCGACCTGGTGGCCGCGCGTGTGATCGATCGTGACTTCGGGACACTGCCGACGACGTTCGTGATCGACGTCGGACGTGAGGACCGGGTCGAGATCGACCAGCCGGTCGTCACGCTCGATGGGTTGATCGGAAAGGTGGTGGACGTCGGTCGGTCGGCCAGCGAGGTGATGCTGTTCTCGCATCCGGAGTTCAGCGCCAGCGCCATGCTCGTCGGCGGCGATCATCTGGAGTACGGCGTCGTTCGGGCGGCGCCCAACGGAGAGGTCGAGCTCTATCTCCCGCTGCGCTCCCGATCTGCATCCGGCGATCGCATCGTGACCTCCGGCTACGGCGGAACGTTCCCGCGCGGCATCCCGATCGGCACCGTGGAGCTCGGCAGAGAGGACCAGCGACTCGGGTTGCAGAAGATCGACGTCGTCCGGCCGGTGGTCGATCTCGGATCGGTCGGCGTGACGTTCGTCCTGCGGCGAGGCGCGCATCCCGGCGAGTCGGTGGGCGACGTGCCGCGCCTGTTCTGGCCCGGCTACGCCTATCCGCCCATGGCCGGCGAGACGTTCGGCCAGGCGACCCGGGATTCGATCGCCGCCGACAGCGCGGCCGGCGCGGGGAGCGACTCCGCCGCCGGGGCCGCTCCGCGATGAACCAGCTCGCTCGCGGAGCGCCCTGGGCCGCGCGGATGTCCGGCCGGCGTTTCGCGCTCCTGGCCGCCCTGTGCGGGATCGGAGCCCTGTTCCTCGAGGGCCCGCTCGAGATCCGCGGGGCGGCGCCGGATTTTCTGCTCGTCCTCGTCGTCTACGGCGCGATCCGGACCGGGGCGCTGGGGGGAGCGGTCCTGGGTTTCCTCGCGGGCCTGTTCCGGGACACGATCCTGCTGATGCACTTCGGACTCCATGCGCTCGGCTTGACGGTCCTCGGCTACGGGATCGGGAAGGTGCGCGAAAGCCTCTATCTCGATGCTCCAGCGACAGATATGGCTCTTCTGGCGGCGAGCAAGATGGTCCTCGACACGCTCGTCCTCGGCGTCGCAGCGGGCGGGGCGTGGAAGGCGTTCGAGATGCGGTTCTTCTGGGAGAGCCCCGGGAGCGCCGTCTACACGACGCTCGCGGGGGCGGTGCTCGCGCGGTTGGTCGGCGGGCGCTGAGGGTCGGCGGGCGCTTGCAGGAGGACTCTTCGTTGGATACACTTGGTCATCCCCCGGCAGCTTCTCGGGTAGGCACTCAAATATCCGTTCTCTCGAGGGTCGTTCAAGGCGTATGACGCCTCCTTTCGATCGACGCGTTCTTTCTCCGTTCGACCCCCTCAGCCGCAACCGTCGCGCCCACATCGCCCGACTGACGATCGCCCTCGGACTGCTGAGCCTGATCGCCGGCTTCTTCCGCCTTCAGGTCCTGCAGTACGCGACTCACGTCGCACAGTCGACGAGCAATCAGGTGCAGAGCATCCCGCTCGCGGCGCCGCGCGGATTCATGTACGACCGCGAAGGCGAGATCATCGCCGAGAACTTGCCCGCGTATTCGGTGTCCCTGCTGCCGGCTTCCGACCGCGACCTGCATCGCGACATGGAGAGAATTCGACCCATCCTCGGCTTCGACGACGCGGACGTCGCCGAGCTCGAACGGCAGTATGCCCTGGCGCCCGGACAGCCGATCCTCCTCGACGACGATCTGGACTATCGCACGCTGTCGCTGCTCGAGGAGACGCGCAGCGAGATCCCCGGTCTCCTCCTCCAGCCCAAGCCGCGGCGCACCTATCCTCACGGGCGCGCCACCGCGCACCTCACCGGGTACGTGGCCCAGATCAGCGAGGCGGAGCTCGAGCAGCGCGAGGGAAGGGGATACTCCGCGGGCGACATCCTCGGGAAGACGGGTCTCGAGAGCATGTACGAGGCTGAGCTGAGGGGCGAGAAAGGCGCGGAGTTCGTCGAGGTCGACGCGCTCGGTCGCCGCATCGGGCCCTGGCCGGACCAGCCGTTCCAGGCGCCGCGGCGCGGCAACGACCTGCACCTGACCGTGGACCTCGACCTCCAGCGACGCGCGGCCGAGATCTTCCCCGCCGACCACCGCGGCGCCATCGTGGCACTCGACCCGCGCAACGGCGACGTCCTGCTCCTCTACTCGAGTCCTTCGTACGACCCCAATTTGTTCAGCGGGCGGTTGTCGAGCGACGACTGGCGACGCCTGATCGACGATCCCGCGACCCCGTTGCTCGATCGCGCGATCCAGGCGCGCTACGCGCCGGGGTCGGTCTTCAAGCTGGCGACCGCGGCGATGGCGATGACGCTCGGTGTCGTCGACCCCGACGAGTTCGAGGACGTGCCCTGCCGCGGAGGATACCAGTTCGGCAGCCGCTGGTTCGGCTGCCACGCCGTGCACGGCTGGGCGAATCTCCAGGACGCCATCATCACGTCCTGCGACACGTATTTCTACCAGCTGGGCCTCAAGCTCGGCCTCGAGGAGATCACGCGCCTCGGCCGCGCGTGGATGTTCGACAAGAAGACCGGGATCGACCTCCCCAACGAAGCGGAGGGGATGTTCCCGTCCTCCGTCGAGTGGTACGACGAGCAATACGGCGAGGGGCGCTGGGGTTCCGGCGTCGTGCTGAACCTCGCAATCGGTCAGGGCGAGATCGCCCTGACGCCGCTCAAGCTCGCGCAGTTCGTGTCCGCCGTGGTGAACGGCGGTCGGATCCTCCAACCACGGCTCCGGCAGAGCGACACGCCGCCCGTGCAGGATGCCGAGCTGCCGCTGTCGAGGGACCAGTTCCAGATTCTGCGCGCTTCGCTCAGCGGCGTCGTCAACGACTGGCGCGGAACGGCATTCCCGCGCGCCCACTACGTTCCGCTGCGCTACACCATCGGCGGAAAGTCGGGCACGACGGAGCACAACGGCGGCAAGCCGCACGGGTGGTTCGTCGCCATCGGTCCGATGGAAGACCCGCAGATCGTCGTCGCGGTCGTAGTCGAGGAGGGCGGCAGCGGCTCTGCGCAGAGTCCGATCGCGATCGACCTCGTCCAGACCTACCTCGACGACCGCAACGGTCTCTCTCCGAGCCCGTCACCGCCGCCGCCTCCGATCGCGCTCAGCGAGTCCGCGTTTTCGACGGACTGAGGTCGGTTGAAGCGCGAAGCCACGCAACAGAACTGGTATCTGCTGACGCTGGCGGTCACGCTCGCGCTGGGCGGGATCGCCCTTCTCTACAGCGCGAGCCAGACGGCCAGCGGCGAGAATGCGGACTACTGGCAGTTCCAGCTGATCTGGCTGTTCGTGGCGCTGATCGCCTACGGCCTCATCGGCCTCGTGCCGATGCGACTGATCGAGAAGATCTCTCGCCCGAGCTACGGCCTGGCCGTCATGATGCTGATCGCGGTGCTCGCCTTTCCGGCCATTTCCGGCGCGCACTCGTGGATCCGCATCGGACCGTTCGGGTTCCAGCCCTCGGAGTTCGCGAAGATCGCCGTCATCCTCGTCGTGGCGCAGTGGGCGTCGCGTCTCAAGGCGGCGCCGCAGGGCCTTGCCGAGCTCGTCGTCCCCGCCATTCTCGTGGGGATCCCGGCCGCGCTGACCCTGCTCCAGCCGGACCTCGGGACGGCGATCGTGTACGTGCTCCTGCTCGCCGGCCTCTGCTTCTGGGCCGGAACGCCGCCCGTCATCGTCTTCCTGCTCCTCTCTCCGCTCGTCAGCGTGCTGCTCACGTTCTCGCTGCCGCTGTGGTCGTTGTACATCCTGGCCCTGGGCGGGCTGCTGTTCATGCTGCGCCCGCCGCGCTCGACCTGGCTCTACGTGAGCGCGTCGAACCTGCTGATGGGCATCGTGGCCCTGCCCCTCTGGAACCAGCTGGCGGGGTACCAGAAGGAGCGGCTGCTGATCTTCCTCCAGCCCGAGAGCGACCCGCGCGGAGCCGGCTGGAACGTGATCCAGTCCAAGGTCGCGATCGGATCCGGCGGCTGGCTGGGGAAGGGCTTTCTCGAGGGGACGCAGAAGCGGCTCGCGTTCCTGCCCGAACGTCACACGGACTTCATCTTTTCGGTTCTCGGCGAGGAGCTCGGGTTCATCGGGGTCCTGATCGCCTTCGGGCTCTTCGGGATGCTGCTGCTCGAAGGCGTCCGGATCGCGGAGCGGAACCCGGATCCCTTCGCCAGCACGGTGGCCTTCGGCCTGGTTGCCCTGATCGCGAGCCACCTGGCGATCAACACCGCCATGACGGTGGGAATGATGCCGATCACGGGACTGCCGCTTCCCTTCCTTTCGAAGGGCGGCTCGTTCCTCGTGGTGTGCTTCGCGGCCGTGGCGCTGTGGCGAAAGACCTGGATCGAACGAACGCCGGTCAGACGATGACCGGCCATTGGACCATCCTCACGGCCCGAGAGGGAGAGCAGGAGGGATCGTGGCACGCAGTCTCAACAAGGTGATGCTGATCGGGAATCTCGGAGCGGATCCCGAAGTCCGGCACACGTCCAGCGGGCTGCCGGTGGCCACGTTCCGGATGGCGACCAGCTGGACCCGCAGCGCGGACGGAGGCCAGCGGGAAGAGAACACCGAGTGGCACAACGTCGTCGCCTGGCGGCGGCTCGCGGAAATCTGCCAGCAGTACTTGAAGAAGGGGAGCAAGGTCTACATCGAGGGTCGCATCCAGACGCGTTCATGGGACGACGCATCGACCGGTCAGAAGCGGTACATGACCGAGATCGTGGCCAACGAGATGCTCATGCTCGATCCCCCGTCGGGCGGCGGAGCCCGCCGCGGCGCCGCGCGGCCCGCGGAGCAGGCCGCGGCGAACGGCGGGGAGTACGAGTTCCCGGAGACCGATTACGACGATGACCTCCCGTTCTGAGGCGCGGGGGTCGGGTCGCCCGCGGCCCGCGACGCCGCGGCGGCCCGTGGTCCGGTCGCGGGGCGCGCTCCCGATTCTGGCGGTTGCCGCGCTCGGGCTGGCGCGTGCGGGATCGCTGAGCGCACAGGTCGAGGCCCCGATCCCGGCGCTGCTGGAGCCGGACTTCCTCCTCTCGGTCGGCGAGGTCGTGGACCCCGATCGGTGGCGCGACGCGGAAACGGTCGTAGGCTCGACCGCCGAGACGGGGATCACGGATCGAAGCCACGCGCAGTACGACATCGTGTACGTCCCGCGCGTCGTCGAGGGCCGCTCCCTGTCCGCGGGAGACGCGGTCCAGCTCTTCCGGATCGACCGGCGCATCGACGACCCGGCGACCCAGGAGCCGCTCGGCCGGCTCCTCCTTCCGACCGGTACGGGCCGCGTGGACAGCCTGGCCGGCGAGACCGCTCGCGTGCGGATCAGCGACGCGTTCCACCCGATCCTGCTCGGCGATCGCGTGCGGATCGTGACCGAAGCCATGACCGCGGTGCCGGCCGCGGTCTCGGTCGCGGGCGCATCGAGCGGTCGGATCGTGGCGTTTCAGGAGCTGAAGGCCACCCATCCCCCCTTCGATCGGCTGTTTCTGAGACCCGAGGTCGTCGGCGGCGCGACGCCCGGCCAGGTCGTCCAGCTGTACCGTCCGGGAGAGGTGCGGGACGGCGTGCGACTCCCGGATACGATCCTCGGAAAGGCGATGGTCGTGCGGGCGGAAGGCCCGATCGCGGCCGCCGTCACGTACGAGCTGGAACGGTCGGATCTGGCGCCCGGGGACCTCTTTCGGCCGCTGCCCCCCGGGGAGGGGGAGTGAGGGTCTCGACCCGGAGCTGTCACGGCGCGGAACTTGTATGATTCCCTCGGCGTATGGTATCCTGAATTGATGCGCGCACCCGTCCTCCGCACGGCGTGCCTCACGGGTACGCTGGTCCTCGGCCTCTCCGCGCAGGCGTGGAGCCAGGAGGCCGGGTCGAGCCTGCTCGACTGGCGGCCGCAGGAGGTGCCGGGGCCGACCCGCCAGGAAGCGCGCGCCGCGACCGCCGGCAGTCTCCTGCGCCCCTCCGCCACGATCTCCATCCTCTCCCGCTACCACCAGTTCGAGCGCGACCTGTACGGCGACTTCGGTGTCGAGGGCCTGGCGCGGGACCGCGACGGCGACGTGCTCACCGAGCTGCGCCAGCGCCTCGACACGCGCTGGGGCGACGCCACCGTCTATCAGTGGATCGAGCGCGGTCTCGCGTTGTACGCCCGGGTGCAGGCCTCGACGCAGATCCGGAGGAAGGGGTTCGACATGGACCTCGAAGTCGACGACGTGACGGAGGGGAAGCTCGGCGTGCGCGTACAGCGGTCGCTGGAGTGACGCGCGGAAGCCGCGCGCGTCCCGCGGTCGCGCCCCTCGCGGGGCGCTTTTTTTTGCTCCTCGCCGCAGCCGCGCACCTGACGGGCTGCTCTCCCGGCGCGGGTCCACCCGCCTCACGACTCGCCCCCCGGGCGGCCCCGGGTCTCCCCCTCGCCGTCGAGCCGACCGTGCGGGTCGGGGTGGCGTGGGGGGACACCTCGCTCGCGCTGGGGAGCGGCGACCGGTGGTGGATCCACGAGTCGGGCGCGAGCCGACCGATCGCGGTCGTGGAAGGCGAGCCCGGATGGCGCGTGGTCCGGCTGCCGTTCGAGACCACGCTTCGTCTGCGCCGTCCGGACGGATGGCTGAGCCAGCCGCACGTCGGTCCGCTCGAGGCGGCCTCTTTGGGCCGCGCCCCGATCGAGGCCTCGGGGACCGCCTATCCCGGAACGATCGAGGTTTCGCTGAGACCGGACGGCACGCTGACGGGCGTGAACGTCGTTCCGCTCGAGACGTACCTCGAGGGGGTCGTCCCGATGGAGCTCGGGCGGCCCGGCGCCGACGCCCGGGAGGCGCTGCTCGCACAGGCGGTCGCCGCCCGCACCTACGCGATCAAGCGTCTCGGAAGCCGCGCGGATCTGGGCTTCGACGTCTACGGCAACGTCCTCGACCAGGCCTACCAGGGGCTTCCCGACCCCGCCGATTCGCTCGCCGTCCGCGCGGTCCGGTCGACGCGCGGAAAGGTCCTGCTCTACAACGGATACCTGATCGATGCGTTTTATCATTCGACGTGCGGAGGGCACACGGCGCGGGTCGAGGAGACCTTCGACCTGCCGGCCGCGCCGTACCTGACCGCCATGAGCGACGCGCGGCCCGACGGCGAAGGCTACTGGTGCCAAGGCTCGCGCTATTTCCGCTGGACCGCGAGCTGGAGCGCCGAGGAGCTCGACGCGATGATCCGCCGCAACCTGCCGATGCTCGTCCCGCTTCCCGCCAAGGGAAGCGGTTCCCTGCGCGACGTCGAGCTGGAGGCGACGACGGAGGAGGGGCGCGCGATGGCGGTCCGCGTGACGACGACGACGGGGCGTTTCGTCGTCGCCGAGAACGAGATCCGGACTCTGTTCGCCGATTCGACCGGCCGCATCCTGTACAGCACTCAGTTCCTGTTCCGGCCGGAGCGCGTCGGGACGCGGCTGACCGGGCTCACGCTCGTGGGCGGCGGGTGGGGACACGGGGTGGGCATGTGTCAGGTCGGCGCGATGGGCCGCGCGCGGGCGGGATGGGACTACGAGCGGATCCTCGCCGCGTACTATCCGGGCACTGAGATCCGGGAGCTCTATTGAGGGCCGCGGCCCGGATCGGATTCGGCGGGTTGTCGGGGACGCTCGCCGCCGTGGCCGCGCTGGCCTGCGCGGCCGCCTACGCGCCACGCCCGGCGCCAGATTCCGGCGCCACGACCGTCCCCATCCGCGACCGCTACGCCCGGGCGCGGGTCGAGATGGTCGCGGCCGTCAACGCGGATCGGATGCGGAGCGGCCGCCCGCCCGTCGTTCTCGACTCGCTGGCCAGCGTGGTCGCGCAGGCCCACGCCGAAGAAATGGCGGCGGGCGGATGGCTCAGCCACTACAGCGCCGCCGGCCTGGCGCCGTACGAGCGCTTCGCCGCGGCGGGTGGGACCGGCCACGTCATGGAGAACGTCTTCCGCTCGCAGGCGCGGACCGCGGCCGAATGGGCGCTCGACGATCCGTGGCCGCGCTTCGACATCGGCGAGGCCCAGGGCTGGCTCATGTCCTCGTCCGGCCACCGGGCGACGATCCTCGACCCGCACCGAGCGCGGATCGGGGTCGGCATCGCGGTCGACCGCGCGCGGAGCGCCGTGTACGTCGTCCAGGAGCTCGTGACCGCCGCGGCCACGCTCTCCCCCCCGGGCATGGTCCTGCCCGGGCAGGAAGCGTCGGTGTCGGGGCGGGTGCAGGTCGACGGCGCGCGGCCGCTGATGCTCGTCCTGTCGCGGGAGCCGATCGAGCGGCCCTGGGTCGCGAGCGGGCGTCGGCCTCCCGGCGGCGCGTACTCCGACGGCGGCCCCGAGTCGCTCGTGATCCCGCCGTGGGCGATCCGCTGGAATCCCGACGACCGCTCGTTCGGCCTCGCGCTCCGCATGAGCCGCGGGGCGGGGCCCGCGCGCTGGTACGGCGTCCTCTATGTGGCGCCGGAAGGGGCGGTGCGGGAAGCCGTAGCCCAGCGGCGCGCCGCGACCGATGCCGGCTGGCCGGCCGCCGCGTTCGTGGTCGAAGTGCTGTAACTCGTTATATTCGAGGCATGTTCGAACGCCGGAAGACGCGCCCGGTCCAGGTCGGGAAGGTCACGATCGGCGGCGACGCCCCCGTCTCCGTCCAGTCGATGACGACGACCAAGACGACCGACATCTACCCGACGCTCCAGCAGATCCGGAACCTGGAAGTCGCCGGTTGCGACATCGTGCGGGTCACGGTGCCCGACGAAGCGAGCGCGGAGGCCCTGCCCGAGATCAAGGCCGGGATCTCGATCCCGCTCGTCGCGGACATCCACTTCAACTACCGGATCGCGCTGCTCGCCCTGGACGCGGGCGTCGACAAGCTGCGGATCAATCCCGGCAACATCGGCGGCGAGAAGCGGGTCCGGGCGGTGGTCGAGAAGGCGTCCGAGCGCGGCGTCCCGATCCGGATCGGGGTGAACAGCGGCTCGCTCGAGCAGGACATCCTCGAGCGGGACGGCGGGCCCACGGCGCGCGGGATGGTCGAATCCGCGATCCGACACTGCGAGATCCTCGAGCGCATGGACTTCCAGGACATCGTCGTCTCGCTCAAGTCGAGCCATGTGCCGCGGATGATCGAGGCCTACCGACGATTCGCGGACGAGCGCGACTATCCGCTCCACCTCGGTGTTACCGAGGCCGGGCCCGTCGAGGCCGGGACCATCAAGTCCTGCGCGGGCATCGGCACGCTTCTCACAGACGGCATCGGAGACACGATCCGGATCTCCCTGGCCGACGATCCGGTCATCGAGACCCGCATCGCCAAGAAGCTCCTCCAGGTCCTCGAGCTGAGGCCGATCGGCATCAACGTGATCGCGTGCCCGTCCTGCGGGCGCGCGGACGTCGACGTTCACAAGCTGGCGGCGGAGGTCGAGAAGCGCACCGCGCATCTCGACAAGAACATCACGATCGCCGTCATGGGATGCGCGGTGAACGGACCCGGCGAGTCCCGCGAAGCCGACATCGGGATCGCGGGCGGAGTCCACAAGGGCCTGCTCTACCTCAAGGGACAGAAGGAGCACACGATCCCCGAGGACGAGCTGGTGGACGCGTTGATCGAACGCATCGAGTCTGACCTGTAGCAGGACGTTGAGAATGGCCCATCCGCTTCGTTGCGATCCTCGTTTCGTCCTGCGGCGCACGTAAGACGTGCGCCTCGGCCGCCGCTCGTCGCGCCCTTTGCATCTGGACCATTCCGAACGTCCCGCGGCATTCATGTCGCTCGTGCCCCGGTGATCGACCGGCCGGTCCGGATCGGCCTTCTCGGGGCCGGGGCGGTGGCCCAGACCGCCCATCTTCCCGCCTATCGTCGTCTCCTCCGCAAAGCCGAGCTGGTCGCGATCTGCGACAACGAGCCCGGCAAGCTCCGCGCGCTGCGGGAGCGGACCGGCGTGGTGCACGCGACGACCTCGCTCGACGAGATGCTGTCGCTCGACGAGCTCGACGCGGTCGACATCTGCCTCCCGAGCCACGCGCACGCGGCGGCGGCGATCCGCTGCCTGGAAGCGGGTAAGCACGTGCTGTGCGAGAAGCCGCTCGGACTGACGGCGGAGGAGGTCGACGAGGTGGTGGCGGCGCAGGAGAAGAGCGGTCGGCACCTGGTCGTGGGGATGAACAACCGTTACCGCGACGACTCGATCCTGCTCCGGAACTTCATCCAGGACGGCGCGCTGGGCGACGTGTTCCACGCGCGCGCGGGCTGGCTCAAGCGGCGCGAGCGGATCAAGCCCGGCGCCTGGCAGTACGAACGCTCGAAGTCGGGCGGGGGGGTCGTCATGGACCTCGGCATCCAGCTGCTCGACCTCGTGCTCTGGCTGAGCGGCTACCCGCGGCCCGAGCGCGTCTCGGCATCCTTCTACTATCACATGCCGGGGATCGACGTCGAGGACACGGCCGTGATCTCCGTGACGTGCGCGGGCGGCCTCTCGATCAGCCTCGACGTCTCGTGGCACTACCACGTCGACAAGCAGGAGTACGACCACTTCGTCGAGCTCTACGGCACGACCGGTTCGGGTCTCCTGAACCCGCTCCGCGTCTTCCAGCACCTGTACGACAACCTCGTCAACGTCACTCCGCAGGCGCAGCGCCGGATCGGGAACATCTACATGGAATCGTACGAGCGCGAGCTCGCGTTCTTCACGGGAGTCGTGGCCGGCCGCGAGAAGCCGCCGTCCCTCAACGAGCAGCGCTTGCTGGCGCGCGCGCTCGACGCCGTCCGGACAGCGGCGGGCGAGGCCCGGGAGGTGCGGCTCGCGGCCGACCCGCGGGGCGCCGGGTGAGAACCGAAGCACGGCGTCGAGGGCCGATCGCGGCGTGGTGGTGGTGGCCTCCCGCGGCCGGGCTCCTGTTCGCCCTCGCTTATCCACCGCTCGACCTCCTGCCGCTCGCCATCGTCGGCCTGTGGCCGTTCCTCGCGTTTCTCGACCGCGACGAAGGGCTCGAGCCGCGGGCGGCGTTCGTCGGCGGCTACATGTTCGGTCTCGCCCACTTCGGCGCGCTCCTGTACTGGATCGGGGGCCTGACCGGGTTCAGCCTCATGGCCGTGCCCGCCTACGTGGCGTCGGTCCTGGTCCTCGCCTTCAACGGCGGTCTCACCGGCCTCGCGGTCGCGCTCGGCCGCCGCCGGGGGTTGCCGGTGGCGCTCTCGTTCCCGCTGGCCTGGACGGCGGTCGAGTGGTTGCGCTCGTTCGGCGACCTGGGGTTCCCCTGGGCCGTCGCGGGCGACACGCTGGCGGCGTACCCGATCCTCATCCAGTCCGCGGAGCTCGGCGGGGTGTGGCTCCTCACCCTGTGGGTAACGGGCCTGTCGGCGGCCCTGTACCGCCTCGCGCGCCCGCTCCCGACGACGCGGCGCGCGCGCGCGGCCGTCCTCGCCCTCGTCCTCGCGGCGGCGGTCCCGGTCCACGGGGCGCTGCGGCTCCGCGCGCTCGAGTCGCGGATCGACGGCTGGCCGACGCTGCGCGTGGCCGCGGTCCAGCCCAACGTCCCCCAGGAGGTGAAGTGGGATCCGGCGTTCGTCGACGAGACGTACCGGAGACTGGGGACGCTGACGCTCGAGGCCGACGGTCGGGATCCGGACCTCGTCGTCTGGCCGGAATCCGCCGTGCCCGGCTATCTGCGCTATGATCCGCGGGCACGCGCTCTGGTGACCGGACTCTCGCGCCGGATCGGCGCCCCGATCTTCACCGGGACGAACGACGCCGACACCCTCGCCGGGAGGAGCGGGTCGGAGGAGGGCGACTACCGGGTCTACAACGCCGCGTACCTCGTCTCCGGGGACTCGATCCTTCCCGGCCGCTACGCGAAGCGGCGGCTGGTTCCGGTGGCGGAGCGCGTGCCGTTCCTGCCCGGCCTCCTCAGCGGGGCGTTCGAACGGCTGAGCGCATGGACCGGCCAGTTCGCCCCCGGAACGGGATGGACCACGTGGTCGGTCGAGGGGCGCGGCTTCGGCGTCCTGATCTGTTACGAGTCGGTCTTTCCGGCGTCCTCCCGCGCGCTGGTCCGCAACGGCGCCGACTTCCTCCTCAACATCACGAACGACGCCTGGTTCGGGCGGACGGCCGCGCCGTACCAGCACGCGAGCCACCTCGCGCTGCGATCGGTCGAGAACCGCGTCTCGTTCCTGCGCGCGGCGAACACGGGCATCTCCGGGTGGGTCGATCCGCTCGGCCGCTACCAGCAGCGGACGGGGCTGTACGTCGCGGGGCTCGTCGTGGCGGATCTCCCGATGGCCGGCATCGAGACCCCGTACGCGCGCTGGGGGCCGTGGGTGCCGATCGGGTCGCTCGTCGGGCTCGCGATCCTCTGGCTTGTCGGTGCCTCGAAGCGCCGGTAAATTCCATTGTTCTCGATTCGGCATGACGATTCTCAGGGGAGTGAAACCATGAAGGCCGGGATCCATCCCGAATACAAGGCCGCGCGCATCATCTGCGCCTGCGGCAACGTGATCGAGACCCGCTCGACGGTCGAGGAGATCCACGTCGAGATCTGCTCCAGCTGCCACCCGTTCTTCACCGGGCGGCAGAAGCTGGTCGACACCGCGGGCCGGGTGGAGAAGTTCCGCGCGAAGTACGGCAAGGCCTCCGAGAAGGCGGCGGAGACCTCCGAGGAGACGGCCGGGAGCGCGGTCGAGGCGTAGCGACCTCCCGCGGCGCGAGCGCCGCGAGGGATGGCGGGGAGCAGGGGGCCGGCGGCCGCCCTGCTCTTCTCGTTTATGGACCCGCGGGCGGCGTCTGGCCGGCCCGCCTGACGCGAGCGGATCGATGGACCTGTTGCCCCGCATCGAAGAGGTGCGCGCGCGCTTCGCCGAGGTCGAGGCGGCGCTCGCCGATCCGGCCGTGAGCCGCGATCCTGAGCGGCTCCGCGAGCTCGGTCGCGAGCACAGCCAGCTCGGACCCGTGGTCGCGGCGGCGCAGGCGTGGGAGACGGCCCGCCGTCATCTCGCCGAGGACCGCGAGATGCTGCGCGAGTCCGAGGACCCGGATCTGCGCGAGCTCGCGCGGGCCGAGATCCCCGGCCTCGAAGCCGACGTGGAGCGCCTCGGGGAGGAGCTCAAACGGCTCCTGCTCCCGCGCGATCCGCTCGACGACAAGGACGCGGTCCTCGAGATCCGGGCCGGCACCGGCGGCGAGGAGGCGGCCCTGTTCGCCGGGGACCTGTTCCGCATGTACTCGCGCTACGCCGAGCGGCGCGGCTGGAGCCTCGAGATCATCGACCTCTCGCCGTCGGATACGGGCGGCCTGAGGGAGGTCGTGGCCCTCGTCCACGGCGCAGGCGCGTACGGGACGCTCCGACACGAGAGCGGCGTGCATCGCGTCCAGCGGGTCCCCGAGACCGAGTCCCAGGGCCGGATCCACACCTCCGCCGCGACCGTGGCCGTCCTCCCGGAGGCCGAGGACGTCGACGTCGAGATCGACGACAGCGAGCTCAAGATCGACGTCTTCCGCTCCTCGGGTCCGGGGGGCCAGAGCGTGAACACGACGGATTCCGCCGTCCGCGTCACCCATCTCCCCACGGGCCTCGTCGTCCAGTGTCAGGACGAGAAGAGCCAGCACAAGAACAAGGCCAAGGCTCTCAAGGTCCTCCGCAGCCGGCTCCTGGACCGGAAGGTCGCCGAGCAGGAAGCCGCGCGTGCGGAGTCGCGCCGCGCCATGGTCGGCACGGGGGACCGGAGCGCGAAGATCCGCACTTACAACTTCCCGCAGAGCCGCGTCACCGATCACCGCGTCAACCTCACGCTCCACAAGCTCGACGCCGTTCTGGGCGGCGACCTCGACGAGCTCATCGAAGCGCTGGCCCTGGCCGAGCAGGCCGAGCGGATCGCGGGATGACGGTCGGCTCGCTTCTCGACGAAGCCGAGCGGCGGCTCGAGGAGCGGGAGGTCGAGTTTCCCGACGCCAGCGCGCTGTGGCTCCTGGCCTCCGTGCTCCACGAGCTGGACGATCCCGACGGCCTCCTGGATCGGCGCGACGAGCCCGTCTCCGCCGCGGCGGAGGGGCGTTTCCGCGAGCTCCTGGCCCGGCGCGAGGCGCACGAGCCCTATCAGTACATCGTCGGCGTGACGGATTTCCGCGACCGGCTCATGGAAATCGAGCACGGCGTCTTCGTGCCGCGCTCGCAGAGCGAGCGCATGTGCGACGAGATCGAGGAGTGGGCGGAGAAACGCGAGCGCCCGCGCGGCGGGTGGCGGATCGCGGACCTCGGTGCGGGCAGCGGCGCGATCGCGGTCTCGCTGGCCGTGGGCCCGCTCGCGCCGCGCCGGGTCTGGGCGGTGGATCTGTCGCTTCCCGCTCTCGATCTGGTTCGGCGGAACGCGCGTCGACACGGCGTGGAGAAGCGGGTCGTCCCGGTGGCGGGCGACTGGCTCGAATGGTCGCGCCCGGTGCCGGTGTTCGACATCGTGGTGGCCGTCCCGCCGTACCTGAACCCGGGCGACGAGATCTACCTCAGCGAGGAGACCGTTCGCTGGGAGCCGATGGAGACGTTCTTCGGCGAGCCGAGCGGCGACGAGCTCCTGCGCCAGCTCGCCGACGCGGCCGCGCTCCGCCTCACTCCGGGCGGCTTGTTCGCGTGCCAGATCGACTCCGACCAGGTGGAGATGCTCGAGGAGTACGTGAACGGCGATCCCCATCACCCGCTGACGATCGAGTGGATCCTGGCCGACGAGGAGGACGACGAGGACGCGATCCTCGCCGTCCGAACCGGCTAGCGTCCCGGGGACGCCGGCGTCGATGAGCGGGGACTGGACCGTGCTCTCCATCCTGCGGACGACCGCGAGCTTCCTCGAGGAGCGTGGCGTCACCGAGCCGCGCCTTTCGGCCGAGCACCTGCTGGCGGACGTGCTCGACTGCCGCCGGCTCGATCTCTACCTTCGCTACGATCGTCCGCTGAGCGCCGCCGAGGTCGAGTCTTACCGCTCGCGGGTGAAGCGGCGGCTGGCCGGCGAGCCCGTCCAGTACATCACCGGGACCGCCGGCTTCCGCGGGCTGGACCTGGCGGTCGATCGCCGCGTGCTCGTGCCGCGTCCCGAGACGGAGCGGCTCGTCGCCGAAGTGCTGGAGTGGGCCCGCGCGCGAGCCGCGCGCGGGCAGGCGCCCGCGTCCGGCTGGCGCCTGCTCGACCTCGGCACGGGATCGGGAGCGATCGCCTGCGCGCTCGCCGTCGAGCTCGGAGGCGTGGATCGCGTGGTGGGGAGCGACCGAAGCCCGGCGGCCCTCCACGTGGCCCGCGCCAACGCGGAGCGGGTCGGCGCGAGCCGGACGGCGTGGGTGGCCGCCGACGGTCTGTCGGCATTCCGGATCGATCGTCCGTTCGACGCCATCGTCTGCAATCCGCCTTACGTGGCCGAGGCCGAACGCGCCGCGCTCCCGCGCGAGGTCGCCGAGTGGGAGCCGCGGGAGGCGCTGTTTGCGGGTCCTGCCGGGACCGAGGCGATCGCCCGGATCGCCCGCGAAGCGCCGCGGCACCTCGCGCCCGGCGGACTGCTCGCGATGGAGATCGGGCGCGGACAGGGTTGGGAGGTCAGGCGGCTGATCGAGGAAGCGGCGGGCCTCGAGTTCCTGGCGGCGTACAGCGACTTTTCCGGCGTGGTGCGAGGCGTTCTCGCGCTGGCCCCGGAGCGGGAGGGTTGATGGAGCAGCTCGTCGTCGTCGGGGGCCGGCCGATCCGGGGCGAGATGGTGCCGGCCGGAAACAAGAACGAAGCGCTTCCTTGTCTCGCCGCGGCGCTCCTCGCCGAAGAGCCAGTCCGGATCGACAACGTCCCCGCAATCGCCGATACGCGGACGATGATCGACCTCCTCGAAACCCTCGGATGCACGGTCGCGGTCGGGGACCACGCGGTCACGGTGGGCGCGGCCGGGGCCGGGGCGCCCGACCTCGACATGGCGCGGCAGATCCGGGGCTCGTTCCTGCTCGCCGGACCGCTGCTCGCCCGCCGCGGCCGCGTGCACCTCCCGGCGCCGGGCGGGGACCGGATCGGCCGCCGGCGGGTCGACACGCATCTGCTCGCCTTCCGGGCGCTGGGCGCGCGAATCTCGCTCGAGGAGCGGGAGTACGTCCTCGAAGCGCCGGACGGCCTCGCCGGGACCGACATCTTCCTCGACGAGGCGAGCGTCATGGGAACCGAGAACGCGATCATGGCGGCGGTCCGCGCGCGGGGGAGGACGCGAATCGCGAACGCGGCGTCGGAGCCCCACGTGCAGGGGCTGTGTCGCATGCTCGTCGCGATGGGCGCCTCGATCCGAGGCATCGGCACGAACGTCCTCGAGATCCAGGGCGTCGACGGGCTCGCCGCCTGCCGTCACCGGATCGGTCCCGACCACATCGAGGTCGGCTCGTTCGTCGGACTCGCGGCGGTGACCGGCGGCGAGCTGACGATCCGGGGCGCCGGCGTCGAGCACCTTCCGATGATCCGCATCGCCTTCGAGCGGCTGGGCGTCCGCCTGGAGGTCGACGGGGACGACGTCCGCGTTCCCGGCGGCCAGGACCTCGCGATCGTCGACGACGCCGGGGGGGCCGTCCCGCATCTCGATGACGCGCCGTGGCCGGGGTTTCCCGCCGATCTCACCTCGATCATGGTCGTCGTCGCCACGCAGGCGCGCGGGACGATCCTCGTCCACGAGAAGATGTTCGAGAGCCGGCTCTTCTTCGTCGACCAGCTGCAGCGGATGGGTGCGCGGATCGTCCTGTGCGATCCGCACCGCGTCGTCGTCACCGGGCCGGCCGCGCTCGCCGGCGCGCAGATCTCGAGCCCCGACATCCGCGCGGGCATGGCGCTGCTCATCGCCGCGCTGGCCGCACGCGGCGAGTCCGTCATCCAGAACGTGCACCAGATCGACCGTGGCTACGAGGCCATCGACCGCCGCCTGCTGGCGCTCGGCGCGGACGTCCGCCGCGCTCCGGAATGAGCCCTTCCGGGGACTCCCCGGGGACGTTGTGGCTGGTCGGAACGCCGATCGGGAACCGGGCCGACCTGGCGCCGCGCGCCCGCCAGGTGCTGGAGCGGACGCGGGTCGTCGCCTGCGAGGACACCCGCACCTGCCGGACGCTGTACTCGTGGATGGAGCACCCGGCCCCGGAGCTCGTCGCCTATCACGATCACAACGCCGAATCGGTGGCGCCCGCTCTCGTCGCGCGGCTCGCGGCCGGCGAGGACGTGGCGCTCGTCTCCGAGGCCGGGATGCCGGCGATCCAGGACCCGGGGTATCGCCTGGTCGTGGCCGCGCGGCGCGCCGGCGTCCCGGTCGTCCCGGTGCCCGGCCCGAGCGCGCTCCTTCTCGCGCTCGCCGCCTCCGGGCTCCCGACGGACCGCTTCGCGTTCCTCGGCTTCGCGCCGCGACGCGGGCGCGAGACGTGGTGGAGCGAGGCTCTCGCACGCGTCGAGACGCTCGTCGTGTTCGAGGCCCCGACGCGCGTGGCGGCGACGCTCGCGGCGATCGAGTCGGCGGCGCCGGGCCGCGCGGTCTGTCTCGCGCGGGAGATGACGAAGCTCCACGAGGAATTCCTGACGGGGAGCGCGGGGGCGGTGGCGGATGAACTCGCGGCGCGCGGGGATCGTTTGCGTGGCGAGTGCGTGATCGTGGTCGCCGGAGCGGGGGAGGACGCGCCGTGCGCTCGGCCGTGGCGCGAGGCGCTCCGCGAGCTGCGCGAGAACCGGACCGGCGCGGAGCTCACCGCGCGCGGTCTCGCCGACGTTCTCTCGTGCGTCTATCCCGGCGAGCGCAACGCGATCTATCGAGCGGTCCAGGAGGAATCGGAGGAATGAGAGTCCGCGAATCGGCCCCCGCGCTCCGGTGGATGGCCGCGGCGCTGCTGGCCGCGGCGATCGGTGCCGTGACCCCCACGGCTCCGGCCTTCGCCCAGGGTCTCGGCGGTCGGGTGGGTGCGGCGCCCGAGACGCCGCTCACGATCGCGCGCCTCGAGTACGCGCCCGGAGACTGGTACGGAAACCCGACGTCGCTCCCCAACCTGCTCGCGTTCGTCCGGGAGGAGCTGGGGCTCCCCACCGCGGCGCGGGAAGCCGTCGTCGCGGCTACGGATCCCGAGCTCGCGCGCTATCCGCTCCTGTATCTGACCGGTCACGGGGAGATCCGCCTGTCGGACGCGGAGGTCCGCGCGCTCAGGGACTATCTCACGAACGGGGGCTTCCTCCACGCCGACGACAACTTCGGGATCGACGAGACGCTGCGGCGCGAGATCGCGCGGGTATTTCCGGACGAGCCGCTCGTCGAGCTCCCCGCGGACCATCCGATCTACCGCGCCGCCTTCCGAATGGCCTCGGGCTTGCCCAAAGTGCACGAGCACGCGGGGGGGCCTCCGCACGGCTACGGGGTATACCATGACGGGCGCCTGGTCCTCTTCTACTCGTTCAACACCGACCTGGGGGACGGCTGGGAGGACGCCGACGTCCACGGGGACCCGGAACCGGTGCGACGGGCCGCGCTCGAGATGGGGGCGAACGTGTTCGTCTACGCGCTCACGCACTGACGGATTCCTGAGCGGCCTCAGATTTCCGTGACTGCGGTCCGCCTTCGAGTGCTTTGACGTGGGAGATGCCCTAACATAGCTTATGGTAGGAAGATGGCCAAGATAACGGAACGCCGGAACCGGATCCGGACCAAGCTCATCTTCACGTTCATCCTCCTCGTGACGGTCCTCGTCGTCGCGAGCGCGATGGTGTGGTATCGGGTGGCGACCGCCCACGTCCGGCGGGAGACCGAGAACCGGCTCCTGGCGGTGGCCGAGGCGGGCGCGCTCGTCATCGACCCGTTGACCGTCACCGCGCTCGTCAATCAGGTCGGTCCGCGCACCCAGCAGCTCGCGGAGGGTCACCTGCACGCGATGCAGCAGCGACTCGGAGTCCGCGAGGCCTACGTGTTCGATCGCGACCGGCGCATCCTGGCCACCACCGATACCATGCGGATGGACGCGGGCGCGATCGCGCCCGGACTCGAGAACTACGCCAGCGAGATCGAGCGCGCGCTTCGCGGAGAGGCCGTCGTCACGGAACCCTTCAGCGACGACGAGGGCAATGTCTATCAGTCCGCGATGGTGCCGCTCGTCGGCTACGTCGACGAGGCGCAGACGCGGGAGGCGATCATCGCGGTTCTCGGGGTCGACCTGTCGCTCGGCTTCCTCGAAGTATTCCACGATTTCCGCCGCACGACGATCCTGCTGACGATCGTTGCCGTCCTTCTCACCGTGCTCGTCGGCGTCGTCTTCGCGCGCACGCTCTCCGGCCCGATCGGCAAGCTGGTTTCCTCCGCGGAGCGGATGGAGCGCGGCGACCTGGGCGAACCCGTGGACGTCGACTCGCGGGACGAGATCGGGTACCTGGGGCACGCGCTCGAGAACATGCGTCGCGGAATCGTGCGCCGCGATCGTCATCTGCGAACGATGCTCGCCGGCGTGGCGCACGAGATCCGCAATCCGCTGGGCGGGATCGAGATCTTCGCCGGCCTCCTGCGTGACGAGATGGACGAGCAGGACGACCGCCGCTCGCACCTCGAGAAGATCATCCGCGAGGTGCAGCACCTGAAGACGATCATCAACGAGTTTCTGATCTATGCGCGACCGCGGCAGGCGATCGTCGAGCCGTTCTCGCTGCGCGAAGTCGTCGACGACGTGCTGTTCCTGCTCTCCGGCGACGCGAGCGAGCGCGGCGTCGAGGTCGAGGTGGAGATGGCGGATAAGGAGCTCGCGGTCTACGCCGACGTCGAGCAGATCAAGCGTGCGCTCCTGAACCTGGTCAAGAACGCGATCCAGGCGTCGCCGGCGGGCGGCCGGGTCGAGCTCCGCGCGCACGAGGCGCAGGGCAAGGCGCGGATCATGGTCAAGGACTTCGGCGCGGGCATCCATCCCGATCACCTGAAGCAGATCTTCGATCCGTTCTTCACGACCAAAGGGAGCGGCGCGGGGCTGGGTCTCTCCATCGTGCGCTCGATCATCGAGGAGAACGACGGCGAGATCTGGGTGGAGAGCGTGCCGGGAGAGAAGACAGTGTTCTTCGTCGTCCTGCCGTCGATGAGCGCCGGAGCCGGAGCGTACCGGCCGGCGGAGACCGTCGTCGCGGGGACACGGACATGACGGAGGGGGGAGTGGCACTCGTCTTCGTAGTGGAGGACAACCCGACCGTGCGGGAGGGGATCGAGCAGATCCTCCGTCGCGCCGGTCACGAGGTCGTCGCGATCCCCGACGCGGATTCCGCCCTGAGGCGCTGCCGTGAGGAGCCGGTCGATCTCGTGATCACGGATTTCAAGATGGAGGGCATGACCGGCCTGCAGCTCCTCGAGGCGCTGCGCCGGGAGCCGGTGCCGAGCGACCCCGAGGTCATGCTGATCACGGCCTACGGGACGATCGACATCGCGGTGGAAGCGATGAAGTTGGGGGCCGTCGACTTCATCACGAAGCCCTTCGACACCAGCGAGTTCAAGGTCAAGGTCGAAAAGGCGCTCAAGACGCGCGCTCTCAAGCGCGAGCGAGACGCATTCAAGGCCCAGGCGGAATACCTCCGCGAGGAGGTCGAGCATCATTTCGGGGAGATCGTCGGCCGATCGGCGGCGATGCGCGAAATCTACGAGTCGATCCGCAAAGTCGCCGAGGCCACCTCCTCCGTCTACATCTACGGCGAGAGCGGGACCGGAAAGGAGTTGATCGCGCGCGCGATACATCGCGAGAGCACTCGTCGCGACGGTCCATTCGTGAAGGTCAACTGCTCCGCCCTCGCGGAAGGACTGCTGGAATCGGAGCTCTTCGGTCACGAGAAGGGAGCCTTCACCGGCGCGATCCGCGAGCGGAAGGGACGCTTCGAGCTCGCCCACGAGGGGACGCTCTTTCTCGACGAGATCTCGGACATTCCCCTCTCGACCCAGGTCAAGCTGCTACGCGTGCTCCAGGAGAAGGAGATCGAGCGCGTGGGCGGCGAACGCACGATCACGGTGGACGTGCGGATCATCAGCGCGACGAACCGCGACCTGGCGCCGTTGGTCGAGCACGGCGAGTTCCGCGAAGACCTGTTCTATCGGCTGCACATCATTCCCATCGAGGTGCCTCCTTTGCGCGAGCGGAAGGAAGACATTCTGCCGCTGGTAACGCACTTCATCCAGTCGATCGGCGCCGAGATGGCGAAGACGATCGAAGGCGTGTCGGAAGACGCGATAGAACTGTTGATGCGCTATGACTGGCCGGGAAACATCCGCGAGCTCGAGAACATGATCGAACGTGCGATCGTGCTCTGCGAGGGCGATCGGCTGGAAGCGCAGCTGTTCCCGCTCAACGAGCGCCGCGTTCCGCGCACCGCCGCCGCGCCCACGCTGAGCATTCCGCCGGCCGGAGCGATCACCCTCGACAACGCGCTCGAGCGGATCGAGCGCGCCATGATCGAGGATGCGCTCGAGAAGTCGAATGGCGTGAAGACCAAGACCGCCGAGCTCCTGGGCATCAAGACGAGCGCGCTCTACTACAAGCTCGAGAAGTACGGGCTGAGCGGTGGCTAGGCGAAGCGGCCTCCTGCTCCTCGCGACCGCGCTCGCGCTGCTGATCGGGGCGGCGGACGGCGCCGCGCAGCAGCCCGCCGGGCCGGGGATCGTGGAGCTGCGCCGGCTCATCGGCCAGCGCGAGCCGGAGATCGCGCGGCTCGAGGCGCGCCAGCGGGCGCTCGAGGCGCGCGGCGACTCGCTTTCGCAAGTCAAGCGGCGCACGGCGGCCGGGAGCGCGCAGTTCGAGACCGTCTCGAACCAGATCCGCGAGACCGGAGATCAGCTCGTCCAGGTCGCGCGCACGCTGCGCACGCTGTACGAGCAGATGCGCGACCTGCGGACGAAGCTGTACACGGCCTACAACCAGGCGATCGCCGAAACCAGCCAGCGCATCGAGCGACTGCCGAAGACGACCCAGAACACGGCCGAGCTCAACCGCCTGACCGAGACGCTGCGGCAGTATGTCGCGGCGCGCGAGGCGCTCGTGCCCGAGATCGAGGAGGCGCAGGACGATCTCTTCCTCCCCGATCTCGTCCTCGATCCCACCGACGGGCCGTCGCAGCTGCGGGTGAAGGAGGCGATCGCGCGCGACGCCGTGGACAAGATCGACGAGCGCATGGTGGCGATCCGCGATCAGATCGAGACGCTGGCCCGGAAGGAGCGCGACCGCGAGGAGTTCGCCCGCCTCAAGGAGGACATCGATCTGTGGGGCGATCGCCAGGGCGCGCAGGCTCGGGACGTTATCCAGGGGATCCTCGAGGGGCGGAACACGCCCGGCGGCGGTGGGGCGGGGGACATGTTCGACGACCCCGCGCAGAGGATCCGCGATCTCCAGCGGCGCCTGCTCGACCTGGGAGATCGGCGGGACGAATACGCGGCGAAGGCGGGGGTGTTCGCCCAGCGACTGCAGGAGTTTTATGATTAACACCATACGCAGGAGGAACGATCCGATGAACAGAGCCCGCAGTGTCGCCGGACCGATCTCGTCGGCGGCCATCGCGGTCCTCCTCGCGTCGGGAGCGGTCGGGGCCCAGACGCTGGAGCGGTCGCCGTGGTCGTACGATCAGGACATGCGCCTGACGTACGAATTCGACGACAACGTCAACGAGGGGGTCTCGGGCAGCGGCGTCGACCCGGTGCACGCACAGGTCGCGCGGCTGTCGTATCGCGGCGACGTGCGCTGGGGATCCGCGGGCGAGCAGCGCCTCTCGATGACCTATCAGGGCGGGTTCAAGCGTCACTTCGGCTTCAGCGAAGCAGACGTGACGAGCCAGTTCATCAACGAGGGAACGATCGGCTACCAGCGGCGGATCACGGACGCCCTCGCCCTCGGGGGAACCTTCGGGATCAAGAACCGCGCCTGGACCGACGGCTTCTTCTTCATCAACGAAGACGGCTTCACGCGGTTCAGCGGATCGGTGAGCGGTCTGCTCAACCTGCAGCCGCTTTCCGGAGACGAGCTGTCCAGGCTCGAGCTCGGGGCGCGGTACTCGGATACCGACTTCGAGAACCTGGACGCGCCGTTCGGAAACCACGTGATCGGCGGCTACGCCTCGCTCACCAAGGATTTCAGCCCCGACCTGACGGCGACGTGGACGTACTCGTTCGACCAGATCCGCTATCCCGGCCGCGGGGCGCTCGGCCCCGGCGACGATCCGACGGCGATCCTCCGCGGCAGGACGCGCGACCGGCAGGAAGACCATCTCCACGAGCTGGGCGCGGTCGTGACCTGGCTCGGCGGGGTCTCGGTCCAGGGCGAGTACAGCTTCCGGCTCAACGACTCGAACTCGTTCGGGTTCAGCTACGTGAGCCACAACCTCGGGCTCCAGATCCTGCGTCGACTCCCGTGGGGGATGCTGGCCCAGCTTTACGGGCAGATCGAGCTGCGCGACTTCAACGAGCCGGTTCCCAATACCCAGGTGGGATCGCTGGACACCGGCGAGACCGAGAACAACGTCCTCCTCCTGCGCCTGGTGAAGGACGTCTCGCCCGACTATTCGGTCGAGGTGCGCTACGGCCGGTACAGAAACGAGGCGATCACTCTGAACGATTTCTACACCAAGAACATCTACGCGATAGGAATGAACTACCGACCCTGATGAGCACGGTGCGAACGTGTCATCCACCCCAAGTGTTGTGTCGCCGGAGTCGCTTTCAGCATCGAGAGTGGTGATGCGCCCGGCCGGCAAGGCGCGACGAGGAAGGCATGGCAGCGCCGTTCCGACGAGGAGCAACGCAGCCAGCCGGGATGCAGCGCCAGTTGAATGCAAAGTGACTTTGGCGACACGACACTAGATCCGGAGCGCGAGCTTCGGACCCTGGGCGCCGCGGAGAGGCGCCGCCGCCGTCGCGGGCTCGCGTGGACGGCGGCGGCCACCTGCGCGGCGCTCGTGTTTGTGCTCCTCGCGTGGGAGTGGCTGACGGGCGGAGCCGGGCTCGCGCGGCCGGCCGGCTACGCGGTCGCGACCGCGTCCGCGGTGACGGGGCTCGTCGTGGCCCTGACCCGCTGGCGCGCGCCCGCGACAGGCGCCGGCGAGGTCGCTGCGCGGCTCGAGCGCCTGTTCCCGCAGGCCAGGGGTCGAGTGACGGCCTCGCTCGAGCCGGGAGACGCGGGGCTCGCCGGCGCGCGGACGGTCCGGGCGCGGGAATGGGTCGCGCGGCGCGGCGGCGCGCGCCTCGACCGGGCCTACGCCGAGACGGCGCTCGCGCGGCTCGCTCGCTGGCGCCGGGTGACGATCGCGCTGGGCGCGGTCGCGCTCGCGATCGCGGTCGTCGAGCCGGCGGCGGGGCGCCGCGTCGTCCGCGCGATGCTCGATCCGGCGACCCTGTGGAGCGCCGGATCCGCGGACTGGCGCGTGACCCCGGGCGACGCGGAGGTCGAGTACGGGGCGGGCGTGGCGGGCGCCGCGCGCTATCGGGGAACCGAGGCGGAAGGGCCCCTCGTCCTCGAGTGGCAGGAGGCCGAGGCGGCCTGGCGCGCGGACACGTTGGGCGAGTCGCCGGAAGGCGGCTGGCGCTGGGACGCGGTCGCGATCGAGCGGCGGTACCGGCTCCGTTTCGGGAGCGCGGTGAGCCCCGAGTACACGCTCGCGGTCCGCGCCCCGCTCGCGCTCGTTCGCGTGGAGGCGCGCTCCCCCGGGGAGGCGTGGATTCCGCTCGCCGGCCGCGCGGTGACCGCCGACCAGGCCCTCGAGGTGCGCGGAGAGGCGAACGGCGCGCTCGAGGCCGTTGTCGTCGTCGACGCGGCCGGCCGGGAGTTCCCGCTGGCAGCCGCCGGCGCCACGTTCCGCGGCCCGCTCCGCGGCCTCTCTCTGGGCGAGGCGCGCCTCGTCGCGCGGGGCGCGGGCGGCCGGCGGCTCGACGGGCCGGCGTTCACGGTCCTGTCTCCGGGGAGCGCGTTCGTCGAGATCCTCCGCCCGACGGAGAATCCCGCCGCGCTCGCCGCCGAAAGCGCGTGGCTCGAGGTGCGGGCCGGCGCGGCGTCGGGCCTCGCCGCGCTCTCGTGGGAGACGGACGACGGGCGGAGCGGCCGCCTGGCCGCGGTCGCGGGTGCGCGCGACACGGTCGTGACCGCGATCGCGCCGCTCGCGGCGGGTCGGTCGCCCGGAGACACGATCCGGTACCGGGTCGTCGCGCGGCCGGCCGCGGGGGGAAGGGCAACGAGCGGGTGGCGGACGGCCGTGGTCGCGAGCGCGGCAGCGCTCCGCGCCGCCGCCGCCCGGGAGCGCGAAGCCGCGGGCGAGGAGGTGGCGGCCGCGCTCGCGGCCACGCGGCGCGCCGCGGAGGATCGCGGCGACACGCCGGGACCGGCCGAGACGGACGAAGCGGATCGGCTCGACCGTCGACTCGCCGAGGCGGCGGACTCCCTCGCCCGCGCACTCGACCGGACGCTCTCCGATCCCGAGATCGACCCCGAGCTCGCGGCCCGGCTCGAGGCGTACCGACAGCAGCTCGAGGGGGTGGCGGACGCCGAGTTCGACCCGCCGAGGGGCGCGCCGCCGGATCCCGCCGCCGAGGCCGAAGCGCGGGCCGCGGTGCTGGAAGCGATCGCCGAGCGCCTGGACGAGATCGAGCGCTCGATCGAGGCGATGGCGGCCGCGGACTCGCTCGAGGCCCTCGCGGGCGCGCAGTCCGCCCTCGCCGAGGAGACGCGGGCGTCCGAGGGCCTCGAAGGGATCGCGGAGCGGCAGGAGGCGCTGTCCGACGCCGCGCGGGAGGCGGCGGCCGGGCTCTCCGAGGCCGCCCGGTCGGGCCTCGAGGAGGCGCTCGAGGCGGCCGCCGGCGAGATCGAAGCCGGCGACGCAGCCGCGGCGGCCGACGCGCAGCAGCGGGCGGCCGGGGAGATGATGCAGGCCGCGGGTCAGACGCGCGCGGAGGTGAGCGAAGGCGGCGGCGCGTCCGCCCCGAACCGTGCGGCGCTCGACCGCGCGGGCGCGGAGTCCCTGTTCCTCGCCGAGCGGCAGCGCGAGCTGGCCGAGCGCGAGGGCCGGCTCTCCGACGCGGGCGAGCGCGCGGCGCGACTCGCGCGCCAGCGGGTCGTGACCGGGGGGCTCGACCGCGCGCTCGGCACGCTCGTCGAGGCGATCGGCGGACAGCCCGCGGGGATGGAGCTCGCGATGCGGATCGCGCAGGCGGTCTACGCGACCCGCCAGGCCGAGGCGGCGGTCGAGCGCGCGGTGGCGGGTCCCGGCGGCGCGGCCGCCGTGCGGAGCTCGGCCGAGGACGCCGCGACCGCGCTCGCGCTCCTCGCGCGCGGCCTCTTCCTGCCCGCGGGGGGCGGTGGCGGGACGGGAGGCGCGGGCCAGCCCGGAGAGTCCGGCGCGCTCTCCGACCAGCTCCAGCGGATGGCGGAGTCCCAGGCCGCGATGGCCGACGCGATGGCGAGCGGCCGGGAGCCCTCGGGCGGCACCGCCGAGGCGGCGGCGGCGGAGCGGCGCATGGCGGAAGAGCTTCGCGAGATGGGCGGCGCGCTCGAGGAGGAGGGACTCGACGCGCGCTCGATCGAGGCGCTCGCGCGCGCCGTCGAGGCCGCGTCGACCCGCCTCGAACGCGGTCTCGCCGGGGCGCGGACGGAGACCGACCTGCGCTCGCTCGCCCGCCGCCTCGCCGACTTCGGGCGCATGATCGACCGCGAGGAGAGCGAGCGGCGGCAGTCGGAGACCGCGCGCTCGTTCGTTCCCGCCGACCCGCCCCCGCTCGAGGCCCGGGTCACCGCGCCCGTCCTCGACCCCGCGACCGCGCTCGCGCCCTGGGCCGGCACGCTTCCCGCGGAGATGCTCGCGCCCGCGCGACGGTATCTCGAACGGCTGGCCGACGAGGGCGTCCGCGCGCGCGAGGGTGAGCTGTGACGTCGGCGTTGACAAATAGATATGTTGCACGGCGAGTGATCGTCGCGGTTCCGATCGCCTTCACCCTCCTCGCGGCCTGGTCGGCGACTCCCGCCCCCGCGCAGGAGTTGGCATGGGACCGGTTCCGCGCCGAGTGGGACGCGAGCGCGGACGGCGCGTCCGTCCTGTCCGCACTCGCGGGAGCGGCTTCGGGCATGGGCGACCTGCCGCGCTTCCACGCGTTCCTCGACAGCGTGGTGGCCGGGGACCCGGGGCCGAACGCGCTCCGCTACTGGGGCGCGGTCGGACTCCAGCTCGGCGTCGCGCCCGATTCGGTCGCCCGTCGCTTCGCGGCGTCGCTCGACGCGTCGACGGACGCGGTCGCGGTGGGCGAGCTGGTCCGGGTCCTCGAGTCCTTCGACGCCGACGGCGCCGCCCTCGAGCTCCTCGACCGGGCCGCCGGGAGGGGTGTCCCCAGAGAGCGGCTCGCCCTCGTCCGCGGGCAGCTCCTCGCCCGCTCGGGGGACCGCGATGCCGCGGTCGACGCGTGGCTCCTCGCCCTCGGCGCCGGCGGCGATGAGGCCGTGGCGGCGGCCGCGCGGATCGGGGACCTCGTCGCGGACGGGGGAGAGACGCCGGCGGGCATGGTCGAGCGGCTCGCGTTCCTCCGCGACGCGGCGCAGCAGGACACGGCGGCGCCGATTGCCGCGCTCCAGGTCCGCGTCCACGCCGCCGCGGGTCGCTGGAGCGCGGCGCTCGAGGCCGCGTCCGATCCCGCGCTCGACGCCGCCGCGCGCGGCGAAGCTCTCAGGGGAATCGCACGGACGGCCCGGGAGGGTGGCGACCCGGAAGCCGCGCGCGAGGCGCTGGAGACGCTCGTCGTGCTGGGGCCTCCGACGGCGCGGCCCGAGGATCGGCTCGCGCTCGGCGAGATCGAGGACCGGCTCGGCGACGCGGACGCGGCCGCCGCGACGTTCGAAGCCGCGCGTCGCGAGGGCGTGGCCGGCGCCCGGGGCCGCGAGCTCGCGGCCCAGCTCGAGGCGGCGCGCGCGAGCGGGAATCCGGAGCGGATCGCCCGCGCGCTCGACGAGGCCGTGTCCGCGGGCGCCGATCCGGCGACGAGCGCCGTTCCGCGGGGGGACCTGTTCCTCTCGCGCGCACGGGCCGACAGCGCGCTCGGCGCGTACGCCGAGGGCGTGGGCGAAGGCCCGGTCGGCGCCGCGGGCCTCGAGGCGCTGGCGCGCGTGCGTCTCGCCCAGGCTCTCGTCCGATCGGGCGCGGGCCGGGACGTCGTGGCCGGGATCGGCGACGCGCTCGTCCGCGCGCCGGCGGACCCGGCGGCCGCCTCGCTCCGACTCGCGGGTCTCGCGGAGCGTCTCGGGACCGGCGACTCGCTGGGGATCGCGCGCTCGCTCGTCCTCGGTCAGGCCGCGGAGTGGACGGGCCGGGCCGGCGACCCGGTGGGCGCGAGCCGGGCCCTCGAGGCCGCGGCCTTCGCGGCCCCGTCGCCGGGCGAGGTCCCCGCGCTCCTCCTCGACGCCGGTCGCTGGGCGCAGGTCGCGGGCGACGGCGTGCGGGCGCACCGGCTCTGGCGCGCCGTCGTCCAGGATCACGCGGACACGCCCTACGCCCTCGACGCGCGCCGCCGCCTGTCGGAGGGCGGTCCGTGAGGCGACGGGACTTCCTGCGTTCGGTCGCAGGAGTCGGAGCCGGGGCGCTCTTCGATCCCAGGGCCCTTCCGGACGCGCTCGACCGGATCGCCTCGATGCGCTCCGGCGACGCTCCGTTCCTCGTCCCGATGGACGACGAGCAGCCTCAGCCCCTCAAGGCGTACGGCATCGTGTACCGCGCGCTCGAGGCCGGCGGCCGCGCGGAGTGGCTGCTCAACTTCCGGGGCGGCGCGTTCCTCGTCGATCATCCGCCCGCGCTCGACGCCGCGCTCGATCGCGGCGTCTGGACCGAGGACCCGTCCGCTTCGGGCCGCGCGCTCGAATCCGCGCTCGCGGGGGAAGAGACCGTCCCCATGAAGCTCGAGGTCGCGCCGAAGATCGCCGTCTACGTCCCGCCCTACGCCGCGCCGTGGGACGACGCGGTGCGGCTCGCGCTCGAGTTCGCCGAGATCCCCTACCGCCCGCTGTGGGACTCCGAGGTCCTGCGCGACCGGCTCGCCGACGTGGATTGGCTCCACCTGCATCACGAGGACTTCACCGGTCAGTACGGGAAGTACGGCTTCGGGGTCCAGTCGGCGGACTGGTACCGCGAGGCCGTCGCGCTCGACCAGGCGACGGCCGCCGAGTTCGGCTTCGCCGACGCGCCCGCCCTCAAGGCCGCGGTCGCGGGCCAGATCCGGGGCTACGTCGCGGCGGGCGGGTTCCTGTTCGCGATGTGCGCGGCGAGCGAGACGCTCGACGTCGCGCTGTCGCGAAACGGGAGCGACGCCGACACGCTCGCGTTCCGGGACTTCGAGATCGACTCGTCGGAAGCGGGCCCCTTCTCGACGATCGACGGTCACCGGGTGAACACAGCGGACCGGGTTCCGCTCGACGACGTCGCCGTGGAGCGCTTCTCGGCCACCGTCGATCCGGTGGCGGCCATGCTGACCCAGGACCACGACCTCCGCTTCCCGGACTGGTACGGCCTCACGACCTCGTTCCGTTCCTCGGTGCTCAAGCCGAGCGTGGTCGTCCTCGCGACGTGCGCCGCCGGACGGCTCGCGAAGTACATCCACGGCGATCACGGGGAGGGATCGTTCACCTTCCTCGGCGGCCACGATCCCGAAGACCCGCGTCACGCGATCGGCGACCCCGCCACGGACCTCCGCGAGTATCCGCGCTCGCCGGGCTACCGGCTGATCCTCAACAACGTGTTGTTCCCGGCGGCGGAGAAGAAAGAGCGCAAGACATGAGGTCGCAGGGATCGGCTAGAGTTTGTCCGGTCCATGGGCCTTCTCTATCTTTCGACGGGAACGTTGGTTGGACGAATGCCTCGACAGACGGGGGATGCCTGGCCACTGCTCTGACGACGGAGTCTTCCACCGACCGCGAGCTGCTCGCGCGGTTCGAGGCGGGGGATCGGCGCGCGCTCGCGCGCGCCCTGTCGTGGGTCGAGAACCAGCGACCCGGGTTCGAGCGGCTCCTTCACGCGCTCCACGGCCGGCTGGGCCACGCGTACCGGGTGGGGATCACGGGCCCGCCCGGCGCGGGGAAGAGCACGCTGACCGAGAAGTACGCGCTCCTCCTGCGGGAGCGCGGCCTCAAGGTCGGCATCCTCGCGGTCGATCCGAGCAGCCCGTTCACCGGCGGCGCGCTCCTCGGCGACCGGATCCGGATGCAGGAGCTGACCCTCGACGAGGGGACGTTCATCCGGTCGATGGCTTCGCGCGGCCGGCTCGGCGGGCTGGCGACGACGTCGCTCGAGGCCGCCGACCTGATCGAGGCGTTCGGCTTCGACGTCGTCGTCCACGAGACCGTGGGCGTGGGACAGACCGAGCGCGACATCGTGAGCGCGGCGGACACGACCGTCGTCGTCCTCGTCCCCGAGTCGGGCGACGCGATCCAGGCGATGAAGGCCGGCCTCATGGAGATCGCCGACGTGTTCGTCGTCAACAAGGCCGACCGGCCGGGCGCGGACAAGCTCGCGCGCGCGATCAAGGCCACGCTGGGGCTGCGGGCCGCCCCTCCCGACGGCTGGACGCCGCCGATCGTGCGCACGGTCGCGGTCGAGGGCAAGGGAGTCGAGGAGCTCGACGAGGCGATCGAATCGCACCGCGAGCACGGACGGACGACCGGCGCGCTCGAGAGGAAGCGCCGGCAGCGGGCCGCCGAGCGGGTCCGCGACATCGTCGCGCGTCGCTGCGAGCGCGAGGTGTGGGTCGAGCGGGGCGGCGAAGGTCTGCTCGCGCGAGGCCTCGAGCGGATCGCGGCCGGCGAGACGACGCCCTACGCATTGGCGGAAGAGATCGCTCGCGCAGCCGACATCGGAGACGGAGGAGTCACGCGATGACCCGTACGATCGAGGACGCACGCGCGGCCGACGCCGGTCGCGTCACCACGACCGCGAAGGACGGCTCGCCGCGGATGAAGCGTCTGGAGGAGCGGGTCCGCGCGTGGGATGCGCGCCGCGCCGCCGAGCGCGTCCGCGACATCGACTTCACGACGACCTCCTCCATGGAGGTCGCGCCCCTCTACACGCCGCTCGACACCGCGCACATCGACCCGCTCGAGGAGATCGGGCTCCCCGGCGAGTACCCGTATACGCGCGGCGTCTACGACACGATGTACCGGACGCGTCTCTGGACGATGCGCCAGTTCGCGGGGTTCGCGACCGCGGCCGAGACGAACGCGCGCTATCACTACCTGCTCGAGCACGGCCAGACGGGCCTCTCCGTCGCGTTCGACCTGCCGACTCTCATGGGCTACGATTCCGATCACGCGATGTCGGAAGGCGAGGTCGGAGTGTGCGGCGTGGCGATCGATTCGCTGGCCGACATGGAGCGGCTCTTCCAGGGGATCCCGCTCGACCAGGTCTCCACGTCGATGACGATCAACGGCCCCGCGATCCTGTTCCTCGCGCTCTACGTCGCGGTCGCCGAGAAGCAGGGCGTCGACTCGGCGAAGCTCCGGGGCACGATCCAGACCGATCCGCTCAAGGAGTACATCGCCCAGAAGGAGTGGCTGTTCCCGCCCGAGCCGCACCTGAAGATCGTCGTCGACATGATGGACTGGTGCACGCGGAAGGCCCCCTACTGGCACCCGATCTCGATCTCCGGCTACCACATCCGCGAGGCCGGCTCGACCGCCGTCCAGGAGCTCGCGTTCACGCTCGCCGACGGCTTCACGTACGTCGAGCGCGGGATCGCCGCCGGCCTCGACGTCGACGCGTTCGCGCCGCGGCTCTCGTTCTTCTGGAACGCGCACAACGACTTCTTCGAGGAAGTCGCGAAGTACCGCGCGGCGCGGCGGATCTGGGCGCGCCACATGAAGGAGCGCTACGGCGCGAAGAACCCGCGCTCGCTCCTCATGCGCTTTCACACCCAGACGGCGGGCTGCTCGCTCACCGAGCAGCAGCCCGAGAACAACATCGTGCGGACGGCGATCCAGGCGCTGGCGGCGGTCATGGGCGGCACCCAGTCGCTGCACACGAACTCGATGGACGAGACGTTCGCCCTGCCGACCGAGAAGGCGGTCAAGATCGCGCTCCGTACCCAGCAGGTGATCGCCTACGAGTCGGGCGTGCCGAACGTCATCGACCCGCTGGGGGGCTCGTACTTCGTCGAGGCCCTGACGAGCCGCATGGAGGAGGAGGCCGAGGAGTACTTCCGCCAGATCGAGGACATGGGCGGGGTCGTGGCCGGGATCGAGTCGGGATTCTTCCAGCGCGAGATCGCCCAGGCCGCGAGCCGCTACCAGGAGGAGATCGACTTCAAGCGCCGCGTGATCGTGGGGGTCAACGAGTTCGTCGAGGAGGGAGAAGTCCTCGAGATCCCGATTCTGAGGATCGACCCGCGCTACGAGCGCGAGCAGATCGAGCGCGTGCGGAAGGTGCGGGACGAGCGGGACGCCGCGGCCGTCGAAGCCGCGATGTCGACCCTCCGCGCCGCGATCCGGGCTGAGGAGAACCTGATGGAGCCCGTGCTCGACTGCGTCCGCGCCTATGCCACCGTCGGCGAGATCGTCGAGCTCATGAAGGGCGACTACGGCACCTGGCGCGAGCCCGAGATCTTCTAGCGAGTTCACCTGTTGACGGCCTACCAGGAATGCGGTAGACGTCTCCTGTTCCGTTCGCCCGCAAAAGCACTCAACAGGAGGGGCCATGAGCGCCGAGCTCACGTACCTGGTGTGGGTGACCGTCCTGACGATGGTCCTCTGGGTTCCGTACATCCTCGACCGCTTCGCCGTCCGCGGGATCGCAGACACAGTCGGATATCCGAACGATCCGAGGCCCCAGTCGCCGTGGGCCGTCCGTCTGACGAAGGCGCACACGAACGCAGTCGAGAACCTGGTCGTCTTCGCCACGCTCGTGCTGGTCGCGGAGATCGCCGGCGCGACCAACGGCGTCACCGCGACGGCCGCCCTCGTCTACTTCTGGGCCCGCCTCGCGCACGCGATCGTGTATGCTCTCGGGATCCCGTGGCTTCGCACGCTGGCGTTCACGGCGGGGTTCTTCGCCCAGGTTGCGATCGCCTGGCAGCTCCTCGCATAGCATGACGCGGTGACGGAGGAATGTCCGGACTCACGTTCCAGAGCAGGGACACGTGGGCCGCGGGACGGCTCTATGAGCCGTTCATGGGTCGCTGGAGCCGCCGCGTCGCGATCGACTTCCTCGACGGGTTGGATACAGCGCCGGACCTCGACTGGCTGGACGTGGGCTGCGGAACCGGCGGTCTCACCGAGACGATTCTGCACAATGCCCGACCGCGCTCCATCCGGGGCGTGGAGCCCTCGGCGGGATTCCTCGAGCACGCTAGGGCGCGGATCGCCGATCGGAGGGTGACCTTCCTCTCGGGCGACGCGCAGGCGCTGCCCGTGAAGGCGAGTCGCTTCGATTCGATCGTCAGCGGTCTCGTCCTCAACTTCGTTCCAGACCCGGCCCTCGCGGTGCGCGAGATGGCTCGCGCGACGCGACCCGGAGGCATCGTGGCCGTCTACGTCTGGGACTACGGTGGAAGGATGGAGCTGTTGCGTCGATTCTGGGACGCGGCGGTGGAGCTCGACCCCTCCGCGGTCGAACTGGACGAAGGCCATCGCTTCTCACTCTGCCGGAGGGGACCCCTCGCCGCGCTGTTTCGAAGCTCGGGCCTGGGGGACGTGACCGTCCGGCCGGTCGAGATCCCCACTCGGTTCGAGGATTTCGACGACTACTGGGCACCCTTTCTCGGCGGCCAGGGCCCGGCGCCCGGTTACGCGAATTCGCTGAGCGATGACCGGCGGAACGCGCTGCGCGATCGGATTCGGACCGGGATGCCGATCGCGGACGACGGATCGATCGATCTGAAGGCCCGGGCTTGGGCCGCTCGCGGTCGGGTGCCGGCATAGACACGCGGCGGGGAACCGCGTGGTGTCGGGGCAACCGGGACGGCGGCGGATGACGAGCGATGCCATCGGGATGGCGGCCTCGCTGATGACGGCGTTCGCCGAGCGCACGGGGCTCACCTCTTCCGCGCCGGCCGCGCGATACCTGTGGACAGACGCCTTCGCGGTCTGCAACTGCCTCGGGCTCGCGCGCGCGACCGGCGATGCGCGGTACACCGACCTCGCGCTCGAGCTGGTGGACCAGGTCCATCGCGTGCTCGGACGCCATCGGCCCGAGGGTCCGCGCGCCGGCTGGATCAGCGGTCTCGAGGAAGAAGAGGGGGAGGCGCATCCGACGCGGCGCGGCCTGCGGATCGGTAAGCCGCTTCCCGAGCGGGCCCCCGGCGAGCCGTTCGACGAGCGGCTGGAGTGGGACCGGGACGGCCAGTACTTCCACTACCTGACGAAGTGGATGCATGCCCTCGACCAGGTTTCCCGCTCGACGGGGGACGCGCGATTCCACCGCTGGGCGCGCGAGCTGGCGGACGCCGCCCATCGCGGGTTCGTCTCCGGTCCGGCCGGTCGGCGGCGAATGGCGTGGAAGATGAGCACGGACCTGACCCGCCCGCTCGTTCCATCGATGGGACAGCACGACCCGCTGGACGGCTACCTCACGTGCGTCCAGCTCGATGCGACCGCCAGACGGCTGTCGATCTCTCCCGCCGAGCCCGCCCTCGATCGGGCGATCGAGGACTTCGGCGCCATGACCCGGGCGATCGACATCCGGACGACCGATCCCCTCGGGCTGGGCGGGCTTCTGACGGACGCCTTGCGGGTGGTCCAGCTCGCGGCGGAGGGAGCCCTCGAGAGAGGAGATCTGCTCGCGCGCCTGCTCGGGGCGTCCCTCGAGGGGCTCGCGCGGTACGCTCAGCTGGGGGACCGGCGGCAGCCCGCGTGGCGGCGCCTCGCGTTCCGGGAGCTCGGTCTCGCGATCGGACTGGCCGCGGGCGAGCGCCTGGAGGAATCCATGGGCGTCACCCCTCCCGCGGGATCCGCGGCCCGGGATCTGACGGCGGCGCTGCGGAGCTACGTCCCGCTGGGCGAGGCGATCGAATCGTTCTGGCTCGACCCCGAGAACCGGCAGACGCCCACGTGGTCCGAGCACCGGGACATCAACGAAGTGATGCTCGCGACGCGGCTGGCGCCCCTCGGATATCTGGTGTTGATCGACCGTTGAATCCGGGTCCGTGCAGCTCGGGAGGACGTGGTGCGGGACGAGAGCACGCCGAGGAGACGGAGCGGATTCTGCGCGACTGGATGATTTGAGGCGTCACCGCCTTGCGCGTACATTCATCAGGTTTACGAAGGGTTTCCGGAGGTCCTTCCCGGAGGGGGCGATGAACGAGCGCAAGATCCGCGTCCTTGTCGGCAAGCCCGGCCTCGACGGGCACGACCGGGGCGCGAAGGTGGTGGCGGCGGCGCTCCGCGACGCAGGGATGGAGGTCGTGTATACCGGCCTCCACCAGACCCCGGAGAAGATCGTCGAGACCGCCCTCCAGGAGGACGTCGACGTGGTCGCGCTCTCGATCCTCTCGGGCGCCCACATGACGCTCTTCCCGCGCGTCCTCGAGCTCATGCGCGAGAAGGGAATGGACGAGATCCTCCTGACCGGCGGGGGGATCATCGGCAAGGAGGACATGGCCGAGCTCCGGAAGATGGGCACCGGCAAGCTCTTCGGACCCGGCACGACGACACAGTCGATCGTCGACTACATCCGGGCCTGGGCCGGCGAGCACGCCGGCTCCCGGGCGTGACCTCACCGACCCCGTGAATCTCGATCTGACCTCCGAGCAGCGGTTGCTGGTCGGGACCGTGCGCGAATTCGCGCGCGCGCGGATCGCGCCGATCGCGGCCGCCCACGACGAATCGGGCGAGTTCCCGTGGGACACCGTGCGCGAGATGGCGGAGCTGGGCCTGTTCGGCGTGCCGTTCGAGGAGGAGTACGGCGGCGCGGGCGCGGACGCGCTCTCGCTCGCGCTCGTCGTCGAAGAGCTGGCGCGGGTCGACGCCTCGCACTCGATCACGGTCGGCGCCCACACCTCGCTCTCGGCGTCCCCGATCCACGACTTCGGAACGCCCGAGCAGAAGGAGCGCTTTCTGACGCCGCTCGCGCGCGGCGAGAAGCTGGGCGCCTTCGGCCTGACCGAGGCCACGTCCGGCTCCGACGCGGCGAACATGTCGACCCGCGCGGTTCGGCGGGGCGGCGACTGGGTCCTGAGCGGCACCAAGGTCTTCATCACGAACGCGGGCGTAGCGGGCGTCTACGTCGTCGCCGCGGTCACCGACCCGGACAAGGGCTCGAAGGGGATCTCGATGTTCATCGTAGAGAAGGGGACCGAGGGCCTCAGGTCGGGAAAGAAGGAAGACAAGCTCGGCTGGCGCGCGAGCGACACGCGGGAGCTCATCCTCGAGGACGTGCGCGTGCCGGCCGACCAGCTCCTCGGCGAGGAAGGGCGCGGCTTCCAGCAGTGCCTCCACACGCTGACCGGCGGGCGCATCGGGATCGCCGCGCACGCGCTGGGGATCGCCGAGGGGGCGTTCGACGCCGCGCGCGACTACGCGCTCGACCGCGAGCAGTTCGGGCGACCGATCGCGGAGTTCCAGGCGATCCAGTTCAAGCTCGCCGACATGGCGACCGGCATCGAGGCCGGGCGGCTCCTCACGCACCGGGCCGCGCGGCTCAAGGACGCGGGCCGGGACTACCGGCTCGCCGCCGCCCAGGCCAAGCTCTTCTGCTCCGAGCTCGCGATGCGGACGACGATCGAGGCGGTTCAGGTCCACGGCGGGAACGGCTATACGCGCGACTACCCGGTCGAGCGCATGATGCGGGACGCCAAGGTGACCGAGATCGGCGAGGGGACGAGCGAGATCCAGCGCATGATCATCGCGCGCCACGTCCTGGAGCGGGAGGGCGAGTGAGCGGGGACCGCGGGATGCCGCGCTACGAATGGCCGACCCTCCTGTGGGGCGAGCGCACGATCACGGTCCTCTCCGACGGCCTCCAGCGGCTCGATGGCGGCGCGATGTTCGGCGTGGTCCCGCGCGTCCTGTGGGAGAAGAAGCTCCCCGCCGACGACCGGAACCGGATCCGTCTCGGGATGAACTGCCTCCTCGTCGACGGACCCGAGGGCCGGACGGTCGTCGAGGTCGGCGCGGGCGGGAAGGACGACGCAAAATTCCGGGACATCTACGGGATCGAGCGCGACGGGGGGCTCCTGAAGCGTCTCGCCGACCGCGGCGCCCCGCCCGAGACCGTCGACCGCGTCGTCCTCACGCATCTCCATTTCGACCACGCGGGCGGCGCGACGAGGTGGGCCGAGGACGGGAAGACGGCGGTGCCGACGTTCCCCAACGCGACCTACTGCATCCACCCCGGGGAGTTCGAGGACGCGATGAACCCGAACGCGCGGAACGCCGCGTCGTATCTGAAACGGAACTACGCGCCGCTCGACGGGAACGGCCGCGTGCGGTGGATCGAGGACGGCGACCGGCTCGACGGGATCCGGATCTTCGAGACGCCGGGACACACCCGCCATCACGTCTCGGTCGGCGTCGACGACGGCACGGGACGCATGGTCGTCTTTCTGGGCGACCTCGTGCCGACGACCCACCACCTGCCCGACCCGTGGATCATGGCCTACGACCTCTACCCGGTCACGACGCTCGAGACCAAGCAGCGGTTCCTGACCCGGGTCCACGACGAGGGCTGGCTCTGCGCCTTCGTCCACGACGCGGATTACCCGCTGGCGTGGATCCGGCGCGACGAGCGCGGGCGCCATCAGCGGGACGAGGAGCGCGACCCGTGGAGCGGTTGAGGATCGGCGTCGTCGGCGGCGGCCCGGCGGGGGCGTACGCGGCGTGGCAGGCGGCCGCGCAGGGCCACGAGGTCACGCTCTTCGACCATCGCGCTCCGTGGGAGAAGCCGTGCGGCGGCGGGATCACGGTCAAGGCGCAGGACGAGTTCCCGTGGATCGCGGACCTCGTCCCGCGCGCGCGGTCGGTGACCGAGTTCCGCTTCCGCTCGCCCCACGACCACGAGGTCGCGTTCGGCTGCCCGCGGCCGACCCTGATCTTCGCGCGCGCCGAGTTCGACGAGGCGGTGCGCGAGCACGCCCGGGAGGCGGGCGCGCGACAGCTCGCGCTCAAGGTCCAGTCGGTCGAGCGCGGGCGGAGCGGCTGGGTCCTGGACGCGCAGGGCGAGCGGTTCGAAGTCGACTTCCTGGTCGGAGCCGACGGCGCGGTCAGCAGGATGCGCGACGTTCTCGTCCCGGAATTTCCCGCGTTCGTCAACTCGATCGCGGCCGGGTTCTTCATCCCCGCCGAGCTCGAGCGGATCGAGACGAAGTTCTTCGCCGACGCGCGCGGGTACCTGTGGTTCTTCCCGCGCCCGGATCACCTCTCGGTGGGACTCTGCCTGTGGGGCGGGGAGTCCGGCGCGGCGGCCGGCCGCGAGACGCGGAACCGGCTGCTCGACCTGCTGGGCGCGTACTACCCGGACCTCGACCCCGGGCAGGGGAAGGGCTACGGGGCGTTCATCCCGACGATCATGGACCCCGCGTGCTGGAAGGTGCCGCGCGGCGGCCGCGACTGGGCGCTCGTCGGCGACGCCGGCGGCTTCGTCGACGCGATCACGGGCGAGGGCATCTTCTACGCGCTCCGCTCGGCGCGCGCGTGGAGCCGCGCGCTCGCCGCGGGCCGCCCCGAGACGTACGACGGGCTCTGGCGGTCGGAGTTCGGCGACGAGCTGGCGCGGGCGAGCTCGCTGGTCCACCGCTTCTATCACCCGCGGTTCATCGAGCGCGTCATCGGTTTCGGATCGCGGAGCGCGAGCGTCCGGAGGCTCCTCTCCGACCTCGTCATGGGCACCCAGTCCTACGTCACGCTCCGGCGACGCCTCCAGCGCGAGATCGTCCGCGGGGCGGCGCGTCGCATGACGCGTTTCCTGCGACCGGCGGCGGCCATCCGATGACACGGCTTCGTCATTCCATGAGGAGGAAAATCCGATGAACGACTTCACCGACCGCACGACCGCGGTCATCGTCAGCGCGTGCCGGACGCCGATCGGGAGGTTCCTGGGCGGGCTGGCGCCGAAGACCGCGCCCGAGCTGGGGGCGATCGCGATCCGCGAGGCGGTGTCCCGCGCGGGCATCGACCCCCAGACGATCGACGAGGTCATCATGGGACAGGTCGTCCAGGCGGGGAGCGGCCAGGCGCCCGGGCGGCAGGCCGCGCACTTCGCGGGCGTGCCGGACACGGTGCCGTCGGTGACGGTCAACAAGGTCTGCGGATCGGGCCTCAAGGCGGTCATGCTGGCGGCCCAGTCGATCCGCGCGGGCGATCAGTCGTGCGTCGTCGCGGGCGGGCAGGAATCGATGTCGAACGCCCCGTTCCTGATCTACGGCGCGCGCGAGGGGTTCAAGTTCGGCGACCAGACGCTGGTCGACGCGATGGTGAAGGACGGCCTGTGGTGCGCGTTCGAGAGCGTCCACATGGGGAAGCACGCCGAGCTGACGGCGGAGCGGTCGGAGATCTCGCGCGAGGAGCAGGACGAGTTCGCGCTCGGCAGTCATCGCAAGGCCGTAGCGGCGATCGAGGGCGGCAAGTTCCGGCCCGAGATCGTTCCGGTCGCGATCGAGACCCGCAAGGGCACGACGGTCGTCGACACCGACGAGGGCCCGCGCAAGGACACGTCGATGGACGTGCTGGCCAAGCTCAAGCCCGCGTTCACGAAGGAGGGCACGGTCACGGCCGGCAACGCGCCGGGCCTCAACGACGGCGCGAGCGCGCTCGTCGTGACCAGCGTCGCGTACGCGAAGGAGCACGGCCTGGACCCCATGGCGCGGATCGTCGATTACGCGGCGGCGGGGACGGAGCCCAGGCTCCTCTTCTATGCGCCCGTCTTCGCCGTGCAGCGCCTCATGGAGCGGACCGGGAGCCGGATCGACGACTACGAGCTGATCGAGGCCAACGAGGCGTTCGCGGTCCAGGCGCTCGCGGACGGCAAGGAGCTGGGGTGGGACTGGGACCGCGTGAACGTGAACGGAGGCGCGGTCGCGCTCGGCCACCCGATCGGCGCGAGCGGTGCGCGGGTTCTGACGACGCTGCTCTACGCGCTTCGGGATCGCGACGAGCGCCGGGGGATGGCGACGCTGTGCCTGGGCGGCGGAAACGCCGTCGCGATGGAGATCGAGCGGCTGTGACATTCATCGACCGGAACGTCGCCGTCATCGGCGCGGGGACGATGGGGAACGGCATCGCCCATCTGTTCGCTCTCAACGGCCATCCTGTGACGCTGATCGACAGCGATCCGGCGGCTCTCCGGAAGGGGATGGACACGATCGAGCGAAACCTTGAGCGGCAGGTCGCCAAGCAGGGGATCATGATGGAGGAGCGGGCGGCGGCGCTCGACCGGATCGAGACGGCGGACGATCTCGAAGCCGCGCACGCGGCGGACCTCGTGATCGAGGCGATCGTCGAGAACGAGGAGGTCAAGACCGACGTCTTCCGGACGCTCGACGCGATCGTCCAGCCCCGGGGGATCCTGGCCAGCAACACCTCGTCGATCTCGATCACGCGCCTCGGCGCCGTCACGTCGCGCCCCGACCAGACGATCGGCATGCACTTCATGAACCCGGTGCCGGTCATGAAGCTGGTCGAGGTGATCCGCGGCTACGAGACCTCCGACGAGACCCACCGGACGATCGTCGAGATTGCGACCGCGCTCGGCAAGACGCCGGTCACCGTGCGCGACTACCCGGGGTTCGTGTCGAACCGCGTGCTCATGCCGATGATCAACGAAGCGATCTACTGCGTCATGGAAGGGGTCGCCGAGCCGGAGGCGATCGACACGGTGATGAAGCTCGGCATGAGCCACCCGATGGGCCCGCTCACGCTCGCGGACTTCGTCGGCCTCGACGTCTGCCTCGCGATCCTCGAGGTCCTGCAGGAAGGCCTCGGCGATCCCAAGTACCGCCCCTGCCCGCTCCTCCGTCAGATGGTCGCGGCGGGGAGGCTCGGCCGGAAGACCGGCGCGGGCTTCTTCGAGTACGGAGAGCGCGCGTGACGGCCGCGCGCGCCGGGCGCGCCGACGCGGCCGCCGGTCTCCATCCCATGAGCGACGTCCAACGCGAGATCGTTCGCACGGCGCGCGAGTTCGCGCAGAGCGAGCTCGCCCCGCACGTCGAGGAGCGCGACCGGAAGGGCGAGTTCTCGCGCGACGCGATCGACCAGCTCGGGCGGCTGGGGTTCCTCGGCATGCTGGTTCCCGAGGAGTGGGGCGGAAGCGGGCTCGACACGTTGACGTACCTGTTCGCGCTCGAGGAGATCGCGCGCGTCGATCCCGCGCTCGCGGTCTCGATGAGCGTCCACAATTCGCTCCCCACGCAGATGATCCTGGCGCACGGTTCCGAGGAGCTGAAGAGCAGGTACCTGAGGCCCATGGCCGAGGGCCGGATGCTCGGCGCCTTCGCGCTGTCGGAATCCCACGCGGGCTCGGACCCGGCGGCGCTGTCGTGCGGCGCGGCGCGGAAGGGCGGCGGGTGGGTCCTGAACGGGGCCAAGGCGTGGGTCACGAACGGGGGCACGGCCGACGTCGTCGTCGCGATGGCGCGGAGCGGCGGTCGGGGCTCGAGCGGAATCAGCGCGTTCGTCGTCGAGCCGTCATGGGACGGCTACGCGGTCGGCAAGGAGGAGAAGAAGATGGGTCTGCGATCGTCGAACACCGCGGAGATCGTGTTCGAGGACCTCGCGGTGCCGGCCGCCAACCTCCTCGGCGAGGAGGGCAAGGGACTGACCTACGCGCTCGGCGGGCTCGAGCACGGGCGGCTCGGGATCGCGGCCCAGGCGCTCGGGATCGCGGGCGCCTGCCTCGACCTCGCGCTCGGCTACGCTCGCGAGCGACGCGCGTTCGGCCACCCGATCGCGGAGTTCCAGGGACTGCGCTTCATGCTCGCGGACCTCGCCGCGCAGATCGAGGCCGCGCGCGCACTGACCTACGCTGCCGCCGCCAGGAAGGACCGCGGCGAGCCCGCTCGCAAGGAGGTCGCCATGGCCAAGCTCGTCGCCAGTCGCGCGGCGATGGACGCCGGGGTGAAGGCGGTCCAGGTCTATGGCGGGTACGGCTACATGAAGGACTACCCGGTCGAGCGCTACTTCCGGGACGCCAAGGTGACCGAGATCTACGAAGGCACGTCCGAGATCCAGCGGCTCGTGATTGCCAGCGAACTTCTGGCGGACTAATCTGACTCGTTCCGTGTGAGCGGGCGCACCCGCCGCCAACCCCGAGAGGAGAGTCGTCCTTGGACGTCTTCGACCAGATCCACGAGGCCCATCACGAGCAGGTCGTGTTCTGCCACGACGCCGAGTCGGGCCTCGACTCGATCATCGCGATCCACGACACCACGCTCGGACCGGCTCTCGGCGGCACCCGGATGTGGCCCTACCGGTCGACCGACGAGGCGCTGATCGACGTCCTGCGCCTGTCCGAGGGAATGACCTACAAGGCGGCGGTCGCGGAGCTCGAGCTGGGCGGCGGCAAGGCGGTCATCATCGGGGACTCCAAGCGCGACAAGACTCCCGAGCTCCTGCGCGCGCACGGCCGCTTCGTCGACACGCTCGGCGGGCGCTACATCACGGCCGAGGACGTGGGCATCGGCGTCGAGGACATGGAGTACGTGTACGAGGAGACGAAGCACGTGACCGGGATCCGCTCGAGTCCGCACGGGTCGGGCGATCCCTCGCCGGTCACCGCCTACGGCGTCTTCAACGGGATCAAGGCTTCCTGCAAGAAGAAGCTCGGCACCGACGAGCTCAAGGGCGTGCGGGTCGCGGTCCAGGGCGCGGGACACGTCGGCTATTACCTCTGCGAGAACCTGGCCGCGGAAGGCGCCGTGCTGACGATCTGCGACATCGACGACGAGCGCGTCCGGAAGGTCGTCGACGATTTCGGGGCCGCGCCGGTGGAGCCGGATGCGATCTACGACGTGGAATGCGACGTCTTCTCGCCCTGCGCGCTCGGCGCGATCATCAACGACGGCACACTGCGGCGGCTGCGGTGCCCGATCGTGGCGGGCGGAGCGAACAACCAGCTCGAGGAGAACCGTCACGGCGATGCGCTCGACGCGAAGGGCATCCTCTACGCCCCCGACTACGTCATCAACGCGGGCGGCCTGATCAACGTCTACGGCGAGCTCGTCGGCTACGGGATCGAGACCGCCAAGGAGAAAGCGCGCGGGATCTACAGGACTCTGCTCTCGATCTACGACATCGCGGAAGAGGACGGGATCCCCACGTATCGCGCCGCGGACCGGCTCGCCCGCGAGCGGATCCGCAAGGCGAAAGAGCTGAAGCTCACGCAGTCCGCTCAGCCGGTGGCGGAGCGGGCGTGACCCGCCGTGCGGTCCTGATCGCCGCGGACCACGCCGGCTACGACCTCAAGCAGGACCTGGCGCGACATCTCGCCGACCTCGGGTACGAGGCGGTCGACCTCGGCACGGATTCCCCGGACAGCGTGGACTATCCGGATTTCGCTCACCGGCTCGCGGAGTCGATCGAGCGCGGCGAGGCGGAGCGCGGGGTCCTGTGCTGCGGCGCCGGCATCGGCATGGTGATGGCCGCCAACCGGCATGCGGGCGTGCGGGCGGCGAACTGCGTCGACGAGCGCATGGCGGCCCTCGCCCGCGAGCACAACGATGCGAACGTGCTCTGCCTGGGTTCGCGTCTCCTGGACGCCGATCAGGCCAAGAAGATCCTGTGGACCTTCCTCGAGACCCCGTTCGGCGGCGGCCGTCACGAGCGGCGGGTCGGCAAGATCGAATCCCGCGAGGCGGGAGCGAGCCGTTGAGCCTGCGCGAGTCGGATCCCCGGATCCACGAAGCGCTCGTCTCCGAGACCCGGCGCCAGTCCGAGGGCCTCGAGCTCATCGCGAGCGAGAACTTCGTCAGCCCGGCCGTCCTCGAAGCCATGGGCTCGGTTCTCACGAACAAATACGCCGAGGGTTATCCGGGGAAGCGGTACTACGGCGGTTGCGAGTTCGTGGACGTTGTCGAGCGGCTGGCGATCGAACGCGCGCTCGATCTCTTCGGCGCCGATCACGCGAACGTCCAGCCGCACAGCGGCTCGCAGGCCAACATGGCGGCGTACCTGGCGCTGATGGAGCCCGGCGAGACACTGCTCGGCATGGATTTGACGGCCGGGGGACATTTGACGCACGGCAGCAAGGTCAATTTCAGTGGCCGCCTCTTCGCCGTCGCGAGCTACGGCGTCGACGCGGACAGCGGGCTCATCGACTACGCGGCCCTCCAGCGGGTAGCCGAGGGGGCGCGACCGCGGGTCATCGTGGCGGGCGGGAGCGCCTACAGCCGGACGATCGACTTCGCGCGCTTCCGCGAGGTGGCCGATGCGGTCGGCGCGCGGCTCGTCGTCGACATGGCGCACTTCGCCGGCCTCGTCGCGGGAGGCGCGTTCCCATCCCCGGTCCCGCACGCGGACATCGTCACGTCTACCACCCACAAGACGCTGCGCGGGCCCCGCGGGGGATTGATCCTGTGCCGCGAGGAACACGCGAAGGCGGTAGGGAAATGGATCTTCCCGGGAATCCAGGGCGGACCGCTGATGCACGTCATCGCCGCCAAGGCGGTGGCGTTCGGAGAGGCGCTCGAGCCTTCGTTCCGGGACTACGCGGCGCGCGTGATCGACAACGCGCGGGTTCTCGCCGCCAGGCTGATCGAGCGGGGCTACCACGTGGTCACGGGCGGCACCGACTCGCATCTGTTTCTGGTCGACCTCCGGAAGAGCGGCGAG
>DATBJO010000051.1:0-16549 GCA_036556305.1 Gemmatimonadota bacterium
CCCATTCCGAACACGGTAGTTAAGCCTCTCAGCGCTGATGGTACTGCACGGGAGACCGTGTGGGAGAGTAGGTCGCCGCCGGGTTTTTCTCGATCGAAGGGCCCCCGCGCCACCCGGCACGGGGGCCTTTTTCATTGCGCGCCCATAGCGTCGGGTTCGTTGCGACCTCGTCGCGCGCTCCGTTGCCGGCGCCTCACTTGACAGTCCGTGCTCGGCGAGCGGCGGCTCGTCGGCCCGGTGCTCGACCTGGGCTGCGGGCCCGGCGCCGGCTTTACCCTTCAAGACCGGGTCGCTCGCCTTCGTCTATGACCGGGCATGCCTGCATCAGTTCGACGTGGAGCGGTGGCCGCGCTACCTGACCGAGGTCGGGAGGTGCCTGCGGCCGGGCGGCGTGGCACTGCTGCTCGAAAAGCGACGCGCGACGAGAGCCGCCTTCGTCGGTTTTCTGCCTCCCGGTCTCGACCTCGAGCGATTCGAGGACTATGAATCACCGCTGCGCGACGGCAGGAGCAAGCCGTTCCTGGAAGCCGTTCTCGTCAACCGGAGTCCTCCACACTGAGTCCGCTTCACTCCGTTTCTCGTCAGGAACCGAGCCTTCGCTGATCGAGTCTCCTCGCGGGTGCTTTCTTCTCGGATCGTGCACATATTTGCGATGACGATGACGAATCTCTCCTTCGCGCATCGCGACGAGCCCGGCGGGTCCGGCGGGCTCCGATGGCTCGACCGGGGTTGGCTGCCTCTGCTCGTCATCGCACTCGGCGTCGGGCTCTCGCTCTTCCTCCGCCGTGATCCGGCGTGGATGGTCTGGGTCGGCATCACCACGGCCATCGTGGCCGGCCTGGCGCTCTTCGGCATGCAGTCCGCGAATCGCGGCGCGCGTCGCCGCCGGGAGCCGCTCGGAACGATCTTCGAGAACGCTTCGGTGGGCATGGCCCAGGTCGATCCTCGCGGCGCCTTCATCCACGCGAGTGCCGCATATCTGAGAATGGTCGGCTACACGATGGACGAGTTGAGGTCACGGACGGTCGAGGACGTGACTCACCCCGAGGACTGGCCGCACAACCGGGAGCTTTTCGAGTCCCTGATCCGCAAGCGGATTCCATCGTTCGAGCTCCAGAAACGGTACCTGCGCAAGGACGGCGGCGTATTCTGGGTGCACAGCTCGGTCTCGGCGACCTTCGACGCCGCCGGCGAGCCGCTGTACGTGCAGGCGATCGCCCAGGACATCAACGAGTTCAAGGCCGCCGAGGCGGCGCTCCGCGAGAGCGAAGCGGGGATGGCGGAGGCGCAGGCGCTCGCTCACGTGGGCAGCTGGTCCTGGGATATCGAGCGCGACGAGGTGCGGTGGTCGGAGGAACTGTACCGGGTCTACGGTCTCGAGCCGGGCACCCACCTCGATTACGCGGGGTTCCTGGCGCGAGTGCTGCCTGAGGACCGGGACCGCGTCGACCGGATCGTACGCGGCGCGTACGCGTCGGGAGAGCCGTTCGACTACCTGCACGGCATCGTGCGGGCCGACGGCGAGGTGCGGACGATTCACGCACGGGGGCGCGTCGTGCGCGACCACTCGGGCCGGCCGGTCCGCATGCTCGGAACGGGGCAGGACGTCACCGCGGTCGTCCAGGTGGAGAACGAGCTGCGCCGCAGCGGCGCGCACTACCGCATGCTGGCCGAGAACGTCCACGAATTGATCATCCGGTTCACGCCAGCAGGGCGGATCGTGTACGCCTCGCCGGCTGCGCTCAGGATCCTGGGCCACGATCCGGAGGAAGTGGTCGGTCTGGAAGGCAGGCAGTTCCTGCATCCGGATGATCTCGAGCGCGTGGCCGAGGCTCATCGTGGGCTTCTCCACGGCGTCGACCCGCCCGCGGTCCTGTGCCGCCTGCTCCACCGCGATGGTCATCACGTCTGGATGGAAACGACGACGCGCGGGGTCCGGGATCCGCAGACCGGGAACGTCGAGTCGATCGTCGCCGTCGCGCGGGATGTAACCGAGAGCGTCCAGGCCGCACAGGCATCGCGCCTCCTCCATTCGGTCGCCATCGCCGCCAACGAAGCGGATTCGGCCCGTGAGGCGATGCAGACCGCGCTGCGGCTGGTCTGCGAACACGCCGACTGGCCGATCGGCCACGCCTTCGTCCCGGCGCGGAACGCGCTCGGCGAGAAAGGCCCGCTCGACATCTGGCACGTCGAGGATCCGACGCGCCAGGCCCGGCTGCGTGAGACCATGAAGGCCACCGGCGTCAAGGACGGAGGGGCCGTCGGCCAGGTGCTGAAGAACGGCAACGCCGTGTGGGTCCGGGACGTCGTCCTCGATCCCGATTCCGCCCACTCCCGCCTGGCCCGCGGGCTCGGACTGCGCGCCGCCTTCGCCTTCCCCGTCCGGTCGGGAAACAGGACGATCGCGGCGCTCGAGTTCTTCGCCGAAAGGCCCGAGGAACCGGATGCGGCGATCGTCGATCTGCTGGACGGCGTGGGCGTCCAGCTGGGGGAAGTTCTGAGACGCAAGCAGGCCGAGCAGGCGTTGCGTGCGAGCGAGGAGCGATTCCGGGCTCTCGCCGAGAGCGCCAACGACGCCTTCGTGACGATCGACGGGCAGGGCATCGTCGTCCACTGCAACCCGAGCCTCCAGCGGATCTTCGGGTACTCCTGCGACGAGATCTGCGGCAGGCCGCTGAGCCGATTGCTGGCGGACCCGATGCCCGACGGACACGACTCCTGCTTCCAGCGGTATCTCGACAGCGGGGAGCATCTGGTCGGACGCACGATCGAGGTGACTGGTCGACGAAAGAACGGGGAGCTGCTGCCGCTCGAGATGTCGCTGGCCGCATGGGAGACGGAAGAGGGGTCGTTCGTGACCGGAATCCTGCGGGATATCAGCGCCCGCAAGAAGGCCGAGGAGTCATTGGCGGAGAAGATGGAGGAACTCGCCCGGTCGAACGCCGAGCTCGCGCTGTTCACGTACATGGCGTCGCACGATCTGCGCGAGCCCCTGCGGACCGTGGGCAGCAACCTCCAGCTCCTCGGCCAGCGCTACGTCGACGGGACGGACGTCGACACCGGCAGGCAATACGACTTCGCCATGAGGGGCGTGCGCAGGATGCAATCGCTGATCGACGATCTCCTGATCTATTCGCGGGTCGGCACGGAGGGAAAAGCCTTCGAGAGCCTGGATAGTAACGAGGCGGTTCGAGAGGCGATCGTCGCGCTGTCAGTGGCGATCGAGGAATCGCGCGCCATGGTCGAAGTCGGCGCTCTACCGCGCGTCAGGGCGGATCGGTCCCAGCTGGTGCAGCTGTTCCAGAACCTCCTCTCCAACGCGGTCAAGTTCCACGGAGATGCCCCGCCGCGGATCCAGATCGGTGCGGAGCGGAACGGCGAGTTCTGGATCTTCACGGTGCGGGACAACGGAATCGGGATCGATCCGCAGTACGCCGATCACGTGTTCGCGCTCTTCCAGCGGCTCCACTCGCCTGAGGAATACCCGGGCACCGGAATCGGGCTTGCCGTCTGCCGGAAGATCGTAGAGCGTCACGGCGGCAGGATCTGGATGGATCCGGAGTCCGAAGGCGGAAGCTCCTTCCGATTCACGCTCTCCGCGCTCAGGGCCTGAGCACGACCTCGGTCACCCTCCCCGTTTCGACCCGGACCTTGCGGTAGATCCGCTTCCCCTCGATCTCGACGCCCAGGACCCATTCTCCCGCGGGGACGTCGCCGATCACGAAATTCTCCCCGAACACCGGATCCGGGTGGGCGCGGTCCTCGTACGTCTCCGCGAACGAGAAAGGAGTCTCCTTCGGCTCGGGCTTGACGACCCCGTAGACGCGCGCGCCGGGAACCGGATCCCCGGCGGCGTCGAGCACGCGCCCCGCGATCGCGCCGGTTCCGGGGAGCGGCTCGATCCAGAGCTGGGGATTCCGGGTGTGCGGCGGGTAGCGGACCTCCGGATCGACGACGAGCGCGACGTCCTCACCGGGAGTCGTGTGGATCTCCAGATGCAGGTGATCGTTCGTGGCGCGTCCGGTGTTCCCCACGTGCGCGATCACGTCTCCGGCGCTGACCCGCTGCCCCACCTTGACGGTCAGGTCGTGGTTGTGGTAGTACGTCGACCAGACCCTCTCGTCCCCCAGCATACGGTCGTGGAGGATCGCGATCGTGTTCGAGCCCGCCTCGGCATCGCCCGCGAAGGCCACCACGCCGTCGCCGATCGCGTGGACCGGGGTTCCTTCGGGGTTGTTGAACTCCACGCCCTGGTGCTGCTGGAAGTTCCCGCCCATCGTCGATCCGTAGGTGTAGGTCTGGTCGAGGAACGGGTCGTCGGCGGGATCGATCGGACGGCGGAACCAGAAGTGCGCGCGATCGCCGGGCTCGGCGATCGGCCCGGGAGGGGCCTCGTAGTCGCGGAAACCCCGCACCCGCTCGTCGGCCGCGTCGCGCACGATCGCTTCGGGGTCCTGCTCCCACGTCCGGCCCCCGTCGCGGCTCGTCGAGGCGCCCCGCAGGTGCGTGACCCGCACGACGGGCGGCGTCTCCGTCCCGTCCGTGACCTCCAGCGAGAGCAGATACTTGTTCGGAAGCCCGTTCTGCTCGGTCACGTCGCGCCACGTCTCGCCGTCGTCGGTCGTGATCCGCAGGCCGTCGGCGGTGGCGACGAACACCGTGTCCCCCGCGACCCGGATGCCGTCGGGAGCGACGTACAGCCAGCGCGGGCCGAGCTCGTCGAAGGTCCAGTTGCGCCACGTGCGACCTCCGTCGCGCGAGACCCCCCAGCCGTTCCCCACCGTCCCGTACCATACCTCGCCGGGGGCGAACGCGAGGGCGTTGACGAAATCCCAGCTGATCCCGGCCGAGTCCTCGCTGGTCAGCTGAGCCCACTCTACGCCGTTTCCGTCGCGGTTCACGTAGATCCCCTGGCCGTAGGTTCCGACCCAGATCGCGCCGTCCGGAGCGATCTCAGAGGCCAGGACCTGCGTTCCCCATCCGCTCGGATCGGGGAGCGTCGCCAGTGTCTCCTCAGACTGGGCCATCGCCGGCACGCTGGCGTGAAGGAAAGACGACAGGATCGGCACGGCGAGCCGCGCGAGGGCGTGTCGAGTGCGATTCAGGAACGCCTCCCATGGTGGGGGTCAGAAATCCTCAAGATAGCGGACCTCGCCGCTGGGTCCCACCAGCGCGACTCGGATCCAGTTCGGCCCGGCCTCGAAATCGAAGCGCTCGAGCTCGTAGCGCGTCTGCTCGCGCATCAGGCGGAACGCGCGCCCCGCTTCTTCGGTCTTCCAGAACTCCAGCGTGTCGATCCCGAGGGGCTCGTCGGGACAGACGGCGAAAACCTGCACCGGCTGGTGGACGCGCGTGGACGCGCGCTCCATGAGCGAATGGCCGGCGGATTCCCGGAGGGCGGGGTCCGAGCCGGCCGGCGAGCTGTCGACGGACTCCGGGTCCGCTCCATGGAGGGACTCCCGCGCCCGCCCCCGCAACGCCGCGAGCTCGTTGAAGAGGTACACGTCCTTGAGCGCCTTTCGCTCGAGCGCACCCTGGCGGATCGTCAGCACTCGCTGCATCCGGCGCAGGATCCAGCGCCGTTCCACCCCCGAAGCGAAGGACGCGTTGAGAGGCAGAACGAACAGGAGATCGCATTTCTCGATTCCCGTGCCGAAGTAGATCGGCAGATTGTCGACCACCCCGCCGTCTTCGAACGTCTCGTCGCCGATCTTCACGTACTCGAACAGCGGCGGAAGGTCCATCGACGCGAACACCGCCTGCTCGAGATCCTCGATGGTGAGCGCCCGCACCCAGCGGTCTCCCGGCTCGAGGGGGCGTCGGCGACCGCTGAGGTTGTCGATGTCGACGAGATCGCGGCGGTTCGTGGAGAACTCGAGATGCGCGCGCTCGACGTTCGTCCGCGTGAGATAGAAGTGCATCCCCCCCGCTCCCTCGGGATCATGCATCAGGCCTTCGAGCCGCTGGCGGATCCCGGGATGGTCGCGGAAGAGCGTCCGGAAAGACCGGCGCCACGGCGCCGCGGAGAGCACGTAGTTGCGGGCAGCGGGGAGGTAGAAGGTGGGCGCCACGACCTCCGACAGACGGAGCGCGCTCCACCAGCGTTCGATCGGCGAGTCGTTCTCGTCCGAGACCATCCCGGCCAGCCAGAAGCACGCGTTCCAGGCGCCGACCGACGTGGCCGCGATCATCCGCACGCTGCCGAGAGCGCCCCTCTCGGCCAGGAAACCGTGGATCGCGGCCAGCGCTCCGGCCTGGTAGGCTCCTTTCGCGCCACCGCCCGCGAGGATGAGGCCGATCCTCCTGTAGCGACCGAGCGGATTGGAGCCTTCGGAGACGGGAGGCCGAACCTCCATTCCGCGGAACCAGGTCGCCGGACGCGGCGGAGCGAGCCGGTAGACGGCGGTGGCCACCCAGAGAGAGGCCACGATCGCCACCGCGAGGAGGCCGAGGACGGCGAGCGCGGCGAGGAGCGGCGGAAGCGAATCCTCGGCGCCGCGCGCCAGCGGAGGAAACGCGAGCCCGAGGAGTGCCGCGGCCGCGCCGAGAAACGGCACGGTGAAGCGCCGCGAGAGGCGCAGGAAGAGCCACTGATAGAGGAGCGCCGAGCTCACCAACGGGGCTTCCGGATGGCGGGGGCGTCGGCTAGTTTGCCATGAGCCGCCCGCGGGGGGCGGAGACTCGAGCCGTGAAGGAGGGCCGCATGACTATCCTGGCGTGGATCGTACTGGGTCTCGTTGCGGGGGCGATCGCCAAGCAGCTCATGCCGGGAGATCAACGCGGGGGCATCATCCTGACCACGCTCCTGGGCATCGCCGGCGCCCTGGTGGGTGGCTACATCGGTCGGGCGATGGGCTACGTCAGCACCGAGGTGTTCTCGTGGGGCAGCCTTCTGTGGGCCGTGATCGGCTCGTTCCTGCTCCTGCTGATCGGCGGGCTCCTGACCAGGAAGCGGCGCTAGCGAGCCCGGGCAGCCCCGCCCCACGCGGGATCACGCCGTGCAGCGGGTCACGCCGCGCGCGCGATCCCGTGCACCCTGCAGATCCCATCCAGCAGCCGGTTCACGGCCGCGGTCGCGATCGCGGCGCCGAGCTCGGCCTCCGCGATCTCCGAGGCCTCCGCCGCGCGTCGCGCCACGAGCGCGCGGGTGGCGGCCGCGTGCTCGACGTCGAGCGTGCGATGCACCTCGAAGTAGTCGACGGCCGGTGACCCCGACACGCCGTAGTGCTCCGCGAGCCCGTGGATCTTCTCGGCCGCGACCGTAGGCACCATGGACTCGTAGGCCCACAGCGCGGCGAGGCCGCGCGTCGGAGACCCCTCGCGAACGGCGGCGCGGAAGTCGTCGATCGCCGCGCGCGTCTCGGGCAGCGGCTCGGCGGACTCGGCCTCACCGTCGGCGCACCCGACCGCGCTCGCGAACCGGAGCCACAGGGCGGGGTGGTTCTCGTCTCCCTCTTCCTCGTCACGCAGGTTCTCCAGCAGGATCCGACGGGTCTCGAGATCGTCGAGTCGCGAATGGAGAGCCGAGATGTAGGTCGGGAACGCTCTCACGTGCTGGTAGTACTGGGCGGCGTAGGTACGCAGGGCCTCGCCGGGCAGCGTACCCTCGCGCCAGGCCACGTAGAACGGATGCTTGAGGACGTGACGATCTTCGATCAGGCGCTCGATGCTGTTCAACGGATCCACGGCTCTCTCCGGTCGGGGTTGAGGAAGGCTGCGGCCAATCTATCGTCGTCCGGGACGGCGTCCACCCACCGCCGAGCCCTCGTCGCGCGCGCGAGCGCGGGTTAGGTTTGCGGATGTGGGGGGACAGGCGGAGAAGACCAGACAGCACTGGAAGGATGCCGCCCCGCGCTGGCGGCAGCACGGGGCGCTCGTTCGTGAGCTCACCGACCCCGTTTCCGCCGCGCTGGTGGAAGCCGCCCGTCCCGCGGCGGGCGAATCCTGGCTGGACGTGGCCAGCGGCGTCGGCGATCCGGCCGACCGGATGGCGAAACGCGTCCGACCCACCGGAAGCGTGGTGGCGACCGACCTCGTGCACGAGATGGTTCTCGCGACCGCGGACGCCCTGAGCGGGGAGGTGGCGGGGGTCGTCGCCGCCGCCGAAGCGCTGCCCTTCGTGTCCGCATTCGACGGAGCGAGCTGCCGTTTCGGGGCCATGTTCTTCGCCGATCCTCCGCGCGCCCTCGGTGAGATCCGGAACTCGCTCAAGCCGGGAGGCCGGGCGGTCTTCGCGGTCTGGGGCGCACCGGAGCGGAATCCGTTCTTCAGCGAGGTGGGGGCAGCCGTGCGGGACGTCGTGCCGGATGCTCCTCGTCCGGAGCCCGACGATCCGCACGGGTTTCGTTACGCCCCTGCGGGCAAGCTCGTGAAGCTCCTGCGGGCGGCGGGTTGGATCGACGTCGACGAGCGGACGGTCTCGTTCGACATGAGCGCTCCGCTCGAGCTGGACGAGCTCTGGGACTTCATGCTCGGGATGAGCCCGGACCTGGAGAAGCTCGTCGACGAGCTCCCCCCCGACCTCCGCGTGCGGCTCAGGCGCGGGCTCGAGGAGCGCATGTCTCCCTTCTTCCGCACGGGAACGAGCCGCTTCCCGGCCGAGGCGCGGCTGGTCCTGGCCCATAACCCCCGCCAGACCGCCGCATGATCCGGAGGCTCGCGATCGCCGCGCTCTGCGCTCTCGGCTGCGCCCGCGCGCCCGCGCCCCCGGCGGGCGGGGGTCCTCCGGCCGCGCGGCTGCGCGGCTTGGATTTCTCGGCCGAGCTCGAGGTCACGCCCCCGTCGCCGACGAAGCTCGACGGAAGCGTCCGCGTCACGAACCGGAGCGCGACGCCCGAAACCCTGGTGTTCGCCGACGGCTGCCCGGTCCGCCTCCGGGTCTACGAGGTCCGGGGAACCCGCAACGCCCCCGTCTGGGAGGGGCCGGCCGCCTGCGCCGGCGTGGCGGAGCCGTTGACGCTGGCGATCAGCCCCGGGGAATCCGTGACGCTCCCGATCCCGCCGACGACGGCCGACGAGATCCTCGACGGCGGGCTCCCCCCGGAGGCGTACCGCGTCACGGTCTGGCTGGCCCCGGAGGACCGGGTCATCGAGATCGAGGCCGGTCAGGTCGAGCTGACGACGTCCCGCTAGCGCCCTCGCTTCGGCCCGAGCTACTGGACCGCGTACACCACCGTGATCTTCGTGCGGGTGTTGAGCAACGCGTCGGCCTGCGCCTGCTGACCGACATCGCGCAGGTCGTCGATCAGCGGATCGTTCGCCTGCATGGTGAAGGGCGAAACGACGACCATCGGCTCGGTGCGCTGGTCGAGCAGACGCTCGACGTCCTGGATCGTGGTCGCCGGTCCGATCGTCGAGGACGGACCCAGGCCATAGGCCACGACGTCGTCTCCGGCCACGTCGAGCTCGACCCGACGGTCCGTCGAGATCTGGCGGTCATAGAATTCCGCGACCTCGATCACGGTGCGCGGCGAGACGTACTCGATCGTGGCCAGGGTGCCGTTCGCCGCCGGGCGCGATTCCATCGCATACCCTTCGGGAGGGCTGGGAGCGCCGGTCGCCTCGGCGGTCGTCGCGACCGTCGAGGTGCCCCCGGTCGTCGTGGCGCCCGTCTCTTCGCCGCCGCCCGTTCCGCCCCCGGGCGACATCGCGGTCGTGTCGGCCGATTGGTCGGTCTCCGACTCGCTGCGACAGCCAGGGACGAGAACGAGGACCAGGATGAGGATCGGGATCCATTTCATGGCGAGACTCCTCGGGTCTGAGGGGGGCTGAACGTCATGGGAGAGCGAATCTACCCGCGGGTTCGGGGCGCTTCAACGCGCCCGCTCGAGGAGCCCGGGACGCGCCGTCCGCCAGACCAGCCACGCCAGCGAGACCAGCCACGCGCCGTAGGCGACGAGTCGCACAGGGTGCGGAGCGATCGAGACCACGACGGGACCCGACAACCCCAGCGCGTGCTCCAGCACGGAACGCGAAACCTGCTCGGCCGAGAACCATCCCCACAGGACCACCGCCCAGTACATGCCCACGAGCTTCCAGCGGGGCATCCTCAGAGGCGCGGGCAGGTAGGCGGTATTCAACACCGCGATGACGATCGTGAAGGCGTACATTGAGGAGATCGTGAACGGGCCGGCGATGTGCACGAGGAAGTCCGGCTCCAGCGCCAGCACGCTCTCGCCCCCGCGCCACGAGAGCAGGATCACGCTCGAGCCGGCCGCGACGAACACTGTGAGGAAACCCAGGAACGTCCGCTTGAGGGTGAGTGCCGGCGTGCGGCGTCCGATCCGGTCGTAGAAGATGTCCCCGGTGATGCGCGTCACGGTGTCCACGATCCCCACCTGAGTCGAAAACAGGACCAGCGCGCCGCCCATAAGGAACACGATCTCGAGCCACGCGCCGCTCCTCGCACGCAGGTGCCCGGCCTGGGCCAGCACCATGGCGGTGAGGTCGCCAGCGAGATCGCCGCGCGCGGTCCCGATGGTGGCCGCGACGAGGAGCGTCGTGATCACGACGCTCAGCAGGATGAGCACCGCGAACGTCCAGAACAGCTCCTTCTCGGCGAGTCTCATCCAGCGCTGGAAGCGGGCCACCGAAAGCGGCCGCTGGGCCGAGAAGGCGAACCCGCGCTCCTCGAGCGGCTCGTTCCGGCCGCGGATCCCGGCGACGCGCCCCTGAAACGCGCTCATCGCGAATCCCTTGTCGCGGACCCACAGCGACTGGGCCAGCAGCAGGGTCCCGCCCGATCCCGCGTACGCCACCGCGATCAGGAGCGTGGGGAACTGATCGCCCGCGAGGAGCCTCGGGGGGACCGACCCGACCGAGGCCGCCCCGCGGGCCAGCGCGACGACGTCGCCGGACGCGACCCCGGCGGCGAACAGGGCCAGGAACAGGAGCGGGAAGAGGATCAGGACGAGCGCGATCTCGAACGTCTCGAGCGCGTTGTAGACGATGCGCGAGAGCGCGAGAGCGGCCCAGATGAAGAGCATCATCGCGAGCGCGATCGGCTGCCAGGCGGCAAAAACCTCGCGCCCGGCGAGCGCGTTGATCGCGTGGCGGGCGAAGTCGGCGGACTCGGCGGCCCAGCCGGGCCAGAAGAACGAGATCAAGGTGGCGACGAGGAAGAACCATGGCCAGAAGGGCCGCCCGGTGAGGCGCGCCATCCCGGCGAAGATCGACTCGCCCGTCGCCAGGCTCCAGCGCTCGATCTCCCCGATCACGATGAACTGCGTCATGACCCCGACCCAGAACAGCCACCAGATCGAGAACCCGTTCACGGCGATCAGGTTCGGCCACAGCAGGAATTCTCCGGCCCCGAGTCCCATCCCGAGAGCGATCACCGACGGCCCGACGATGTGCCGGAGGCGCGGCACCCGCGGGACCTCGTCGACGCGGTAGAACGGGGGACCGTGTCCCGGATCGGGATACGCGGGATCGCGGGGCGCGTCCTCGAGCGAGGCCAGGTCGAGAGGCTCGTACACGCCCTCGCGGAAGCGGGCGCCTTCGTCGGACGGGCAGTGGATCTCGGGATCCAGCGGCATGGATCGGCTTACCCTATCGAGAGCGCCGGGGCCGGGCAAGCGCTAAGATCCTCGGCCGACTCCTCCCATCAAGGGGCCGCACATGCACGAATCGCGACCGCTCGATCGAACGACCGTCCATCACGCGATCGAGGTCATGGAGGGACGCGCCCGCGGGCGGCTCGGGCGCCTGCTCCCGTTCCTCGGCCCGGCGTTCGTGGCCAGCGTGGCGTACGTCGATCCCGGCAACTTCGCCACCAACATCCAGAGCGGCGCGCAGTACGGATACATGCTGCTGTGGGTCATCGTGGCCAGCAACCTGATGGCCATGCTCATCCAGGCCCTGTCCGCGAAGCTGGGGATCGCGACCGGACACAACCTGGCGGAGATGTGCCGCGAGCGGTTCCCGCGACCGGTCGTCTGGGGGATGTGGGCCATCAGCGAGCTCGTGGCCATGGCCACGGACCTGGCCGAGTTCCTGGGCGCGGCGCTGGGGTTCTATCTCCTGTTCCACATCCCGCTCTTGCCGGCCGCGCTCCTGACGGGGGTGGTCACGCTCCTCATCCTGGCCCTCGAACGGGCGGGGTTCCGGCCGATCGAGGCCGTGATCACGGTCCTCGTCGCCGTGATCGCCTTCGCCTACCTGATCGAGACGATCCTGGACCGTCCCGATTGGGGCGCGGTCGCGGCCGGCGCGTTCGTCCCGCGGTTCAGTGACACCGACAGCGTCCTGCTGGCCACGGGCATCCTCGGCGCGACCGTGATGCCGCACGTGATCTTCCTCCACTCCGCGCTGACCCAGCGGCGGATCGTCCCGCGGGATCCCCGCGAGGCGCGGCGGATCTTCCGCTTCGAGGTCGTCGATGTCGTGATCGCGATGGGAATCGCGGGCGCGGTCAACGGCGCGATGCTGATCATGGCCGCGGCGACGTTCCACGCCGCGGGCCTGGCGCACGTGGCGAGCATCGAGGAGGCCCACCGGACGCTCGAGCCTCTCCTCGGCCGCGCGTCGAGCCAGATCTTCGCGATCTCGCTCCTGGCTTCGGGGCTCTCGTCGTCGACCGTGGGGACGATGGCGGGTCAGGTGATCATGCAGGGCTTCCTTCACCGACGGATCCCGATCTGGGTCCGGCGCCTCGTCACGATGGCCCCGGCGGTCGCGGTCATCGCGCTCGGGTTCGACCCCACCCGGACGCTGGTGCTGAGCCAGGTGGTCCTGAGCTTCGGGATTCCGTTCGCTCTCGTGCCCCTCGTCCTGTTCACGGCCCGGCGCTCGATCATGGGCGAGCTCGTCAACCGTCGGCCGACGACGGCGGCGGTGGGGATCGCGGCGTCGGTGATCGTGGCCCTCAACGTGTTCCTGCTGGTTCAGCTGATCGGAGGCTCCTGACCGTGTACCGCCACCTGCTGGTTCCGCTCGACGGATCGCCGCTGGCCGAATCCGCCCTGCCCGCGGCCGTAAAGATGAGCGCCCTGTTCGAGGGCCGCGTGACCCTGCTCCACGTGATGGAGGCCCACCCGCCGAAAGCGGTTCACGGATCCCGGCACCTCGTCGAGGCCGGCGAGGCGGAGGCGTACCTGGCGGAAGTCGAGGAGTGGCTGCGCGAGCGGGACGTGACGGTGGACAGTCACGTCCACGCGCCGGGGATGGAGCCCGCGCGCGGGGTGGCCGACCACGCCCGCGAGCTGGGGGCCGACCTCGTCGTCCTCTGCGCCCACGGCGGGCGGGGGATGCGCGGCCTGCTCCACGGGAGGCTCGGGCAACAGGTGGTGGCCGAGGCCAACACCCCGGCGCTGGTCGTCCCGACGTCGCTGGCGGGACGCGATGCCGAGTGGCGCTGCGCGCGGATCCTGGCGGCGATGACGAGCGACCCCGGCGAGCGGGGAGCGCTCGACCCCGCCCTCGCCCTTGCCCGCGCCGCGCGCGCGCGTCTCGTCCTCGTGCGGGTCGTCGCCACGCCCGAGACCGTTTCGGACGACCGGCGTTGGCCCGCGCGGCTCTTGCCCAGCGGGGCGCGCGCGATGCTCGAGGGCGAGGCTCGAACGGCGGTCGCGTACCTTGAGCGACTCGGCGCGGAGCTCGCCGCGCAGGGGATCGAGGTGAGCGGCGTCGTCGAGCGTGGGGATCCGGTCACGGGGCTCACGGTCGCCGCCGCGCGGCTGGACGCCGACGTCCTCGTGCTCGCCACGCGCGGCGCGGCTGGGCTCTCGGCGGTCTGGACCGGCAGCGTCACGGCCCGGCTCATCGAGCGCGTCGATCGATCGCTGCTCCTCACCCTCCAGTCTTCGCATCGGCCCCCGCGGGACTGACGACGGCTTGGCCGTCACGCCGATCGCCGCGTAACATCGATCCATGCGGCTCGGCGACCACGTGATCTACTCCTCTCGCGCGTGGGCCGACATCGGACCGCACGTTTTCCCCATGGAGAAATACGAAGGCGTCTACCGACGCCTGACCGTCGAGGACGGCCTCGATGCCGCGCTCCGGCCCGAGCCGACGCCCCGGGAAGACCTGCTGAGGGTCCACACCGCCGGGTATCTCGACGACCTCGACGGCGGCCGTCACACCTGGCGGACTGCAGCGAGCGAGCTCCCGCTTTCGGCGGAGATCGCGGAGTTCTTCCGGCTCGCCTGCGGCGGCACGACGCTCGCCGGACGGGTCGCGATCGAGCGCGGCTGGGCCGTCCATATCGGCGGCGGTTTTCACCACGCGTTCGACGAGCGAGCCGAGGGTTTCTGCTATCTCAACGACCTCGCGGTCGCCGCGCGCGCCGCGCAGGCGACGGACGGCATTCGGCGGATCACGGTGATCGACCTCGACGTCCATCAGGGGAACGGGACGGCGGCCATCTTCCGCGACGATCCCGACGTGTACACGTTCTCCGTCCATCAGGAGGACAACTACCCGGTCAAGGAACGGAGCGATCGCGATATCGGTCTCGTCTCGTACGACCGCTCGCGCCCGGGCTCCCCCTGGGTCGACGACGCGCTCTACCTGACGACGCTCGACGAAGCGCTCCCGGAGGTCCTCGATGCGTCCCGGCCGGAGCTCGTCCTGTATCAGGCGGGTGCGGACCCCTACGAAATGGACCAGCTCGGCGGCTTCCGGGTCACGCGGGAGGGCCTCAGGCGCCGCGACGAAGCGGTCTTCCACGCCTGCCTCATCCGCGGGATCCCGGTGGCGACGACCCTGGGCGGCGGCTACGCGATCGACGTCGCGGACACGATCGCGATCCATCTCGAGACCGTGCGTGCGGCCCGCCGCGTCCTCGGCGGGGCGGCGTGACCGGGGAGACCCGGGGGGCCGATACGATCCCGGTCGAAGGTCCGCTCCCGTTCTGGTCGGCGTTCCGGAACCGGGAGTATCGCGTCTTCTGGGCCGGCGCTCTGATCTCGAACGTCGGCGCGTGGATGCAGAACGTGGCCCAGGGCTGGCTGGTCCTCGAGCTGACCGACTCGGCGTTCATGCTCGGGCTGGTGGGCTTCGCCGGGACGCTGCCGTGGCTGATCCTGCTCCTCGTGGGCGGCGTGTACGCCGATCGTCTCGACCGGCGTCGGGTCCTGATTCGCGCGAACGTGGCCATGATGCTCTTCGCCGCGGTCCTGACCGCGCTCACGTGGACGGGGGTCGTCCGCATCTGGCACGTGCTCGCTCTCTCGCTCGCGAGCGGATCGGCGATCGCGCTGGCCGCTCCCGCGTTCCAGGCGTTCCTCCACGATCTCGTCGATCGGCACGACCTGCAGAACGCGATCGCCCTCAACTCCGCCCAGTTCAACCTGTCGCGAGTCGTCGGACCGAGCCTCGCGGGGTTGACGCTGGGTGTCATCGGACTCGCGGGCTGCTTCGGGGTCAACACGCTCTCCTACGTGGCGGCGATCGTGGCGCTGATGCTGATCCGCGCGCGCTCGCGGCCCGTGCCGGAGCCGGCGCCGGTGTGGCAGAGCATCGTCGAAGGGGTCGGATACGTCCGTGAACGGCCGCGGATCCGCGCGATCCTCGCGATCGCGGCCCTGATCAGCGTCCTCGCGATGCCGTATTCGACGCTCCTGCCGATCGTCGCGCGCGATGCGCTCGGTCTCGACGCGTCCGGCCTCGGATGGCTGTTCGCGATCGGGGGTGTGGGCGCGGTGGGCGGCGCCCTGTCGGTCGCCTTCCGTCACGCGCTTCCACGACGCGGTCCGTGGCTCCTCGGCTGCGCGATCGCGACCGGCCTCGCGACCATGGCCCTCGGGATGTCGCGCGCTCCGGTCGCGGCGGGCGCGTCCCTGGTCGCGATCGGGTTCTTCGCGACGAGCGGCGTCGCGCTGTCGAACACCCTGCTCCAGGAGCTGGTGGACGACGCGATGCGCGGCCGTGTGCTCAGCATGTTCGGTCTCGCCTTCATGGGCACGTTCCCGATCGCGAACCTCCTGACCGGGGCCCTGGCCGGACTCACGTCGGCCTCGACGACGCTCGCCGTGACCGGAGCTCTGCTGGCGATGATCGTCGCGGGGATGGCGCTGACGAGGCCGCGCCTCCGGGCCATCGAGTGAGCCGCGGCGCGCGCTGGGCCGGGATCGCGGCCATCTCCTTCATCTGGGGCTCGACATGGCTGGCGATCAAGATCGGCCTCGAGGCGATGCCGCCGTTCCTGTCGGCCGGGATGCGGTTCACGCTGGCCGCCGGCGTCCTCGCCGGGCTCTCGTGGGTTCAGGGCGTTCCGATGCCCGGAAGCGTGCGAACCCATGCGGGGCTGCTGACGCTGGGGGTCCTCAATTTCGTCGTGAACTACGGCGTAGTGTACTGGGGGGAGCAGTACGTCTCTTCGGGGCTGACGGCCGTGCTCTTCGCGACTTATCCGTTGTTCGTCCTGATGATCGCCCACGCGACGCTCGGCAGCGAGGAGATTACGCCGTTGAAGGCGCTGGGCGTCGTCCTGGGGTTCGCGGGCGTGGCCGTGATCTTCCGCTCGGATCTGACGGTGGACGATCCCCGCACCGCCCTGGCGGGGGGCCTCATCCTCGTCTCGCCCCTCGCGTCGGCCGTGACGAGC
>DATBJO010000052.1:0-22319 GCA_036556305.1 Gemmatimonadota bacterium
CTCCTGTGGCCGGTTTGACCGTTTAACGCGCCGGCCGTTACAAAGGTTTACGCCCGCCGGTAGACTTCCGCCCCGCTTTCGACGAATTCCCGGGCCTTTTCCTCCATGCCCTTCGCCAGGGCCTCGGACTCGGACAACCCCTGCTGCTGGGCGTATTCCCGCACATCCTGGGTGATCTTCATCGAGCAGAAGTGCGGGCCGCACATCGAGCAGAAGTGCGCGAGCTTGGCGCCCTCCTGCGGCAACGTTTCGTCATGAAACTGCTTCGCCTTGTCCGGGTCGAGCCCGAGGTTGAACTGGTCCTCCCAGCGAAACTCGAACCGCGCCTTGGAGAGCGCGTTGTCGCGGATCTGCGCGCCGGGATGGCCCTTGGCGAGGTCGGCCGCGTGCGCGGCGATCTTGTAGGCCATGATTCCGTCCTTGACGTCGTCCTTGTCGGGGAGCCCCAGGTGTTCCTTGGGCGTGACGTAGCACAGCATCGCGGTGCCGAACCAGCCGATCATCGCGGCGCCGATCGCGCTCGTGATGTGGTCGTACCCGGGCGCGACGTCGGTCGTCAGGGGTCCCAGCGTGTAGAACGGCGCCTCGTCGCACCACGCGAGCTGCTTGTCCATGTTCTCCTTGATCAGGTGCATGGGGATGTGCCCGGGCCCTTCGTTCATGACCTGGACGTCGTGCTCCCATGCGCGGCGGGTGAGCTCGCCCTGGGTCTCGAGCTCGGCGAACTGGGCGGCGTCGTTGGCGTCCGCGATCGAGCCGGGCCTCAAGCCGTCGCCGATCGAGAACGAGATGTCGTAGGCGGCCATGATCTCGCAGATCTCGTCCCAGCGCGAGTAGAGGAAGCTCTCCGTGTGGTGGGCGAGGCACCATTTCGCCATGATCGACCCGCCGCGGGAGACGATGCCGGTCACGCGGTTCGCCGTCAGCGGGATGTACCTGAGGAGCACGCCCGCGTGGATCGTGAAGTAGTCGACGCCCTGCTCGGCCTGCTCGACGAGCGTGTCCCGGAAGATCTCCCAGGTCAGCTCCTCGGCCTTGCCGCCGACCTTCTCGAGCGCCTGGTAGATCGGCACGGTGCCGACCGGGACCGGGCAGTTCCTGAGGATCCACTCGCGGGTCTCGTGGATGTCCGCGCCGGTCGAGAGGTCCATCAGCGTGTCGGCGCCCCAGCGGGTCGCCCAGACCATCTTCTCGACTTCCTCCTCGATCGAGGAGGCGACGGCGGAGTTCCCGATGTTCGCGTTGATCTTGACGAGGAAGTTCCGCCCGATCGCCATGGGCTCGAGCTCCGGGTGGTTGACGTTCGCGGGGAGGATCGCGCGGCCGCGGGCGATCTCCCCCATCACGAACTCGGGCGTCACCTCGCGGGGGATCGCCGCGCCGAACGACTCGCCGGGGTGCTGCGCACGGAGCCCGGCGTCGGCGAGCGTCTCGCGCAGGAGCCCCTCGCGGATCGCGACGAACTCCATCTCGGGGGTCACGATCCCCTTCCGCGCGTAGTGCATCTGGGTCACCGTCCGCCCCGGGCGCGCGCGGCGGACGGCGCGCGGGCCGTCGGGCCCCGGGCGCTCGATCCCCTCGGTGTCGCCCCGCTGTTCGATCCACGCAGCGCGGATCGGTGGCAGCCCGCGCCGCGGGTCGATCCCGGCCTCGGGGTCCGTGTAGGGCCCCGAGGTGTCGTAGACCGCGATCTCGGGATTGGGCCGCGAGCCGTCCGACTCGCGCGTGTCCGACTGCGCGATCGCGCGCATGGGAACGCGCAGATCGGGTCGGCTCCCGGTGACGTGGATCTTCCGGGACCCGGGGATCGGACCCAGGGTCAACGCGCTCGTCGAGCGCCCGTTCTCGTAGAGAGTGACATCGGAGGAGATCACGGCGGGCCTCCCTTCGCCGGTATGAACCGGATCAGGTTCTGCGGGTATGCTCTCAGCCGCGGCGCGGTGGAGCGTTGCGCCGCGACACCCCGGTCGGTGCGAGGTCGTGCGTTGATTCCGAAGGTATCTCGCGGTCGGAGGGATCTCAAGCCAGCAGGTTCGACGCCGGGTCTGCCTTCAGGCGGGATCCGCAGTCATCGCCGGTTCATCGTGATGACGCTCAACAGGAAACTCGCGAGCATCGTCTCGAACCCCAGGGCGGTCAGGGTGGCCCCAGGGATGACCCAGCGCATGGTCCTGGCGTAGTCGAGGTCGCCGAAGTCGACGGCCCACCACTGGGCGACGGCCACCGTCAGCAGTCCGACCCCGACCAGCGCCAGGACGAGACCCAGAACGAGCCCTCGCTCCAAAGTCACGCGCTTCCTGAGCGATCGGAGCCACGGAGTCTCCGGCAGGAGTCGCTCCGTGACCGCGAAGACGCGGGCGATTACGGAGAAGAGGGTCGCCTGATAGCCCAGCAGGATCGCGAGGCTGGCAAACAGCAGAGTGTGCGCGTCGAAGGAGACGCCGAAGATCCGAAGGCCCGGAAGGGCGATCGCGTATCCGATGATTCCCAGCGCGGCGAGGCCGGCTCCCGGAAGGAAGAACAGCCAGTACGGGCTGGACAACAGGAAGAGCCGGAGCGTCCGCCAGCCGTCCCGGAACGTCCTCAAGTGGGGGGCATGGGAGATGCGACCGTCGGGGTAGAGGGTGATCGGCACTTCGGCGATGCGAGAATTGCGAATACTCGCCTTGACGATCATCTCCACGGCCAACTCCATTCCCGTGCACCGCAGATCGAGCGCATCGTACAGGCGTCGACTGAACCCTCGCATGCCGCAGTAGACGTCATGCACAGGCGCCCGAAACCACCTGCGGGCGATGCTCGACAGAAACGGATTGCCCCACCGGTGCAGCAGGGGCATCGCGCCGGGTAGGATGGTTCCACCCCCGGATGGCAGGCGGCACCCCTGGACCAGCTCAAAGCCCTCGCGAAGCCGCTCCATGAATCGGGGGATATCCAAGAAGTCGTAGCTGTCGTCCGCGTCCGCCATGATGATATACCGGCCTTTGGAGGCCTCGATCCCGCCCATCAGCGCCTGTCCATAGCCGCGATTGCGGACGTGCACCACGCGCGCTCCGGCGCGCCCGGCGATTTCGATCGATCCGTCGGTGCTGCCGTTGTCGGCGACGATGATTTCGCCGGAAGTGCCCAGGGCTTGAATGGAACGCTGCGCTTTCTCGATGCACGTCGACAGTGTCTCGCACTCGTTGAGACAGGGTATTACGACTGAAAGCTCCATCGTCTCCAAGCTCGACAGGCGGGATTCGAGGTTTAGAGGCTAGATGACTCCGGGGAGATCGCGATTGCCTGGATGCACCGGATCAGGCCTTGCGGGTATGCTCTCAACCGCTGGGCGGCGTCCGTCGCGCCTGAACACCCCCGATCAGAGGCGGTTTCAGTGATTGGAAAGTTAGCCCCTGGTGTGGATGTTCTCAAGCTGGTGTCGCTGGCGGTCGGGCTCGCGCTCGTTCCGGCCGACTCCCGGGGCCAGCCAGCCGATGGAGGGGATCCGAGGTCGGAGGCCCACGCCAGGCAGGCCGCCTTCGAGCGTTTCCGGGTCGCGCGCCTGGCCTGGTCCAGGGAGCCGGGGTTCGGGAACTGCGACGAGATCGTGGGGCGGTTCTGCTACCGGCACGAGGCGGGATCCGAGCGTCCCCCGCCACCCGAACCCGGAGGCGTCGCCGCGGCGCGGGACGCACTGCTCGCGCGCCTCGACGCCGCCGGCCGGCGCGACCCCGCCGACGGCTGGATTCTGGGGCAGCGCGTCCGGTATCGGATCGAAGCCGGCCGCGCGGCGGAAGCGGTCGGGCTCGCGGCGGCGTGCGGCGCGGATCCCTGGTGGTGCGCGGCCCTCGAGGGGGCGGCGCGCCACGCGGACGGGGATTTCGCGGGCGCCGAGCGCGCGTTCGACCGCGCGCTAGCGTGGATGCCGGTCGCCGAGCGCGAGATCTGGACCGATCTCGAGCCGATCCTCGAACCCGACGCGCGGCGGGTCTGGCGCGGGCTCGGCCCGGGCGCGCGCGAGGCGTTCGCGCGGCGGATGTGGTGGGCGGCGGATCCGCTCTGGTCGGTGCCCGGGAACGAGCGCCGCGCGGAGCACCTCGCCCGGCACGCGTGGGATCGCATGCAGGAGAGCGCGGCCTCCGCGTACGACGTTCCTTGGGGAAGGGACCTCGGCGAGCTCCTCGTCCGCTACGGCTGGCCGGCGGGCTGGGAGCGGTCGCGCGACGACGTCGGGCGGCTGGGGGCCGCCGGCCGGCCGGGCGTCGTGGCCCACGACCCCCCGGGCGCCCGACGCTTCGTGCCGACGCTCGCCGCGATCGCCGACCCCGCCGTCGCGCGCGCGGCCGACTGGCCGCTCGACGACCCGACCCCGCGGGCGACCTACGCGCCGTCCTATGCGCGGCGCTTTCTCGCGCTCGCTCCGCAGATCGCGGCTTTCCGCCGCGGGGCCTCGACGATCCTGGCGGTCGGATGGGCGCTTCCCCCGGACTCGCTCGACTCCGATTCCGGGCACTCCGATTCCGATCCGCGGGCGTCCGGCCCCGTCGTCGCCGCTCTGCTCGCATCGGAGGGGCCCGACCGGGACTTCATCGAAGCGCGGGACACGAGCGCCGCGGCCGGAGGCGCCCTACGGATCGAGATCCCCTGGCCGCGCGCGGTCGTCGGCGTCGAGGCGCTGGGTCGCGGGACCGCGGCGCGCTGGCGCGCGGGCCTCGAGCTCTTCGGAGCACGGCCCGGGCTCCCCGCGGTGTCCGATCTCCTCCTCCTCGAAGGCCCGCGACCCATCCCGGCCAGCCTCGAGGAGGCGCTCCCGCGCGCCCGCCGGGCATCCGTCGCCGCTCCCGGCGAGACGCTCGGGATCTTCTGGGAGGCGTACCCGGGAGGGACGGGGGCGGGAGGCCCGGTCACGGTCGCGATCCGGATCGCTGCTCCCCGCGGCGGCGCCGAGCTCCGCTGGACGGAGACCCTCCCCGCGGCCGCGGTCGTCCCCCGGGCGGCGACCCTCCGCGTGCCCGACGCGCCGGCCGGCGACTACGTGATCGAGCTCACGGTCACGTGGCCGGACGGGGCCGTCGCGCGGTCCCGGCGCGCGCTCGCGATTCGACCCTGAAGGCGGCACATCCCTTGCACCGACCCGCTCGGATCCCGGCTCCCCGAGCGCCGCCTTCCCGGGGGCTGAAAAAAGGAGCGCGAAGTTGCTAAATTCCACGGTTCCGAAAGCCGCACCCGCTTCGACACGATCGCCAAGGCTCGCTCCCCCGGATGCTCGCGCTCGTCTGGATGCGCACTCCGCGGGGGTGGATCCTTCGGTGAGAAGGAGACTCGCCTCCTACGAGGACTTCCAGATGCCCGAGCTGAACGCCCGTTGGACGAAGATGAGCCCCGTTCCGTTCCTGCTGGCCTCGTGGTTCGCGCGGATCGTCGCGCTCGCGGCGCTGGTCGTCATCCTCCTCATGATCCTTCCGTACCCACTCCGGTACGTCGAGAACGCCGACCAGTACGAGTACCTGCAGAAGGCGGTCGACCTGGGCGCGAAGGCCGAAGCGAGGCTGGGCGCGAAGATCCGGGAGTACGTCCCGACGCGGATCGCCGGCGAGGACCGGACGCTGTGGATCCTGGTCGGGGGATTCCTGCTCGTCGAGATCATGGCCGCGCGGGTCGGCGGCCTGTTCGGCGCGCGGGCGGACTACCTCAGACTCAAGCGGAAGGTCGAGAGCTGGGAGCAGGAGATGGGCCTCGCGAAGGATTCGGCCGTCACCTCGCAGCTCAACGCCAAGCTCACCGCGCTCAAGGACGGCAGCAAGGAAGATCGCGAGGAGCTGCTCCGGATCTTCGCGGAGACCAAGCGCAAGCTGTCGGGCATGGGCCGCGAGCTCGCGTTCCTCTCGATCGACGTCGTGGACTCCACGAAGATGAAGATCGGCGAGGAGCAGGAGACGGTCGAGTACGATTTCAAGCAGTACAAGACGTTCGTGGACGACATCCTCAAGGCGAACGGCGTCATCAAGGTCGCCTGGACTCCGGACGGGATCATGGCGTGCTTCTCGAACATCGACACCGCGGTGAAGACCGGGAAGGACGTGATCCGGGGACTCAGGCACTTCAACGCCGAAGTCAAGCTGATGAAGTCGGACTTCCGCGTCCGCTGCGGCGTCAACTCGGGGTTCGTCTACATGGACGACGAAGTCCCGCTGGAGGAAGTCAGCGATCGCGTGATCGACATCGCGGGACACATGCAGAAGCATGCCGAGGCCATGACCGTTTCCGTCGCCAAGACCGTGGTCGAGCCGCTCACCGACCGCGAAGGATTCCAGGAGACGCCGAAGATCGTCGACGGCTACCAGGTCTATGCATGGCGCGGGGATGGAAGCGCCGACGGAGGAGCCTGAGGTCATGCGCGTATTGATCACCGGAGGGGCGGGCTTCATCGGCTCGCACCTGGCGGAGTTCCATCTCGGGCGCGGCGACGAGGTGCACTGCGTCGACGACCTGAGCACGGGTACGCCCGAGAACGTGAGTCTGTTCCGGGATCGTTCCGGCTACCGCTTCGATCGCGCCAACATCCTCACGTGGGAGGGCCTGGGGCCCGCGCTGAAAGAAGTCGATCGCGTGTATCACATGGCGGCCGTCGTGGGGATGTTCCGCGTGCTCGCCGAGCCCGAAGCGGTGCTCGCCACGAACGTCGCGGGAACGGAGCGGGTGCTGCGACTGGCGGCGGAGTCGGGCGCCCGGCCGCGGGTCCTCGTGGCCTCCAGCTCGGAGGTCTACGGACCGGTCGGGACCCACCGTCTCGACGAGACCGACGCGCTCCTCGTGCACTGCGACACCGCCAAAACGCAGTGGAACTACGCGCTCAGCAAGCTGGCCGGCGAGGCCCTCGGGATCACCTACGCGGGCTCGTTCGGCCTGCCCGTCACGATCGCCCGGCTCTTCAACACGATCGGCGCCCGGCAGTCGGGTCGTTACGGCATGGTCGTGCCGCGCTTCGTACAGCAGGCGGCGGCGGGAGAGCCGATCACCGTCTTCGGCGACGGCCTGCAGACGCGCTCCTTCTGCAACGTGGAGGACAGCGTTCGCGCGCTGCATCTGCTCTGCGAATCCGACGCGGCCGAGGGCGAGATCGTCAACGTCGGGAACGATCATGCGATCACGGTCCTGGGCCTGGCGAATCTGGTCCGGGAGCTGGCCGGCAGCACGTCGCCCGTGATCTTCGTGCCCGACAGCGAGGCGTACTACCGCGGGTTCATGGGGATCCGGCATCGGAAGCCGGCCCTGGACAAGCTCAAGCGGCTGGTGGATTTCGAGCACGAGTACACGCTCGAGGACACGATCGCGGATCTGCTCGCCGCGAAGAGACCGGCCGTCGAGGGGGCCGGCATCACGGGCTGATGGCGGTCTATCCGCTTTTCGTCGTCAGCCCGAATACGATCGTCAGCCTCGTGGGCTACATGCGAGGCCCGGACAAGACGGTCGCCGTTCCCGCCGAGGACTACCGCAAGGCCAAGATCGACGTCGTCATCCCGTGCCTGAACGAGGAGCGGAACATCACGCTCGCGCTGGCGTCGGTGGCGCGCCAGACCCTGCCGCCGCGGCGGATCATCCTGGTCGACGACGGGAGCCGCGACCGCACCGTCGATTTCGCGCGCGAGTTCTGCCGCATCAACGGAATCGACCTGCTGGCGATCCAACGCAAGGAGCCGATCGGAAAGACCCCGACCATCAAGCGTCAGGCGCGGGAGTTCGACTCGGACGTCGAGTTCATCCTCGATGCCGACACGGTCCTCGAATCCGACAATTACATCGAGCGCACGGTCGAAGAGCTGTACAAGGCCGTGGGAATCGCGAGCGCATGCGGGATCATCATGCCGCAACGCATGCGGGATCGGAAACGCTTCGGGCGCACGACCGCGATGCAACGGTTCCTCGTGAATCATCCGGAGGGGAGGGTGTTCGAGGACCGCAGCCAGGTGCGAGCGTTCCTGCGCGGCATCACGAACCTGTACCGCGAGACCCTGTACGTCTATCTGCAGCGCTTCATCTATCGGGGGCAGATGACGTACTTCGGCTCGATATCGGGCCCGATCGGCTGCGCGGTCGCCTATCGCCGTCAGTACGTGGAGAACCTGTTCGACAAGTACGAGCCCATCATGGGCGACGACCTGACGAACTCCGAGGACGTCTTCCTCGGACTCGCGTCGCTCAACGAGGGACATCGGAACATCCAGCTGCAGGACGTCGTCGCCCGGACGGAAGAGCCCGAGTTCCAACGGCTCCACAAGCAGCTCTATCTCTGGTCGTCGGCGTTCCTGCAGAGCGCGTTCTATTTCGACACGCTGATGTGGAGCCCGTTCAAGACGCTGCGCCGCGTCGTGAACGGCGACTGGCGCCGCAACAAGCAGCGCTCCTTCGACGAGAAGCGACGCGTCGCCGAGCCCTACCGTCAGGCGTTCGGCGAGGAAGTCACGAAGAAGCGCGGCCGGCCCATGGGCTGGGTGCTGCTGATGGGCGTCGTCGAGAAGCTGTTTTTCCCCGCGTTCATCATCATCATGGTCGCGTTGGGGCTCTGGGAGGCCCTGATCGTGACGATCGTGGCCGAGATCCTGCTCGCGTCGACGCTGCTGGCGATCTCGTCGCCCCGACAGCGCGTCGAGTATTTCCTGAAATGCCTGCTCATCACGCCGATCCGCTACGCGACTCTCATGCTGGACTTCGTCACCGCCATGCGCTTCGCCGCCGACCTCTGGATCTTCGGGAACCGGAGGTGGCGGAAATGAGGGCGCTGACGATCCTGGCCTTCTTCGCGCTGGCGGTCGCCGCCCGGGCCGCCGCCCAGGAGCCGGAGATCCCGGGCGCCGGTCTCCAGGCCGAGGCCGCGGGCGACCTCGATCAGGCGATCGCTATCTACGAGCGGGCGGCGGGCGAGACGGGGCGCGCCGACCTCTGGGCCCGCATCTCGCGGATCGAGGCCACACGCGGCCGCCCGAGGCAGGCGCTGGATGCGATCGACCGCGCGGTGACGCTCGAGCCCGACAACGTGGAGTTCCTGCGGTCGCGCGCGGAGCTCGCCTCGTGGGCCGGCGATTACGAGCGCGCCGAGGACAGCCACCGCCGGATCGGTGCGCTGACCGGCGAGCCGGCGGCGGAGCTGGGTCTCGCCCGGATCGCGGCCTGGCGCGGGCGCACGGCCGCTTCGATCGCGCACTACCACGCGTATCTGCGGCGGGAGCCCGCGGACTCGGTGGCGACGATCGAGCTCGCGCGCCAGGAGACGTGGCGCGGGAACGCGCGCGCCGCGCTGGCCGTGCTCGACGACTACCGCGAGCGCTTCGGCGAGACCGCCGCCTGGCGAGTCGAGCGCGCGCGGGCCCTCGTGACGGGCGATCGCCCGCGGGCCGCGATCGCGGTCCTGAGCCCGCTCGTGGCCGAGAGGCCCGACGACTACGAAGCACGGCTCGTCCTGACTCTGGCGCTGTCCACGGCGGGACGGCGGAGCGATGCGATCGACTCGATGGAGGCGCTCGAGCGGATCGACGCGGCGAATCCCCGGACCGCGGAGGTGCGGGCCTACGTCATGGCGCCGATCCGCTCCTCGGTCAGGTCGCGCTACGAATACTACGACGACTCCGACGAAGTCCGGCACCACCTGTTCGGCATCGACGCCGGCGTCATGCTGTCGCCGCGGGCGCGCATCGTCGCCGAGGCGACGGCCACCGACGTGAGATCCGAGCCGGGGTCCGGCCTGGCGCCGCTCGACGGGGACGAGACCGTGCGCGAAGCGGGCGGCGACCTGGGCGTCGTCGTCAACCTCGCCGGAGCGGGCGAGCTCGAAGGACGGCTCGGGGGATTGCGGCTCGACGACGGCGGACCCGGGCTCTTCACCTGGCTCGCGGCCGCCCGCCTCACGCCGTCCGACGTGATCGGGATCGTCCTCGAGGGCCAGCGCGACTTCATGGACGTCTCCGCGCGGTCGCTCGATCTCGGGATCGAGCGCACGGCCGGGCGCGCGCGGGTGCGCGTATCGCCGGGGATCGGCTGGACGATCGAGGCCGGCGGGGGGCGCGAATCCTACACCGACGACAACGGTCGCTGGGAGGCGCGCGTCGCGGTCAGCGACGGCGTGCTCCGGCGGCAGCTCGTCAACGTCGACCTCGGCGTCGCGAGCCGCTGGCTCTGGTTCGACGAGGACACGGACAGCGGCTACTACGACCCGGTGCGCTACGAGCAGCATCTCGGCGTCGTCTCGACGTACTGGAAGCTCGGCGACCAGGCCGGCCTCTCCGTCCGCGGGGCGATCGGCGGCTTCAAGGACGACACGATCGACTCGTTCGAGCGGAGCACGGAGCTGGCCGGCGAGGCCACGTTCGGAATCACGACCGACTGGTCGCTGGTCGCGCGCGCGGCGTGGCTCGACAACGTGCGCTCGGTGACCGGCGCCTTCAACGCGGCCGGCGCCGGCGTCTATCTCACCCGGCGGTTCTGAGGCCCCCCTTCGCGTAGCTCGTGCGGAGGGGTCATCCTTTTCCCGGATCGTCGGGGACCAGCGTTTCGTCCAGATGCCCGCCCGTCCGGAGTTGGATCGCGAACTCCTCCGGAAGCCCATTCTCCCGGATTCCGTCGGTGGCCCGATCGATGTCGTACTCGACCCGGACGATCTCGCTCACGGGTGTCCCTTCGGGGCCGAAATCGACGAGCGCGTATGCGGCCCGCCAGTCCCCGTCCTTGGGCTTGCCGACGGACCCGACGTTCAAGAAGTGGACTCCTGCGACCTCGCGCCGCCATGGGATGTGGGTGTGGCCGAAGGCGAGGAGATCCCCCTCGCGGGCGGCCGCCTTGCCGGCCATCGTGGCGAGGAATTCGTCCCGGCGGTCGGCATCGAGGTAGAGCGTATTCCGTGTAGGCGCGCCGTGGACGAGAATGAGCTGCGCCCCGCTCGTGTGACCGCCCGCGGGGCGGACATCGAGACGGAACGGAAGGGAGCCCAGGAAGCGTTTCGTCTCGGGCCACGCGCGCGACCGGGTCCATTCGTACCCGCGATGGGCGAGCTCTTCCTGACGCGGGTTCTCGTAACGGCACCCGCAGTGGTCGTGGTCGGTCGCGACCGTGGAATCATAGTTGCCCGCCACACCCGGGATCCGCCCCTCCCGGATCAGCGCCACGGTCTCGTTCGGCCAGGGTCCGTACCCCACCAGGTCCCCCGCGTGGAGGATCGCATCGACATCGGACCGCAGGTCGATGTTCGCGAGGACCGCTTCGAGGGCGGGCAAGTTGGCGTGGATGTCGCCGAGGAGAGCGAGCTTCATGGCCGGCTCAGTCGGCGTCGTCCGCGTCTTCGCGTTCCATCCCTTCGGGCTTCATGCCGTCGTGCATCATCGGGTGCTCGCCCATCATCATCTCGTGCATCGCGCGATGCTGGGCCAGCATCTCGTCGAGGAGCGCCGCGATGGCGTCGACCTTCGCCTCGCCGGTGGCGGCGTGCATGCGGTCCTGGAGCTCCTGCATCCGGGCCGCGGCCTCTGCGTGCTGCTTCATCAGCGCCTCGTGGCCGGCCCGCATCGCTTCGTGGTCGGCGGGCATCGGACACTCCCGGCCCGCGGGACAGGCGTGATCCTCGCGCGGAGCGGGCTGCTCCTGGGCCGCAGCGAAGCGCGGAAGGACGGTGACCGAGAGCGCGATGGCGATCGGAAGCCAGATCCTGGAACGCATGGCGGATCCTTTCGATGGAGTTCGATGACGGCCTTCACTTTCGAAGATAGGGTGCGGCGGCCGCATCCGCTCGCGGCACACCCCTCTCGACGAGCCATGCCTCACCACCGCGGAGGGGCCTTGAAAGGCGCTTGTCTTATATACCCCTATGGGGTATAATCGGGCTCTATGCGCGGCACCGCGAAGAAACCGCTCCCGGACCGTTACGGCTATCAGCGCGCGGAGCGACTCGACGACCTGATCCGGCGCCTCCGACGGATCGAAGGCCAGGTGCGGGGACTCCAGAAGATGGTCGAGGAGGGTCGCTATTGCGTGGAGCTCATGACCCAGATCGACGCGGTGACGGCCGCGCTGGCGCGCGTGCAGGACCAGATCCTCGAGTCGCACCTCAACCACTGCGTGGCCGACGCGCTGGAGGGAGGAGATCCCGGGGCGCGACGGGAGAAGGTCGACGAGGTCGTGACGCTGCTCAAGAAGTATCGCAGGTCGGGATGACGACGACCGCCCCCGTGAGCGCGCCACCCGCGGTCGGCCGTTCGGTGCGCTTGCCGATCGAGGGGATGAATTGCGCGAGCTGCGCGTCGAAGATCGAGAAGGCGCTGTCCGCGGTGCCCGGCGTCGCCCGCGCCGCGGTCAACTTCGCGGCCGAAGAGGCCACCGTGACGCTGGCGCCCGGCGCCGCGCCCGACCTCGTGGCCGCGGTGGAGGATATCGGCTACCGGGTCCGGGAACGCGAGATCGAGCTCACGATCGAGGGGATGCACTGCGCGTCCTGCGTGCAGAAGGTCGAGAAGGAGCTCGCCGCCCAGCCCGGTGTCGTCGCCGCGACGGTCAACCTGGCGGCGGAGACGGCCAGGGTGCGGACCGTCCCCGGCGCCGAGCCGACGGACCTCGTCGCCGCCGTGCGACGCGCCGGCTACGAGGCGCGGGTGGTCGGCGATCCCGCGCGCGCGGAGGCCGAGCGCGACGCCTCGCGGAAGGCCGAGCTCACCTCTCTCCGGAGGAGATGGCTGGTCGCATTCGCGCTGTGGCTGCCATTCGGGCTGTTCGAGATGATTCCCCACCTGCTCATGCTGGCCGGAGTCCACGTCGAAGGCTGGCCGACCCTGCCTCCCTGGCTCCAGCTCCTCCTCGCCACGCCGATCCTGGCCTACAGCGGCCGCCATTTCTTCGTCGGGGCCTGGAAGGGGCTCGAGCACCGCGCCGCGGATATGAACACGCTGGTGGCGACCGGCACCGGCGCGGCCTTCGCCTACAGCGCGATGGCGACGCTGGCGCCGGGGATCTTCCGGGCCGCCGGCATCGAGCCCGACCTGTACTTCGAGGCCGCGGCGACGATCGTCACACTGATCCTCCTCGGCACGTGGCTCGAGGTCCGCGCGAAGGGACGGACCGGCGAGGCGATCCGGGCCCTGCTCGACCTGCAGCCGCGCGTCGCACGCGTCAGGCGGGGCGACGCCGAGGTCGAAGTGCCGCTGGGAGCGGTGCAGGCAGGCGACCTCGTGATCGTCCGCCCGGGCGAGAAGGTGCCCGTGGACGGCGAGGTGATCGAGGGCCGCTCGACGGTCGACGAGTCGATGCTGACCGGCGAGTCCATGCCGGTCGAGAAGAGGGCCGGCGATCCGGTGATCGGCGCGACGATGAACCGCACGGGCTCGCTGATGTTCCGCGCCACTCGCGTGGGATCGGAGACCGCGCTCGCCCAGATCGTGCGCCTTGTCAAGGAGGCGCAGGGCTCGAAGGCCCCCGTCCAGCGCCTGGCCGACGTCGTCGCCGCCCACTTCGTGCCCATCGTCATCGCGGTCGCGATCGCGACGTTCGTGGTGTGGTACGTGGCCGGTCCGGCGCCCTCCCTCACCTACGCGATCGTCACGTCCGTGGCGGTGCTCATCATCGCCTGTCCGTGCGCGCTCGGGCTGGCGACGCCGACGGCGATCATGGTGGGCACCGGCAGAGGCGCGGCGATGGGCATCCTGATCAAGGACGCGGAGAGCCTCGAGACCGCGCAGTCCGTCGACGTCATCGTCCTCGACAAGACGGGCACGGTGACGCGCGGGGAGCCTTCCGTGACCGACGTCATCCCGGCGGTCGGGACATCCGAGGACGAGCTCCTGACGCTCGCCGCGGCCGCCGAGCGGGGCTCCGAGCATCCGATCGGGGAAGCGATCGTGCGCGAGGCGGAGGCGCGCGGTCTCGCGGTCCCGCCCGCGACCGCGTTCGGGGCGCTCGCTGGACGCGGCATCGAGGCCGAGGTGGAGGGGCGGGCGGTGCTGATCGGCACGCCGGACCTGCTGGCGAGCCGCGGCCTGGATGCGGCCCCCGCGGGAGTGGAAGCGGATCGAGCCGAAGAGCTCGCCCGTTCCGGCAAGACCGTGGTGCTCGTCGCCGTCGAAGGACGGGCGGTCGGCCTGCTGGCGGTCGCCGATACGGTGCAGGAAGGGTCGGCCGAAGCCGTGCGGGCGCTGCGCGAGCGGGGGCTCGAGGTCGTCATGCTGACCGGCGACAACCGGCGCACGGCGGCGGCGATCGCGAGAGGCGTCGGCATCGATCGCGTGCTGGCCGAGGTCCAGCCGGACGAGAAGGCCGCGCGGGTGCGCGAGCTCCAGGACTCCGGCAAGCGGGTCGCGATGGTCGGCGACGGGATCAACGACGCGCCCGCGCTTGCCCAGGCCGACGTGGGGATCGCGATCGGCACCGGCACCGACGTCGCGATCGAGGCCGGCGACATCACGCTGATCCGTTCCGATCTGCGGGGCGTCGTCCAGGCGATCGCGCTCTCGTCCCGCACGATGCGGACGATCAAACAGAATCTCTTCTTCGCGTTCGTCTACAACGTGATCGGGATCCCGATCGCGGCGGGCGTCTTGTGGCCGATGACGGGGCTCCTGATGGCGCCCTGGGTCGGCGCGCTCGCGATGGTGCTCTCGGACGTGACCGTGATGGGCAATTCGCTCAGGCTCCGGACAGCTCCGCTCGAGTCCGGCGCATGAGCGCCTCGGAATGGACGGTGGCGCTCGCGGGAGTCGCCCTGATCGCGGCCGAGCTATGGTTCTTTCTCGGCGGCGCGCCGCGCGGGGAGGACCGGTACGCACGGGGGTCGAGCCGGCAGCCCGGCGAGAGCGGTGGAGCTAGCGCGGGTAGGGGAGCGGGACGAGCAGGGAGCCGAGCGCGCCGCCGGCGATGACGAGCCCGATCGTCGCCCAGAGCAGGTCGTGGAAGTAGAAGGACAGCGCCGCGATCGTTCCGCCGACGAGGAAGTGCCCCAGGGCGATCCAGGGACGGAGGGGGATCAGGCGGGCCAGACGCTCGTGCATGGGTCGCTAGGCTACGAAGCCCTCCCGCGCTTGGCAAGGGGCGCGCGCGCCCGGTAACCTGCCCGCATGTCGGGCGTTCTCGCGATCGCGGCCCTCGTCCTGTCGGCAGGACTCCTCGCGTTCGTCGTCACCGTCCTCGTCCTGCTGCGAAGGGGGGAGGGCCCGCGCTACAGCGCGAGCCGGCTCTACGACGCGAACCGCCGCGAGGCCGTGAGACTCCTGACCGGAGAGGTGACGGATCGCGTCGGCGGCGAGCAGTGGTTCGAGCCGTCGCGTCGGCGGCCCCGTCCGGACGATCCGCTCGCGGAGCCGTACCGGAGCGCGGTGGCGGACGCCCTCCGCGCGGTCGTCCCCCCAGAGCGCGGCCTCGCCTTCGACTCCGGCGGGACCGCGTCCCTGGCGGCCGAGCGGACCCGCGTGCTGCCCGCGATCTCGACCGCCGACCTCCGCGCCGAGGACCTCGATCGCTGGAACGACGAAGCGCGACTCGTCGTGGGGCTCGTCCTGTTCAACCCCGAGCCGCCGGGCGGAGACGCGAAGCGCGTCACGCTTCCCGTCCAGGCCCTCTTCCCCGCGCTCGAGCGCGCGGGGCGCGGCGACCTCGCGGCGCGGTTCGCGGAGTTGAGAGACCGGGCGACGAAGGAGAGCTGAGGAGCCGCCGGAATCGCGGGTCAGCCCGCGACCGGGCTCAGGAATTGGGCGGCGAACGCCTCGGGACCGACCCGCGAGCCGGTCGCGGCTTGCGCCAGCTCGTCGTAGTGGGAGAGCGCCCCCGACTCGAAGATCCGCTCGCGGAGCCACGTCCCCACTCCCGGCTCGTCGCAGTAGGTCGGCCGCCCATCGAGGACGTCGGCGCGGAGCCGCTCGTCGATCTGGGACGCGAAGCATTCCCCGAGCATGTAGTTGTGGTAATAGACCGGCGCGCTGACGACGTGGATCTTGGCGGCGTAGTCGGCCGCGCCCTCCGGTCGCTCGGGAGCCTCGACCCCCTGGAACCGCTGGACCAGCGCCCACCAGACGGCGTTCAGGTCCTGGCCCGGATCGCGGTACAGCTCCTTCTCGAAGCCGCGCATGACCATCACCCACCGCGAGAAGACGAGCATCTGCCCGCGCTGCTGGCGCATCACCGGCGCCTGCAGGTCGCCGGCGGTCGTCTCGTCCACGATTCCCATCTCGCGCATCCATTCCGCGTCCCGCGAGAGCCGCCCGAAGAGCATCGCGATCGCCTCGGTGGTCAGGGTGTGGGCGGGCCGGCGCAGCGTCCACGGCAGTCGGGGCGAGATCCCTTCGTCGTAGACCGCGTGTCCGAGCTCGTGCAGCGTGGTCCCCATCCAGCGCTCGTTCGGGCGCAGGTTGAGGAGGATCCGGACGTCGCCCTCGCGATCGATGTCGGTGGCGAAGGCGTGCTGGTCCTTGCCCTCCTGCTCGTAGAGGCTCGAGCGGTCGAGGATGGGCCGGACCTCGAGCCCGATCCCTTCGAAGAAGCGGCGCGCGATATCGAGGAGATCCTGTCGCGCGTAGATCTCGTCGAGATCGATCCCGTAGATCGTCGGCATCTCCTGGAAGTAGCTGTTCTGATAATGCCACGGCCGCAGATCCGCGCTCTCGACGTCGTGGATCCCGGCGATCCCGGCGTCGATCTCGGCCTTGAGCTCGGCGAAGGGCGCGTCCGTGAGCGCGCGGAGGCGGGCGAAGAAGCCCTCGATCGCCGCCGGATCCTGCTCTCCGAGGCCGAGCTTCAGGTGATAGTAGTCAGGGTAGCCGACCGCGCCCGCGGCCTCGTTGCGGAGTCGGACGAGCTCGTCGAGCCGGCCCGCCACGACCCGGCCGACGGACTTGAGGCCTTCCCACGAAGCGCGGAGGACATCGGGGTCGCGCTCGCTCGAGAGCGCGATCTCGAGGTCGTTGAACGTCCTGCGCTCGCCGGCGACGAGCGGACGGAAGGTCGAGAAGTCGCGCTCGATCGCGGTCGAGAGGCGGTTGATGCGCTCGCTGAGGCCGGCCTCGACCTGGCGCGGGAGCGCCTCCAGGTAAAGGAGCTCGATCGTCCGCGCCTCGACCCGGTCGCCGGCCGGGCTCTCGCGCGCGTCCCCGAGCTCGTCGAAGAGCCGCGGGTCGCGGAACAGGCGGTCGACCCGGTTCCGGAGCTCCTCGAGCCGCCGGTAGTCGCCCTCGCCGCCCGTCACCGCCGCGTCCCACCAGGCGCGGTTCACGTCGCTCGAAAGCGGACGGAGCTCGTCGAGAAGGGCGTCGATCCGGGGTCTCATGGGCCGCGAAGATAGTCGGGGTTTGACGCTCGAGCCCCCGCCGCCGAGACTCCCGCGGATGCGGATCGGCGCCCCGCTCGCGGTCCTTCTCCTCGGCGCGGTGCTCGCGTGCGGTCAACCACGTTCGGAGTCAACGCGGGAGGACTCGATCCCCGCGCGTGACTCGGTCGAGGGGGGAGAGCGGGCCGTCGTCCTCACGACCGGGCCGATCCACGTGGAACGAGACGAAGCCTCTCCCCCGGTGACCGAGGTCGCGGCGGGGACGCTCCTGCGGATCGTCCCCGACTCCGCGGGTGGAACGGACTGGGTCCGGGTCGCGACGTGGGACGACCGGCGGGGATGGATCCCCGCGCCGCGGCTCATCGGGATGCAGCTGTGGTCCCGCTTCGCGGAGGCCCTGGGAGGCGTGGCCCCCGTCCTTCTGCGCGCCGCCTACCCTGTGGAAGGCGGTCGCTGGGCGATCGAAGCCCCGCTCGGATCGTCCGGCTTCACCGTGGCCTCGACGGCGTGGATCCTCGCCGACTCCGCCTGGTCCGCGCGCGTCGTCCGGATCGATTCGATCGAGAACCTCTGCGGCGGCGAGCGCCACCGGTTCGGGACCACCGACGCGCCCGCCGGGGGGGAGAACTTCCCGGTCCTCGAGGCGGGCGTCCTCGCCGCGCCCTCCGGGACTCGCCCCTCGGCGCGACGGCTCCCGATCGAAGCCCTCGACCCCGAGCCGGCGCTCGCCGCGCTCGCCGACCGGATCGCGGGCGAGCTCGGCCCGCCGGGGGCGACCGGGCCGCCGGAGGCGGTCGAGTGGAGGTCGCTCGGCCCGGACGCCGCGTGGGCCGCCCTCTCGTGGCGGTCCGAGGACCCCGCCACGGGCCGGGCGCAGGTGGCGGCCGCGGCCCTCTTCCGGCGCGGGGACGCGGGTTGGGAGCACGTCGCGACGATGGCCCCCGCGCCGTCGAGCGCCGAGATCCCGGCGCCCGCCTGGCGGCCGGTCGCGGCGTACTCGACGGGAGGCGCGGCGCCCACGCTCCTTCTCGTCGAGGCGTTCGAGTACGAGGGCGCGCGCCTCGACATCTGGATCGAACGCGGAGGGGGTTTCGCGCGTATTCATGAAGGGTACTACTGGGGCTGCTGAGGGTCCCGCGCGAATGGACTTCGGTTTGCGGCCGAAGTATGCTTTTCGCGTCATTCCTGCATCGGGGATAGAAATCTCACGGAGGGTGGATGGAGGAGACGTTCAAGGAATTCAAGAAGGGAGTCGCCGCGCGGCTGCGCGGCGCGCGGGGGGAGCTCACCCAGGCCCAGCTCGCGGAAATCACCAAGTATACCCAGCAGATGATCAGCCGATACGAGAGCGGCCGCGTGCCGAAGGCCTTCTGGTTTCTCGCAGAGCTTTCCGCCGACGCGGGACTCGACGTGAACTACATCCTGACCGGCCGCCGGCGCCGGAAGCCGGGCGGCACCAGACTCGCCAAATCGGACGCCCCGAGGCGTTAACCGGGGACGTGGGCCGGGCGGGACACTGACGTGTCCCGCTGGCTCAACTGCGGGACCCTGCTCGCGCTCTTCGGGCTCCTCGTCTTCCTCTCCCTCGGCTTCGTCCTCTTCCAGATCCTGTGCCACGGTCCCGGGGCCGCGCCCGGGAGCGGGTGGATGCGCTTCCCCGGCTGAGCCGACTCAGCTCCTCGCGCTCGACTCCCGACCCCGGATCAGCAGGAACACCGGCACGCTCGCCGCGAGCAGGAGGAGCGAGCGAGCGCTGTTCGCCGGATCCCCGACGAAGGACGCCACGAGGAACGCGATCGATCCGGCCAGCGCGAGGCCGGTCGTCCACGGATAGCCGATCGCGCGGAAGGGGCGCGGCGTGTCCGGCTCGCGTCGCCGCAGGACGAACACCGAAGTGAACGACAGCACGTAGTTCGCGACGAAGAAGAACGCGAGGAGAGCGAGAATCGTGTCGAAGGTGTTGGTCGCGATCAGGAGCAGGGAGAGCCCGGTGCCCGCGAACAACGCCGTGCTCGGTGTGCCGCCCTCGTTGACGCGCGTCGCCGCGAAAGGCAGGAGGCGATCCCGCCCCATCGCGAGCGGCACCCGTGAGGCCATGAGGACATTGGCGTTGATCGCCGCCAGCAGGGACAGGATCATGAGGATCCGGATGATCGTGTCCCCTCGCGACCCGAACACGGTCGTCGCCGCGGTGGCCGCGACGAACGGATCTCCGGCCATCGCGCCGATCGGAACGGCCCGCAGGAACGCGAGGTTGAGCGCGAGGTAGAGTCCCAGGACGAGGAGGACTCCACCGATCGTCGCCCGCGGGATGGTTCGTCCCGGGTCCTTCATCTCCTCGCCGAAGTAGATGGCTCCGGTCCAGCCGTCGTAGGTGAAGATCACGGCCTGGAAGGCGATCACGAACGCGGTGAGGAGGCCGAGACCGGCGGGCACGGGAGCGGCCGGAGTCGCCGGAGCGGAATCGAGAGGAAGGAGCAGGACGGCGGCCACGAGCCCGAGGAGCGCGAGGGTCTTGAGGAGGCTCGTGATCTGCTGCGCCGCATCCCCGATCCGGATCCCGCGCCACTGGAGAAGCGCGAAGGTCAGGACCACCGCGGAGCCCAGGAAGGTCCCGTACGGCGCGAGAGGCGGAACGAGCGGCACGAGGTATTCCGCCAGGACGATGGCCGCCAGCGCCGTGGTGCCGCAGGTCGAGATCCAATCGGTCCACCCCGTGAGGAAACCCGGAAAACGGCCGAGCGCGCGCCGGACGAAGACGAACTGGCCGCCGGAGAGGGGGACCATGGCGCCGAGCTCGCTGAGCGAGATCGCGCCGAGCAGGGCGTAGAACCCTCCGCCGACCCAGGCGAGGAGGAACAGGGGCACCGAGGGAAGCTGCGCCGCGATCTCGCCGGGCGTCCGCAGGATGCCGACGCCGATCGTGTTGCCCACGATGACGGCGAGGCCGAACGCGACGCCCAGGACCTGGAGCAGGCGTCCGCCGCCCGCGGCCGCGCGCATGGGCGCATCCGTCGTTCGCGACGGAGCGCGGTCCGGCGTCAGCGATCCGTGTCCGCGTAGATGTCGATGACGCGGCCGATGAATTCCAGCGATTCGTCCCACGGGCGCTGGAACGTGTTGCGCCCGATGATCGAGCCGAAGCCGCCGCCGTCGCGGATCCCGCGGATGTCGTCGTAGAACGACTCGGAGCTCGTCTTCGAACCGCCGCTGAAGATCACGATCCGCTTTCCGGCGAACGCGGCCTGGACGACGTGCCGCACGCGGTCCGCCACCGTGTCGCGCGGGATGTCGAGCTCCTCGTAGACCTTGCGCGCCTTGTCCTGATAGAGGTGGTTGGAGGGCAGCTTGACCTTCACGATGTGGGCTCCCATCTGACACGCGAGGTGCGCGGCGTAGGCGCAGACGTCGAGGGCCGTCTCGCCGGCCGAGTCCTCGATCCCCGATCCGCGCGGATACGACCACACGACGACGGCCAGGCCCGCCGACTTCGCCTGCTCGGCCAGGAACTGGAGGTTCTCGTACATCTCCTGCCGGTTCGCGGAGCCGGGATAGATCGTGTAGCCGATCGCCACGCAGCCGAGCCGCACGGCGGCCTCGACCGATCCCGTCACGGCGGGGATCGGGTCGTCGTCCTCCCACAGGAGGTCGTGGTTGTTGAGCTTGAGGATGAGCGGCAGCTGGCTCGCGTAGTTTCCCGCGATCGCCTCGATGAACCCGAGCGGCGCCGCGTAGCCCGACATGCCGGCCGCCAGCGCGAACCGCGGGTGGTACTCCGGGTCGTAGGCGGGCGGGTTGACGGCGAACGAGCGGTGCGGGCCGTGCTCGAAGCCCTGGTCGACGGGCAGGATCACGAGCCGTCCGGTCCCCGCCAGACGCCCCTGCTGGAGCAGCCGCCCGAGGCTCGCCTTCACGGCCGCCGTCTCGCTCGGATAGCAGGAGAGGATCTCGCGCACCCGCTCGGTCTCGGCTGCGGTCCCGGGCGCGGTGGCCGTCGCCGTCCCGTGGTCGTGAGGTGTCATGCGGGCGCTCCTTTCGATGTGGTGTACAGGGGCTTCGGGTCACGCGCCCCCGCGAGCAGGCTCTCGATCGCGGCGACCTCGCGGCGGCTCCCGATGACGAGCGGCGTACGGACGTGGAGGCCGTCCGGCACGAGGTCGAGGATCCGCTCGCGTCCGTTCGACGCCGATCCACCCGCCGCCTCCGCCAGGAACGCGAGCGGCGCGGCCTCGTACAGGAGGCGCAGCTTGCCGTTCGGATTCTTCGCATCGCCGGGATAGAAGAACACGCCTCCGCGCAGGAGCACGCGATGGAAGTCGGCGACGAGCGCCCCGATGTAGCGGAGCGAGTAGTCGCGCTTCGCGCCCCCGCCGAAGGAGTGCCGGCGCACGAACTCCTGGAACGCGGGGTCCCAGGCGCCCAGCCGCGCCTGATTGGCCGAGTACTCCTTGCCGTGCTCGGGCATCCGGATGTTCGGGTGGCTCAGGAAGAACTCGCCGACGGCCGTGTCGAGCGTGAAGCCGTGGACGTTGCCGCCCACTCCGTAGACGAGCATGCACTGCGGACCGTAGAGGACGTACCCCGCGGCGACCTGCCCGGTGCCCGGCTCGAACACCTCCTCGGGCCGGCCGTGGGTGGGGCCCTCGGCCTTCCGCCGGATGCCGAAGATCGTCCCCACCGCGCCGTCGACGTCCAGGTTCGAGGAGCCGTCCATCGGATCGTAGCACAGGACGTGCTGGGCGCGCGGGCAGTCGTCGTCGAGGTGGTAGATCTCCTCCATCTCCTCGCTGATCAGCGTGCACAAGAGGCCCGATCCGCGGAAGTGCTTCGTGAAGATCTCGTTGGCGTACCAGTCGAGCTTGTGGACGGACTCGCCCTGGACGTTGACCCCGCCCTTCATGCCGGCCAGTGACCCGAGGCCGACCTCGGCGAGCTCGGCCCGGATCTCCTTGCAGGCGGTGGCGATCTGGGCGAGGATCGAGGCCACGGGGCCGCCGCCGGGCGTGTGCGCCTCCACCTCGCGGAGGAGATGCTGGGTGAGCGTCAGACGGTG
>DATBJO010000053.1:0-5409 GCA_036556305.1 Gemmatimonadota bacterium
ACGGACGGGTCGCGATGGTCACGCGGCCGCTCGACCTGGACTCGCTGCTCCGCGAATAGAATCCGCCGAACGGCGGCGTCCCAGGTCTTGCCGCCTTGCTGCTTCCACGAGACATCTTGATGTATGCGACGGACGACGCTCCGCCTGGATGACGATCTGCTCCGGCGCCTCAAGGAGAATGCGGCGCGGGACGGAACCACCCTTCAGGCGCTGGACCGCGAGTCGCTGTTCGAGGCCATGGAAGATCGGTGATGCGCGCGATCGACACGAACGTGCTCGGAGCACGGGGTGTCGGAGCTCGTCACGGGCGATCGGGATTTCGCCCGATTCAAGGGGCTCAGAACCCTCGATCCGTTCGCCGGCTGAGCTAGTCGTCCATCCGGCGGGCCGGGTAGCCGCGCGCCTCGAGCCGCCGGCGATCGTCCTCGAGCCGCGAGGCCGCGGACGGGATCGAGTAGGGTCCGAGCCGGACGCGGTAGTATCCCTGCCCGTCGACGATCCCGATCTCGACTTCGGGGAAGAACCCGTCGGCCTTCAGGCGCGAGGACAGCTGCGCGGCGTTGGTCGCGCTCGTGAACGCGCCGACCTGAATCCAGACGGTCTCGGGCTCGCGTTGCGGCTCGTCGCCCCTTGGCTCGTCGCGCGGGGGCGCGTTCTCGATGACGACGGGCGGCGGCGCCTCGGCCGCGGGCTCCTCCCGCGGACGCGCGTCCTCGATCTCGACGGGCGGCGGCTCTTCGAGCGGCGTTTCGTCGCGCGGGCGCGCGTCCTCGATGATCACGTCCGGCGCCTCGCCCACGTCCCCGGCGCCGCCCGCGTCCGGGACGTAGACGGGCGCCCCGCCCGCGGAGGGGACCGGAGGGGCCCCGCCCGGGGGCGGCTCGGCGGCCGACGGCTCGCCGCTCGGCGCCTGCGCGACCGCGACCGGCTCGCCCACCGGCTCGCCGCCCTCGCCGAGCGCCACGCGGGCCTCGGCGGCCTGCGGCGAATCGGGGTAGTCGAGCGCGAGCATCGCGTAGTACTGGGTCGCGGTCCGGTTGTCGCCCTCCTCGCCGAACGCGCGCGCGAGCTGGTACACGTACTCGGCGCCGAGCGCCTCGCGCTGGCCGAGCGACAGCTCCTGCGGAAGGTCCTGCCGCTTGACGCGCGTGAAGCCCTCGATGAACGAATCGGTCGCCCGCCGGTACTGGCGCTCGGCGAGCCACGCCTTGCCGGTCCAGAGCGGGATCTCCGCCTGATAGCGGCTGAACGGATAGTCGACCGAGAGCCGCTGGAGCTTCGCACGGGCGTCCTCGGCGCGGCCTTCGACGAGGTCGAGCTGCGCGAGCCGGAACAAGGCTTCGTCGGCGATCGAGGAGGCCGCATACTCCTCGACGATCGTGCGGTAGTGCTGGGCCGCGATCCCCGCATCGGGCTCCATCAGCGCGATCGTGTAGAGCGCCTCGGCCTGCGGCAGCCGCGACGGGCCGGTCAGCCCCGCGGTCGCGTCCAGGTACGCCCACAGGTCCGTGCGCGCGGACGCGAAGTCGCCGGCCTCGAACGCGCGCTTGCCGCGGTCCAGGAGCTCGGCCGGATCCTGCCCGCGCGCGGGCGCCGCGAGCCCCGCCAGCCACACGGCGGCGATCGCCGCCGCGACGCCGAACGTTCTCATCGTCTCATGCCGCATTCTCGAGGATCTCCAGCAGATGTCGGTGAAGGACGAACTCCTCGCCGTGCGAGGTCGACTTGAGCATCAGGTCCGCGGCCGCCAGGAGGTCGAGCGCGCGGGCGATGGACTCGGGCGTGTGGCGCCGCGCCTGCTCCGCGAGTCCTTTGGCCATTCCGTACCACGATCGGCCGGGGAGCGCCTCCATGATCGCGTTCGGGCTCTTCGACGGGAGTCCGACGACAATCCCGAGCCGGCAGAAATGGGTCGCGAGGAGCGGCACGAGCCGGTACGCCGACTCGCCCGCGTCGAGGAGCTCTTCGAGGAGCTCGAGCGCTCGATCCGTGTCTTTCGCCCCCACCGCGTCGCACCATTCCCACACGGTCCCGATCGTCCCTCCGGAGCAGACGGCCTCGACGTCCTGGAGCGTGATCCGGTCCGCGTCGCCCACGTACATCGCGACCTTCTCGAGCTCCGCGTAGAGCGGCTGGAGCTCGCCCGCGAGCTCGGCCAGGGCGGCGGCGGCGTCCTTGTCCATCGTCTTCCCGAAGTCCTGCTTCGCGCGGCCCGTGAGCCAGCGCGCGAAGTCGAAGTCTGACGTCTTGAACTTGGGCGATTTCTTCGGCAGCTCGCAGACGATCCGCGCGCCATGCTTCTCCCAGATCTGATACAGGTTCCCCCGCATCGTGGATCCACCGGTCCCGATCAGGCAGATCCCGGCGGGCTCCGATTCGAGCAGCTGCTTCAACCGGTCGCGCGTCTCGGCGGGCAGATCGGGGACGTTCCGGACCACGACTACGCGCCGGTCGTTGACGAACGGCAGCGTCGCGACGATCGACTCGAAGTCGGCGGGCGTGAGCTCGGCCGCGTCCCGCTTCTCGAGGTCGAACTGGTCGGCCCCGGGGGCCTTCAGGACCCTCTCGAGGACGGCCGCGAGCACCTTGTCGACCAGGTACCGCTCGTCCCCAGCGATCAGGACGGCGTGCGCGGCGAGGATCCGCGCGGGCGGGTCGGTCAGGAAGGCGTCGGCCTGGACCTTGGACATTCGGACGTCCGGATCGGAGTCGGGGGACGTGGAACGCTGCCTTATGATAGCTCCCGACGGGCGCCGGCGCAGCGATTCCCCTCGTCGGGCGTCAGCCGGGCGTCGATCTCGACCCGCGGCCGCGTCGCCCCCGGCGCACGAGGCCGGGGACCACGACGAACAGGAGATACGCCGCCAGCAGGACGAGAATCGCGACGGAGATCCAGTTCAGCCAGGGCACATATTGCCCGAAGCGCGCGCCGACGAGCGCGGTGATCCCCGTGTAGGACGGCAGCGCGAGCACGGTCGTCAGCAGGAACCAGCGCCGCCGCATCCCCGACACGCCGAGCAGCGCGCTGATCACGTCGATCGGGAAGACGGGGAGAGCGTAGGGGATCCAGAGAAGCCGCGGGTGCCGTTCGAGCGCGCGCTCGTACTTCCGCCGCTGCATCTCCTTCGTGTGGCGCTCGACCCACGGCCGCCCGAAGCGCCGCGCGAGATTGAACAGGACATTGCTCCCGATCACGTTCCCCACGTAGAGAATCGGCCACGCGGTCCAGAACCCGAGGTGCGCGGACCCGACGAAGGCGATCACGCCGCCGGGGATCGGCGCGACGATCACCTCGGTGAGGATCACGAGGAAGAAGAGAAGGGGGCCGAGCTCTTCAGGCGAAGACAACCCGAACGGCAGGAACAGGAGCGGCGCGATCACGTTCCGTGAAGCGTGGTCCGGGAGCGCGGCCTCAAGGCCGCTCCTTTGGCGCCCGCTCGCGCATCCGGGCGAGATCCGCCTCCATCCGCTGGAGCACCTGCTGGAACCGGGGATCGCGCCGGGCGTTTTGGAGCGGCGGATCCTGGCCCAGCAGGCCGACGTCACGTCGGCCGTGGTCGTAGGCCTTCTCCATCCAGGCGATCGCCTCGTCGATCTGCCCACGTGTGGACGCGATCCGGGCCATGTCGACGTAGCTCTCGTTCTCCGCCGGGGCCTGCTCGATCATCTCCCGCGAGCGGCGCTCTCCCTCCCGAAACAGCGAATCGGCCGCCGCGCGATTCCCCGTTTGCCACTCTACGAAGGCGGGGAGGATGATCATCTGGTACTCGAAGGCCCGCTCCCGATTGTGGGCCTCGAACAGGCCGCGCGCCTCGTCGTAGCGACCGCGGTTCACGGCCACGAAGATCTCTCCCTGCCGGACGTCGTCCCTTCCGGGAGCCAGGGCCGCCGCTTTCCGGACTTCGGCCTCCATGCGAGCTGCATCGCCGCTGACGAGGGCCAGCCCGAACCGCAGCCTGTGACCGTAAGAGTCGTCCGAGCTCCTGCGCTCGAACTCCGCCGCCCACGCCTCGGCCAGCTCCCGCTCGCCGAGCATCTCGTACACCACGGCGACCTGCCAATGTCGGTCCAGGTCGTCCGGATCCCGCCGGACGGCCGGGAGCAGAACCTCGAGCAGCTCGTCGAGACGCCCCAGACGCATCAGCTCGTCGGCAGCTCCGTCCCGGGCTTCCGAACTGTTCGGATCCAGCTCGATCGCGCGACGGAAGGAGACCAGGCTCTCCTCCACCTCTCCCAGCGCGTCCTGGGTCCACCCCAGCGCGATGTGGCCGGCCGCGAGGTCGGGGGCGAGGTCGATCGCCCGCTCCGACGCCGCCAGCGCCGAATCCGCCCAGGAGCGGTCGTCCGCGTACACGAGCCATGCATAGGCGTCTGCCAGCGCGGCGTGCGCCCGCGCGTAGCCCGGATCCAGCTCGATCGCCTGGCGGAGCAGGCGGATCGCCGAGTGCGTGCGGGGCACCTGGTCGCCCATCCCGGTGTTCTCCAGCCGCTCGCGCGCCTGGAGGACGAGGTCGTACGCCTCCGGGCTCGACGTCTCGCCCGCCCGGATGCTCGCGGTCTCCCTCGCGGAGAGGGCCACGTGGAGCTCGTCGGCGATCCGCGCCGCGATCTCGCTCTGGATCGCGAACACGTCGGTCAGCTCACGGTCGTACGTCTCGGCCCACAGGTGCTCGTCGGTCTCGGCGTCGATCAGCTGGGCCGTGATCCGCACCTGGTTCCCCGCGCGGCGCACCGTCCCCTCGAGGACCGTGGCCACGTCGAGCTCCGACGCGATCTCCCGGATCGGCTTCGTCGTCCCCTTGTACTGGAGCGTCGAGGTGCGGGAGATCACGCGGATGTCGCCCACCTTGGAGATCGCGGTCAGGATGTCGTCGGTGATCCCGTCAGAGAAGTACTCGTTCTCGGCGTCCTCGCTCAGGTTCTCGAACGGGAGCACAGCGATCGACGCCTCGGCGATGTCGCCCCGGCCGCGGAACCATGTCGAGGCCCCGACGGCGACGAGCGCCACGAGCGCCCCGATCCCGAGGAACGACAGGGCCCGCCGACGGTGGCGACCGTCCTTGCCGGCCGCGGGCTTCCCGCCCGCACTCTTCCCCGACGCGTGCCTTGTCGGCTCCCGGTCCGCGGGCGCTTCGGCCCCGATCCCGACCGCGTGGAGCGCGATCGGGGTCCGGATCCCTTTGAGCTCGTGCTCGCCGCGGGGAGCGAAGCGGAGCTCCGGATGCTGCCTCAGCTGGCGCCGGACGTCCTCGCTCACCCAGACCTCGCCCGGATCCGCGGCCGCCTGGATGCGGGACGCGACGTTGACGCCGTCCCCGTAGAGGTCGCCGTCGTCGGTCGTGGCCACGTCCCCCACGTGGACGCCGATCCGGAGCTCGTTCGCGCCCAGACCCTCGGCGTCGGCCACGC
>DATBJO010000054.1:0-28560 GCA_036556305.1 Gemmatimonadota bacterium
TGACGATCTACGCCGGCGCGGGAGAGCGCGTCTCCGCCTGGCGCTGGCTCGCGAGCCTGCTCCTCCTCGAGCTCGCCCTCCTGTCGAAAATCACGGTCGCGGTCATGCCGCTCCTGATCCTGGCCTGGGAATGGACGATCGCGGGCCGGGACCTCCGTTCGCGGCGCCCCTGGCTCCGGGTCGCGCCGTACGCGGCTCTTGTCGCCGCGCACATCGCGCTCGCTCGGGTGCTCCTCGATTTCGGCGATCTGTCGCGGGTCGCGGGCGATGCAAGGTGGTCGTGGACGTACGCGCTCACGCAGGCCGACGTCCACCTCACCGAATACCTCAGGAATTTCGTGTGGCCCGAAGCGATCCGCATGGCGCCGTACGTGGTCCCGCGGACGACCGTCGCCGACCCGCACGTGCTCCTCGGTCTAGGCGTCATCGTCGGCACGATGGCGATCGCCGTCGCGCTGCGTCGCGCCGCTCCGGCCGCGGCATTCGCGCTCCTGGGATACTGGATCCTGATGATTCCCGAGTCGTCGCTGCTCCCGATCAGCCACCTGGCCGTCCACTATCGGGCGTTTCCGTCGAGCTGGCTGCTGTACCTGGCGCTGGCTCTCCTCCTGGCGCGGGTGACTCGACCCCGGCTCGCGACGACGCTGGGAATCGCCGTGGTGGTCGTTCTGGCGGTCGTCTCGTTCTCGATGAACCGGATCTATCGCAGCGAAACGAGCCTCTGGGTTCACAGCGTGCAGCACGGGGGTGAGGCGCTGGCGCACATGAACTATGCGATGAGCCTCCCCGATCGGAGCGACCCCCGTGTCCGCGAGCATCTCGAGCGCGCCGTGGAGATGAACCCCAACTACGTGCTGGCTCACGTCAATCTCGGCCTGCTGGACATGGACCGGGGGAACACCGAAGCCGGACTCGCCAGGCTTCGCTGGGTCGCGCAGATGGCGCCGGATTGGCCGGAAGCGCACTACTGGCTCTCGGTCGCCCTCGATCGGCAGGGGCTCCTCGACGAGGGCCTCTCGTCCGCGCGGATGGCCGCGGACCTCGATCCCGAGAACCTGGAGTACGAGTATCGCCTCGCGCTGGCGAGCTCACGGGCCGGAGACTTCGAGAGCGCCCTGGCCGCCTCGAAGAGGGTCCTGGAGATCGACTCGGGGCACGCGGACGCCCGCTTCGTGGAGGCCTATGCGCTGCAGATGACAGGGGCGACCGGCGAATCCACACGAGCGTACGAGCGGTACCTCGCCGAGCGGCCCGAAGACATGGATGCGCGCTTCGATCTCGCGTTCGCGTGGATCTCGATCGGGCACTGCGCCGACGCCGAGCCTCACCTCCGAACGATCCTGGAGGCGGTTCCCGGAGATCCGTCGGCCAGGCAGTACCTGGACATCTGCGAGACGGAGGCGCGCGGCGGCGATTCGGCCGAAGCGGCGGCGCTCGAGCGCCAGTACGACGCGGCCTTCGCCGCCTATCGATCCGGCGACTACCGTCGTTCGCTGGAGTTCCTGCACCTCGTGAAGGCGATCCATCCCGACTACGAAGAGGCGCTCTTTCTCGAAGGGTTCGACCTCCAGATGCTCGGTCGACTGGAGGAGTCTCTGACCGCGTACTCCGCATACCTGTCGTCCCACGCCGACGACGCCCAGGTTCGCTTCAACATGGGTCACGCGCTCGTCACGTTGGGGCGGTGCCCCGAAGCGATCGGGCACCTCGAACGCTCCCTCCAGCTGCGACCCGACTACGACGAGGCGCGGCAGCGCTTGAAGCAATGCCGCGAGGTCGAGGACGGGATCCGATCGGCCGGCGTCGGCAGCGCCGACAGGATGGACGGATGACGGCTCGCGGACCGACAAACCAATCGACGGAGGAAGGCGAACGATGAAGACCGCCTGGAGTCTGGGGCTCCTGATCCTGATCAGCGCGCCGCTCGCCGCGCAGGAGCCCGGCGCTCGCGACACCGGCAATGACGAAGACCCCCGCTGGTTCCTGACCGCCTACGCGGGCAGCCTCGGCGTCGCGGACGACGAGCTCGACGAGGTCGGCATGACGACCGACGCCTCGGCGATGTTCGGCGCGCGGCTCGGCTATCGTTTCCATCCGCACTGGGGCTTCGAGGCCAGTTATGGGTATGCGTCGCTGGACGCGACGTCCGATGGATTCGGAGACGTCGACGGCCGGCTGCATCTCTACCACGGGGACATCGTGTTCCTGGCGCCGGACTCGTCGCGCGCGCGCGTGGCGATCACGGCAGGGGTCGGCGCGATGCGCTATGCGTATGACGAATTCGAGCGGCGCGGCGTGCTCCTTCAAGGCGAGTCGTGGGCGCACGAGATGGTCATTTCCCTGGGCGCCGGACTGATCGTCGACCTGGGCGAGCATGCGGGCCTGCGGGTCGACGCGCGCGACCACGTCCAGTTCTGCAGCGCGGAGTCGGAGCCGATCGACGAGACTCACGATTTCTCGCACTGCCCGCTCGACGACACGGTCCTCCACAATCCCGAATTCTCCGGCGGGGTCCTGGTCCGCTTCTAGCGATCCGCGGTCGGACCCGAGATTCTGCCACGCGGACCCGACGGGGCGCCGCAGGGGCCCCTCCCCGGACGTCGGCCCGATCCGCAAATGCCCCGCGACGAGGGCACGGATTCGGACGTCGTATCCCAACCGGGGGAACGCGGCGACCCGGATCCGTGAACGGGGGTTCCACTCCCCGGGAAATCCCCTTCCATTTCCGCTTCAACTTGACAATGAACGCAGTCGATGGCTCCGTGGGGGGGCACGCCCCCTGCGATCCACAGGGGTGCCATGCGATTCGGGCCTTCCTCCCCCCGGCTCCGCCGGTTCCTCGTCGCCCTGTCGGGCACGGCGTTCTTCGCCTGCTCCGGGGCGGGTGGGGGACCTGCGGGCCCGGACCCGGCCTCGTCGTCGGACGGAGAAGCCCGCGTCAGCTTTCAGGGTCAGGTCCTCGACCAGCAGACCGGCGCCGCGCTCGCGGGAATCCGGGTGAGCGCCGGGGGCGAGACCGCATGGAGCGACGCCGGCGGTCGATTCGCGATCGTGCTGTCCGATGGCGCCGCGCTGACGTTCGCGGGAGCCGGATACTACGACCGCGTCGCGCACGTCGAGGGTGCCTCTGGCAGCTTCTCGATCGTCCCGCGCACGTTCGACATGAGCGCATTCAACGACCTGGCACGCGACTATTCGGCGGGCACGGTGCGCTGGCTTTCGTCGCCCGCGGTCTACGTGGACGTCCGGGCCCACGCCTTTGCTCCCGGGGAGTCGGTGCCGGCGGCCTGGGTCGAGCAGGTCGCATCGGATGCGCCGCGGTTCCTGTCGCGTTGGACCGGCGGTGCGCTGACCGCGCGCGCGGTGACGGTCGGGACCACGCCGCCGGCTCCGGGAACCCCGGGGACTCTGGTCATCGCCTTCGACGAGGACCCGAGTCGCTACCCGGGCGTCGCCTCGGCGGGCGCCACGGTCGCGTCCTGGGACCCCGACGGAGCGATTCGCAGCGCGACGATCCGACTCCGGTTCTCGGAGTTGAAGGGAGACGCCGCGGCCTTCTCCCGCCAGGCGGTTCTCGGACACGAGATCGGCCACGCCCTCGGGCTCGCCCACATGGACGGGCCGACGCCAAGCATGATGACCTCGGTCGTGCGCACGCCGGAGCCCACCGCCTTCGACGTCGCGGCCGGCGCTCTCCTGTACGATCGACGTCCCGGCACGCGCGCCGACGACCGCGAAGTCCCCTGACCGGCGGGCCCGGCTGTTCTCCGTCCGCATTGCGGGCCGTTGAGCGGGGTCTATATTCGCTCGTTCATGAGCGGGCCAAAACGATACTACATCGAGACCTACGGTTGTCAGATGAACGTCGCCGACGCGGAGCTCATGGGCGGCGTCCTCAGGCGCGAGGGCCACGTGCGGGTCGAGGACCCCGAGCTGGCCGAAGTCCTGATCGTAAACACGTGCGCGATCCGCGATCACGCCGAGCAGCGGGTCATCGGGCGCATCGGCCAGCTGAACCGGCACAAGCTCGAGCGGAGCGGCGTCCGCCTGGGCGTCGCGGGGTGCGTGGCGAAGGAGCTCGGCAAGCAGCTCCTCGATCTCGCGCACGTCGACTTCGTCGTGGGGCCCGACGGCTATCGCCACCTTCCCGATGTCCTCGCTCGCGTCGACGAGGGCGAGCGCGTCGTCCACGACCGCTTCAACCGGAGCGAGAACTACGAGGATCTGGAGCCCTATCGCATCGAACATTGCGCGGCCTGGGTCACGATCATGCGCGGCTGCGACAAGTTCTGCTCGTACTGTATCGTCCCGTTCACGCGCGGTCGCGAGAAATGCCGTTCGCCCGAAGGAATCCTTGACGAGGTGCGCCGCGCGGTCGACGGCGGAGCGAGGGAGGTCACGCTCCTCGGACAGAACGTGAACTCGTATCGATCGGGAGACTGGGATTTCCCGGACCTCCTCGCGGCCGTCGCGAACGTGGAGGGTCTCGATCGCGTCCGATTCACGACCAGCCATCCATGGGACTTCACGCGCCGTCTCGTGGACACGATGGCCGCCCACCGGACGATCTGCGATCACGTCCACTTGCCGGTTCAATCGGGATCGGATCGGATCCTGGCGGCGATGCGGCGCGAGCATACGGTGGCGTGGTATCGGGATCGCGTCGCGATGCTGCGGGAGGCGATCCCCCGGTGCGCGCTCTCGACGGACATCATCGTGGGGTTCCCGGGCGAGACGGAAGCGGATTTCGAAGCCACTTTCGAGCTGATGTCCGAAGTCCGGTACAACTCGGCGTACATCTTCATCTATTCTCCGCGGCCTCACACGCCGGCGGCGGCGATGCTCGAGGATCAGGTCGCGCACGCGGGCGCGGTCGAACGGCTGGAACGCCTCAACGACCTCCAGCGTGGAATCGGCACCGCCCATCTCCTCGACAAGGTGGGAACGACCCAGCTCGTCCTCGTGCAGGGCCCCGCCCGGCGCGGGGAGGGCCGGCTCTCGGGCTGGACCGAGCAGCGGGAGACCGTCGTGATCGAGGGCGGGCCGGAGCTCGCGGGGACCATCGTCCCGGTCCGGATCACGGGCCTCTCGGGGATCACGCTGCACGGCGAGATCGAGCAACCCTCCATGCGCGGCTCGATGCCCCTCGAGCTCCCCGTCCTGGCCGGCTGATGCGGGCGCCCAGGCTCGCGGCCATCGGCGGGGGCCTCATTGCCGTCGTCCTCCTCGTCCTGTTCGCGCTCACGAATCGGGGCCAGCCGATCGCGCTCGACTTCGGCGTCTGGTCGTGGCAGGGAGACGCGGTGTACGCGATCTACGCGGGTGTCTGCGTGGGGCTCATCGTGATGTTCGTCGTGTCGCTGCCGAGCGACCTGGCTCTGCGTCGCGAGCACCACAGACTGGCGAGACGCGAGCACGACGCGGTGCGGAAGGGCGCCGACGCCGGGGGCGGAGACCTGGTGTCATAGCTCCGCCATTCCTCCTCTTCGCGCCTTGCTCTCCGGGCGCAGGAGTCCTTTCGGTGCTTCAACAGATCTCTGACCCGGGACACTAGTGCGTCTCCTGCTGCTCTCGCGGCAGCGCTGGCTCTACTCGACCCGCCGTTTCCGCGAGTCCGCCGCGCGCCGCGGGCACGACCTGGCGATCGCCGATCCGCTCGAGTGCGCGCTGGCGATCGCCGACGGCGGTCCGCGACTGGTGGTCCAGGGCCGCCCCGTCCATGACATCGACGTCGGCCTTCCCCGGATCGGCGCCTCGTTGCCGGGGCAGGGTGTCGCGGTCGTGAGCCACCTCGAGGCCATGCGGGTGCCGGTCGTCAACGGCTCGGCGGCCATCCGCCGGGCGCGCGACAAGCTGCTTGCCCTCCAGGTCCTGTCGCGGAGCGGGATCGCCGTCCCGCGGACCGTCCTCCCCCGGAGTCCCGGGCAGCTCGAGCAGGCCCTCGAGATCGTCGGCGGTCCGCCGGTCGTGCTGAAGCTCCTGCGGGGCACACAGGGCGTGGGCGTGATCCTCGCCGAAACGCGCGGCGCGGCGGCGTCGACGCTGGACGCGTTGTGGGGTCTCGGCCAGGACGTGCTCGTCCAGGAGTACGTCGAGGAATCGGCGGGGCGCGACGTGCGGGCGCTCGTCGTCGGCGGGCGGATCGTGGCCGCGATGCGGCGCCGGGCGCGGAGCGGCGAGTGGCGCTCGAACATCCACCGGGGGGGAGCCGGGACCCGGGCGGATCTCGAGCCGGAGTACGTCCGCGCCGCGACGTCCGCCGCGAGCGCGATCGGCCTCGACGTGGCGGGGGTCGATCTGCTCGAAGGCCGCGGCGGCCCGCTCGTGGCTGAGGTCAACGCCTCGCCGGGGTTCGAAGGGCTGGAGCGCGTATGCGGGGTGGACGCGGCCGGAGCCATCCTCGATCACGCCGAGCGGCTCGCGGGCGGGCTTGAACCGGAACCCCCGGCCGTCCGTTTATCCGGCGGTACCGGAGCCGAGGAGACCGAATCGCGCTGATCCCTTCCGCCGGAATGCGCGTCGCGTGCGCGGTCCTGGGGCTGCTCCTTGCCGGCGCGGCGTGGGCGCAGGCCCAGGAGGGCGGAGTGCAGGCCTTCGCGGCCGGGCAGGCCGAGATGACCGCCGGCGACCCGTGGTCCGCGCGCGCGCATTTCGAACGCGCGGTTCGCGAAGGATATCCCGCCGGTCCCGGCTATCGCGCGCTCGCCGAGGCCTATCTCTCGCTCGACAACCGGTTGTTCTATGCGCGGGAGGCGCTGGAGCGCGCGCTTGCCGCCGATCCCGACGACGTCGCGACGTGGTACCTGCTCGCGGACGTCAACCTCCGTCTCGACGGGGGGGACGCCGACGGCCGCGCGCGGAGCGCGTTTCACGAGGTCTTCCGCCTCGATCCCTTCTACGGCGACGCGCTCGCCCGCTGGGGACGGCTGTATCTCGATCCGGCCGACCAGCACGCGGTGGGGGACATCCTCCTCGAGCGGCTCGCGGACGGATACGACCCCCAGATCGCGCTCCTGCGCATCGACGTCCTGTTCGACGGGGGCTTCATCGACGAGTCGTGGGACGAGATCGAGCGCTTCCGCGAGCGCGTGAAGGAGGAGCGGTATCTGGCGCGGCTCTCCTACTACGCCGGAGTCGTGGACGCGGCGCGCGGCGACGTTCGCCAGGGGTCCGGCTACTACTTCAACGGAATCGCGTTCGCCCGGACGCGGGAGGACCTCGACCCGTATTACGAGGACCTCGAGCCGCTCCTGTCCGAGACGGAGCGGAGCGCCTGGGAGACGGCGACGGTCGAACGGAGGCGCGAGCTCCTGCTGGGATGGTGGAACGCGCGCGACCCGCTGCCGCTCTCGGACGTCAACGAGCGCTGGGTCGAGCAGCAGCGACGGATCCGCGTGGCCCGCGAGGCGTTCCGCTGGAGAAAGCCGATCGAGAAGGAGAAGCTCGTCGAGCTGGGAGCGACCGACGTCGGCCTCCCCTCGATCGCGATCCGTCTCGATGGGCGCCCGCTCGACGATCGCGGCGCCTTCTATCTGCGCCACGGGGAGCCCGAGGACAGGGGCGACCCGCGCACCGACGAATGCGGATTCTGGCAGTACGACAGGGAGGATCTGCCGGGCGGCGGGTTCGCGGTCAACTTCAATGACGGCGGCGAGGCGGGTTCGATGGGACCCGGACGGTTCGTGGGGAACGACTGCACGTTCTCGACCGTGCCGACGACCCCCAAGGGGCTCCAGCACTTCGCGCCCGGCGCCGGGGGGCTGGCGGGATGGGACGCGCCGCGCGTCCAGAACCGGACGCGGGCGGAGGCGGAGCTCGGCCTTTCCACCGACTCGTACGCCTACGAGCTCGAGCACCGGATCCCGCTCGATACCGACCCGGCCTCCTTTTCCTATTTCCGTCGCGACACCGACCTCACCCTGTACTTCTCGATTCCGTTGCCGGACATCGAAGTGCGCGACGACCGGAGTCGCTATCGGAAGGGCCTGATCCTCTACGACGCGGGGTGGAACGAGGTCACGCGCTGGTCCGAGGACATGGACGCGGTCCTGACCCGCATCCCCGCGGAGGACGGCGGGTCGACGTGGTACCTGGTCGACCTGTTCCGCCTGCGGATCCGTCCGGGGACGTATCACTACGCGCTGCAGGTCGACGATCTCCAGGGCCAAGGCGTCGGAGTGCGGAAAGGGGTTCTGAGGGTGCCCCGCTATTCGCCGACCGGCCTCGAGCTCTCGGATCTCGTCCTGTCGGCGGGGATCGCGGAATCGGGGCGCACGAACCGCTTCCAGCGCTACGGGCGGACGATCCTGCCTCTCCCGACGCGTCGCTTCCGCGCCGATCAGCCGCTCTATCTGTACTTCGAGACCTACAACCTCCAGCGCGACGCGGGCGGGCAGATGACCTTCCGAGTGGACTACACGATCCGGGCCGACCGGCTCGACCGGAGCGCGGTCGAGCGCTTCTTCGGCGGCCTGAGGGGCCTGGTGGGAGTCCGGGAGGAGGCCGAGTCGATCACGCTCTCGTTCGAGCGCACGGTCCCGCATCCCGACCGCCCCGTGTGGCCGGAGTACCTGTCGTTCGACACCTCGGCGCTCCCGCCGGGTCTCTACACGCTCGAGGTCGAGGTCACCGACCACGCGTTCTACGATCGACGCGTCCGCGGAGCCGCGAGCTTCTCGATCGTCGATTGAGAGCCGGTCCGGAGCTTGCAGCTCCGGAGCCGACCCAGACCTTCCTCGACAGCAACGCCGTGAGCGCGGTTCCGCATCGGTGGGGATGCGTCGAATCGCCGACGGCCCCGCGCCGCTCCCCGGACGCCGATCGAACGGGCCCGGACTCCCGATGCGTGGGCGATCTCCTGCGCGACGGCTCCCGCCGCCCTCGCCGCGGGCACGCTCGCCGCCGCGATCCTCGCGAGCGGCTATGCCGGCCCGCCGGCGGGGATCGCGATCCTCGCCGGTGGAGTCGCGGCGCTCGGCGGCGTCGCTCTGCGCGGGCGGGGCCGCACGCCCGTGTACGCGCTCGCCGCGTGGACCGCGCTGACGGGCGCCCTGGGCGCGCGCGGGATCGCATCGATCGCCTCCGCGCGCGAGGATGCGGCCGGCTGGGGGCGATGGGCGGGGGAGGGGCGGCGGATCGCGGTGACCGGAGCCGTGCGTCTGGAAGCCGTGCGCGACCTCGGGGGCGGCCGGTGGAGCCTCCGCGGGCCGATCGAGGGGTGCGCGCCGCCGTGCGGGGGCGCGGAGGTGCGCTTCGTCTGGAGCGAGCGGCCGACGCCGGTGCGGGGCGAGCGCTGGATCGTGAGCGGGAGCCTCGACCCCGAGCCCCTCCGCGCGCCCCCCGGGAGTCGGTATCCCCCCGCGGGCCTCGGTCCGGATGCCCGGTCGGGGATGCTCGTCGACGCGCGGGTCCTGGTGCGCGGACCGCCGCCCAAGGGGCCTTCGGCGGCGGTCGAGACATGGATCCGGAACCGGCTCGCGGCGCGGTACGGCCCCGGCCTGTCGCCCCTGGCGGTCGCCCTCGTCATCGGCGACCGACGCGAGATCGATCCGGCGCTGGCCGACGCCTTCACGCTCACGGGCACGCTCCACCTGCTGGCCGTGTCCGGCCTCCACCTCGTCTTTCTCGCCGCGCTGCTGGCGATCGCCCTGTCGCTCCTCCGCCTCTCGCCGGCCGCGCGCACCGGCTGGACGACCGTGACGGTCGTCGGCTACGCGGCCCTCGTGGGCGCCGCGCCTTCCGTGGTCCGGGCCGCCGTGATGGCGGTCCTCGCGCTCCTGACCCGCTCCGGGGAGCGCGAGGTGTCCGCCTGGCAGTGGTGGGGCGTGGCCGCGTGCGCGATGCTCGCGTGGCATCCGCTCGACGCCTTCGATCTCGGATTCGCGCTCTCGTTCGGCTCGGTGGCCGGACTGCTCGCGCTCGCCGCCCCTCTCGAGCGCCTGATCCGGGCCGCCGACCGCGGAGCCGCGTTTCGCTGGCTCTCGGCCGGCGTCGTCGCGAGCACCGCCGCGAGCGCCGGGACTCTCGTCGTCCAGTCGGCCTCGTTCGGCTGGATCGCGCCGCTGGGGTTTCTCGTCAATCCGGTCGCGGTCCCGCTGTGCGGCCTCGCGCTGCCGCTCGTGTGGATCGGCCTCGCGCTCGACGCCGCGTTGCCCGAGGTCCTGGCCGGTCCGCCGGCGCATGCCGCGGGCGCCGCGATGGGCGCGCTGAACCTGTTCGTCGCGTGGGCCGCCGGTCTCGGCGGCGCCTGGGTGCCGGGTCCTCTCGGCTGGGCCGCGGCGTCGCTTTCGGGCCTCGCCGCGGCCGCGCTCCTCGCGCGCCGCCACCCGGGCACCGGGATCCTCGTCGCTTCGACCGCGCTCGGCCTCCTGCTCGCGTCCCGCCCGCCGCGGCCTCCGGTCTGGGAGGTGACGTGGCTCGACGTCGGGCAGGGCGACGCGATCGCGATCCGCTTTCCGGACGGCGCCACGTGGCTGGTCGATGCGGGTCCCGCGTGGACCTCGGGGGACGAGGGGCGACGCACGGTCCTCCCGTGGCTCCGCCGCCAGGGCGTGCGCTCGCTCGAGTGGCTCGTGACGACCCACCCCGACCTCGATCACATCGGCGGGGCGCGGAGCGTCCTGGCCGGCATCGCGGTCCGGCGTTGGGGAAGCGGAGGCCCGGTGGCCGCGAGCGACGCGTATCTCGACCTCGTCGCGGGGACGGGCTCCACCCGGCTGCCGCCCGCCGAGCCGCTCCGCGCGGGGCGGCGACTCCGGCAGGGCGGGGTCACGATCGACGTCCTGCATCCCACCGAGGCGTGGGTCGCCGGGGATCCCTACGCGGCCCGCGTCCCTCCCAACGAGGGCTCGGCGGTCCTGCTCATGAGCGCGGGGCCCTGCCGGTTGCTGTTGCCCGGCGACCTCGGCGCCCCGGGCGAAGCGGCGCTCGTCTCCGCGCTCGGCGACTCGCTGCGGGCGGAGCTCCTCCACGTGGGACACCACGGCAGCCGGCACTCGAGCACGGAGCCGTTTCTGGCGCGGGTCCGGCCGCGGATCGCGATCGTGTCCGCGGGCGCCGGGAACCGCTATGGACACCCGCACGCCGAGACCCTCGAGCGCCTCGAGCGCGTCGGCGCGACCGTCCGGCGCACCGATCGCCAGGGGTCGATCGTCGCGCGCTGCACGCCCGCAGGCTGGCGAGTCCTCTCCGGCGGGTCGTATCTTCCTTGATTCCGGTCGCGGGCCCGAGGGGCGGCGTGCGAGGAACAATCACGCGCGGCGGCCGGTACTGGAAACCGTCCGCGCGCGCCGGCGTACACCTCCCGATCGAGGAGCCGAATGCCCGTCGAAGAACCGGTTTACGCGACCCAGGCCACGGTCGAGGAGCGCAACGCTCACGTGGCCCGGGAGAACGCGTTCGTCGAGGAGCTCCTGGCCGAAGTGCGGCGCGTGATGGTCGGCCAGCAGGCGCTGCTCGAGGGCCTCCTCATCGGGCTCCTCTCGGACGGACACGTCCTGCTCGAGGGGGTCCCCGGCCTCGCCAAGACGCTCGCCGTGCGCTCTCTGGCCGCCGCCATCGACTGCGACTTCCAGCGCATCCAGTTCACGCCCGATCTTCTCCCCGCGGATCTCGTGGGGACGACCGTCTACCACCCGCAGCGCGGCGAGTTCGCGGTCCACAAGGGTCCCGTGTTCACGAACCTCCTTCTGGCCGACGAGATCAATCGCGCGCCGGCCAAAGTGCAGTCGGCGCTGCTCGAGGCGATGCAGGAGAAGCAGGTCACGCTCGGCGAGACGACCCATCGCCTAGAAGAGCCGTTCCTCGTCCTGGCGACGCAGAATCCGATCGAGCACGAGGGGACGTATCCGCTTCCCGAGGCGCAGGTGGACCGCTTCATGTTGAAGATCCGGGTCTCCTATCCGGCGCGCGCCGACGAGCGCGAGATCATCGCGCGCATGTCGGGCATCGCGCCGCCCGAGGTGCGTCCGGTCGTCGGTCCCGAGCGCATCATGCGCGCTCGGAACGTGGTCGCGGGCGTCTTCGTGGACGGCAGGATCGTGGAGTACATACTGGATCTCGTCGAAGCGACGCGCGATCCGCGCGCGTTCGATCTCTCCGACCTCGCTCCGCTGATCGCGTTCGGCGCTTCACCGCGGGCCGGGATCTTCCTGACACGAGCCGCGAAAGCACACGCCTTCCTGCGCGGCCGCGCCTACGCGACGCCCGACGACGTCAAGAGCGTCGCGCGCGACGTTCTGCGGCACCGGCTCCTTCTCACCTACGAAGCCGAAGCCGAAGGCGTCGATCCGGACAGCCTGCTCACGCGGCTCCTGGAGCGCATCGACGTGCCGTGAGCGCCGCCGAGCTGGCCCACAAGGTCCGGCTGCTCGAGATCCAGACCCGTCATCTCGTCAACGACATCTTCTCGGGCGAGTACGAGAGTGTCTTCAAAGGGCGCGGCGTCGAGTTCGCCGAGGTGCGCGAGTATCAGCCCGGGGACGACGTGCGGGCGATCGACTGGAACGTGACCGCGCGGCGCGGGATCCCCTACGTCAAGCAGTTCGCCGAAGAGCGCGAGCTGACCGTCATTCTCGCCGTGGACGGGAGCGCGTCGACGCGTTTCGGCACGCAGGGCGCGCTCAAGCGCGAGCGCGCCGCGGAGGTGGCCGCGGTCCTGGGGCTCGCGGCGAGCCGCAACAACGACCGCGCGGGCGCGCTGCTGTTCGCGGAGGGGATCGAGAGCTTCATCCCGCCGAAGAAGGGGAAGACCCACGTCCTCCGGCTCGTGCACGACATCCTGTCGTTCGATCCGCCGGCCCGGGGAACGGACCTGGCGGGCGCCATCCGCTTCCTGACCCGTGTGCTCCACCGTCGAAGCGTCATCTTCCTGCTCTCGGACTTCCTCGACGAAGGGTACGAGAAGCCGCTGGCCGCTCTGGCCGTCCGCCACGACGTGGTCGCGCTCGTCCTCGAGGACCGGCGCGACCGCGAGCTCCCCGACGTGGGGCTGATCGAAGTCGAGGAGCCGGAATCGGGGTACCGCCGGTGGCTGGACACGTCCTCGGGGCGCGTCCGGAGCGAGTACGCGGCGGCCGCCGAAGCGTCGGGCGAGGCGCGGCGGAGCGCGTTCCAGCGCGCCGGGATCGACACCGTGCCGCTCGATACGCTCGCGGACTGGGTGGAGCCGATGCGGCGGTTCTTCGAGGCGCGCGAGCGCGCGCGGACCCGCGCGCGTCGCTGGAGGGTGCGTCGATGACGCCCAGTGTCGCGGGCCCGCGGGCGAGCGTTCTCGCCGGCCTCCTCGTCGCTCTCGCGCTCGCGGCGCCGCTGAACGCGCAGGACGCTTCCCCCGCGGCGGACAGTCGGCCCTCCGCGGTGAGCCTCCGGCTCGTGCCCGAACCGCCCGAGCCCGGCGCGCCCGAGCCCACGGTCGGGGACGCGCTGTGGGCGACCGTCCGGGCGTTCGGCCCCAGCGGCACGTTCCTGCTCCCGGCCTCGGTGATCGAGGCCTACGCCCCGCACCCCGAGCTGGCGATCCTCGGATCCGAGCGCCGTGACGGTCAGCTCCGGCTCGAGCTCGCGCTGTTCAGGCCCGGCGACGTCGTCCTTCCGACGGTCGAGGCGCGGATCGCCACGTCCTCGGGAGACACGGTGACGGTCCCCGTCGTCTCGGACACGTTCCACGTCGCCTCCGTCCTCGCGCCCGGCGACACGCTGCTCGCCGACATCAAGCCGCTCTGGCCCGAGCCCGGCGCGCCGCCGTGGGTCTGGCTCGCGCTGGCGGCCCTGCTCGCGCTCCTCTTCGCGCTCGGCTGGTGGTGGTGGCGGCGGCGGCGCGGCGGCGCGGCGGCGGAGACCGCCGGCCTCGATCCCTACGCGGACGCGCGCCGGCGAATCGAGGAGCTCGCGGCCGAGCCGCCCACGGCCGCCGCGCGGATCGGCGCGGCGGCGGGAATCGCGGAGGCCCTCCGCGGGTACCTGGCCGACGCCTGGCGGACGCCGGCGCGCGAGCGCACGACGTTCGAGATCCTCCACGCGCTTCCCGAGCCGCTGGCCGGAGACCGGCCCGCGCTGGGGGCGCTCATGACCGAGATCGATCTCGCGAAGTACGCGCGCCTCGCGCCGCTCCCGGGCCGCATCCCCGGACTGGCCGCGCGCGCGCTGGACTGGCTCGAAGGCGCGGAGGGGGCCCGCCAGCCCCCGGCTCTGGAACCGGGGGAGGAGGCGGCGTCGTGAGCCTCAGCTGGACCCTCGCCGACCCCGCCTGGCTCGCGCTCCTCGTGGCGCTGCCGTTCGCCTGGTGGTGGGCGAGGCGCCGGAGGCGGCGCGCGCTCGTCCTGCCGGCGCTCGCCCGCGCCGGGAGCCTGCCGCGCACCTGGCGCGAGCGGCTCCGCTGGGCGCCTGACGCGCTCCGGGCCGCCGCGTTCGCGGGCATGGTCCTCGCCCTCGCGCGTCCGCAGGAGCTCGCCGCCGGTCGCCCGCTCACGACCTCCGGGATCGACATCGTGCTCGCGCTCGACGCTTCCGGAAGCATGAAGGCGGAGGACTTCCAGCCCCGCAACCGCCTGGAGGTCGCCAAGCAGGCGGCGATCGATTTCGTGGAGGAGCGCGCCAGCGATCGCCTGGGCCTCGTGACGTTCGCGGGGCAGGCCGTGACCCAGGCCCCGCTGACGCTCGATCACCAGGCCGTGCGGGGCTCGATCGAGAGGATCGCGATCGGCGGACTCGCGGAAGGAACCGCGATCGGCACCGCGCTCGCGACCGCGGTCAACCGGCTCCGGGCTTCGGACGCGAAGAGCAAGATCGTGATCCTCCTGACCGACGGGGTGAACAACGCCGGGCAGATCGATCCGCTCACGGCGGCGGAGACCGCGCAGGCGCTCGGCGTCCGGGTCTACACGATCGGCGTCGGCACGACCGGCGAGGCGCCCTACCTCCTCGACGACCCGCGCTTCGGGCGGCGCTACGTGAGGGTCGTGGTGCGCATCGACGAGGACATCCTGCGCGAGATCGCCGCGCGCACGGGGGGGCGCTATTTCCGGGCCACCGATCCCGAGGCGCTCTCGCACGTGTACGCGGAGATCGATCGCCTCGAACGCTCGCCGCTCTCGGGTCGCCGCCCCGTCACGCGCCTCGACCGCTACGGCTGGGTGCTGGCGGTCGCGCTGGGTCTGGTCGTCGCCGAGGGCGCCCTCCGCGGGACGCTCTTCCGGAGGCTGCCGTGATCGCGTGGAGCGCGATCACGTGGGCCCGCCCCGAGTGGCTGTGGGCGCTCGCGATCGTCCCGGTCGCCGCGCTCGCGATCCTGTGGTCGCTCCGCCGCCGCCGGCGGGCGCTCGAGACGTTCGCCGAAGCCGACGTGCGCGCGCGGACGCAGCACCTGCCCGCGGGACGTCCCGCGTTGCGCGGGATCCTGCTGACGCTCGGCCTCGCGGCGCTCTGCGTCGCGGCGGCCGGTCCGCAGTGGGGGCTCGAGGCGGTGCCGGCGCCCGCCGTCCGCCAGCACGTCGTCTTCGCGGTCGACGTCTCGCGCTCGATGCTCGCCGGGGACGTCCCGCCGTCCCGGCTCGATCGGGCGCGGCTCGCCGTTCGTCAGCTCCTCGGGGGGCTCCCCGCCGCCGAGGCGGGGCTCGTCGTCTTCGCCGGAGAGGCGTCCCTGGTCGTGCCCCTGACCCGCGATCACGACGCGCTCGAGCTCTATCTGGGGTCCGCGGGACCGGACTGGATCAGCGACCCGAGCACGGACCTGCCGAACGCGGTCGCGGTCGCGCTCGACGCCTTCGGGCCGGAGCCGGGCGCGGGCCAGGCGATCGTGATCCTGTCGGACGGCGAGGACCAGACCGGAGGCGTGAGCGCGGCCGTGGCGGCGGCGCGCGAGCGGGAGGTCGAAGTCGACGCGGTCGGGATCGGCACGGAGGCCGGGGCGCGGATCCCGGCGCAGGGCGGCTTCCTGATCGACGAGGGAGTCGAGGTCGTCACCAGGCTCGAGCGCGAGCCGCTCGAGGAGCTGGCTTCGGGGAGCGGAGGCGCGTACGTCGAGGTCGCCTCCGATCCCGCGGACCTGGGTCCCGTCCTGGCGCGCCTGCGCGCGCTCGACGCCGGCGCAGCAGCGGGGCCGGCAGGCGAGCGGAAGGCGGATCGGTACCGCTGGCCGCTGGCGCTCGCGCTCCTCTGCCTCGGCGGCGAGGCGGCGCTCCGCCTCCGCGATCGGCGGGGCGCGCGCCGGCTCGAGCCCGCGCTCGCGGTGGCCGTCGCGCTCGTCCTGCTGGCCATGGGTCAGGCGGATTCGCCGCGCGAGCTGTACGAAGACGGGCGCTACCGGGAGGCGCTCCTCGCCTGGCGCGGCGCCGACCGGGCCGGGGACGCCGACCCGGCGGACGCGTACGGGCGCGCGAGCGCCGCCTACCGGATGGGCGAGTACCGCGAAGCGGCGGCGAGCTGGGCCGTGGCGGCCCGCACCGCCGGAGGTCCGGACCGCGCCTCCGAAGCATGGTACAACGCGGGGAACGCGCGCTACCGGATCGCGGAGCACGCCGACGCCGCGCGGCCCGGGGAAAGCCAGCGCTACTGGGACTCCGCCGTGGGCGCGTACCGCGAGTCCCTGCTGCGCGATCCCGCCGATCGGGACGCGAAGCACAACCTGGAGCTCGCGCTGCGGAAGCGCGAGCAGAGCGGGGGCGGAGGAGGGGGAGCGGGGGGTGGCGGTGGTGGCGAGGGCGGGGGAGGAGGCGGCGGAGGTCGCGGCGTTCAACCGCCGTCGACGGGGGGCGATCAAGGCGCGCGCCCGATGTCGCGCTCGCAGGCCGAGCGCCTGCTCGACGCCCTCGCGGCGCAGGAGCGGGAAGCGCTGGCCCGGGGCGAGGAAGACCGCCGCGCGGGCGAGCCCCGCAGGCCGGGCTGGTAGTGCGCCGCGGCGTCCTGGCGGCGGCCGCGCTCCTGCCCGCCGTGGTCGGGATCCTGCTCTCGACCGCGATCGCGCCGGCCCAGGAGGTGAGCGCCACGATCGAGCCGCGCCTCGTCCCCGTCGGCGGGATCGCCGAGCTCACGATCGAAGTCGAGCTGGACGGCGTGAGCGGCCGGATCGACGAGCCCGCTCTCCCCGAGCTTCCCGCGCAGGTCGCGGTCGTGGGGCGCGCGCGCGAATCGCGGGTCGAGATGAACGGCCTCGACGTGAGACGGAGCACGGTCTTCCGGTACACGCTGCGCGGAATCGAGCCGGGAACCGTCCGCATCGATCCCATCTCCGTCCGGATCGGGGCCGCGACGCGCCGCAGCGATCCGCTCGTCCTCCTCGTCGTCGGCGACGCGGAGGCTCCGGCGGCGGGCCGCGCGCCCGGAAGCGCGCCGCCGATCTTCGTCTCCGCCCGCGTGGACCGTCCGCGCGCGTGGACGGGACAGCAGGTGACGCTGACGTTCTCTTTCTATCACGATCCCGCGACGCCGCTCGCCGAGAGTCCGGATTACGATCCGCCGCAGACACCGGGCTTCTGGCGGGTCGAGCTGTCCGGCACGCCAGAGATCTCGAGCGAGCGCGTCGGGAGCCGGACCTACCAGGTGCAGCGCTTCCGCTACGCGCTCTTTCCGCTCCGGCCCGGGCGGGCCGAGATCGGACCGGCGCGCGTCCGGGTCGTCCAGCCGGATCCCGATCGCTGGTGGGAGCCGGGCCGACCGCGCGTGCTCGCGACCGATCCGCTGGTCGTGACCGTCGACGAGCTGCCGGCGGGCGCGCCGGCCGGGTTCGGCGGCGCGGTCGGCCGGTATTCGATATCCGGCGGCCTGCCCGCGCCGCGCGCGACCGCCGGATCCCCGATCGAGCTCGCGCTCACCGTGCGCGGAGACGGGAATCCGGCCACGGTCGACGCGCCCGAGCTGCCGGACTGGCCCGGCATCGACGTCGGCGCGCCGAGCGTCGAGACCGAAACCGAGATCGACGGCGCGCGCCTGGGCGGCGAGGCGACGTTCCGCTGGATCCTCGTGCCCCGGGACGGCGGGAGCCTCGATCTCGGCGCCGCGCGCATGCCCTACTTCGATCCCGACGAAGGCGTCTACGTGGTCGACACGCTGGAGCTCGGGGAGCTGGTCGTGCGGCCGGGATCGCCGGCGTCCGCGTCGTCGGCGCCGACGGGACCCGCGCGGCCGACGTTGTGGGAAGCGCGGGAGCCGCGGCGTCCCCGGCCGAGGGGCCTCGCGTCGACGCCGATCTACTGGGCCGCGGTCGCGGCCCCCTGGCTCGCCTGGATGGCGCTCGCGGCGTGGAAGCGCCGACCACGGGCGGCGGGAAGCGGGAACGCGGAGCGCGCGGCCGAGAGGATCGCCGCCGCGCGGCGGGAGCTCCAGGCGGAGGGCTCCACGGCCGCCGAGGCCGCGGCCCGCGCCGTCGAGCGCGCGCTGGAGAGCCGGTACGACGTCGTGCTCTCGGGACTGCCGCCGAAGGAACGGCGGGCGCGTCTCGAGCGCCGCGGGGCGGGCCGGGGCGTCATCACGGCGGCCGAGGCCGCGCGCTCCGCGCTCGACGGCGTGCGCTACGGAGGCATCGGGATCGAGCGTGCGGTCGGCGAGCTCGATCGCCTCGCCGATCGCCTGCGCGCCGAGTCGACCGCCGCGCGCCGGACCTCGGGTGCGGCGGGTCTCTGGACGGCGCTCGCCCTCGCCGGCGGGGCGGTTGCGCCGCACGCCGCGCATGCCGCGCAGGCGACCGCGGATTCCATGTCGCCGGCGGCCGTCTGGGCCGCCGCGAACGAGGCGTACCGCGCGGGCGACCTGGACGGCGCCCTCCGCGGCTACGAGGCCGTCGCCGCCCGTCACGACGATCCGCGTCTCGACGCCGATCGCGCGGCGGCGCTCTGGCGCCTGGGACGCCGCGGCGAAGCGCTGGCCCGCTACGCGGACGCGCTCGCCCTCGCGCCGCGGAACGGCGCGATCCGGGAAGACGCGGAGCGGCTCTGGATCGAGCTCGGACGTCCCGCCAGGAGCGGCCCGGTCGCGCGTGCGCTGGGGCTCGTGCGGCTGGACGAGCTTCTCGCGGGGCTCCTCGCGGCGAGCTGGCTGACGGTCGGCGCGATCGCGCTCGCGCGCGCCCGCGGGAGCGGACGCATGGTCACGGGAGCATCGGCGACCGCCGCGGCGCTCGCGGCCGCCCTCGGGCTCGCGGCGGCGCTCCACGCGTGGACGATCGAGCGGGCGGACGGGGCGATCGCGCTCGCCGGCGCCGAGCTTCTCGCCGCGCCCGGCGGCGAGGTGATCGCCGCGCTTCCGGAAGGCGCGCTGGTTCGAGTGCTCGGGCGCGAGGCGGACGGCTGGCGCGTGCGCGCCGCCGATCTTCCGGCGGGCTGGGTGGCCCCCGATCGTATCGTGCCCTTAGATTGACGTCAGCCGCGGGATCGCTTCCGCGGGTCGCCTTCGGACGAATCGCCTCCTCCGCCCGGATCCCGTAGCCCATGATTCCGTACCGGAACGTCCTGCTCGCCACGGACTTCTCCCCGACCGCCCGTGAAGGCGCGGGGCACGCCGCGGCGCTCGCCTCGGCGGAGCACGCGCGCCTCCACCTGCTGCACGTCGTCGAGGAGTTCGCGTACTGGGAGAGCTTCAACCTCAAGCATTTCCCGTCCCGCGACGTCTTCGAGGAGCTCGAGAGCAACGCCCGGATCGCGCTCGCGGATCTCGTGCGGGACGCCGGTCTCGGCACCGACGTGACGACCCACGTGAGGCGCGGAAAGCCGTTCGTCGAGATCGTCCGCGCCGCGCGCGAGCTCGAAGCGGACGTCCTGGTCATCGGGAGTCACGGCCAGAGCGGGCTGTCCGAGACGCTGTTCGGGTCCACCGCCGAGAAGGTCGTCAAGAAGGCGCCCTGCGCGGTCCTGGTCGTGCGGCACCCGGAGCACACGTTCGTGATGCCGTGACGGCTGCATCCGCGTGCCCCCCGAGTCGCCGATCATGATCCGCGGCTCGCGCGTCCGGGTGCTCCCGGACGGAATCGTGAACCAGATCGCCGCCGGCGAGGTCGTCGAGCGGCCCGCTTCGGTCCTCAAGGAGCTCGTCGACAACGCGCTCGACGCCGGGGCGAAGAGCATCGAGGTGACGCTCGAGGGCGCGGGGCGGGAACGGATCTCGGTGGCCGATGACGGCCACGGGATGGATCGCGACGACGCGCTCGCGGCGCTCGAGCGTCATGCGACGAGCAAGATCGAGCGCATCGAGGACCTGGGGCGGATCGCGTCGCTCGGCTTCCGCGGCGAGGCGCTGCCTTCGATCGCCGCCGTCAGCCACATGATCCTCGAGACCTCTCCGGTGGGAGGCGAAGGCACGCTCGTCCGCGTCGAGGGGGGACGGGTCGCCGACGTCGATCGGATCGCGCGCGCGCCCGGCACGACCGTGCACGTCCGGCGGCTGTTCTACAACACACCGGCGCGAAAGCGCTTCCTCAAGTCTCACGCGACCGAGCAGGCGCACCTCGTCCAGCGCCTCGCGGAGCACGCGCTCGGACGCATCGACGTGGGCTGGAGCGCGACCCACGGGCCGCGCTCCATCCTCTCGCTGGCCCCCGCGCGAGAGCTGCGCGAGCGGCTGGCGGCGCTGTTCGACGCCGCGTACGCCGATACGTTCCTCGACGTTCCCCGACTCGAAGCGAACGGAGTCGCCGTCGAAGGCCTTGCCCAGCGCCCCGTCGGCGCCCGTGCGAGCCGGCGGCGACAGTTCGTGTTCGTCAACGGCCGGCCCGTGGACGCCGCCGAGGTCCTTCGCGCGGCGCTCGGCGGGTACCGGTCGACTCTCCCGGCGGGGACGTGGCCCGATGTCTTCCTGCGGATCGAGATCGACCCCCGAGCCGTGGACGTGAACGTCCATCCGGCCAAGAGGGAGGTGCGCTTCCGCGATCCCGCGGCGGTGGCCGCCGTCGTCGAGGAGGCGGTCCGCGCCGCCCTGGGAGCCGGTCCGGTGGCGATCCCGCCGTACGTCGCGCGGGGCCCCGGCGCGGGCCTCGGCCTCCGCCGCGCCGGCCGCGCGCCCGCCCGCGTCGCGGAGCCGCTCCCGCCGACGGCTCCCGGTCCCGACCAGCTGGCGCTCTTCGTGTCGCGGGCCCGGTCGGGGGATCGGGAGCCTGCGATCGATGCCGCCGTCGCCGACCTCGACCGCGCCGCGGTCGAGGCCGGACTCTGGCAGCTCCACGACCGCTTCATCCTCGCTCAAACGGGCCGCGGGCTGGCGGTCATCGACCAGCACTCGGCCCACGAGCGCGTTCTCTACGAGGAGATCATCGGCGACCTGCGGCGGGGCCAGCGCGCCGCGCAGCGGCTCCTGTTTCCGCTCGTCCTCCATCTGACTCCCCTCCAGCGCTCGACTCTCGAGAGCTACGACGGGATGATCGGGCGGCTCGGATTCGAGATCGAGCCCTTCGGCGGGGACGCGGTGGCGGTCTCCGCCGTGCCCGCCTTCCGTCACGCCTTCGATCCGGAGGAAGCGCTGGCGGGACTCCTCGACGACCTCGCCGAGCCGGGACGCGGGAGCGCGGACATGAACCAGCACGAGCGCGTGGCCCGCACGTTCGCCTGCAAGGCGGCGATCAAGGCGGGCTCGCCCCTCGCGCGCGAGGAAATGGCCGAGCTGATCGACCGGTTGTTCGCGACCCGGCTGCCGTACGACGACGTCCATGGCCGGCCGGCGGTCCTCCAGATCGGCCTCGACGAGCTCGACCGCCACTTCGGGAGACACTGAATGGGTCCGGCGCTCGAGGGGCGCGCCGAGTATCTCGTGATCGGCGGCCCGACCGGGGTCGGCAAGAGCGCGGTCGCGCTCGAGCTCGCAGAGCGGCTGAACGGCGAGATCGTCGTCGCGGACTCGCGCCAGGTCTATCGCGGTCTCGAGATCGGAACCGCGAAGCCGCCCGCCGACGAGCGGGCGCGCGTGCCGCATCACCTCCTCGACGTCGTCGCGATCGGCGAGCGCTGGACGGCGGGGGATTTCGCCGTGGAGGCCGGAGCCGCGATCGACGCGATTCGAGCGCGCGGCCGCGTCGCCGTCGTCTGCGGCGGAACGGGCCTCTACCTGGCGGCGCTCGCGGGAGCCCTCGACCCGATCGAAGCGGGGGTGGTGGCCGGCGAGCGGGAGGCGGCCCGCGCGAAGGTCGGCGCGATTCCTCCGACCCAGCGCTTCAGCGCGCTCCTGCGCGTTGATCCGGTGTCGGCGGACCGCCTCGAGGAGGGTGACAGGCAGCGCGTCGATCGGGCGCTCGAGGTGTGGTTCATGACCGGCGAGCCGCTCTCCGCGCTCCAGGTCGGCGCGGGGGAGGTCCGGCCCCACCTCGCCTTCCGCCTGGAGCGTGACCGCGCGGAGCTCGTCGAACGGATCGATCGGCGGCTGGACGCGATGCTGGCGGCGGGACTCGAGGACGAGGCGCGGCGGTTGTGGGAGGCGGGGTGGTCGCTCGAGGACCCCGGTCTCGACACGATCGGATATCGCGAGTGGTGGCCCGCCTTCGCCGGCGAGCGGACACGGGAGGAGGCGATCGAGGCGATCCGGGTCGTGACGCGGCAGTACGCCAAGCGGCAATCGACCTGGTTCCGGAACCAGGGCGCTTACCGGCCCGTACCGGCCGCCCAGGCGGTCCCCGCGATCGTCGCGGCGTGGCGCGCGGTGTCCGGATGACCGTCGTCGACGCGGTCCTCCTCGGGCTCGTCCAGGGTCTCACCGAATTCCTGCCCGTCTCCTCGAGCGCCCACCTCGTCATGGGCGAGGAGCTGCTGGGCTTGAACGAGCCGGGCGTTGCCTTCGACGTGTTCGTGCACGGCGCGACCCTGCTGGCCGTCCTGATCTACTTCCGCAGGCGAATCGTCGAGCTGGTCCGGCGGGGATCGTGGTCGTATGCGGGGAAGATCCTCGTGGGCACGATACCGGCCGGACTCGCGGGGGTTCTCTTCGAGACCCAGCTCGAGAGCACGTTCGCGGACCTGGGGCTCCTCGTCGTCACGCTGGTCGTGACCGGCGCGCTGCTCCTCTCGCTCGACGCGATCCCCGCGGACAGGCCGGAGACCGTTGAGCCCTCGTGGTGGCACGCCTGGTGGATGGGCTGCGCGCAGATGGTCTCGATCCTTCCGGGGATCAGCCGGTCCGGCGCGACGATCGTGACCGGGCGCTGGCTCGGGCTGGCGCCGGCGGCGGCGGCCGAGTTCTCGTTCCTGCTTAGCGTGCCCGCGATCGCCGGAGCGGTCGTCCTCCAGGCCGGCGAGATTCAGAGGACCGGGGTCGGGGACGGCGCGGCGTATCTGGCGGCATGGATCGCGGCGTTCGGCTCCGGGATCGCGGCGATCATGCTCGTCTTCCGAACGCTGGCCGGGCGCCGGTTCTCCCTCTTCGGATGGTACTGCCTCGCCGCCGCCGCGGCCTTCGGCGCATGGGTGTGGCTGGGCGCGTGAACGCAGCGTCGGGATTCGGCGCGCCGCTCGCGCTCTCCGATCTCGTGCGGGCCGCGCTCGCCGAGGACGTCGGGAGCGGCGACGTGACGACCGCGGCCACGGTTCCGCCGGATCGCGGGGGAAGGGCGCGGGTCATCGCGCGGGTCCCGGGCGTCCTGTCGGGGACCGCGGCGTGGGTGGAGACGTACCGGCAGGTGGACGCGGCCGTGCGCCTCGATCTCGCGCGGCGGGACGGAGCGCCCGTCGTGACTGGCGATCTCGTGGCGACGGCGCGCGGCGCGTTCGCCGCGCTCCTCGTCGCGGAGCGGACCGCCCTCAACTTTCTCCAGCGCCTCTCCGGCGTGGCGACGCTCGCCGCGCGGTTCGTCGCGGCCGTCGAGGGGACGGGCGCCCGGATCGTGGACACGCGAAAGACGACGCCCGGCTGGCGGGCGCTGGAGAAGGCCGCGGTCCGGGACGGAGGAGGCCTCAATCACCGGTTCGGGCTTCACGACGCCTACCTGATCAAGGAAAACCACATCGCCGGAGCCGGCGGCATCGACGCCGCGCTCGCCGCGGTCCTCGCCGCCCGGCGCGAAGGGGTGCCGGTCGAGATCGAGGTCCGTTCGCTGGCCGACGTCGAGGCCGTCCTGGCGTCCGGACACCGCCCGGATCGGATCCTCTGCGACAACTTCGGCGTCGAGGAGCTCGCGCGCGCCGTGCGCCGGATCCGGTCGATCGACACGCCGCCGCGGGTCGAGGCGAGCGGCAACGTGACGCTCGCCACCGTGCGGGCGGTGGCCGAGACGGGCGTCGACTGGATCTCGGTCGGCGCCCTGACCCATTCGGCTCCGGCGCTCGACCTGACGTGCCTCATCGAGGCGACGTGAGCGCCGCGCTGGCGGAGAGGTCGGGCGTGCGGGTCGTCGAGCACGGGAGGATCGACTCGACGATGGCCGCGGCGCTCCTCGACGAGGGTCCGCCGCCCGCGGTCCATCGGGCCGAGAGCCAGACGGCGGGGCGCGGTCGTCACGGCCGGATCTGGGAGAGCCCTCCCGGCAACCTCTACGCCACGATCCGCTGGCCCGACGGCGATCCGCCTCTCGCGCCGACGCTCCTGGCGGCGATCCAGGTCGAGTGGGCCCGCGCGATCCGGGCCGCGGGCGGGCCCGACGTGCGCTGCAAATGGCCGAACGATGGATGGCTGCACGGGGAGAAGTGGGCCGGACTCCTGGCCGTGCGGCCCGCAAGGCGGCCGGGGGAGCTGCACGTCGGTCTCGGCGTCAACCTGATCGCGGCGCCGCGAGGCATGGAGCCCGCCGCGACGGACCTCCGAAGTCACTGGCCGGCCTGGCCGGGGGCCGAGACGGTCGCGGCGCTCCTGATCGACGCCGTTCTCGCGGTGCTCGCGGACGGGTCCGGAGGCCTGGCCGCGCGGCTCGCGGACTGGCCCCGATACGACGCGCTCGCGCCCGGGACCCCGCTGATCGTCGAGGAAGCCGGCGCGCTCGCGACCCGCGGGCCGCGGACGGGAGCCTACCTCGGGATCGACCCGGAGGGCCGTCTCCGGCTCCTGGAGGAGAAGGGCGAGACGCGGATCGCGAGCGGGCGGGCGCGCCGCGTCCGGCCTCTCTGAGCGCGCTCCTCTCCGGCGGTTATCTTTGGCGCCCATGCTGCTCCTCGCCGACATCGGAAACACGGAGACCGCCCTCGGCGTCCGCGACTCCGGGGGCGCGATCCTCCGCCGCTGGCGCATCCGATCGGACCCGGGCCGCACGGCGGACGAGACCGGCGCGCTCCTGCGGGCTCTCCTCGAGGCGATCCCCGGGGGCGCGTCGTCCCTCGGAGGATTCTGCGCCGCGTCCGTGGTTCCGCCTTTCACGGACGTCCTCGCCCAGGCGGCCGAGCGGCATCTGGGCATCGTCCTGCGGGAGTTCCGCTGGTCGCCGGCGCTCGGCGTCCGGCTCGACGTCGAGGAACCCGAGCGCGTCGGCGCGGACCGCGTCGCGAACGCCCTCGGCGCGCACCTCGCCTATCCGGGCGCGGCGATCGTGGTCGACTTCGGCACCGCGACGACGTTCGACGTCGTGGCCGAAGACGGCGCGTTCCTGGGCGGCGCGATCGCGCCCGGCGTCGAGACGGCGGCCGCGAGCCTCTTTTCCCGCACCGCCCTCCTGCCACGCATCGCGTTCGGGTTTCCCGCCACGGTGATCGGCCGGACGACCGTCGAGAACCTGCAGATCGGCCTTTACCACGGGACGGCCCTGCTCGTCGACGGCCTCGTGGACCGGATCCGCTCCGAGTGGGAACCGGGCGCCCGCGTCGTGGCCACCGGCGGGCTCGCGGCCCGCTTCGCCGAGCGCTGCGCGAGCATCGACGTCCTCGACCCGGATCTGACGCTCAAGGGAATCGGCTGGGGGCACGACCGGCTCCACCCCGCCACGGCGTGAGGAGTCGCTCGTTCCTGCCAGTCAGACAGGGGAGGCGTTCGGCCCGGCGATTGCGTTGAGCAAGGGGTGTCCGCCCCCCGTATGTCATCGTGGCAGGGATCGGGGCGAGATCGGGCTTGACGCCCGGCGCCCGGCCGCGTACGTTGTTAGCAGTCCTTGGCTCTGAGTGCCAGAGCCATTCTCGACCGATGGGCACCGGCGTGGTGCCATCCAGGGACATGCGCAGTCAAGTGAACCTCACGCTCAGGAGGAAGTGCAGATGACCGTGAAGCTGAACCCGCTGGCGGACCGGGTCGTGGTGAAGCCGCTCGAGGAGAAGGAGATGAAGAAGGGCGGGATCATCATCCCCGACACCGCCAAGGAGAAACCGCAGGAAGGCAAGGTCGTCGCCGTCGGACCGGGCAAGGTGGCGGAGAGCGGCGAGCGCATCAAGCCGGAAGTGAAGAAAGGCGACCGGGTGCTGTACGGCAAGTATTCCGGCACCGAGGTGACGGTCGATGGAGAAGAGCTGTTGATTCTGCGCGAGAGCGACATCCTGGCGACGGTCTGACGACCCGCCCGACGATCCAAATTCAAGGAGGCAGCAGGACATGGCTAAGGAGCTGAAGTTCAACGCCCAGGCGCGCTCGGGCCTGAAGCGGGGGATCGACCAGCTGGCGGACGCGGTCAAGGTGACGCTCGGCCCCAAGGGCCGGAACGTCGTCCTCGACAAGAAGTTCGGTTCGCCGACGGTGACGAAGGACGGCGTGACGGTGGCCAAGGAGATCGAGCTCGAGGACGCCGTCGAGAACATGGGCGCCCAGATGCTCAAGGAAGTGGCGTCGAAGACTTCCGACATCGCGGGTGACGGAACCACGACCGCGACCGTCCTCGCCCAGGCGATCTTCCGCGAGGGACTGAAGTCCGTGACCGCGGGCGTCAACCCGATGAGCATCAAGCGCGGGATCGACGAGGCGGTGGACGTGGTCGTCAGCGAGCTGAAGAAGCTCTCGACGCCCACGAAGGGGAAGAAGGAGATCGCGCAGGTCGGCACCATCTCCGCCAATAATGACTCGGAGATCGGCGAGCTGATCGCCGACGCGATGGAGAAGGTCGGCAAGGACGGCGTGATCACGGTCGAGGAGGCGAAGAGCCTCGAGACCTATCTCGAGACGGTCGACGGCATGCAGTTCGACCGCGGGTACCTGTCCCCGTACTTCGTCACGAATCCGGACAAGATGGAGGCGGAGCTCGAGGACCCCTACATCCTGATCCACGACAAGAAGGTCTCGACGATGAAGGACCTGCTCCCGGTGCTGGAGAAGGTCGCTCAGAGCGGCCGTCCGCTGCTCCTCATCGCCGAAGACATCGAGGGCGAGGCGCTGGCGACCCTGGTCGTCAACAAGATCCGCGGCACGCTCAAGGTCGCGGGCGTCAAGGCGCCGGGCTTCGGTGACCGCCGCAAGCAGATGCTGCAGGACATCGCGGTCCTGACCGGCGGCCAGGTCGTCTCCGAAGAGGTTGGCTTCAAGCTCGAGAACGTCGTGCTGAAGGACCTCGGCCGCGCCAAGCGCGTCGTGATCGACAAGGACAACACGACGATCGTCGACGGCGCCGGGAAGGCGGACGACATCCAGGGCCGGATCAAGGCGATCAAGCAGCAGGTCGAGACGACGACCTCGGACTACGACAAGGAGAAGCTCCAGGAGCGCCTGGCGAAGCTCTCCGGCGGCGTGGCCGTGATCAACGTCGGCGCCGCGACCGAGACCGAGATGAAGGAGAAGAAGGCGCGCGTCGAGGACGCGCTGCACGCGACCCGCGCGGCCGTGGAAGAGGGCATCGTGCCCGGCGGCGGCGTGGCCTTCCTGCGCACGATCAAGGCGCTCGACAAGCTCGAGCTCGCGAACGAGGACGAGCAGCTCGGCGTCAGCATCGTGAAGAAGGCGCTCGAGGAGCCGGCGAAGTGGATCATCCAGAACGCCGGACTCGAGGGCGCGGTGTACGTCGAGAAGATCAAGTCGGAGAAGAAGACGTGGGGCTTCAATGCGGCCACGATGCAGTTCGAGGACATGCTCGAAGCCGGCGTCATCGACCCGACGAAGGTGTCCCGGACGGCGCTCCAGAACGCGGCGTCGATCGCGGGACTCCTGCTGACGACCGAGGCGGTCGTCACGGAGAAGCCGGAGGAGGAGAAGGCCCCGGCCATGCCCGGTGGCGGCATGGGGGACATGTACTAGGCCGACTCTCCGGAAGGCGGAACGTGAGCGGGGGCGCGACCGAGCGCCCCCGCTTTTTTTTTGAATTGACAATCCGCGGTGCAGCGGGGATGATGGTCGTCGAGTCGTCGTTCGGATGCGCGGAGGCCTCCCCCATCCGGCCTGCGCGTTTTCTGAGGGACGTCCTCATTTTTCCGTCGCCGCGGAGCGAGGCGTGGCGTGACGCTCCCCTTGGGGAGGAATGGCACGATTCTTCCAGCATGAGGCTGGCGGGGAGGTTTCTGCCTCAGTTGACAATGCCGGGTCCGCATGATAGCGTCCCGGAAACCCAGGGTCTCGCACCTGTCACCGGATGACCGGACCGGGAGGAACCATGAAGGAAATGCTTCGCGTGAGGAGCTTGCTCTACCTGTTGCCGCTCATGGTGTTCTTCTGCCAGAAGACGAACGCTCCATGGGGCTTCTGCGTCGGCAACAACGACGGATTCCAGACGAACGTGCCCTTCGGCGCGCCGCAGAACTTCGCGCTCGGGAAGCAGTGCCCGGACGA
>DATBJO010000055.1:0-20638 GCA_036556305.1 Gemmatimonadota bacterium
GCACGAACGGGAAGACGACGACGACGGCGCTCCTGGGCGAGGTCGCGCGGGCCGGCGGGATCCGGGTGGGCGTGGCCGGGAACATCGGCCGCGCCTTCTCCGAGGCGGTCCTCGAGGAGTCGGGGCTGGAGTGGTACGTGATCGAGGTCTCCTCGTTCCAGCTCGCTCGGATCGACACCTTCCGGCCGCGGGTGGCGGTCGTCCTGAACCTCACCCCCGATCACCTCGACGTCTACGATTCGATGGCCGCGTACGCGGCGGACAAGGCGCGGATCGCGGAGAACATGGGGGCCGGAGACCACCTGTGCCTGAACGCCGAGGACCCCGGATTGGAGTCGTTCAACCCGGGCCGCTCGGTCGAATGCCATTTCTTCCACCGTCGACAGCCGGTCGAGCGCGGCGCCCACGTCGAGGGCGGATGGATCGCGCTCGCCGGGGAGGCCGACGCGGGCCCGGTGATCCCCGTCGCGTCGCTCGCCATTCCCGGTGCGCACAACCTCCAGAATGCGCTCGCGGCGACCGTGGCGGGCTCCCTGATGGGGGTCCCGCGGGCGGCGATCGGGTCCGCGCTGGCGGAGTTCCGGGGCGTCTCCCACCGTCTCGAAACGGTCGCCGAGATCGGCGGCGTGCGGTTCGTCAACGATTCCAAGGCCACGAACGTGGACTCGACGCTGGTCGCGCTGGAGGCCTTCGACGCCCCGCTCGTGGTCATCCTGGGCGGGCGCCACAAGAACGCGGCGTACGCGCCGCTCGCGGGAGCGCTGGCGCGACGCGGCCGGCGCGTGCTGGCGATCGGCGAGGCGGCGGATCGGATCGCGGACGAGCTGGGCGATTCGACCCCGGTCGAGAAGGTGGGCACGCTGGATCAGGCGGTCCGGCGCGCGGCCGAGATCGCGGCGCCGGGCGACGTCGTCCTGCTGTCGCCGGCGTGCTCGTCGTACGACCAGTTCGCCAACTTCGAAGAGCGTGGGAACCGGTTTCGGGAGCTCGTCGCCGGGCTCGGACGGCCCGCGGAGGTGCCCCGATGAGGGTCCGGCGGAACCGCGAGACGGCGCGCGCCAAACCGGCCCCGCCCGCGAGGCCGTCCGCCAGGCGGGGGCCGGTCGACGCGCGGCTGCGGACGTGCGTCCTGCTGCTCGTCCTGTTCGGCCTCGTCATGGTCTACAGCGCGAGCTCGGTCCTCTCGGTCGCGCACTTCGGCACGAGCACCGCGTACGCCGCGAGCCAGCTTTCCAAGGCCGTGATCGGCGTGGTCGTCATGTTCGTCCTGGCCCGGCTCGATTACCGGATCTGGGCGCGACTCGCGAAGCCCCTCCTGTGGGTCTCGTTCCTTCTCCTGGCCGCGCTGATCGCACCGCTTCCGGCGCGGTTCACCCCGGAGATCAACGGGGCGAGCCGCTGGCTCGCCGTGCCGGGGTTCACGTTCCAGCCCATCGAGGTCGCGAAGCTCGCGCTGATCGTGTGGCTTGCCGCCACGATCATGAACAAAGGCTCGCGTCTCGACGACGGCTGGGAGGGCCTCGCGCCGGTCCTGGCGGCGCCGCTCCTGATGGCGGTCCTGGCCGTCCTGCAGCCGGACTTCAAGGGAGCCAGCGTGGTCGCGATGCTGACCGGCGCGATGCTCTGGCTGGGCGGCGTCCGGGCGCGCTTCCTGGTCCGGATGCTGGCCGCGGCGGTGCCGGTCGGGATCCTCGTCATGGTGATCGAGCCGTACCGCATGCAGCGGATCAGCTCGTTCCTCGATCGCGGCGAGGACATGCAGGGCATCTCCTATCAGATCAACCAGTCGCTGATCAGCCTGGGGTCGGGTGGATGGTTCGGCGTGGGACTCAGCTCCAGCAAGCAGAAGTTCGCCTTCCTGCCGATGGCGCATACCGACTTCATCGTCTCGATCGTGGGAGAAGAGCTGGGGCTCCTGGGCACGCTCGTCCTCCTGGGGACGTTCCTCTATCTCGGCGCGCTCGGGTACCGCGCGGCGCGCCGCGCGCCGGACGGCTTCGGGTTCCTGCTGGCGTCGGGGATCACGACGATGGTGCTGTTGTCCGCGCTCCTCAACATGGGCGTGGCCACAGCCGCGCTTCCCACGACCGGGCTCCCACTGCCCTTCATCTCCTACGGCGGCACCGCGCTCATCGCGCAGCTCGCGGGCATGGGCATCGTGATGAGCGTTTCGCGCGAAGCGGTCGCGGTGCCGCGCCGTCGCGAAAGCCGGGTGCGCGGTCTCTTCAGCGGGAGGGCGTGGGGTGGCGCGGCATGACCCGGGGGCGGACGTGCGGGTGATGATCGCCGGCGGCGGCACGGGCGGGCACCTGACGCCGGCCCTGGCGCTCGCGCGCGAGCTCGTCTCGCGGCCGCGGCCGGCGCGCGTGACGCTGGTCGGCGGCGACCGCGGACCCGATCGCGACGTGTACGCGGGCTCGGGCCTCCCGTTCCGGATCCTGGCCGCGCCGCGCCTCGAGCGCGCGCGGTGGTGGCGGAACGCCGCGCTCCCCGCGCGGCTCGCCGCGGCGGTCACGGCGGCGCGGGGGCTCATCTCCGAGCTCGATCCGCACGTGGTCGTGGGAACGGGAGGCTACGCCTCGGCCCCCGCGGTCCTGGCGGCGGCGCTGGCGCACCGGCCGATCCTGCTCCAGGAGCAGAACAGCCGGCCCGGCGTGGCGACCCGGTTCCTCGCGCGCTGGGCGGACCTCGCGTGCGTCCAGTTCGAGAGCGCGGCCGAGGAGCTCGGGACCCGGACCGCGGTCGAGGTGACCGGGAGCCCGATCGCGCCCCAGGTCCCGCTCCCGGCGCCGTTCGCGGACCGACTCGACCCGGCGCTCCCGACGGTGGGCGTCTTCGGCGGGAGCCAGGGCGCGCGGGCGCTGAACGACGCGCTCGTCGGCGTCGCGGCCGACGTCGACGCGCCGGCCTTCAACCTGGTGTGGCAGACGGGAGCGGCGGACCACGCCCGCGTCCTCGGCGCGCGGTCGTTCCCGCCCCGGTTCGTGATCGAGCCCTTCTTCTCGCCGATGGCCGCGGTATACCCGCACCTCGACCTGATCGTTTGCCGCGCCGGGGCGATGACCCTGGCCGAGGTCACCGCGTGGGGCTTGCCGTCGATCCTCGTGCCCTACCCCCACGCCACCGACGACCACCAGACGTTCAACGCCCGCGACCTCGAGGCGAAAGGCGCGGCGATCGTCCTGCCCGAGGGCGATCTGACCGCGCGCCGTCTCGCGAACCTCATCGGCGGGCTCCTCGCGGACCCCCCGCGCCGGGCGCGCATGGCGGCCGCGGCGCGGAGCGCGGCGCGGCCCGACGCCGCGCGGGTCGTCGCCGACCGCGTGCTCGCGCTCGCGGAGGCCGCGTGAGCACGGGTCGCCCGGACATCCTCCGCGGCGGGCGCCGCCGCCTGCACCTCATGGGGATCGGAGGCGCCGGGATGAGCGGCCTCGCGGAATGGCTCCTCGACCGCGGCCACGACGTGAGCGGCTGCGACTCGCGTGAATCCGCCGTGACGCGCCGGCTCGCGGAGATGGGCGCGCGCGTAACCGTGGGCCACGACGCGGCGCACGTCGACGGAATCGACGCGCTCGTCGTTTCCTCGGCGATCCCGGTCGACCATGCCGAGCGCCGCGCGGCGGCCGGGCGCGGGATCCCCGTGATCCGCCGCGCCGAGCTCCTGGGGGCGATCATGGACGGCGCGCGCGGGATCGCGGTCGCGGGAACCCACGGCAAGTCGACGACGACCACGATGACCGGGTCGGTCCTCGAAGCCGCGGGTATCGACCCGACGGTGATCGTGGGCGGCCGGATCCGCGGACGCGACGGGAACGTGCGGATCGGCGGCGGATCCTGGCTCGTTGCCGAGGCGGACGAGTTCGACCGCTCGTTCCTCGCGCTCTCGCCGGAGATCGCGGTGATCACGAACGTGGAGGCCGATCACCTCGACATCTACGGGACGGTCGAGGCCGTTCGCGAGGCGTTCGCCGAGTTCGCGCGGCGGATCGGGACCGGCGGGACCCTGGTCCTGGGCATCGACGATCCCGGCGCCCGGCGCGTGACGGCGCCCGAAGGCGTGGGGGTCGTGACGTTCGGCACGTCGGCGTCCGCCGACGTGCGCGGCGTGAATATCGCGGCGGATCCGAGCGGGATCGCGTTCGACCTCGTGCTCGGCGGCTCCGAGGGGGGGCGCGTCCGGCTCGCGATGCCCGGCGTCCACAACGTCCGGAACGCGCTCGCCGCGGCCGCGGTCGGCTGGCGTCTCGAGGCGCCGGTCGAGGCGATTCGCCAAGGACTCGCGGCTGTGCGCGGGGTCGAGCGGCGGTTCGAGATCCTGTACCGCGCGGACGACCTCATGATCGTCGACGACTACGCCCACCACCCCTCGGAGATCGCGGCCACGCTTTCCGGCGCGCGGGCGGCCTGGCCCGAACGCCGCGTCGTGGCGGTCTTCCAGCCGCATCTCTACACGCGAACGCGCGACTTCGCGGGTGAATTCGGCGTCGCGCTCTCGTCCGCCGACCTCGTCTTCGTGACCGATGTCTATCCCGCCCGCGAGCGGCCGATCGAAGGCGTCAGCGGGCGGCTGGTCAGCGAGGCCGCGCGGAAGGCGGGCGCGCCGGTCCGCTACATGCCCGACGAGACCGCCGGGGGACAGGACGCCGTCGACGTCGTCGAGGCATCGCTGAGGCCGGGGGACCTGATCGTGACGCTGGGGGCGGGGGACATCGACGACCTGGCGAGGCAGCTCGTCGCACGTCGGACCCGCAACGGAGGCGTGAGCCATGACGGCGCCCGCGCGTGAGGTGCGGTTCCCCGGGGCCTGCCGTCCGGAGGCGCCGCTCGCCCCGCTGACGTATTGCAAGATCGGCGGAGTGGCGCGGGTCCTGTGCGTGGCGGAGAGCGAGAACGACGTGCTCGAGGCCGTCGCGTACCGCCGAAACGCGGCGCTCTCCGACGATGACGTCTTCGTCCTCGGCGGCGGGGCGAACGTCCTGATCAACGACGCACGCGACTACGGTCTGGTGGTCAAGCTGAGCGAGCACTTCAACGCGATCGATGTCGACGACGCGAAGGGGACGGCGCGCATTCAGGCCGGCATTTACACGCCGCGGCTCGTGCGCGAGGCCGCCCGGCGCGGCTGGGAGGGATTCCAGTTCCTCGCCGGCGTGCCCGGCTCGCTCGGCGGAGCGGTCGTGATGAACGCGGGCGTGCGCGAGCTCTCGACCTGGGACCTGGTGGAGGCGGCGGAAGGGATCACGTGGGCGGGGGAGCGCGTGCGGATCGAACGCGACCAGGCGCGCCCGACCTACCGCCGCGGGAACCTGCCGCGTGACCTGATCGTGACGCTGGCCGAATGCCGGGTGCGGGGCGGAGACGCCGAGGCGATCCACAGAAAGGCGCGCGAGCTCTCCTCGTCGCGGCGGGAGACCCAGCCGCTCCAGTGGCCGTCGTGGGGAAGCACGTTCCGCAACCCGTCGGGCGCGTCGAGCACGGGGCTGACCGCGGGCGCCCTGATCGACGCGGTCGGTCTCAAGGGATATCGCGTGGGCGACGCGGCGATCTCGGAGAAACACGCGAACTTCATCGTCAATCTCGGCGCGGCGACGGCGGCGGATGCGCTCGCGTGCGTCCGGGCGGCGTACGAGGCGGTTCGCGATCGATACGGGGTCCGCCTCCAGCCGGAGGTCCGGCTGATCGGCTTCGCGCCGTCCGACCTCGCGTTCCTGGGGGAGGCGTGAGGCGTCTGCGGCGCCACCATCGGGCTTCGGTTTCGCGCGTGAACCGGCGGGTCGACCGCGAGCGCGTGGCGCTCCGCCGGCGGAAGGCGAAGCGCGCCGCGCGACTCTCGCTCATGACCGTGGCCTTGGGGTTCACCGGTTACCACGCGATCCGCATGGCCGACGCGCGCGACTGGCTGCGACCGTTCCTCGTGCGGGAAGTGCGGGTCGTGGGGGCCGAGGTGACGAACCCCGCGGTGCTGGTGGCCGAGGCGGGCTTGATCGGAGAAGAGCTCCACTACTGGTCGGTGCTCGACCCCTACGTGCTGCGAGTGCGGAGGGATCCTTTCGTCGAGAGCGCCCGCTTCCGGCGAGGGTTTCCGAACCGCCTGACGCTGGAGATCACCGAGCGGCGCCCGATCGCGCTTCTCGCGCTCGAGCGGCTGACACCGGTCGACGGCACGGGGCTCGTGCTACCGATCAACCCGTTCCACGCGCGATGGGACGCGCCCGTGCTCAAGGTCGACGGCGCGTCCCGCCGCGCCGAGGTCGCCCACGGCGGCCGCGTGCGCGACGAGGTCGTGGCCGGAGCGGTCTCCTGGCTGACAGAGATCGGCCGGCGCTATCCCGAACTCGCACGCGAGATATCGAGCATGAACATCGATGCCGACGGGACGCTCACGCTGCGCCTCGTGCACGCTCCGGGAGAGGTCCTGCTGGCGCGGGACACGCCCGTCGACAAGATGGCGTGGGTTGACGACGTGTTACAGGACCTCAAGCAGAAAGGCGTGACGTTCACGCGCCTCGACCTGCGTTTCCCGGACCAGATCGTGGTTCAGAGAGGATAAGGGGCCGGATGTCTCGAGAGAACATCATGGTTGGTCTCGACATCGGGACGACGAAGATCGGTTGCATCATCGCCGAGCTCGATTCCGACCGCAACGTCAAGATCGTCGGGGTGGGGACGAGCCGGTCCGAGGGACTGCGCCGGGGCGTCGTCGTCAACCTCGAGAAGACCGTCCTCTCGATCGGACGCGCCATCGAGGAGGCGGAGCTCATGGCCGGCGTCGAGGTGCGAAACGTGTACGCGGGCATCGCCGGGGACCACATCCGGTCGATCAACAGCCATGGGGTGATCGCGGTCTCACGGGGCGGAGTCGAGATCACCCGAGCGGACATCGGTCGCGTGATCGACGCGGCCAAGGCGGTCGCGATCCCGATGGATCGGGAGATCCTGCACATTCTCCCGCAGGAATTCACGGTCGACGATCAGAAGGGGATCAAGGACCCGACCGGCATGGCCGGGGTCCGGATGGAGGTCGACGTCCACATCGTGACCGGCGCCGTGTCCTCGGCCCAGAACCTGGTGAAAGCGATCCAGCAGGCGGGCTACCAGGTTCGCGACCTCGTCCTCGAGCCGCTGGCCTCGTCGTACGGAGTCCTGACCGAGGACGAGCGCGAGCTCGGCGTCGCGCTCGTGGATATCGGCGGCGGGACCACCGACATCGCGCTGTTTCACGAGGGATCGATCCGCCACACATCGGTCATCGGCCTCGGCGGCAACAGCGTGACCAACGACATCGCGATCGGATTGCGGACGCCGGCACGCGACGCGGAGCGGATCAAGGAGCGCTATGGCGCCGCGCTTTCCAGTCTGGTCGATCCCGAGGAGGAGATCGTCGTGCCTCACATGGCGGGCCAGGGCGAGCGCCGCGTGAGCCGCGAGCTCCTCGCCTCGATCATCCAGCCGCGGATGGAGGAGATCCTCGCGCTCGCCAAGGCCGACGTCAAGAAGACGGGCTGGACCGACAAGATCCCGGCGGGATTCGTCCTGACGGGCGGGGCGTCGGCGCTGCCCGGAACCGCCGAGCTGGGCGAGCGGATCCTCGACGCGCCCGTCCGCATCGGACGGCCCCTGGGAGTCACCGGGCTGGTCGATTCGGTCGACGAGCCGCGCTTCGCGACCGGTGTGGGGCTGGTGATCTACGGGAAGGACGCGGGCCGCGAAGAGAACCGGTTCACGGGAGGTGACGACGACACGTTGTGGAGCCGCGTGTTGGAGAGGATGAAGGAATGGCTCCACGACTTCTTTTAGGGGCCGCTGATGACGGCCGATTTCTGAAATCGGCTCGTCCTGAGCGGCCCCTCGGAGCGATACAGAACGAATGAAAAATCGGCGGGGGTGTTGTGAAAATGATGAAATGCGTGAGTATTTCAATCCACTTCGAAACCTGACCGGGACCGAAGTCGAAAAAGCGGCACGTGAACCCAGACGCGCAGGAGGAGACGTCCATGTTGTTCCAACTGGCTGAGGTGGACGAGCAGTTCGCCAGGATGAAGGTGGTGGGGGTCGGCGGAGCGGGCGGCAACGCGGTGAACCGGATGATCCAGGAGCGGCTGGTCGGCGTCGAGTTCATCTCGATCAACACCGACGTGCAGGCGCTCTCGAGCTCGGAGGCGCACCGCAAGATCCAGATCGGGCGCACGCTCACCCGCGGTCTCGGATCGGGCTCCAAGCCGGACGTCGGCCGCGAAGCCGTGGTCGAGAATCGCGACGACGTCGCCGAATCCCTCCAGGGCGCCGACATGGTGTTCGTCACCGCCGGCATGGGCGGGGGCACGGGGACGGGTGCGGCTCCGGTCGTGGCGGAGATCGCCCGCGAGTGTGGGGCGTTGACGGTGGGCATCGTGTCCAAGCCGTTCAATTTCGAGGGTCGGCGTCGGCTGCAGGTCGCGGAAGAGGGGATCGACGAGCTCAAGCAGGTCGTGGACACGCTGATCGTGGTACCTAACGAGCGCCTGCGCGACGTCGTCGAGAAAGGCACCACGATCCAGGAAGCGTTCCGCGTGGCGGACTCGGTCCTCCTCAACGCGACGCGCGGGATCAGTGACCTGATTACCGTCACGGGGCTCGTGAATGTAGATTTCGCCGACGTCAAGACGATCATGACGGAGATGGGCCAGGCCCTGATGGGCACCGGCTACGGGGTCGGTGAGAACCGCGCCCTGGAGAGCGCCCAGGAGGCGATTTCGAGCCCGCTGCTCGAGGACATGTCGATCGCGGGCGCGAGCGGCGTCCTGATCAACATCACGGGCGGCCCGGATCTTTCATTGCACGAGGTCAGCGAAGTATCCTCGGTGATCCACGACGCCGCCGGAGAGGACGCGAACATCATCTTCGGCGCCGTCATCGATCCCGATCTCAAGGGAGAGATCCGGGTCACCGTGATCGCCACCGGCATCGGTGGGCACAGGGTCGCGGCACGGCCTGTCGAGCGCGAGCGGAAACAGACGCCCAGGCTCGAGACGGCCGAGGTCGGGGCCTACGCGTCGCGCGTCGGGGCCGCGCGGCAGATGGTGCCGATCATCGAGTCGGAGGAGGTCGCGCTCGACAGCACCGACGATGACGACCAAGGCGACGGGCTCGACGACCTGCTGGACGTCTACGAGCTCGAAGCCGACAGGCGCAAGGACGACCTGGAGATCCCCGCTTTCATCCGGAGGCAGATGAGCTGATGGAGGATTGGAAGAAGCCGCCCCGCCCCGCATTCCTCTTCGCTCTGGGGGGCGCGGTGCTGGCCTGGTGGCTGGCCGGCGATCCGAGCCCCCCCGCTCCAAGGACGGTCACGGCGGCGCCCCCGGCGCCCCCCGCCATCGTCGACACCCTGAATCCCGGCCAGACCCTCTCGGGCGTATGGTCGGAGCACGACCTCGATCCCGCGGACCTGAACCCCGTCGTCGAAGCCGGAATGAGCTTCTTCCCCTGGCGGAGCCTGCGTCCGGGGGCGGTCTACACGTTCACGTTCCTGCCCGACGGCCGGCTGAACGGGCTCGACCTCAGGATCGACCGCGATCGCCGGCTGGTGATCCGCCGCTCCGGGATCCGCTTCTCGGCCTCGCTCGAGGAGACCGAGTTCACGCGCGCGAGCCGGACGCTCTCGACGTGCGTCGAGGGGAGTCTCTGGGAAACGATCACCGGGGCCGGCGAGGATCCCTCGCTCGCCGTGCTGATGGCCGAGGCGCTCGCGGCGCAGGTGGATTTCTACAACGACATACGGGCCGGCGACTGCGTGGGCGCGGTCTTCTCCGCCGACGTCCGCCCGGACGGATCCTACAAGCTGGTGTCGATCGAGGCCGTGCGCCTCGAAGGACAGAAGAAGAAGCTCGAGGCGTTCCGGTTCTCGGCGGACGGGAAGCGCGAGGACTGGTACGACGGCGACGGGCAATCCTTGAAGCGCCGGTTCCTCCGCTCGCCGCTCAAGTTCACCCGGATCTCGTCGCGATTCGGCACCCGGGTGCACCCGATCCTGAGGCGCGCCCGGCATCACGACGGCGTCGACTACGTGGCTCCGGCCGGGACGCCCGTACAGGCATCGGGCGACGGCGAAGTGCGGTTCGCGGGTCGGCGCGGGGGGTACGGGCTCCACGTCGAGCTCCGTCACGGCCGCGACTACGTGACCACGTACTCGCATCTCTCGCGGATCGCCGGCGGCGTCCGCCCGGGGGCGCAGGTCTTGCAGGGACAGGTGATCGGCTACGTCGGCTCGACCGGCATGGCGACCGGGGCCCATCTCCACTACCGCTTCATCAAGGACGGCAGGAACATGGATCCGCTCTCGACCGACCTCCCCACGGGGACCCCTCTGGAGGGGGAGGAGCTGGCCCGCTTCGCGGTCGTCCGGAACGATCTGCGGTCCCGCATGGTCCGGGCCCCGAAGTCGTCGCCGGGCGGTGGCGCGGATGGCCTGTGGATCGCCGGCGGGACGTCGGAGGAGAGCGATGCGACTCCGAGCGCTCGCTGAGCGCGCGGCCGGGCTGGCGGCGCTCGCGCTCGTCGCGGCCGCCTGCGGCGGTGGCGGCGGTGGCGGCAACCCGATCGGCCCCGACGTCACGCCTCCGGGTCGGCCCGAGTCGTCGAGGATCGTCGTCGAGGCCCCGATCCCCACGCCGCTCGCGCGGCTGACGGGGTCCACCGGAGCGGTCGAGAACAACTCGACCGTGCGCCTGTCGAACACGTCCGCGGCTCTGCGCACGGGTCAGCCGGTGACGTCGAGCGCCCAGGCCTCGGCCGATGGATCGTTCACGGTCAGCGTGCCCGCGCAGCTCGGCGATCAGCTCGAGGTCACCGCGGCGGACGCCGCCGGCAACGTGAGCGTGCCGCTCGCGCTCCAGGCGGGTCCCGTGCCGACGACCCTGACGGTCGCCGACCTCGGCGACGATCAGTTCCTCACGCTTACGACGGGTGAAGGGGCCTTCAGCCTGCCGTTCCCGGGCGGCAACGAGCGCTACACCGTCGTCGTGCAGTCGCTCAATCCCGGCGTCGGCCCGTTCCCTCTCACCGTGACCGGCAGCAGTTCGGCCGATGTCCGCGCGCTCGGGCCGTCCGCGCGCGAGGGGACCCCGGCCGGCATCGAGGCCGGCATCCGCGCGTTCGAGCGGCGCGTGATGCCGACCCTGCCCCGCGGCTCGCTGGGCAGGCGGATCGCGCTCTCCGACGACCCGACCCTCGGCTCGGTCCGCACCTTCAACGTCGTCAATCGCTTCGACACCGTTCCCGATCTCACGAACCGCGACCACTTCGACGAGGTCACGGCGCGGCTCCGGTACAAGGGCGAGCACACGCTGATCTACGTCGAGACCCGAACCGAAGGCCCGAGCATCAGCGACGCGCTGATCGATGAGCTCGGCGACCGCTTCGACGACCAGACCTACGACATCGACCGTCAGGCCTTCGGTTCCGAGACCGACATCGACGACAACGGGCGGGTCATCGTGCTCATGACCGCGACGGTCAACGGCGCCAACACGCAAGCGACGGTCGATCAGGGCGGGATCTTCACCGGCTTCTTCTACGCGATCGATCTCCTGTTCCACGAAGTATTCAATCCGTTCTCCAACGACGGCGAGATCTTCTACACGGTCGTGCCGGATCCCCACGAGCAATACAGTCCCGCGGCGATTCCCGTGGAGGGCTTCGCGGAGCTCCTCCATGGCGTCCTCGCGCACGAATTCCAGCACATGATCAACGCGGGCGGGCGGCTCGATCCGGGCGTCGCCTTCGAGACCGTCTGGCTCGACGAGGGGCTGGCCCATTATGCCGAGACCTTGAACGGCGTGACGTTCGACGGCGTCGTCGATCTCCAGAACAGCCTGCGCTCCGCGCTCTGGCTCCAGCGGCCCTACCAGCAGTCGATCGTGTCCGGCGACGACACTCTCGAGCGGCGCGGCGCCGCGTGGCTGCTCGTGGCCTATCTCGTCGATCATTACGGCCAGGGAATCCTCAGGGATCTGGTCGGCGGTCCGTCGACGGGGATCCCCAACATCGAGAACGCCGCGGACACCTCGCTCCCGTTCCTGTTCTACCGCTTCACCGCGGCGCTCTACCTCGATGGTCAGGCGATCAGCTCCGATCCCTGGTTCGACATCCCTGGACTGGACGTGCGCCAGCGCTTCCAGGCCGCGAAGCAGTTCTGGGCCGGAACGACGCGGCTTCCGGGATCGTACCTGGGGGTGAAGACCTCGACCGTGCCGGGGTCGCTGAGCAGCGTCGGCGTGTCGCTGGCCGGGACGACTCCGGCGTACTTCGACGTGAGCGCGGCGTCGACCGGGACCATTCCCGTGATCGTGCGGGCCAACCGCTCTTCGAATCTCCAGGTGACGATCATCCGCACGCGATGAGCCCGCTGGCGCGTCAGGGCGGGCTCGCGGCCGTCGCCCGCGCGCGCCTGGCCGCCGCCGGGCCCATGCCCTCGGGTCCTCTCGCGCGCGAGGTGCTGGGTCTCGCCCGCGTCGACGACGCGATCGCCGAGCGGCTCGTGGGAACGCTGCTGGGCGGCGACTCGGAATTCGAGCGCACGGGCGACGGCCGCTGGCGGCTGAGGCCGCGCTCGACGGCCGGAGCCGTGCGCTCGATCCGCGAGATCCCGTTCGTCGTCGTCGACGTGGAGACGACCGGCGGCCGCCCGCCCGGCGACCGCGTGACCGAGATCGGCGCGGTGCGGGTCAGGGCGGGGCGCGTGGAGGCGGAGTGGTCTTCGCTCGTCAATCCCGGACGCCCGATCCCGTCCTTCGTCTCGCGGCTCACGGGGATCCGGGACGCCACGGTCGCCGCGGCGCCGCCCTTCGCGGCCGTCGCCGATTCGTTCCTCGAGTTCCTCGGCGGCGCGGTCTTCGTCGCGCACAACGCGCGCTTCGACTGGCGCTTCGTGAACGCCGAGCTCCTGCGCTCGAGCGGCGGCCTCCTGACGAACGCGCGGCTGTGCACGGTCCGGCTCGCGCGGCGCCTCCTCCCGCACGTCCGCCGCCGGAACCTGGACGCGCTGGCATGGCTCTTCGGCGTCGAGATCCCCGGACGGCACCGGGCGCTGCCGGACGCGCGCGCGACCGCGCGGATCCTCTTCGCGCTCCTCGCCGTCGCGGAGGAGCAGGGGATCGGCGACGAGCTCGAGCTGGCCGCCCTGGGAGGCGTGGGCGGAACCCTGTGGCCCGCGCGGCCGTACTAGCCCTCATGCCGCATCGGTCTGCGACCCGTGTCGCGATCCTCGTCGCGATGGCTCTCGGGGCCCTCCCCCTCTCGCCGGCGGGCGGGAGGGCGCAGTCGCCCGACGGCCGCGCGATCGAGATCGCGACTCGAGCGCTCGACGCGGTCCGCCAGGGGTGGGCGCTCGGACGCTACGACGAGGCCCGGCAGGTCCGGGCCGCGATCAACCTGCGGGGCGCCGGATCGCAGGGCGTGACGGCGAACCTGGTCGTCGACCGCGGCTCCCCCCGATGGCGGCTCGACGCGGCGGGCGGCGTGGGACCGCTGACCCTCTGGGCGACGCCCGAGCGGCTCGCGCTTCACGTGCCGGCGCTCGATCAGTACGCGACCCGACCGGGTGGCGAGCTCGCCCGGATGGCAGGCGAGGCCGCACGCATCGACGCCGAAGTGGCGGCCATGCGGGCGCGCCTGGAGAGCGGGTACGCCGGTCTCGCGCTCGGGGGGGAAGAGACGGTCGACGGCGCCGCGACGTGGCGGCTGGACGACCGGCCGGCGGCGACGTCCTACTGGATCGACCGGACGACGCATCTGCCGCGCCGGATCGTCGTCGATCGGCCCGGCAGGAGGGACGTGACGGTCGAGCTCGCGTACGGCGCCGGTCCGCGCCCGACCCGCGCCACGGTGTACCTCCAGGGCCAGCGCGACGTCGAGGTCACGCTGAACCCGACCTACGAGCGAACCGGCCGCGTCTCGCGGGTGCAGATCGTGACCCGCTCCGCGGGGAGCGCTCCCGTGACGACCGACGTCACCCTCGACTGGTCGCCGGCGCTGGGAGCCGGGTTCTTCCAGTTCGCGCCTCCCGCGGGCGCCAGGCAGGTTCCGTTCGGCCAGCTCTCCCAGGGAGTCCTCCTCATGGCGGCCGGGGCGCTGGGCGGGCTCCTCCCCGTCTTCCTGGGGGCGAGCTGAGCGCTCTGCGCCGCGCGCTCCCCGTCTTCCTCCTCGTCGCGCTCCCGGCGCTTCCGGCGGCCGCCCAGGTCGTCGTCGGGGGACTCCCGCCGGGGGGACAGGAAGCCCCCGCCCCCGACTCGCTCGCGGCCGCGCTCGCCGCCGCCCGCGCGGCGCAGGGCGCCGGCGATCCGGAGGCGGCGGTCGCCGCCTGGCGGCGCGCCCAGGCGCTTCTCGGGCTCGCGATCCTGTACGGGGACGGGCGGTTCCGCGACGCGGAGAGCGCCACGATCTACCGCGGACTCGCGGAGTCGTACCTGACGCTGGACGCGCCCTACGCGGCGGCGGTCGAGGCCGCGCGCGGGACGAACCTGGTCGAGGACGACGCGCGGCTCTGGACGCTCCTGGGGACCGCCCGGTACCGGCTCGCGGACATGGAGGGCGCCGCCGAGGCGCTGGAGCGCGCGCTCGCGCTCGACCCCGGCGAGATCGAAGCCGAATGGGGCCTGGCGCTCGTGGCCACGGCCGGGAATCGACTCGAGGAGGCGCGCGCCCGCGGGGCGCGGGTCCTCTCGCTCTCGAGCGAGCCGCGCTACGCGCTCGGCCTCGCCCAATGGTCCGCCGCGGCGGGGGACTTCGCGGCCGCCGCCGCCGCGCTGACGACGTTCCTCGAGCTGGCCGCGGACGACCCGAGGGCCGCGGGCTACGAGAGCCTGCGGGGTTTCTACCTCGAGGTGGCCCGCGCTCCGGCCAATCGAATCGATCCGCGGGTGACCCGGGCCCAAGTCAACTTCGATCTCAAGTCGGGCGACGAGATCCCCTACGTGCCCGTGCGCTTCAACGGCGCGACCGAGGCGTACATCCTGTTCGACACGGGCGCCGAGCGGAACGTCATCGATCGCGAGTTCGCGCGCTCGATCGGCATCGCCGACATCCGGCCGGGCGGACGGCTGCACGGCGCCTATCGCCAGTCGCCGGGCGGCTACGCGATGGTCGACAGCCTGGGAATCGGGAGCCTCTCGATCCACCGCGTCCCGTTCGCGGTCGGGGATTTCGAGGCGCTTCACCTGCGCGGCCAGGGACCGTACTACATCGCAGCCGTCGTGAACCCGGCGATCGTTCTCAGGGACTTTCTCGTCGTTCTCGACTACGGCCACCGCCGGATCGAGCTCGTGCGCTACGACGCGGGCGGGTCGGAGTACCTGGAGCGGGCCTACAAGCTGCGGCGTACGACGGTGCCCTTCGGCTTCGACGCCAACGCGGTGTGGCCGATCCTGTCGGTGTCGCTCGACGGCTCGCGGCCGCTCCCGTTCCTCGCCGACACCGGCGCGAGCGACCTGCTCCTCATGCGCTCGACCGGAGCGGCCCTGCGGATCGACCCCGAGCGGTTCTCGGCGGCCGCCGGCGGCCACGTCCGTGACGATCTCAGGGCGATCCTCCTGGACGGGACGCCCGGGGAGCCGTGGGGCGTCGACATCCACGGCGTCCTCGGGTTTCCGTTCTTCCGCGACATGCGCGTGGTGTTCGACTATCAGCGGATGCAGCTCGCCCTCGAGAACTGACCGGCCGATGGAAACGTGGCATCCACCTCGTTGCGCTCCGTCGCCTTTGCTGCGGCGTGGGATCAAGACCACGCCTCGGAAAGGGCTCCTCGCGGCGCCTGGCATCTGACCCGTTTCGATCGCCCGGCGGTCGGCGGACCGTGCGTCCAATCCGTCGAGCAAATCCTGGAAATGAGTCCACCGAAGGAGGATACAGGGGTAAGTCCTGCGGGAGAGCATGAGGGTGCAGGGCTGGACAGATCCTGCTATATTGGCACCGTTCCCGGCACGGATGTCGACTCTCCGGGAGCCGGGACCGCGGCTGACTTCTGACTTTCGGCGCCTCGAACATGTCGTGGGAGGCGCGATCACAACCGTTCGATTTTTCGGGATCATTCAACGTTGAGCCATCACCTCGATCCATCCGGCGACCCCTTCTCGATGCCGAGACCGGAGCTGTTCGTCCGTGACCCGCTGACCTCGACGCCGCCCGCGAGGCGGCGCCTCATGCCGCGCCGCCATGCCGCCGCGGCCGTCCCGGCCCCGCCGGGAAAGAACGGGTCCCGCTAGGGTGGAGAGGTGAGGGCTCGCGTCCGGGAGCCGGGGCTCCCGCGACGCCAGCGACAAGGAACCTCACCATGCACGGCCTTTCCTCGAGGCTCTCGTGAAGCGCGAGATCCTCGTCAACGTCACCCCCAAGGAAACCCGCGTCGCCATCCTCGAAGACGAGCAGCTCTGCGAGCTCCTCGTCGATCGCGAGGAGGAGGAGCGTCACGTCGGCGACATCTACAAGGGACTCGTCACCGCCGTCCTTCCCGGCATGCAGTCGGCGTTCGTCGACATCGGGATGGAGAAGAGCGGCTTTCTCCACGTCTCCGACCTCGCGAGCAGCACCTACCACGACGAGGACGAGGAGGAAGAGGAGGAGGGGGCCAACAACGGCGGCGGCCGCGGCGGGCGGCGTCGCCGGGGCGGCGGCCGCCGGAGGGATTCGGGTCCCGCCATCCAGGACGTGCTGAAGCGCGGCCAGGAGATCATCGTCCAGGTCACCAAGGAAGCGATCTCGACGAAGGGACCGCGGCTGACCGGCCAGATCTCGCTGCCCGGCCGCTTCCTCGTGTTCATGCCTGGCGTCGACCACGTCGGCGTGAGCCGGAAGATCGACGATCGCGGGGAGCGGAACCGCCTGCGCCAGATCCTGCGCGAGGTCAAGCCCCCCGAAGGCGGCGTGATCGTCCGGACCGCGGGCGAAGAGACCTCCCGCGAGGAATTCCAGCGCGAGGTCAAGGGATTGACCGAGACCTGGCGCCGCGTCCGAAACAAAGCCGACCGGGCGCCCGCGCCCGCGCTCCTCCACCAGGAGGAAGAGCTCACCTCGGGGCTCATCCGCGACATCTTCTCGGAAAAAGTCGACCGGCTGGTGCTCGACGACCGGCAGCTCTACCAGCAGGTGCGGAAGTACCTGAAGTCCGTTTCGCCGGAGCTTCTCGACCGCGTGAAGCTGTACAACGACCGGATTCCCTTGTTCGACGCGATGGGCATCGAGCCCGAGATCGAGCTCGCGATGCAGCGCGAGGTGCGGCTCTCGTCCGGCGGCTCGATCGTCATCGAGCCGACCGAAGCGCTGGTGTCGATCGACGTCAACACCGGCCGCTACACCGGCCGCAGGGACCCGGAGGCGACGATCCTCCGCACGAATCTCGAGGCGGCGCGCGAAATCGCCCGCCAGCTCCGGCTGCGCGACATCGGCGGGATCATCGTCTGCGACTTCATCGACATGGAGCTGCCCGCCAACCGGAAGAAGGTCCTGCATGAGCTCAAGTCGTGGCTCGGACGCGATCGGGCGAAGACCAAGGCGTTCGAGGTCAGCGACCTCGGCCTGATCGAGATGACCCGCCAGCGGAGGCGACCGAGCCTGTATCAGACGGCCACGGAGCCGTGCGAGGAATGCGGATCGAGCGGACGCGTGCTCCAGTTCTCCGCGCTGTCGCGTAAGATCGAGCGTCAAATCCGGCGCGTGGGACTCTCCGGCAAGGAGAAGAAGGTCCAGGTGCGGGCCCACCCCGCCGTCGCGCTGCACCTGCTCGAGGAGGAACGGCCGACGTTCGACCGTTTGCGGAAGGAGTACGGGGTCGAGGTCGAGATCCGCGACGACCCCCTGCTTCACCGCGACGAGTTCAACCTCGTGTCACTGCCGAGTCAGCGACCGCTGAAGCTCGACCTCAGCGCATGAAGAACCGCGCGCGCGGGATTCGTCTCGTCGCGAGCGCGTCGGCGACCCTGATCTTCGCCGCCTGCGGCGACCTGCTTCAGGAGCCCGACACCGGCGTCGAGCCGGTCCCCGTCCAGATCGAGGAGGTCTCAGGGAACGATCAGGTCGGAGCGGCGGGCGCGGCGCTGGCCCAGCCGTTGAGAGTCCGGCTCGTGGACCGCGAAGGCGATCCGATCCGGGGGCTGTGGATCCGGTGGACGGTGGTCGAGGGATCGGGAGCGGTCGAGCCCCGGAACGGCTTCACCGACGCGAGCGGGATCGCCGAAGCGACCTGGGTCCTGGGCGCCGCGGCGGGTCCGCAGCAGGTCGAGGTCCTCGTCGGTGGAGGCCCTCCGATCACCTTCGAAGCGACGGCCGCCGCTCCGTGAGCGCGTCTCGGGCGCGGTCGATCGCGATCTCGATCCTATCGCTGGTCGCGATGGGGGTCCCGGGGTGCGGAGACCTCCTCCAGGAGCCCGACACGGGCAAGCTCCCGGCCCGGCTCGCCGAGGTCTCCGGCAACGGTCAGACCGCCGCCGCCGGGGCCACGCTCGCCCAGCCGGTGCGGGTCCGGGTCGTCGACCCCGCGGGCCTGCCGTCTCCGGGCCTGTGGGTCGAGTGGAGCGTGGTCGTCGGTGCGGGGAAGGTCTCGCCCCGGAACAGCTTCAGCGACGAAGACGGCGTCGCCGAAACGACGTGGACCCTGGGACCCGCGCCGGGTCTCCAGACGATCCGGGCTTTCGTGAGAAAGGGACAGCCGATGACCTTCGATGCGACGGCGACGGCGGTGGTGCCGTGATCCTCCCGCGCCGGCTTCGCCCGTGGATCCTCGTCTGCGCCCCGGTCTTCGCCGCGCCGGCCTGCGGGGACCTCCTGCAGGAGCCCGACACCGGAATCGCGACCCTGGTCGATCTCGTTCCGGTCTCCGGCGGCGGGCAGACGGGCGCGCCCGGAGCGACGCTGCCGCAGCCGCTGCGGGTGCGTCTCGTGAGCCTGGACGGGGCCTCGACGGACCGGCTCCGGGTCGAGTGGGCCGTCCTCGACGGCGGCGGCAGCGTGAGCCCGCGGCACAGCTTCACCGACGGGGAGGGGATCGCGCAGACGACCTGGACGCTGGGACCCGGAACGGCACGCCAGCGGATCGTCGCCCGGTTCGCAGGGGAGACCGAATCGTTCGACGCCCAGACGACCGGGAATTGACACTCATGGAGCGCCGGCGGTATCTTTAAGTTCTTTCGTCGTAACTCGTTCCGATCGAACGATCCCATCGAGAGAGAGCCATGCGAGCCATCATCGAGACGGGCGGCAAGCAGTTCGCCGTCGCCCCGAACCAGACGATCCGCGTCCCTTCGCTGGCGGGCGACCCGGGAGACAGGGTGACGTTCGACCGCGTGCTGTACGCGGCCGGCTCCGACGTGGTCCACGTGGGGGCTCCGCACGTCCAGGGCGCCGCGGTGACGGCCGAGATCGTCAAGCACGGACGGGGGAAGAAGATCGTCGTCTTCAAGTACAAGCGTCGCAAACGATACAGCCGCAAGAAGGGCCATCGGCAGGGCTTCACCGAGCTGAGGGTGACGGGCGTCGACGTGGGCTCTCCGCGAAAGGCGGAGAGGCGGGACGCGGCTACCGCGGAAGCGTCGGCCGCGGATCTCTTCGTCTGCGACGAGTGCGGCAAGGAATACAAGACCGAGCGCGGCCTCCAGCAGCACGGCGCGCGCGAGCATGGGAAAGCCGGCAAGTAGCGGCCGGACGGACCGGTAGCCTGAAAGCGGGAGACAGCGACAATGGCACACAAGAAGGGACAGGGCGCATCGCGGAACGGCCGCGACTCTCCGGGGCAGAAGCTCGGGGTCAAGCGGTACGGCGGCGAGCGCGTCAGTGCGGGGAGCATCCTGGTCCGCCAGCGGGGCACGCGGTTCCATCCGGGCCAGGGCGTCGGCCGCGGCAAGGACGACACGCTGTTCGCGAAGGTCGACGGCGTGGTCCGATTCGAGCGCGGCAGGGGCGATCGCCGGCACATCTCCGTCCTGGAAGCGGAGTAGTGTCCACGAAGATCACGGTCGTCGGCGCCGGTCACGTCGGCGCCACCACCGCCCAGCGCCTGGCCGAGCTCGGCATCGCCAACGAAGTCGTGCTCCTCGACATCATGGAGGGCATGCCCAAAGGCAAGGCCCTCGACCTCTGGGAGTCCGCCCCGATCGTCGGATACGACACGCGCCTCACGGGCGGCACCGACTACGCGCTGGCCGAAGGGTCCGACGTGGTCATCGTCACGGCCGGCCTGCCCCGCAAGCCGGGCATGAGCCGCGACGACCTCCTCAAGAAGAACGCCGAGATCGTCCAGGGAGTCGCGAAAGAGATCGAGGCTCGCTGTCCGCGGGCGATCGTCCTCGTCGTTTCGAATCCGCTCGACGTCATGGCCTACGTGGCGCTGAAGACCACCGGCTTCGACCGGAAGCGCGTGATCGGCATGGCGGGGGTCCTCGACACGGCGCGCTTCCGCTCTTTCATCGCGCTCGAGCTCGACGTCTCGGTGCGCGACGTGAGCGCGTTCGTGCTCGGCGGGCACGGCGACTCGATGGTCCCGCTGCCGCGGTATTCGACCGTCGCGGGGATCCCGCTGCCGCACCTTCTGTCCGAGGACCGCATCCAGGCCCTGGTCGACCGCACGGCCAAGGGCGGCGGCGAGATCGTGGAGCTCCTGGGCAGCGGCAGCGCC
>DATBJO010000056.1:0-25067 GCA_036556305.1 Gemmatimonadota bacterium
TCCACGTGGACGCGCGTCGTTACGTCATGCCGATCCGTCCGGTGACGCTCGCCGTCCGCGTCGAGCACGTCGGCCGCTATGGACCCGATGCTCGTGACACACGTCTGACACCCCTCGTCGTCACACTACAGAGCCGCGTCCGTGGCTACAGTCTCAGCTCATTCGCTCTGCAAGAGTGCGGGCTCGCGGCAACGAGCTGTTCGATCCTCGACGAGCTCACCGGGAGCCGTCTGGCGCTCGTCAACCTGGAGCTGAGGGCGCCTCTCTTTGGGCTGTTCACCGGAGACCTGAATTACGGCCGCCTGCCGATCGAAGCGCTCGCGTTCGCCGATGCGGGATTTCTGTGGACGCCTCGGTCAGGCATGCAGGCCGAGCGCGATCGGTTCCGGAGCGTCGGCGCGGGCGCGCGGGTCAATGTTGGCGGCTTCGTGTTCGAGGTCACCGCCGCGCGCGTGTTCGATCGTCCGGACAAGTCGTGGACGACGAGCATATTGCTGCGACCGGGGTTCTAACGGGGCTGGTCCGGCTGAAGCCGACGCTACGTACTACCGGCTTACGACCAGCGTGACGCGGTAGTCTGACGCATCGATCGGATGCGCGCTGAACGGGTAGGGCTGCACATCCAGCAGCTCAATCCGAAGGTCGCGATGAGCAGCACTCGCGCGCTGCTTGTCGCCCGTATGAAGCTGGTACAAAGCAGCTGCTCCACCGTCGAGAACCCGCACCTCCACGATCGCGTCGCCGCCCTGGATGCAGAATGCGTCTGCTGGGCAACGCGAATCTCCGGACACGCTAACGAACTGCACGCTGATGCTCGCCTTGGCGATGGCGGCCGTGCCGCCAGGCGCTAGCACGAAGCGCTCGCTCAGAGGTACCGCAGGACCGGTTGGACTGGTTTCGTCGCAGGCTGTCGCTACGAGGAGACAACTTAGAAGCGTGAACACGCGCACGACCGCCGCGGGAGCACCGTTCATGCCAACTCGACTGCTGTTTTGTGCGCCTACCGCGGCTCCTCACACGGGGTGCCGCTCAGGGTGGCGAGCAGAATGAGGGGTCGCCGGCCGCTCCGGATGATGCTGTGTGCCGTCCCTCGCGGAACTGACACGAAGCTGCCCGCTACGAGCTTCGTATCGCGGTCCCCGAGGCGAACGGCGCCCTCCCCGGCAACCACGTAGTACGTCACTTCCGCAGTGTCGTACAAGCGCTGCGCCTGATCCTGATTGAGCTGCACCAGCGTCGTGCGCATGTTGCCGCTGCATGACACGAGGCTGTCTCGGCGAGGTTGATTGCCGCTGATAAGTTCCTTTTCGATCATGCCGACTATCGAAGCCACGCGCGCTTCACCCGCTGGCCCGACGGACGGCGCTGGAGCGGCGACGGGCGCAGGAGCAGGAGGCGGGGGGGGAGGTGGAGGCGGCGGTGCCAGCGACAGCATGACATCAACGTCGGCTATCTGCCCCGCGCGCACGACTACTTCCTTTTCGAACGTGATGACGCGTTCACCGCTGAGTCGGACGCGGTAGGTTCCCGCCTGCATTGCGGTGAAGTTGGCCTGTCCGCTTCCATTTGTTTCGGTGCTCCGGTCGGACGTGCCGACAACCTCGACGCGCACGCCGGGAAGCGTCATACCCTGCGAATCAGTCACCGTAATTGCCATACCCGCGCGCGCTGGAGCCGCACGCGGAGCCGGTTTGGGCGCCGGCTTTGGCGCAGGCTGGGCGGGTGGGGCGGGTGGGGGAGGCTGGGCCGGCTTCGACGTGGGTGGAGGAGGTGTCGCGGGCTTCGGCGCAGTCGGTGTCTGCGCCGCAACGACGTAACCTGACAGCAACAAGCCAACGACGATCAGACTGCGCATCTCGCGAGTATAATCGTCGACGGCCGCCAGGGGTATCCCGGCCTTCGACGTGCTGAGGTGGCTCATGCTCGTTGACGGCCGACCAGGATTGAGACAAACCCTTGGAACCTGATCCGGTTGAAACCGGCGGAGGGAGGCGGCGATCCCTCGCAGATCCCGCCCCGAACTTTCATGATTGATTTCGAAACGGCTTACCCAAGCTCTCGGAAAGTGTACGACGCCAGGACGGTTCAGCTAACGCCTGATGGTCCATCGACGATCGTGCAAGTTCCCACGCGCGAAGTGACGCTCAGCAACGGGGAACCTCCCGTTCGCCTGTACGACACAAGTGGCCCGCGCGGCTGCGACGTGCGCAGCGGTCTGCCCAAGCTGCGCGAGCCGTGGATCGACGCACGCCGGCGGACCGGCGTCGTCGGCACGCAGCTTCACTATGCGCGACACGGTACCGTCACGCCCGAAATGGAGTTCATCGCGGCGCGAGAGGGGCTGCCCTCGGAGTTCGTGCGGAGCGAAGTGGCTCGCGGGCGCGCGATCATCCCCGCCAATATTCGCCACCTGGAGCTCGAGCCGATGATCATCGGCCGGAACTTCCTGGTGAAGATCAACGCGAACATCGGGAACTCCGCCGTGAGATCGTCCATCGAGGACGAAGTCGAAAAGCTGCAGTGGGCGACGTTGTGGGGCGCGGACACGGTGATGGATCTCTCCACCGGCAAGAACATCCACGAGACTCGCGAATGGATCATCCGCAATTCGCCGGTCCCTATTGGCACCGTTCCGATTTATCAAGCGCTCGAAAAGGTGGGGGGACGGCCCGAGCATCTCACCTGGGAGGTTTACCGCGATACGCTCATCGAGCAGTGTGAGCAGGGAGTCGATTACTTCACGGTCCATGCGGGTGTACTGCTGCGGTCTGTCCCGCTGACCGCCAAGCGCGTCACCGGTATCGTGTCGCGTGGCGGGTCAATCATGGCCAAATGGTGCCTGGCGCACCATCAGGAAAGCTTCCTGTACACGCATTTCCGAGAAATCTGCGAGATCATGCGCGAGTACGACGTCTCGTTTTCGCTCGGCGATGGTTTGCGCCCCGGCAGCATTGCCGACGCCAACGACGAGGCGCAGTTCGCGGAGCTGAAGACGCAGGGGGAGCTGACGCGCATCGCCTGGGCGTACGACGTCCAGGTCATGAACGAAGGGCCCGGGCACATCCCCATGCATCTCATCAAGGAGAACATGGAGAAGCAGCTCGAATGGTGCGGCGAGGCCCCGTTCTACACCCTCGGCCCGCTGACGACCGACATCGCTCCCGGCTACGATCACATCACGTCGGCCATCGGCGCCGCGATGATCGGCTGGTACGGATGCGCGATGCTCTGCTACGTGACGCCCAAGGAGCACCTGGGGCTCCCCGACCGGGACGACGTGCGGGAGGGCGTGATCGCGTACCGGATCGCGGCCCACGCCGCGGACCTCGCCAAGGGTCATCCGGGCGCCCAGATCCGCGACAACGCGCTGTCGAAGGCGCGCTTCGAGTTCCGCTGGCGGGACCAGTTCGCGCTCGCGCTCGACCCCGAGCGGGCGCAGGAATACCACGACGAGACGCTTCCCGCCGAGGGCGCCAAGGTCGCCCACTTCTGCTCGATGTGCGGCCCCAAGTTCTGCTCGATGAAGATCACCCAGGACGTGCGCGACTACGCGAAGGCGCACGGGCTGGCGGAAGGCGCGGCCATCGAGGCAGGGCTGGCCCGGAAAGCCGAAGAGTTCGTGGAATCCGGCACCGAGATCTACCGCCCCGTTTGACTCCGGTGCCGCCGACCTGGTCGGTCATGATTCCCACCTATCACTGCGCCGGCTACCTTCGCCAGACTTTGGAAAGCGTGCTGGCGCAGGACCCTGGCCCGGAGGACATGCAGATCGAAGTCGTCGACGATGCGTCCACCGAGGATGATCCCGCGGGCGTGGTCGCGGAGCTGGGCGGCGGACGGGTGACGTTCCATCGTCACCCACAGAACCTCGGGCATGTGCGGAACCTGAACAGCTGCATCCAGCGCTCCCGCGGGACACTGGTCCACTTGCTGCACGGAGACGATCGCGTGCGTCCCGGCTTCTACGCCGCGATGCGAAGGCCCTTCGAAGACCGCCCCGACGTCGGGGCCGCATTCTGTCGCCACGCGATCATCGACGAGAATGGGCGCGTGCTCTCGATCTCCCCCCTCGAGCGAAAGGATCCGGGCGTGCTCGAGGACTGGCTTCCCATGATCACCGTCCGGCAGCGTCTCCAGACGCCCGCCATGGTCGTGCGGCGGCGCGTCTACGCTGACGTGGGCGGTTTCGACGAGAGGATTCGCGCCAGCGGCGAAGACTGGGAGATGTGGGTGCGGATCGCGGCCCGCTACCCGATCTGGTTCGAACCGGATCCGCTGGCCGAGTATCGCGCCCATTCCATCTCGCTCAAGCTTCGGTCCTATCCCAGCGGTCAGAACGTGCGCGACGAGCGCAGGGTGATCGAGATCATTCGCTCTCGGCTGGCCCTCGACCCCGATGACCCGCTCGTGCGCCGCGCGATGCGACTCTGCGCCATCGCCGCGCTCCAGCGCGGGCGCCAGGCCGCGCTGCGCGGAGACCTGGCGACGGCGCGGGCACAGCTCATGGAGGGCTGGAAGACGAGCCATTCGCCCGCGGTGCTCGCGCGAGCGATCGCATTGGCGGTCCGAGGTTCCCTGCCGTTCATACGACGTAGACCGAAGGTGACTCCTTGACCGCTGTCGACGGCTTCGTCGCCCGCCACTCCGAGAAGCGACGTCTGGTCTACACTCGGGATCTGCTGATCAACCTGGTCGTTCGCAACTTCCGGGCGCGTTACACCGATTCGATGCTGGGGCTGGTCTGGGCCGTCGTCAATCCTCTGACACAGCTGCTCACGTTCTATTTCCTCTTCCAGGTCGTGCTCTCGCTCGGCGTGCGAAGATACTCCTCCTTCGTCTTCATCGGGATCGTCGTCTGGGGGTGGTTCGCGGCTTCGCTCAACGACTCGATCCGCACGTTGAAGAACAACCGCGAGGTCGTCGAGCAGCCCGGGTTCCCCGCCCTTGCGCTTCCGTTCGTGACCGTAGCGACTTCGATGGTGGACTTCCTGATCGCTCTGCCCATCATCGTGGCCATCATCGTCTTCGAGGGCTACGCGCTCCACCCGACCTTGATCGCCCTCCCCGTGGTCATGGCGGTCCAGTTCGCCTTCACTCTCGGCCTCGCGTACATCGTCGCCGGGGTCAACGCCGCCTTTCAGGATACGCAGCACATCATCGGCGTGGGGCTGCGCCTGTACTTCTTTCTGACTCCGATTTTCTACGCGCTCGATACGATCCCCGAACGATATCGACCCCTCTTCGATCTGAACCCCATGACCCACGTCGTCGAGGCCTACCGTGCCATTCTAATGCACGGGACGATGCCGGAGTGGATTCCGCTCCTTGTGGTCGCACTGTTGTCCCTCGTCGGCATCTCGATCGGAACGCGGATCTATCGTTGGGCCCGATTCCGATACCTGGAGGAGCTCTGATGACGGAGCCGGCGATCCGAATCGAGACGCTCGGCAAGCGCTTCGCCCGCCACCGGACCGGACGCCCCGACACGCTGAAGCAACTCCTCAGGGGGTTCCGACTCCGGCGGCGCAAGGACCACTTCTGGGCCCTGCGGGACGTCGACCTCGAGGTCGCGCGAGGAGAGATGCTGGGCGTCACGGGCAGGAACGGCGCCGGCAAGACCACGCTGCTGCGACTGATGGGCGGGGTCATGCAACCGGATGAAGGGCGCGTCGTGGTCCGGGGTCGGATCGGGGGCCTTTTGCAGCTCGGTGTCGGCTTTCATCCGGACCTGACGGGCCGCGAGAACGTCTTCACCAACGGCATCATCGCGGGACTCACTCGACGGGAAGTCGCGCAGAGGTTCGACGCCATCGTCGACTTCGCCGAGATCGAGGATTTCATCGACAGCCCCCTGCGCACGTACAGCACCGGGATGCGCATGCGGCTCGGATTCGCCACCGCGATCCATGCCGAGCCGGACGTCCTGCTCATCGACGAGGTTCTGACCGTGGGCGACCTGGCGTTCCAGCAGAAATGCCTCGACCGCATCGAACAGTACCGCAAGGACGGGTGCACGATCGTCCTCGTCTCCCACAGCCTGGACGATGTTCAGCGGCACTGCGAGCGAGCGTTGTGGCTTCGAGAAGGCAGAGTAGCCAGGCTGGGCCCCGCGGAGAACGTCGTCGAGGATTTCCGCAGAGAGATGATGAACGAGACCCTGCGCCGCACTCCGGCCGAGACCGAGAGCGTCGCCGCGGGCGGAGTCGACCTCGTGCCACGGCACAACCGGTTCGGATCCCTGGACATGGTCATCGAAGGCGTGCGTCTGCTCGATGGCGCGCGCGAAACGACGGAGATCCACAGCGGTGGCGCGCTTTCGATCGAGATCTCGTACCTGGCGCCCGAGTCCATCCCGTCGCCGATCTTCGCCGTCTCCATATCGGACCAGCAGGACGTGCACGCGTGCGACGTAAGCACCGCCAACGGAGGGCTCGTTCTTCCCGCGCTGCGCGGCCGGGGCCGTGTCGTCCTCCACCTGGATCGACTCGACTTGAGCCGGGGAGCCTACTTCGTGAACGTCGGCGTCTACGAGGCCGACTGGGCGTACGCCTACGATTTTCACTGGCGTGCGTATCCGTTGCGGGTGATCTCGGACCTCACCGAGCCGGCGATCATGTCTCCCCCGCGGCGATGGGAGCTGCAGGCGGAGCTCTCCGCCCGGCACCTCGCCTGAGCCGGGCGGGGGTCGGAGTTTCGTTTGATTCTCGCGGTTCGGTGGAATCGCCGCTTTACGGAATTCGTCGGTTGGTTCATACTGATCGATTCCGTTCGATGACCCCCATACGCCCGCAGGGGACCCCTCGCATGGATCTCGCGCGACGGTGATGCCGCGCTCCTGGTTTCGCCGACCGGCCGAGGAACCCGCGCCCTCTTATCCCGATTGGCTCAGCTACGAGCCGCGGTTGATCCCGCCGCTCGCCTGGATTCGCGGAGAAGCCGTTCCTGTCGTCGAGGAGTGGTTCCGCTGGGGGGAGGAATGGAGCCTGTTGCTGCGGGCGTTCGCGGCGCTGCGGTCGAGCGATCGTGTCCTCGAGATCGGCTGTGGCGCCGGACGCATCGCGTTCGCTCTGCGCTACTACCTCGAAGCCGGCGAGTACCACGGCTTCGATCCCATGCCCGACAAGATCGCGTTCGCTTCGGGCGCCTATTGGACCTCTCACGCGAACTATCACTTCGCGCACGCCGACGTCCGCAACACGTACTACCACCCCGCGGGCCGGATCGAACCCACGGATTTCCGCTTTCCCTATGACGACGAATCGTTCGACGTCGTGTTCGCGGCCTCGGTCTTCACCCACATGGCTCCCGCCAACGTCGCGCACTACTTCCGGCAGGCCGCGCGGGTCCTGAAGCCCGGCGGGCGGTGCATGTTCAGCTTCTTCCTGCTCGATAATCGTGCGCAAGCGGCATCTCGGCCCTCCATCTTCGGACAGTCGGATTTCGAGTTCACCCACCGGTTGAGCGGGTGGGGGGACGAGTTCGGCTTTTCGTTCCTCGACGATCCCGAGCGGATGACGGCGTACAGCCTGCCTCTCGTGGAGCGGTTCGCCCGGGAGGCCGGCCTTTCGTTCGCCCGCGAGCCTTTGATGGGGATGTGGTCCGGGCGAGGAAGCGGCTGGGTGTCGACCCAGGACATCGTCGTCCTGAGGAGATAGCGTGCCCACCGCCATCGTGCAGCTCGAGTTGTCCGATCCCCCGTCGACGCTCCGCGTCGGCGAGTCCTACGACCGGGCCTTCGTCGTCGGCCGGCTTTCGGGACGGCCGGTGGCCCACGCCGTCCTCTCCGTCGTCGACGGGATCGTCGACCGGGAGTCGGTTTTCGATCACGTCGCCGCGTGGCTCGCCTCGCGGAGCTCCCACCATCCGCCCGGCTCGGGAACACGCGAGTCGGCCGCTCCGCGCGACCCGCCTTCGGCGACCGTCGCGGTCTGCTCGCGTGATCGGCCGGACGACCTGCGAAGGTGCCTCGTCGCGCTCGCGCGGGTTCGCGGGGACGGATGCGAGGTGATCGTCGTGGACAACGACGCCGTTTCGCCCGGAGCCACCGCGGCCGTCGCCGGGGAGTTCGCGGCCGTTCGGTGCGTTCGCGAGACCCGGCCCGGGCTCAGCGCCGCGCGCAATCGCGCGATCGCCGAGTCATCGGGGGACGTGGTGTGCTTCACCGACGACGACGCGGTGCCGGAGCCCGGCTGGCTCGACGCGTTGCGGGCGCCGTTCGACGATCCCATGGTCTGGTGCGTCACCGGTCTCACCCTCCCGCTCGAGCTCGAGACGGAAGCCCAGGAGCTGTTCGAGCGCCACACCTCCCACGGCCGCGGCTACGAAGCGCGGCGGTTCCGCGGCGCGGAGACGAATCCGCTCGCGATCGGGCAGGTGGGCGCGGGCGTGAACATGGCGATCCGCCGCACGGCCTTCGAGCAGATCGGCGCGTTCGATCCCGCCCTGGGCGCCGGCTCGCCCGCCCGCGCGGGAGAGGACTACGATCTCTTCACGCGAATCCTCGCGGCGGGCTTCCACATCGCCTACGAACCGGCCGCGGTCGTGTGGCATCGTCATCGGCGGGACCCGCGTGACCTGAAGAGCGCGTTCTACGCCTACAGCGTGGGAGTCTACGCCTATCTGACGCGGACGCTGCTCGTCGAGCGGGAGCCGGCGGCGATCCGCTACGGCGCGAAATGGCTCTTCCAGCACCAGCTGCCCGCGCTCTGGCGGGCGCTCCTCGGGGATCCCGGCGCGCTCCCGCTCTCGTTCCGGACGGCGGAATTGCGGGCGCTCGCGGTGGCTCCGGCGCTGTACCTCGCGGGTCGCATCCGACGGCGGAGCGACCGATGATCGGACGGCCGCGGATCAGCGTGATCGTTCCCACCCACGGGAGACCGTCGTCGGTCCTGCGGACCCTGCGCGCGCTCGAAGGCCAGCTGGAGCCCGTCGCCATGGAGGTGATCGTCGTCCTGGACGGACCCTCGGAGGAGTCCGAGCGGGCGCTGCGGTCCCTCATGACCACGTTCCCGCTCGACGTCCTGGTGCAGGAGCAGGCCGGCGCGGCCTCGGCGCGGAATCGAGGCGCCGACCGCGCCCGCGCCGCGGTGCTCCTCTTCCTCGACGACGACGTCGAACCCCTGCCGGGTCTCCTCGCGGCTCACCTCCGTGCGCACGAGAGCAGCCCGGGAGCGGTCGTCCTGGGGCCGTACTGGCCCGAGATCCCGGTGACGCGGCGGCTGCACCCGATCATGGTCCGGGAGTGGTGGGCCGCGACGTTCACCGGGATGTCGAAGCCCGGGCATCGGTTCGGCTACCGGGATCTGCTGGCCGGGAACCTGTCCATCCCGGCCGAGATCTTTCGCGCTCGGAGCGGATTCGACCCCGCCTTTCCGATGGCGGGCGGCGAGGACTGGGAGCTGGGGATCCGGCTCCTCCGGTCGGGGGCGGCCTTCGTCTACACGCCGGACGCGGCCGCGCGGCACCACGAATCCTCCACTCCCGCGAAGTCCTTCCGCCGGGCTCGTCTCGAGGGTGCGGGCGACGTCCGGATCGGGCTCCGGCATCCCTGGCTTCGGGGCGACCTGCCGTTTGCGTGGTGGCGGAAGGCCGGCCGGCTGAAGCGGTTCGTTCGGTGGGTCGCCTTTCGAGCGCCGGCCGTCGGCGACCTCGCGGTGGCCGTGGCTCCCTGGCCCCTGCATGTCCTCGACGTCCTGCGCTGCCGGGCGATGTGGCACCGCCTGGGGCACACGGTGCGACACTACTGCTACTGGCGGGGAGTCGCCGAGCTCCTTCCCGGCGTCGACGACCTGGACGCGTTCCTCGACCCGGGCGCGCGAACGGACCCCGCCTGGCGCGAGATCGAGCTCGATCTGCGGGCGGGTCTCCCCGAGGGCCGACGGCGCCTCGACATCGAGCGGCCGGACGCCGTGCGCCTTCGATACGGATCGATGGATCTCGGCGCGATGCCTCCGATTCCGGGGCTGGAACCGCTCGCGGGACGTCACCTGGACGCGGTCCTGGAGACCCTCGGCGTCCCCCTGTTCGCCCTTTCGCTCGCCATGGAGAACGCGAGCCTCTCCCCGGCGCTCCCGCCGCGCCTCGGCGAGGAAGCGGCCATCCCGTGACCCGAGAGCCGAGCGTCAGGCTCTTCGATCTCGAGGACGCGTCCGACACGGTGGCGTCGGCGCTGCCCGTCCTCGACGCGCTCGCCCGTTCGCGCTCGCTGCCGATCGGATGGATTCACGCCGAGGCGCGCGACGGCGGGGTGGCGACCGAGCGTCTCCGCCAGCAGGCGGTCCTCGCCTATCCGGCGCGGGTCGTCCGGTCCGCGATCCGGGATTCGCTGGCCGGCGCGTGGGCCGCGCCGCAGGCGCCGGTGTCGGTCGTCATCTGTACGCGGGACCGACCCGACCGATTGGCGCGCTGTCTGCGCGCCGTGACGTCGCTCGACTATCCGGTGTACGAGGTGCTCGTCGTCGACAACGCTCCGCGCGACGACGCGACGAAGAAGCTGGCCGCGGGCTTCGGCGTGCGGTATGTCGTCGAGCCGGTTCCGGGGCTGGATCACGCCCGCAATCGAGGCATCGCGGAGTCGGTTCACGACCTGATCGCGTTCACCGACGACGACACCCGCCCTGATCCCCTGTGGCTGCGCCACATCGCGCGGGCCTTCACGGTTCCGGACGTGATGGCGGTCACGGGCCTCGTCGTTCCCCTCTGTCTGGAGACCGAGGCCGAGCGCCTGTTCGAGTTCTCGTACGGAGGGATGGTGCAGGCGCTGGACCGGCGCACCGCCCGCGGCCGGGATCTCAGCGGCTGGGATCTCCTCTGGTCGAGCGCGTACGGCGCGGGCGCGAACATGGCGTTCCGCCGCCAGGTGCTCGAATCGGTCGGGGGCTTCGATCCCCGGCTGGACGTCGGCACGCCCGCGGGCGGCGGAGGCGATCTCGACATGTTCCACCGCGTGCTCGCCAACGGGCACACGCTGGTCTACGAGCCGGCGGCCATCGTCCAGCACGAGCACCGTACGGACATGCGCGCCCTCCGCCGACAGCTCTTCGACAACGGACGCGGCTTCTGCGTGTACCTGATGACCTGCGCGCGCAACCGCACCGTGCCCCCGCGGCTGATCCTCGATTTCGCCCTCCGCGCCTGGCTTCGCGGCTGGGTCCTGCGCCGGCTCTTCCGCCCTTCCGGATTCCCGCGCCGCCTGGTGGTCGCGGAACTGCTCGGAACGCTGTCCGCGCCCTACTACTACCTGGCCAGCCGGCGCTCGCGCGGCCGGACGAGCGCGCGGAGCGGATAGAATGGCCCGTTCGCGCCCGCCGTCCGCGCTCGTCGTGCTCACGGCGGCCGCCGTGGCCCTCCGCCTGTGGGTGACCTGGCGCTACAACCTGGTCCATCCAGACACGGCCGCGCGGCTCCTGGGCGACGAGCCCGGCTATGACTACCTGGCCTGGAGCCTGTTCGAAGGCCGCTTCTTCGACTGGCCCGGTCGGACTCCGGTGTACCCGTTGTTCCTCGCGTTCAGCTATCTCCTCTTCGGCCATTCGTACGCGGTGGCGCTCTACGTGCAAGCCGTGGTGGGCGCGGCAGCGGTCCCCTTGACGTTCGTCCTGGCCCGGCGGTTCACCGGCGCGCGCGCCGCGCTCCTGGCGGCGGCCATGATCGCGTTTCACGGGCCGCTGATCATGTACACGACGCGGCTCTACACGGAGACGCTCTACACGGTGCTGACCCTCTGCACCGCGCTCGCTCTCACGCGAGCGGTGTCGAAGTCGCGAGCGCGCGACTTCGTGACCCTCGGAGGCATGCTCGGCGTCCTGAATCTCTGTCGGCCGACGGGCGCGCTGCTGCCCTTCTTCCTGCCCCTCGTCTTTCCTCCGGGAGTCGGGTCATGGAGGCGGATCTCCCTCAGCGCGGCGGCGGCGGCGGCGATGGCGCTCGTGGTCCTCCCCTGGACGGTCCACAACTGGCGCGCGCACGAAGCGTTCATTCCGTTCGCCCCGTCGGTGGCCGTCCTCTGGCAGGGCAGCCCGGAGTTTTACCACCTCTGGAAGAACGGACGCAATCTCATCAGCATCTGGGAACGCGAGCTGAACTCGGACGTGAACGGCGGACACGATCCGTTCACGGTCGAGGGCGACCGCTACTTCACGCGCCGCGCGCTGGATTCGATCCGTGGGGAACCAGGAGTCTACGCGAAGTATTCCGCCATGAAGGCCGTCTATCTCTGGATCGGCAACCCGGTGATCGACTGGGCGGGAGGCGTCTACGGTTGGAACGCGACCCGCCGCTGGTACTCGCTGCCGGCGACCGTGGGGATCTTCTACTCCCGCGCGGCGTTCCCCCTGCTCATGCTGCTGGCGATTGCGCGTCTTCGAAACCGCCTGACGCCTCTCCGCCCTCTGCTGTTGTTTCCGGCCTACTTCACCGTCGTTCACGCCATCACATTCGCGGAGGTCCGATATCTGGAGGTTCTCCACCCCCTGCTCGCGGTGGTCATTGCGGCGGCGGCGGATGACGCGGTCCGCCGACGCGCGGCGTCCGCCGCGAGCGGCGCCCCCGTCGCCGCGCTCGCGGAGACGACCTCTTGAACGCGGCGATCCCCCGGGTCACGGTGATCGTTCCCGCGTTCGAGGCGGCAACCACGATCGATCGCACGATCGACTGCCTGCGCGCCCAGAGCTTCGAGGAATGGGAAGCCGTCGTGGTGGATGACGGCTCCACGGACGCATCCGTGTCCGTGGTCGAACGCGCGACGCAGGGAGATCCTCGCGTGCGCATCGTGTCGCAGCCGAACCGGGGGCTCGCCGCCGCCCGGAATCGCGGAATCGGGGAGGCGCGCGGCGCCCTGCTCCTCTTTCTCGACGCGGACGACTGGATCCGGCCGGACATGCTCGCGCGGATGGTCGCGCGGTTCGAGGAAGACCCCTCGCTCGCCGCCGTCCACTGCGGGTGGGCGCGGGTTCTCGACGACGGGACGGAGCTGGAGCGGGAGCCCGCGGTCGGGGAGGGGGACCTCTTCGACGAGTTCGCGCAGCGGTGCGCGTTTCCCGTTCACGCCTGTCTCGTCCGTCGTCGGATCGTCGACGCCGCCGGCGGGTTCGACGAGAGCCTGGTGGTCCTGGAGGACTGGGATCTCTGGCAACGGATCGCCCGCACGGGCGCCGGCTTCGGCCTCGTGGATTCCGTCCTCGCCTTCTACCGGTGGCGCCCGGACTCCATGTCGAGCGGCGCGGGGCGGATGCTGGCCGCCAGCCTCTCCCGGATCACCCGCGGTCACGCGCCCGACGAGCGCGTCCCCGCCGGGACGGTGCATTCCGCCGGACGCTCACCCGCCCGCGTCGCCGAGGCCCTCTACGGGATGCTGTGCTGGTGGGCCGGGACGCGGCTCGGGAAGGAGGCGGACGCGGTCGAGCTCGTCGCGCACGTCGGCGAGCCGTGCCCCACTCTGGATGCGGCGGCGGTCGCCGTCCAGGTGCTGCGTTCCGCCGCGATCGCCCGGGGCTGCTCCCGAGACGAATGGTGGCGCGTGTGGGCGTCCTGCCGGGAAGCGGGCGTCCGGCTGCTCGAGGCGATCGAGGAACGCAGTCGGGCCCCCCTCCTGGCCGCGCGCGCCCTCGGGCGGATGGACGTCCTCGCGCTCGAGTCCGCGCCGCCGGGCGCGACCGCCCGGATCGGCGCCACGGAGCGCATCGAGGTGGAGGCCGGAGGCCCGCTCCCGCACCATGACTTCGGCCCCTCGATCCGCCGCGCCCTGTTCTCCGTGACCTGGCGGGGAGAGCCGCTCGGCGACGTGACGCTGCCGGTCTGCGACGGCCGCGTCCGGTCGGACGTCCTCGGCGACGCGATCGCCGCCCGCCATGGCTGGTCGATCGTCGACCGCTGGCTCGCGGGTCGCGCCGAGGGCTCCTCACCGGCTGCGGATCCGTGGACCGAGTTCCTGCGCGCGCTCTACGACGCGCCGGATCGCCCCGCGGAGTGGTTCTACGATCCCGAGGCGGCGCCCGTCGGCGGCTCGGACCTCACGACCCCGGCCGCCGAGGGCCTCGAGCTCGGGGAACCCCTCCGCGAGGTCGAGCGGAACGGCGCGCGCGCGATCGAGGTGCGGATCGCGGGGGCGACCATCGGCGTCGTCCCGTTGCCCCCGGGGGAGGGCCGGATCCCGGCGTCCGCGGTCCGCGCCGCGATCACGCGCGCCTGCGGCCTGGAGCTCGTCCGGGTCGTGGCCCGCGAGGCGCTGCTCGGAGCGGGGGAAAACGGCGGCCGGCCGCTGCGGGATCGACTGGCCCTGCGGGCCGCTCGCGCCGAGCGCGATCCCGCGCTCCGCGCCCGCCGATGCGGAGGGTTCGCGATCGCGCTTCCGCGGCATCGCCCCGGTCCGGTGGAGACGACCGCTTCCAGGCGCGCGGCCCTGCCCGAGGAAGTCGTGCGGGCGTGCGCGAGGAGCTTCCCGGCGTTCGGCGGGTCGCTCGTCGAGGGCGATGGCGCGGGCGCGCTGTACCTGCCGGACCTGATCGGTCGCGAGGACGACCGGATTCCCCTCGTCGACGAAGCTCTCCCCGAGGCCGCCGATCGCTTGCCGATCCTCATGTACCATCGGGTGACCGGCGCGCCCCCGCGGAACCGCTGGGCCCTGGACCCGGACGTCTTCGAGGCCCAGCTGCGCTGGCTCGCCGAAAACGGGTTCCGCACGGTCGGGCTCGAGGATCTGCGTCGAGCGAGGCTGGCGCGCAGGCTTCCCCGGCGATGCGTCGTCCTGACGTTCGACGACGGCACGCTCGACTTCGAGACCGAGGCGTGGCCCCGCCTCCGCGCCTACGGATTCGCGGCGACGCTCTTCGTCGTCACCGGCTTCGCGGGCGGAACCAGCCTCTGGGACGAGGGCCGCGTTCCGGCTCTGGGCCTCCTCGACTGGCGTGCGATCGAGCGCATGCGCTCGGACGGCCTCGAGATCGGATCGCATTCCGAGCGGCATCGCCCGCTCTCCGCCCTCGATCCCGACGACATCGCGCAGGAGTGCCTCCGTTCCCGCTGCGCCATCGCCGAGCGTCTGGGCGCGCCGCCGACCGCCATCGCCTACCCCTACGGCGACGCCGATCCCGTCGTGGAGCATCTCGCCGGCGCGTGCGGCTACCTGTTCGGGCTCACCTGCGAGTCCCGGATGATGACGGTGGACGACCGGCTGCTCGCGCTGCCGCGCATCGAGGTCGCCGGCGACGAGCCCCTCGCGGCGTTCATGCAGCGCCTGGAGCCCGCCGCATGACGAGTCCCGGGGGTCCGGCGGTCTCGGTCATCACGATCTTCCTCGACGCGGAGAGGTTTCTCGAGGAATCGATCCTGAGCGTCCTCGACCAGACGCTGGGGGATCTGGAGCTCATCCTCGTCGACGACGGTTCCACCGACGGCGGGACTCGAATCGCTCGCTCGTACGCGGAACGCTTCGCGGGCCGGATCCGATGCGTCGAGCACGCGGGCCACGCGAACCTCGGCATGAGCGCCTCCCGGAACGCCGGCCTGCGCGAGTCGCGCGGGCGCCTCGTGGCCTTCCTGGACGCGGACGATCTCTGGGCCCCGACGATGCTGGAGGAGAGCGTCGCGTTCCTGGAAGGGCATCCGGGCGCGGACCTCACGTACTCGGGGTCCACCTACTGGCACGGATGGACGGGGCGTCCCGAGGACGCGGCCCTGGATCGGGAATGGAAGCCGGGCGTCGACACCGGCGTCCTCTTCCCGGCCCCCACGCTCCTCACCCGCATTCTCGGGGACGGCTGGCTGGTTCCCTGCCCCGGCACGTTCCTCGTCCGGCGCGAGTTCGCGCACAGGATCGGCGGATTCGAAGACCGGTTCCGCAGGCAGTTCGACGATCAGGCGTTCCTGGCGAAGGCGCTGCTTCACGGGACCGCCGTGGTCTCGGATTCGATTGGTCATCGATACCGGCAGCACCGCGACTCCGATGGAGCGACGGCCGCACGGGCGGGGATCGTCGCGGCCGCCCGCATCGACTACTTCGCCTGGCTCGACGGCTACGTCCGGCGTCACGGCTTCGGCGATCCCGCGCTGCGGCGGGCGCTGGACGCCGCGCGCGCGGAGGCGGGTCCGCCGGCCCCGGGCCCCGAGCCCGGCCCCCCGCCGGTGGGGAACGTGGGGTTCGGGGACTTCCGACGCGTCACGCCCTTCAGCCGGCTCTGGGGATTCGACCGCGGGTCGCCCGTCGACCGCCGCTACATCGAGGCCTTCCTCGAGCGGAACTCCGCCGACATCCGGGGAACCGTGCTCGAGGTCAAGGACCCCGCCTACACCCTCCGCTTCGGGGGCGATGCGGTGATCCGCAGCGAGGTGCTCGACCTGACTCCCACCGAGAGCGCCACGATCGTCGCCGACCTCCAGGACGGGCGCTCGATGCCCGAGAGTCGGTTCGACTGCGTGATCCTGACCCAGACTCTCCAGCTGGTGTACGACTTCCGAGCGGCCCTCGACACCGTTCGGCGGATCCTGAAACCCGGCGGTGTCGTCCTCCTCACGGTGCCGGGCATCAGCCAGCTCGACCACGCCGAGGCGCCCGATTCGTGGTACTGGTCGTTCACGCCCCGATCGGTCCGCCGTCTGCTGGAGGAGGGGGGATGGAAGGAGATCGACGTCGAGGGGAACGGAAACGTCCTCACGAGCATGGCCTTCCTCTACGGCATGGCCGGCCGGGAGCTGAGCGAGGCGGAGCTTTCCGAGCACGACCCGGACTACCCCATGCTCATCACGGCCCGCGCCCGAACGCCGCCCCTCGACTGAATCCAACCAAATCCCATACCTCGTTCGGCCCCGCGATTCTTTACTTCGAATTGGAATCGGCGTACGATCGTTCCTCTTTCTTTCGCCGACCGTCCAACCTCCCCCATCCGAGTCGGACGTGCGCGCTGGCTTGAATCGGACGGCCGGGGCAGGCAGCCCCTCCGGCACCCTGTTCGTGATGCCCAAGACGACGATCGGACAGATCGGTCCGGTCGCCGTCTGGATCACCGCGGCCGGGCTGGCCGCCGCCGCGCGCCGGCGCTGGGGCGAGTCGTGGATCGTCTCTCCCCGGGGGGTCTTCTCCCCGGAGCAAGCGCTCGCCCGCGCCACCGATCCGGATCGCGACGCGCCCGACAGGAAGCCGATCTGGAGACGTCGCTTTCCCGCCCTCGGGACCGCGCGTTCCGACCTCCGGAGCCGCATGCGAGCCCATCGATTCCGGAACGCGGGCCTGCGCGGCCCGTGGGAATCGTCCCGCCTCGCGTTCGTCTGGCAGCATCACGAGCTCTTCCAGCGCGCCGGGTTCCGCGCGGCCCGCCGGCACGGGGCCCCGCTGGTCCTGTTCGTGGACGCCCCGATCGTCTGGGAGGCCGAGCAGTGGCGGGTTCGGCGGCCCGGTTGGGGAAGGCTCCTGGAGCGCTGGGGCGAGAAGCCCCAGTTTCGCGACGCCGATCTCGTCGTCTGCGTCAGCCTCGAGGTCGCCGATCAGGTGCGAGTCCTGGGGGCTCGCCCCGAGCGGATCCTCGTCGCCCCCTGCGCGGTGGACCTCGATCGATTCAAGCCGACGGTCTCGGGTCGCGACGTCCGGAGCCGATACGATCTCGAGGGCAGGTTCGTCGTCGGATGGTCCGGCAGCTTCCGCCGGTTTCACGGGGTGGATCTCGCGATCGAGGCGATGGGATCGGTGGCCCGTGCGCTCCCCGGCGCGGTCCTTCTGCTCGTCGGCGACGGACCCGAGCGCAGGTGGCTGGAAGAGAAGGCGCGGAGGCTGAACCTGCTTCCGAACGTCGTGTTCACCGGTCCCGTGAGCTACTCCGACATGCCCGCGCACGTGGCCGCGATGGACGTCGGACTCGTGATCGACCCCGCCCTCGGGAAATACCACTACTCCCCCCTCAAGAGCTGGGAGTACATGGCCGCCGGGAAGGCCATCGTCTCGCCGACTTCCGGGCAGATGAAGCGTGTCCTGCAGGACGGGCATGACGCGTTGCTCGTGGAACCCGGCGCGGCCGAGCCCATCGCGAGCGCGGTGCTGCGCCTTCACGCCGACCCCGAGCTTCGGGCTTCGCTGCAAATCGCGGCGCGCGCTCGGGTGGCGGCGGACGGATCGTGGGACCATAGGTTGCGGACCATCGAGGACGCGCTCATCGCGCGCGGACTGCTCCCGGTTCCCGAGCTGGAGCTGGCCCCCTCGGCGCAGGCTGAAACGAAAGAGGGCCGGCGGCTCCCGCCGCAGGCCCTCGGATCCTCGCGACCGTCCGGATCAGGCGGTCAGTTCGGCCACCGCGCGTAGATCCCGCAATAGCCGGCGTTGTCGGTTCCCAGCGGTTCCCTCAACGCGTCGAAGATGAACGCGTTCATCACCGCCCGCGGCGCGATGTGCAGCTTTGCGTTGTTCGTCGTGACCAACACCTTGCCGTAGTGGCCGAGGCCGAGCGCGTGCCCGTTCTCGTGGAGGGCCACCGTCTGGATGTCGAAGGCGACCGGGTCGTTGCCCGCGTCGGTCCACTCGAAGTTGTCGTTGACGACGGGCTGGGCCTTTAGCGTACCCGACCCTCGAATACGCCGTCAACCGTCGATCGCGGGGAGCGTTTCCAGCGCGCAGCAGCAGACGCCGTCGCCGATCGGCCGGTGGACGTACGGTCCCGCATCCGTCAGCTGCTCGAGGAGCGTCGTGAAGAACGCGCCGCAGACCGCGGGGTGATCCGCCGAGACCGCCTGGAACGGACACTGGTGGACGACGAAACGGGTTCCGCCGCCGGGATCCTCCTCGACGTCGGCCTCCCACGCGAACTTCGATTCGAGCCACCCGGCCAGGGCCTCCAGACGCCGGTCGCGATCCGCGACCACGATCTCCCCGCGGACCTCGTCGGCGAGGTGACGCGCGGTGTCGGTCACGACCGCGAGCGTCCACTCCGGCCCCTCGCGCGCGATCAGGGTCGAGATCAGCTCGCGCGCGAAGAGGTCATGGCGCTTCGGATACGCGCGGCGGCCGATCTCGCTGAGACGGTACAGGAACGCGGGCCGTCCCCCGCGGGTGTCGCCCTTCCTGCGCTCGACGAGGCCGAGGCCGCTGAGCGTCGAGAGGTGCTGGCGGACCGCCGTCGCGCTGACGTCGAGGAGCCCGGCGAGCTCCTCGGCCGTCCGTTCCCGCCGGACGAGGAGGTCGAGGAGAGTTCGCTTCGTTCCCTCGGGCAGCGTCTCTTCGATCATGGGCTCCCTATTTCATAAGTTACAACTTGCATAAATCGGGAAACTCGGATAATCTAGGGTTAACCGGGCGCTTGCGAAAGCCCGAAACCCGTTCAGGAAGGAGCCCTTTCATGCGCAAATCGACCCTGTGCCTTCTCGTCGCCGCCGGCCTCGCCGCGTCCGCGACCGCCGGCCGCGCCCAGACCCATCCCACCGGACCGGCCGCCCCCTATCAGCCGGTCTCGGCTCTCGTCGATCTCCCCGACTTCATCCCCGGCATGGGCACCCTCTACGTCGACCCCGCGACCCTGCCCGCCGGCCCCTTCCTCGCCTTCGACCGCGACGGCCGGCTTGTCAGCACGATCTACATGATCCCGCTCGCGGGGATGAACGAGCATCGGAACTTCGAGGGCCTCGCGGTCGGGGGCGCCGGCGTCGACCACGTCGACATCCAGTACAACGCCGGTCACCCGGGCGTCGCCGAGCCGCATTACCACGTCGTCCTGTGGACCGTGTCCGCCGAGAAGGCGGCGGAGCTCCGCTGAGGCGATGGCCACGCGCAGGGAGTTCCTGAAAGCCGGCGGGCTGACGCTCGCCGGCTTCGCCCTCCCGTCCGCTCTCGGCGCCCGGCTCCTCGCCGGGCGCCCGGGCTCGCGGGCGGTCGAGATCCACATGAAGAGCGACGCGACCGGGGGCCGGGTCTGGTTCGACCCGATCGGCCTGCGCGTGAGCCCCGGGACGACCGTCCGCTGGGTGCTCGACGCGAACGTCCACTCGACGACGGCCTACCACCCGGCGAACGGCGGCCACGCGCCGCGCATCCCGGCGGGCGCCGAGCCCTGGGACTCGGGCCTCATGACCGAGCCGGGTCAGACGTTCGCCCTGCGGCTCGACGTCCCCGGCGTCTACGACTACTACTGCATTCCCCACGAGCGGGCCGGGATGGTCGGCCGGATCGTGGTCGTGCCGGACGGCGCGCACGGCCATCGGCTCCGTGAACCCGGACCCGCCGCCGACGGTCTCGAGCCCGCCTCCGCCGCCGCACTCGCCGCATTCCCCCCGATCCCGGCGATCGTCCGCAACGGCGCCGTCCGGCTTTCGGCCTAGGCGGTCGCCGGGCGGGCGCTCCCGGCGGCCAGCGCGAGGACGGCGGCATGGAGTCGGCCGTTGCTCGAGACCGCGCTGCCGCCGTCGGGGCGCGGCTCGCCGGCCAGCGTCGTGAATCGGCCGCCGGCCTCTTCGACGACGGGCTGCAGCGGGGCCGAGTCCCAGACGCTCATCCGCGGATCGATCATCGCGTCGGCGCGCCCGGTCGCCACGAGCGCGTGGCCGTAGCAGTCGCCCCACGTCCGCAGCCGCCCGACGGCCGCCGTCAGCCGCGCGAGCGCGTCGCCGGAGTCGCCGAGGCGCGCCACGTCCGTGCAGAGGACGAGCGACCGGTCGAGCCGAGCGGTGTCACGGACCCGCGCCGGCGCGGGCTCCGCCCCGGGTCGGTGCCAGTCGCAGCCCGCGCCGCGGGCGGCCGCCACGGTCTCGCCCAGCGCGGGGAGGTGGATCACGCCGAGCACCGCCTCGGCGCCGTCCAGGAGACCGATCAGGACCCCGTAGAGCGGCACGCCGTGCACGAAGGAAACGGTGCCGTCGATCGGATCGACGGTCCAGCGCCGGCCGCTGTCGCCGTCCTCGCTCCCGAACTCTTCGCCGAGGATGCCGTCCCGCGGACAGCGCTCGCCGATCCGCCGGCGCAGGAGCTCCTCGGCGCGGCGGTCGGCGTCGGTGACCGGCGATCCGTCGGGCTTGGTGTCGAAGGGGTGGGTCGCGCCGAACGTCTCCAGCGTGATCCGGCCGGCCGCGCGCGCCGCGTCGACCGCGAACGCGCGCAGCTCCGCCAGCTCAGCCGGTTCGATCACAACGACGTGAACAGGGTGTCGTCGATCCGACCGGGGTCGCCGATGACCACGAAATGGATGTCTTTGAGGTACGCCTCCGACACCCGCTGGATGTCCGCGGGGGTGACCTCCCGAACCCCGCGCACGAAATCCGCCGCTTTCTCCCAGCCGCCGCCCACGATCTCGAAGGTCCCCAGCGTTCCCGCCTGTCCCATGTTCGTCTCCTGGGCCAGCCAGTACTGAGTCAGGAAGATGTTGACGTTCTCGGCCAGGCGCTCGCTCGTGATCGGCTCCGTCTTGAGGCGCTCGACCTCGTGGAGCATTACACCCAGCGTCGTGTCGGGCTGGACCGCCGTCACGTACAGGAGGCCGTAGTTGGCCCGCCGCTGCGACAGGCCGGCGAAGACCGCGTACGACAGGTTGCGCTTGGTGCGCACCTCCTCGAAGAGGCGATCGGAGAGGATGTCCAGCGCGACCTGCATCGCCGGGTAGTCCGGGTCGCCCGGGTCGGGCGTGAGGAACTGCCCGCGGATGTAGTTCGTGGGCAGCTCGCGCTCCGTCACTTCCACGCGCGCCTCCGAAGGCGCGAGGTCGGGCACCGGATTCGCGGCCCCGCCGCTCGCGGGGAGCGCGCCGAACGAAGCCCCGATCTTCCGCTCGACATCCTCGCGCGGGACGTTACCGACGACCACGAAGAACAGGTTCTCCTTCGTCATCCGCCGCTCGCGCCAGCTCGCCAGGTCCGCGGGCGTCAGCGCCTCGATCGCCTCGACCGTCCCCAGGGGGTCGATCGCGTAGGGGTGGCCCGCGTAGAGCTGCTGGTTGGCGAGGATGCCGAGATACGCGTCGGGGTTGTCCAGTCGCCCCTTGAGCTGGTTGACGATCTGATCGCGAACCAGCTCGACTTCTTCGGCGGGGAAGGTCGGGTGCAGGGTGGCCTCGGCGAACAAGTCCCAGGCCTCGTCCCAGTGCTCGCTCACCGCCTGCAGGGAGATCGCCGTGTAATCCGGGTTGACGTTCGAGAAAATCGCCGTTCCGGTGGCCGATGAGCGCGAGGCGAACTCGTCGCGAGAATACTTCGCGGTCCCGTGCGTCGCCGCGGTCGTCATGAAGTTCTCGATTCCGGCCGTCGCCGGGGTCAGGTTCGCGCTGCCGCCTTCGAGGTAGAGCTTGACCGCGATGACCTCGTTCCCCTCGATGGGTTTGTAGATCACGGGGATTCCCGCGACCTCGAACTCCGTGACCGCGTCCTCATCACCCGACTGGGCCGCGGCAGCCGCAGGCAGAGCGAGGCTGAGAACGAACAGTGACATGATCGCGCGCTTCACTGGACCACCTCCTGTGCCAGGAGATCGCCGGCGGTCAGATCGATGGAGGCGCGGGACTCGGGATCGATCAGGACGCCGCTCACGTTCGGCTTACCGATCAACCACGCGCGGGCGAAGCCGGCGATGTCCTCTTCCGTGACCGCCTGCATTCCGTCGACGTACCCCAGATAGTAGTCGAGGCCCGCGATCGCCCACCAGAAACCGACGGTGTGGGCGAATGCACTGGCCTGCTCGCGCCCGTAGATCTGCGCGACGCCGACCTCGCTCTTGGCAGCGGCGAGCTCCTGTTCGCTGACGTAGCCCGGATCGTCGAGCTTGTCGACCTCGGCAAGGATCGCGCGGTGGAGCTCCAGCGCCTTGTCCGGCGTCGTCTGCGCCTGGATCGAGATCGGCCCCACGTGCATCTGGGTGTAGTACGAGAAGTTCACGCCGAAGGCGAGCCCGCTCTCGACGAGGGCCTTGTAGAACTTGCTGGTCGGGTTCGTGAGCGCCGTCGCCAGGAGGTCCGCGACGTAGGTGTCCTTGACGTTCCGCGTCACGCTCGGCCCCTGCCAGTTGATCGACACCGTCACGGTATTGACCGGCTGCTCGATGACCACGGCCTTGAGATCGGTCAGGGGCGGCGGGTCGGCGATCGGGGTCGTGAACGGGTCGGCGCCCCGCGGCCAGTCGCCGAAGATCCGCTCGGCGAGCTCGAATCCGCGCTCGGCGGTGATATCCCCGCTGAGAATCAGCGCGGAGTTGTTCGGCACGTAGAAACGCTGTTGGATCGTCCGCATCTTCTCCTGCGTCGTCGTGATGATGACCTCGCGGTCCCCGATCACGTTCTTGTGGGAGTAGTACTCGGGGGACCAGAGCAGCGTGTCGGTCGCGCGCCCCAGGTGGAAGAACGGGTTCGATTCGTTGCGGTCGTATTCGCCCAGGACGACCGGACGTTCGCGCTCCAGCTCGGCCTGCTCGAACAACGGGTAGCGAATCGCGTCCTCCATGAACTGCATGGAGGGTTCGAGGCTGTCGATCCCGACAGTGACGTAGTAGTTGACGCGTTCGGTCGAGGTCGTCCCGTTCCAGGCCGCGCCGAGCTCGTTCAGCCGCTCGAGGTATTCTTCCTGGCTGGAGATCGTCCGGTTGGCCTTGAAGAACATGTGCTCGTACAGATGAGACAGGCCGTCGTATTCGGGGCTCTCCGTGTAGGCGCCGTTCTTGACGTCGAGCTCGATCGTCACCAGCGGGACCGCGTGGTTCTCGATCACGATGACGTCGAGCCCGTTGTCGAGCGTCGTCGAGTGGATCGGCAGCTGCTCCTGGGCGGCCAGGGGGCCCGGGGCCGCGAGCAGAGCCGCCAGCGCCGCGATTCGTGCTCTCATGCGTTCCTCCCTCATATGTGTGCCTCTGACAGGCGGGAAAGATCCGCCGCGCAGGCTCTCCCGGCTAGACGCCGGGACGGGTGGGCCCGTTCAGCGAAACCCCGGACGCGGCCGGGCCACAAAAAACCGGGGCCCATTCGCGCAACCGAATGGACCCCGGACGCGGCTCGCGCCGCGCGTCTGTTCCGTGTTCGTCTAGAGGGCGACCGCCGACGTGATGCGGATCGTCAGGTCCGTGCCGGCCGGCATCGCGACCTCGTAGTCGGCCCGGGCCGAGCCCATCGCGGCTCCACCCATGCCGCCCGCCGCGGCGCCGATCGCCGCGCCCTTCTTGCCGCCGACGATGGCTCCGATCGCCGCCCCGGCGCCGGCGCCGATCGCGGTCTCCTTCGCCGGGAACCCCTGATCCGCGTACGAATGGCCGCCCGAGACCGGCGCGCTCGCGATCGAGCGGGTGCCGCTGGTCGTCTCGATCGACCGCGCCTCGAGCGTGATCGATCCGTTGCCCTCGTTGCTGTCTCCCTCGTCCATCGCGACGACCACGCCGCTCACGGCCGCTCCGGCTGGAATGACGACCTGACCGCCGACGACGACGTCGCGCGTCACGCGGCCGGTCCAGGACTGTCCGACCTCGTTGTGCTCGCTATCGACCTGGGCGAGCAGCGTTATCGGCACCGCGGTCCCGGCCGGAATCGTCGAGACACGCGCCGGCGCGACCGGCTCGCGATCCTCAGGCGCCATCGCAGTCTCGCGCGCCGGCTCGGGTCGCTCGCGGACGACGACCGTGCGGGTGACGACTCGCGGCTCCTCCGCGAGCTGGATCTCCGCCTCCGTCGGCTCCGACGGCAGCGACTCGCCGAGTGCGATCGGACCGCCTTCCTCGACGACGATCGGGGTGTCCTCTTCGGATGTTTCGCCCTGACACGCGAGGATGCCTCCCGCGAGCAGCGCCGCCACCCCGACGGCGATCATGGAACGGTTGTACGAGCGCATGGTCTTCCGCCTCCTCGAGCGGTAATCGTGCAAAGAGAGTTCGCCGTTCAGTAGTAGCAACGCGCGTGCCGAAAAGTTCCCCCTGGCACGCCTCCCCCGGAGTCGTCCTCGGATGCGGACACCACGCGTCCCCGGAGTGCGACATCGATGCCCGCGGATCCCCGATGACACGCCGTCCGACTCCCGATAGGTTCCGCACCATGGCGAAGCGCATCGGGGTCCTGACGAGCGGCGGCGACGCGCCCGGGATGAACGCGGCGATCCGGGCGGTCGTACGCGGGGTCTACGCCGGCGGCGGCGATGCGATC
>DATBJO010000057.1:0-4082 GCA_036556305.1 Gemmatimonadota bacterium
GTCGCAAGGCTTCCGCCTTGGAAGACCTCCTCCAGCCCCGCCGGAGCGTGGATCGTCCAGGCCGAGGGGTCGCGCGCGTTCTCGACGGCCCGCCGCCACTGGATGACCCCGCCTTGCTCCCCGGCATGGATCTCCTGGCCCGTGCCGATGAGCCCGACTACCACGCACCAACCTGGGATCCGGTCCGCGAATTCGATGAAATGCTCCGGCTCCGACCGTGGATTGTCCGCCTGGTCCTTGTGCTTACGCCCCACGTGATCCGCGTCCCAGGCGCGCTGGGCCTCGTCGAAGATCAGGAGATGCTCGGGAGGCGTGGATGTGGGGGAACGGCTGTACTGCTTGACGTAGTCCTTCACACCGCGAACGAAGACCTTGCCGCCACCCCCGGCGTCGGACAGAGCGTCCTGAAGAACTTCGACGAGAGGTCCGTTGCCCGAGAGGAACACCGCAGGGGCCGAGGGTCTTCCACGACCCCGATCGATCGCGAGATCATCGAGGAAGCCGGCATGGACGAGCCGAAGGCCCACGAGCGTCTTGCCGGATCCGGGCACGCCGGTCAGAAGGACCAGCCGACGGGAGCCCGTCGACGCGGCCTCGTGGGCAATCTCCGTGACCCGGGCAACCGCTGGATCGGTCGCCGCGCGGGCGCGTTTGATCATCGGCAGGGGTTTTCGACGAAAGAGGTCGCGTGCGGCCTGAACGAGCGTGGGAAGGGGCTGATAGGCGTCCCAAGCGAGAAACTCCGCGGCGGTGATCGGCTCGCCCGACAGCTCCTCCGAGATCTCAAGGAGCAGCTGGTGAATGTCGCGCGGGCTGGAGATCCGGACGTCGTCGATCGTGGCCCGAAGGTCGCCGGCCCGCATGGGAACGAGCACGGGCACGACCGGGCGATCGGCGCATTCGACGTGGTAGCAGCGGAGATCGCGAGCGTAGGCCGAGACCTGATCGAGATCCGCGCGCGTCGGCCGGTCCTTCCCCTTGAGTTCCATGACGAGAACTGTGCCGCACTCGAGGAGGATGACGTCGGGTCGCCGAGATTCCCGCGGGAGCTCGTACTCCAAAATCGCAGTGTACGTGCGGGCACGATCGTCGCAATGGACGAGAGATCGACACTCGCCTTGAAGCCACGGGATCGAGTCCGTCCAGGCTCGGACCTGTTCCGGATCCGCGTCGCGAACGAAACGCTCGAGCGAGAAGCGGACGACGCGCGGCTCCGTCCCGTAGAAGGAGGGCAGATCGGATTCCCATCCCCACGTTCGGTCGTCGCGGTCGCTTGTCAGCATTCTGTCGAGATTCCAGGAAGTCAGAGTCAGGGACGAGAGTGGCCCACAATCAGAAGGGTGACCTCAGAAGTCAACCGGTCCGCCTCTTGCTCGCGGAATGTGAGTCCGGCGGGGTCTGCGCAAAAGAAGGGAGAGCCGCAGCCGGTCGGGACTATTGACATATTTATGTCACTCCAAGTACGATCGAACCATGATCACGAGGACGACCGTGCGGCTTCCCGAGGACCTGATGCGCGAGGTCAAGAGACTCGCGACCGAGACGGATCGCTCGCTCACGGCCGTGATCGAAGACGCCCTGCGCGAGCACCTGTCCCGCAGGAGTCGCGCGATCCCGCGGAAGCGCACCGGGCTCCCCACCGATGGCGAGGGGGGACTCCGGCCTGGCGTCGAGATCGGAGAGGGCCGCGATCTCCGCGACCTCCTCGACGAGGACCGGGGCGTCGACCGGCTCCGATGATCCTCTGCGACGTCAACGTCCTGGTCTACGCGTTCCGGAAGGACATGGACGAGCACCAGGTCGCGCGAACGTGGCTGCACGAGACCGTCAACGCCCCGCGGGCGTACGGAGTGTCGGATCAGGTGTCGAGCGCGTTCCTGCGGGTCGTCACGAGCCCGCGGATCTTCCGCCGACCGTCGACGACGGCGAGGGCGCTCGAGTTCGTCGACGCGTTTCGCGAGCGTCCCAATGCCGTCGGCGTCTCCCCCGGTCCCCGGCACTGGTCGATCTTCGCGGGGTTGTGCCGGGAGCGAGGCGTCCTCGGAAACGTGATCCCCGACGCCTGGTTCGCCGCGCTGGCGATCGAGTCGGACAGCGAATGGATCACCACGGATCGAGGCTTCGCGCGCTTCCCGGGGCTTCGCTGGAGACATCCTTTCGCCTGAGTGGCCCGGCGGACGTCTCGTTGTATTATGCACACATTCCTGCACATGTCATCGTCGATTTCCTGAAGCGGAGGCGGAGGTGTCGGGGATTCGACGGATCGATCTGACGAGGCTGCCGGCGTGAACCGGCATCCGCCGGCCGACCCCTGCTGCCCGGTCGTGGAGCTCCGGCAGTACACGCTTGCGCCCGGCCGGCGCGACGAGCTGATCGAGATCTTCGACCGGCATTTCGTCGAAGGGCAAGAGGCGGTCGGGATGACCGTCATCGGACAGTTCCGCGATCTCCAGCGCCCGGACAGGTTCGTGTGGCTGCGTGGCTTCGCCGACATGGAGGCGCGCCGTCGGGCCCTCGAGGCGTTCTACGACGGACCGATCTGGATCGCCCACAAGGACGCCGCGAACGACACGATGCTCGCGTGGGACGACGTCCTCCTGCTCCGGCCCGCGCGGCCGGACACGGCATTCGGCGTCGGCCCGGACGCCGTCGCGACCACCCGCGACGGACGCGCGACGGTTCTGGCCGGGATCTACCAGTTGCCGCAAGCGGCCGACGAGGATCTCGTGTCGCGGTTCGAGCGGGAGGTCGTGCCGGTCCTGGAGGCGAAAGAGGTTGGGATCGAGGGCGTCTTCGTGACGGAACCGGCCCCCAACACGTTCACCCGACTGCCGGTTCGCGAAGGCGAACACGTCCTTGCGTGGTTCGGGATCGCCGATGGCGCCGCGGAGCCGTCGCACGGGTCGGAGGTCGCGGAGGAGCTCGCGCTCGACGGCGTGCCCCCGTCGCTGCTCTGGCTCGAGCCGACTCGTGGGAGACGGACTGGATCATGACGTTCACGAGGAGGTGCACATGACCCGACGGATGCTGGGCGCCCACGGCCCCCGCGTAGGCGCGATCGGTCTCGGCTGCATGGGGATGTCGGACCTCTACGGGCCCGCCGACCGGGCCGAGAGCATCGCGACGATCCACGCGGCGCTGGACGCCGGGATCACGCTCCTCGACACCGGCGACTTCTACGGGATGGGCCACAACGAACTGCTGCTCCGGGAGGCGCTTCGCGGCCGGAACCGCGAGGACGTCGTCATCAGCGTCAAGTTCGGCGCCATGCGCGACCCGGCCGGCGGCTGGATCGGCGTGGACACCCGGCCCGCGGCGATCAAGAACTTCCTCGCGTACACCCTGCGGCGCCTGGGCACCGACCACGTCGACATCTACCGCCCGGCCCGCCTCGACCCGACCGTGCCCGTCGAGGACACGATCGGCGTCCTCGCCGAGCTGGTCGAGCAGGGGTACGTCCGCCACATCGGGCTGTCGGAGGTGGGCGCGGGCACGCTGCGCCGCGCGGCCGCCGTGCACCCGATCTCGGATCTGCAGATCGAGTACTCCCTGATCTCCCGTGGCATCGAGGCCGAGATCCTGCCCGCGGCCCGCGAGCTCGGCATCGGCATCACCGCGTACGGCGTGCTCTCCCGCGGCCTCATCAGCGGCCACTGGAGCCGCGACCGCGAGACGAGCGCGAAGGACTTCCGCTCCCGCTCGCCGCGTTTCAGCCGCGAGAACCTGGACCGCAACCTCGAGCTCGCCGACGCGCTCACCAATGTCGCCGAGGCCAAGGGCGCGACGGCCGCCCAGGCCGCGATCGCCTGGGTGCTCAGCCGCGGGGAGGACATCGTGCCGCTGGTCGGCGCCCGCCGCCGCGACCGCCTGACCGAGGCGCTCGGCGCCCTCGAGCTGAACCTCGGCGACGACGACCTCGAGACCATCGAGCGGGCCGTGCCCGCCGAGCAGGCCGCCGGCGACCGGTACGACCCCCGCCAGATGGCGATGCTCGACTCGGAGAAGTAGGGCGAGCCGGAGATGGACGCGCGGGCCGAGAAGGCGGAACGAGCGGAGATGGCGGAGCGCGGCGAGGTCGTGGC
>DATBJO010000058.1:0-24214 GCA_036556305.1 Gemmatimonadota bacterium
CTGGCCGGAGACATCGAGCCGCCGTTCTTCGAGATGATGAGGGCCGCCACGCCGACCGCCGCCGGCGAGGACATGCTCGTCCCCCCCGCCCAGGAGTACGTCGTGGGGCTCGCGTTCGAGGCGCTCAGGACCAGGTCGAAGACCCAGCACGGGACGGTGACGGGAACGTTGTTCGGACCCGTCAGGATCGTGCACAGGGCACCCGACCGCAGCGCGCTGTCCCCACCCGGCGCTCCGAAAGCGATCTCGGAGCCGAGGCTCGAGTACGAGGCGAGCAGGTCCAGGTTCGTGTCGGGATCGAGTCCCCACCCCACCGGCGCGCTGGCGGAGATGGCCAGGACCTGCGGAAGGATGGACGGCACGTGCACGATGTTTGGGTCCTCGTCGCTGTTGAACGCGCAGTTGCCCGCTGAGCCGATCAACGTCACTCCGCGCCGTTCCGCGTAATTCGCCGCGCGCGACATGAGGGTGATGATCGCCTGCACGGCCTGGGGCGTCGTCTGCCCGACGACGACGCAATTCGAGAGGAGCTTCCCGTCGAGACCGAAGTGGGCCCCGAAGCTCATGTTCGCGACGTCGGCGCCGATGTTCCCGGCGTACACGAGCCCGGCGGCGGCGCCCGCGAAGGACCCGCTGCCCGTGATGGCGGAGAGGACCTTCACCATGACGAGCTCGACCTCGGGGGCGACGCCGATCGTGCCGAGGCCGTTGTCCGCGGCCGCGACGATCCCGGAGACGTGCGTCCCGTGGAACCCCGCGGGGCTGTCGAACGTCTCGCCGGGGACGAACGACGTGCTGAGCGCCGTGTTCAGGTTGCTCTGGAACTCGTTGTGCGTGGACAGGATGCCGCTGTCCAGGATCGCCACCCGGACCCCCTGTCCCCGGACGCTCGAGATCCCGACCGCGTCGGTCCAGTCGAGCGCGTCCATCGACCACTGGAGATCGAAGAACCCGTCGTCGTCGTCGGTGAACGGCGGGTCCACGAGCTCCGGGGCGGCGGAAGGTCCGCCGACGTCGCTGATCTGAGGGGTTTCGCTGGAAACCGGCACCATCGGGATCACGATGTCCGGCGTCACGGACTCCAGTCCCTTGATCCTGGCGGCCCTGGAGGCGAAGTCGGCCTTGCTCGAGCGGACCACCGCGAGGCCGATCTCGGGGACCGAGTAGACGACCTCCCCACCCGCGGCCGCGATCCCGGCGGCGAAGTCGGCCGGCAACCGGCTCTCCCTGCCCAGCGCGACGAAGGTGCCGTTCCCGGTCGCGGCGGGGGCGAGCCCACCTGTGGCCATCGCGTCGTTCCCGACGTCCGGCGCGACCGGGATCGCCCGATCATCGGAGCAACCCGCGAGAACGGTCCCCAGGACTGAGCTTACAGCGACAAGTCGTGCGAGTCTGGTCATTGACAAGGCTCCTCCTCCATTCATCGTGGATGACGACCCGGACCCGGAGAATAGGGGGCGGACCCCCCGCCGGCAAATCCGGACGCCCGGCGAGCGGAGGGCCTCAACCCCGGCCGCGCCGGACGAACCGGGCGCGATGGATCGGGCGGCCCTCGGCGCGATACTTCCGCTCGTAGTTCGTGAGGTCGGTCATCTCGGCCTCGGGGACGGGCGCTTCCTCGAGCCGGGGCTCCGCCGCGAGCGCGGCCATCGCCTCGTCGAAATACTCGGCGTGGTCGGACACGAACCGGAGCTCACCCCCCGGCTCGAGCGCGTCCGCGGCCAGGGCCACGAACTCGGGCTGGAGGAGCCGGCGCTTGTGGTGACGCTTCTTGGGCCACGGATCGGGGAAGTACACGTGGAGGACCCGGACCGATCCGGGCGCGACGTGGTCGGCGAGGAAGCGCGCGGCGTCGGCCCGCGCGACCCGCACGTTCGCGAGCCCGCGGCGCCGGATCCGGTCCCGGAGGTGCTCCGCGTAGGCTGCCGCCCACTCGATCGAGAGGAACCGGTGGTCCGGGCGCGCGGTCGCGGCCTCGACGAGGAACGTGCCCTTCCCGGAGCCGATCTCGATCTCGACCGGACCGTCGGTCCCGAACACGGCCCCCCAGTCGAGCGGGCGCGGCAGGCCGTGCGCCGGGAGGAGCGGGTCCCCCGCCCCGGGCGCGGGATCCGGCCGCCAGGTCCAGCGCCCGGTGAGGAATTCGTCGATCGTCGAGCGCGCGATCCGGACGTCGGGATGCGCCCGCACGAGCGCCTCGGCGACGAGCGCCACCATGCGCCGGACCGAGGGCCGCGCTTCCACCGGCGGCGAGGAATAGGGGCGCGCGACGATCGCGCCGTCCGCGTCGCGCTGCGCGAGGTGGACGAAGAACCGTTGGGGATTCCCGCCGGCGACGACCAGGCACTCGGCGAGGCCGTGCGTGCCGCCCTGGTTCAGGAACACGTCCCGGAGGCGCCACACCGTGCCTTCCTCCTCGACGACGAACGGCTCCACCCGCTCGACGATCCGGTACAGCGGCGTGTGGGTCTCGAGGACGACGTGCGGCATGGCGCGTAAGGTATGCGAAGGAGCGGCCGGGGGTTCGGGCCCATCCGGCCCAGGATCACCCTTCCGGGCCAGGATCAACCGTCTCGGCCCGTATTCCAATCCATTTGAAGAGGACTCGGGGGAGACGGCGGGAGATCCGCGGCGACGCGGCGTCGGCCGGCCGTCGGGTGTCAGCCGGCCGTCGTTTTCAGCCCGCGATCTCTTCCCCGCCGTCCACTCCAATCACGTTCCCCGTGATCCACGCGGTCTCGGGCCGCGACAGGACGACGAGCGCGCGGGCCACGTCCTCGGGGGTCGTGAGCCGGCCATGCGGGTTCCGCTTCGCGGCGGATTCGACCATCTCCGCCGACCCGGGGATCTTCCGGAGCGCGGGCGTGTCGGTCACGCCGGCGCGGATCGCGTTCACCGTGATCCCGCGCGGCGCGAGCTCGAGCGCGAGTTGCCGCGTGTGCGCCTCGAGCGCGGCCTTGGCGGCCGACACCGCGCCGTACGAGGGCCACGCGTGGAAGTCGCCGGTCGAGGTCATCGAATAGATGCGCCCGCCCTCGCGCATGAGGCCGTTCTCGACCAGGTCGCGCACCCAGTAGAGGAGCGAGTTCGCCATCACGTCGAGCGTCATCTCGAGCTCGCGCTGGGCCAGCCCCGCCTGGCCTTCCTTGCCGATGTAGGGCTTGAGCGTCCCGAAGGCGAGCGAGTGGAGGAGCACCCGGACGTGGTCGTCCGCGCCCAGCCGCCCCCTGACGTGGCGCACGATCTCCTCGCGCTTGGCGGGGTCGGCGGCGTTGACGTTGAAGAACTCGACTTCGCGCCCCGCGCCCCGGATCGCGGACACGATCTCGTCGACGTGAGCCATCGTCGACTTCCGGTCGAGATGGACGCCGTAGACGTTGAAGCCGTCGGCCGCGAAGGCGCGCGCGCAGGCCTCTCCGAATCCGCTGGAGGAGCCGAGGACGAGTACCCAATCCGCCATGGGGGCGAGAAGCTATAGCGGCCCGTCGGGGTCGGCGACCTCCGCGAGCGCGGCGCGCGGGATCGTCACGGCCTGCGGGCCGGCCGCGTACGGGGCGACCTGGTACGGATCGAAGAACAGGACGAGCCCCTCCTCGGTGAGCGCCCAGCGCGAGAAGTTCTCGGCCAGAGGCCCGGCGCCTTCGGCGATCCAGTCCGGATCCGCCATCTCGCCGAGATCCGCCTCGAGCGCGGCGATCGACGCGCGCGAGAGGACCTCCTCCCAGCCGGATCCCCTGCGGAAGAGATCCTCGTGCGTGAGCGCGCGCCCCGTCTCTTCGTCCCACACGACCGTGATCGCGTAGTGACCGGGATGCGCCGCGCCCGCGTAGTAGACCGACACGTCGACGACGACCGACACGATCGGGGGGCGGGCCCAGAGAACCGAGCCGTCCGCGTCGAAGGTCGAGACCCAGCCCGGCTCGCTCGGCTCCCACTCCGCGAGGTTCTCGTGGAAGCGCTCGATCTCGCTCGCGAGGAGCCGGTCCAGGTGGCCGTCGAACCCCGCCCATCCCCACTCCTCGGCGGCGGGCCCCTCGATCCGCGGGAGCGTGACCCGCGTCGTCCGGCCCGACGCCGAGTCGCCGGTCGTCGTCGTCCGCATGACGATGCGGGAGTCGGCCGTGAGGGGGATGCTCTCGTCCTGGGCGCGGAGACCGGACGCCGACAGGAGGGCGAGAAGAGCGAGCGCCGTCGTCCCGCGCGAGAGGCGCATGGCGGCGAGCGTGGTCCGCATCGTCGCAAGATACCGCATCCGGCCGCGGCGCCCTAGCTTTGACGCGTGTCCCCTGCATCCTTCCGCTCGCGGGTGGGGGCCGCGCTCGCGATCGTCGTCGGCCTCGTCGGTTGCCGGGCGCCGGCGACGGGCGGGGTGGGCGGCGTCCCGCTCTGGCCCGACACGCTCCCGGCCGCGGAGGCCTTCGAGACCCCGCGCGGGATGACGCCGGTCCGGGCCGTCGTCCACGTCCATTCGATCCTCTCCCACGATGCCTGCGACGGGGCCCCGGCCGACGACGCGGGACGCCCGAACGAGGCATGCCTGGCGCGGTTCCGGCGCGCGATCTGCGCGGCTCGCCTCGGCGCCGTCTTCCTGACCGAGCACGACCGCCGGCTCGTCCAGGCCGACTCGCTCGCGGACGCGCTCCTCATGCGGGACGGCGACCGCCCGATCCGGGTCGACGGGGAGCTCAGGGCGTCGTCGGTCGCGTGCCCGGGTCGCCCGGGCGCGCTCCTGTTTCCCGGGGCCGAGAATCAGCTGATGCCGGTCGCGATCGATTCGCTGCCGCGGGGCAGCCGCGAGGAGCGGCGCGCCTTCTGGGACGCCGACACGGCGGGGAGCGCGGCGGTCTTCCGGAGCTACGGCGCGGTCGTCCTCATGCCGCATCCCGAGGACGAGCCGATCGCGACGATCGCCGGGCTCGATCCCGACGGCATCGAGATCTACAATCCGCACTCGAACTTCGCGTTCAAGCACCGGGCCCATCAGGGGCTGTCGCGGTTCGGCGCCGCGTGGGAGCTCCTGCCGTTCTACCTGCGGACGACGCGCGCGCATCCGGACCTCGCGCTCCTCGCGATCTTCCGCGCCAACCACGTCGCGATCGACGCGTGGGACGCGCTCCTGTCGTCGGGTCGCCGCGTGTCCGGCTTCGGCGCCTCGGACGCCCACGAGAACGCCCTGCCCTGGCCGCTCGCCGACGGCGAGCGCGGAGACGCGTACGAGCGGATGCTCCCGTGGGTGACGAACGTGCTGCTCGTCCGCGGAGCGGCGGACCCCGTGGCGGCCGGCGACGCGGCCGCGGTCGAGGAGGCGCTCCGCGCCGGCCGCTTCTACGTCGCGCTCGAGGCGTGGGGCACGCCGGAGGGATTCGACTTCCGTCTCGAGGGACCGGGCGGAGTCGTCGAGATGGGCGAATCGGTCCCGCGCGCCGCCGGCCAGCGTCTCGTCGTCGAGCTCCCGGGGGTTTTCGGCCGTGCGCCCGCGCAGCCCGAGCCGCGGATCCGCGCGCGGCTCTACCGGATCGATCCGGCGGGCCGGCGCGTGATCGTCGCCGAGTCCGGGGGGCGGATCGACGTCCCGGTCGCGGCCCCCGGGGCCTACCGGGTCGAGGTGGGGATCGTGCCGCGCCACCTCGAGCCCTGGCTCGGCGGGGCGGGCTACCTTCGCGAGGTGCCGTGGGTGTACTCGAATCCGATCCGCGTGACGGAGCCGTGAGCGGGCTCGCGCGGCTCCTCCAGCGCGCGCGCACGCACGTCGCGCGGACCGACGGCGTCGAGCCCTACCCCGACCTCGTCCCGCTCGCGCTCGACCTGCCGCCCAACGCCGCCTACGTCGCCGCGCTCGCGGCCGCGCGCGCGATGCCGCTCTGGCGCATCGTGGCCGAGGACCCGGGCGCCCGGCGGATCGCCGCCGAGGCCACGACGCCGCGCATGAAGTTCGTCGACGATCTCGAGATCCTCGTCGAGCCGGCGGGAACGGGGAGCCGCGTACGGGTCGGCTCGTCGTCGCGGGTCGGGATCACCGACTTCGGCACCAACGCGCGCCGCGTCCGCGCCTACCTCTCGCGCCTCGCGACGAACGCGCCCGGCTAGCTCGTCCCCGAAGCGCCGTTGCCGCACCCGTCCGCGGCGGGTATTTTTTGACGTCTGCTTCATTCCACCCCGGAGCGTGCGCTCCCCGGTAGCTCAGTTGGTAGAGCAGGTGGCTGTTAACCACCGTGTCGCTGGTTCGAGTCCGGCCCGGGGAGCCAATCCTCCCATGACGAAACTCCTGGCGAACCGAGTCGCCCTCGTGACCGGCGCGGGCTCCGGGATCGGCCGCGCGATCGCCGAGCAGGTCGCGGCGGAGGGCGCGAGCGTCGTCGTCTCCGATGTCGACGAGGCCGGGGGTGCCGAGACCGTGTCGCGCATCGAGGCCGCGGGCGGACGCGCGGCCTTCGTGCGCGCGGATGCGTCGAAGCCCGCGGACGCCGAAGCCCTGGTCGACGCCACCGTCTCCGCGTTCGGCGCCCTGCATGTCGCCGTCAACAACGCCGGCATCGGCGGCCCGTCGGCGCCCACGGGCGAGTACCCGATCGACGGCTGGGACCGGGTGATCGCCGTGAACCTCTCGGGGGTGTTCTACGGGATGCGTCACCAGATCCCGGCCATGCTCCGATCAGGCGGCGGATCGATCGTCAACATCGCCTCGATCCTGGCGGCGGTCGGCTTCCGCAACGCGCCCGCGTACGCGGCCGCGAAGCACGGCGTCGTCGGCCTCACGCGGACCGCCGCGCTCGAGTACGCCGCGCGGAAGATCCGCGTGAACGCGGTCGGGCCCGCCTTCATCAAGACCCCGCTGATCGAGAAGGACATGACCCCCGAAGCGCGCGAGAAGCTCGTCGGCCTGCACCCGATGGGGCGCCTCGGCGAGCCGGCGGAGGTCGCCGAGCTCGTGACGTGGCTCAGCTCCGCCAGGGCCTCGTTCGCGACCGGCGGCTACTACGCGGTCGACGGCGGGTACCTTGCGCAGTAGCGGCGTCTCGCGCCGTGCCGGCGGGTGTCGATGCCGGTGATCGCGGGCGCCGACGGGCTCCTCGCCCTGGCCGTCGTCGCGATGATCGTGGCGCTCTTCGTCATCCCGCTCGGCTTTCCCGGACTGTGGATCATGATCGGCGTCCTGACGATCGGCGCGGTCGCCGGCGAGGTGTCGCCGTGGATCCTCATCTTCCTCGTCCTCGTCGCCGCGTTCGCCGAGATCGCCGAGTGGGCGATCGTGGCGCGGACGAGCGCGCGCTGGGGCGGATCGCGGAAAGCGTTCTGGGGGGCGATCGTCGGGGGGATCGCGGGCATCCTCGTCGGGCTGCCGATCCCGCTCCCGGTCCTCGGACCGCTCGCCGCCGGGCTCCTCGGCACGTTCGTCGGCGCCGCGGCCGTGACCCTCTGGGAGACGCGCGCCCTCCGCTCGGCGGGGCGGGTGGGCTGCGGCGCGGTCCTCGGCCGCGCGTTCTCGGCCGCGGCGAAAACCGCCGCCGGCGTGTTCATCCTCGTGGTGGGAGCGGCGTCCCTCCTGCTTCGCTGAGCGGAGGCGCGGCGGATCGCTTCGCGCGGTAGCGGCGGACGAACGTGACCGCGGCGAGGCCGACCGCGAGCGCGCCCGAGCCGAACGCGAGCGCGAGCGTCCCGGCGATCGTCGTCGCGAGCCGCCGGCCGAAGCCGTGGGCGACGCCGAGCACGACCGCGCTCCCCTCCCCGCCGGGATAGTCCCCGGTCAGCAGATAGGTTCCCGGCCGTTCGACCTCGAAGGCGAGGATCGAGCGCCCCTCCCGGCCGCCGAACGCGTAGCTGGTCGTGGCTCCGGGCGCGCGGACCTCGATCGGCCGGCCGTCCGGACCGGTCACCGTGACCGCGAGGCCGGCGACGTCGCGCGAGGCGTAGTACCTCCCGTCGACGGTCGCGCCGGTCTCGTGATAGATCGTGTAGCCGCCGGCGTCCTCGAGCTCGAGCTCCGCGACTCCCGGGACCACGACCTGCTCGATCCCGGCGCCGAGATCGCGCAGCCGCAGGAAGAGGAACGCGCCGCAGGCGGCGAGTCCCGCGATCAGGACGAGCGCGGCGAGAGCGTAGCCCTTGCGACCGGGCATCCTCAGTCGTCGTCTTCGGTCGGCGCGGCGGCCGGAGCGGCCGGGGTCGCGCAGTCGGGGACGGCCAGCGGGGTGCCGGCCTGGAGCTCCTCGGTGAAGCCGCCCGAGCAGTCGAAGTCGCGCAGGGTGTAGGCGTCGGTCGCGCCGGCGGGGCGCACGACGAAGGCCCACGCGACCCCGCGGGTCACGAAGCGGAGGATTTGCGCCCGCTCCGGCCCGCGGTAGATCTCGACCCAGGTCTCGTAGCCGGGCACGCCCGGCAGCATGTCGCGGGAAAGGATCGCGATCTTGCGGAAGCCCTCGAGGGTCGGGAGCTCGTGGGGGACGCCCGCGGAGGTCGTGTCGGCCGCGGTCGTGTCGGCCGCGGAGGTCGTGTCGGCCGCGGTCGTGTCGGCGACCTGGGCCAGGACGGAGGCGGGCAGAAGGAGCGCGAACAGCGCCGCAGAGAGGGGCACCGATCTCGACATGCACAGATGGTTCGCCGCCCGGGCGCGGATTGTCAAGCGACGCCCGGGGCCTGATCTTGTGCCGGGCATGCGCTTCGACGCCATCGTCTTCGATCTCGACGGAACGCTCGCGGACACGCTCGACGACATCGCGGCCTCGATGAACTGGGCGCTCGAGCGGAACGCCATGGATCCGCATCCGCCGGACGCGTATCGCGAGCTCGTCGGCGAGGGCGTCGGCCGGCTCGTCGAGCGCGCGCTCCCGGTCGAGCGGCAGGACCTCCACGACGCCGTGCTCGAGGATCTGCGCGCGCACTACACCGAGCACATGCTCGACCGGACGGTTCCCTACCCCGGCATCCCCGAGCTCCTCGACGAGGTCGAGCGCCGCGGGCTGCCGATGGCGATCCTCAGCAACAAGCCCGAGCCCGCGACCCGCTGGATGGTCGACCGGCTCTTCTCGCGCTGGCCGTTCGCGGTCGTCGCCGGCGAGCGACCGGGCGTCCCGCACAAGCCGGACCCCGAAGCCGCGCTCGAGATCGCGCGCGCGCTCGGCGTGGCGCCGGCGCGGGTCCTCTACCTGGGCGACACGCGCACCGACATGGAGACCGCGGTCGCCGCCGGCATGTTCGGAGTCGGCGCGCTGTGGGGCTTCCGCGACCGGGCGGAGCTCGTCGCCCACGGCGCCGCCGCGGTCGTCGAGCATCCGCGGGAGGTGCTGCGGCTGATCGAAGGCTGACGGTCCCCGGATGAGCGGGGAGGGGCGGTCGGCCGTCCATTGAGCGTCTCCGTTCGCGGTCCGATTCTCTCCAGCCGGAGGGTTCTCCGATGACTCGATTCCTGATTCTCCTGTCCGCCTGCGCGCTGCCGCTCGCCGGCTGCGCGTCCGGGGCCGGGCGCGACGGCGCGCAGGCCGCGTCGTCGCCGGCGGTCTCGTCGCCGGCCGCGGCCTCCGTCGCCGCGGCCCCGGCTTTCCCTCCCGCGCGGCCGATCCCCTACCCCGTCGATGCCCCGCCGGGCTACCGCCAGGCCGTGGAGCGGGGGACGCGGACGGCGAACGGGGCGCCGGGACCTCGCTACTGGCAGCAATGGGCCGACTACGACGTCGCGGTCAAGCTCGACACCGGCGCCCGGCGCCTCGACGGGACGACGCGAATCGCCTACCGGAATCAGTCGCCCGACACGCTCGGGGTCCTGGTCGTCCAGCTGATCCAGAACCTGCACGCCCCCGGCGCGGCGCGGAGCGGCGAGGAGGAGGTGACGGGCGGCGTCGAGCTCGCGCGGGTCGAGGTCGGCGGCGCGACCCTCGCCCCGCTCGGGGACGACGACGAGGGACCGGGCTACGAGGTCAGCTCGACGCGGCTCTTCATCCGCCCCCCGCGACCGGTGCCCCCTGGCGGCTCGATCGACCTCGCGTTCGAGTTCGGCTTCGCGATCCCGCAGCAGGGCGCGTCCGGCCGCATGGGATACAGCGGGGACGAGCTCTTCTACCTCGCGTACTTCTACCCGCAGATGGCGGTCTACGACGACGTGGAGGGGTGGGACACGGATCGCTTCACGGGGAACGCCGAGTTCTACGCCGACTTCGGCCGCTACGAGGTCACGATCGACGCGCCGGCGGACTGGCTCGTGGACGGGACCGGAACGCTGGCGAACCCCTCGGAGACCCTGACCGGCGACGTGCGCGCGCGGCTCGCGGCGGCCGCGGCGAGCGACTCGGTGACCCGTGTCCTCAGGAGCGCGGACTTCGACGGCCGCGTGACCGCGCCCGGCCGGAACGGGCGCGTGGCGTGGCGCTTCGTCGCCGATTCGGTCCACGACGTCGCCTACAGCGTGACTCGCCACACGAACTGGGACGTGACCCGCACGCCGGTCGGCGACCGCGACGGCGACGGCGCCGTCGACTACACGCGGATCGGCGCGATCTGGCGCGACAGCGCCCCGCTCTGGCGGGAGACGGCGCGCTACGCCGCGCACTCGATCGCGCATCACTCGGAGTTCACCGGGCTCTCCTACCCGTGGCCCCACATGACCGCGGTCGAGGGCGGGGGGATCATCGGGGGCGGCATGGAATTCCCCATGATGACGCTGATCGGCGACTACAACGAGCGCGGCGACTCGGCGCTCTACGCGGTGACGGCCCACGAGCTCGCGCACATGTGGGTGCCGATGATCGTCGCCAACAACGAGCGCCGGTACGCGTGGATGGACGAAGGCACGACCTCGTTCAACGAGAACCAGGCCAAGAAGGACTTCTTCCCGGGCTTCGACTGGGACCTCCCCGAGCTGGATTCGTATATCGACGTCGCCACGGCCGAGCTCGAGGGCTCGATGATGACGCCCTCGGACTTCCACGTCCCGGGTCCCGGGTATGGGATCGCTTCGTACGACAAGCCGGCCACCGCGCTGGCCGCGCTGCGCGCGATGCTCGGCGAGGAGACGTTCCTCAGGGCCTACCGCGAGTACCTGCGCCGGTGGGCGTTCAAGCATCCCTATCCGTGGGACTTCTTCCGCACGTTCGACGACGTGAGCGGTCGCGACCTCGACTGGTTCTGGCGCGGCTGGTACTACGAGACGTGGACGCTGGACCAGGCGGTCTCGGGCGTCCGCGTCGAAGGCGGGCGGGCGGTGATCGCGATCCGGGACGAGGGGCGGCTCCCGATGCCGGTCGATCTCGCGATCACGCGCGCCGACGGGACGGTCGAGCGGCGCGAGATCCCCGTCGACGAGTGGCTCCGCGGCGGAGTCGAGACGAGCGTGAGCGTGGACGCCTCGCCGGCCGTCGTGAAGGTCGAGATCGATCCCGAGCGCGACTACCCGGACGTCGATCGATCCGACAACGTGTGGACCGCGCCCTGAGCCGGCCCGTCGCCCTGGTGACGGGGGCGTCGAGCGGCATCGGGCTCGAGCTCGCGCGCGTGGCCGCCGCGCGGGGTCACGACCTCGTCCTCGTCGCGCGCGGCGGGGATGCGCTCCGCGCGCTGGCCGCGGAGGTCGAGCGCGAGCGGGGCGCGGCCGCGCACGTCCTGACCGCCGACCTCGCCGCGCCGGAAGCGCCGGAGGCGGTGGCGGCAGCCGTCGACGAGCTCGGGCTCGAGATCGACGTGCTCGTCAACAACGCCGGGTTCGGGCTCTACGGCGATTTCCTCGACACCGACCTCGAGGTCGAGCGCGACATGATCGCGGTGAACGTCACCGCCCCGACCGCGCTCGCGAAGCGGTTCGCGATCCCGATGGTCGAGCGCGGCCGGGGCCGGATCCTGAACGTGGCCTCGACCGCCGCCTTCCAGCCCGGCCCCCGGATGGCCGTCTACTACGCGACGAAGGCCTATATGCTCTCGTTCTCGCTCGCGCTGTCGGTCGAGCTCGACGGGACCGGCGTGGGCGTGACGTGCCTGGCGCCCGGCCCCGTCCGCACCGCGTTCCGCGACCGGGCCCGGGTGACGGCCTCGCGGCTGTTCAGCGGCGACCGGGGAGCGGAGCCGGCCGCCGTGGCGCGCGTCGGCTGGGCCGCGCTCGAGCGCGGGCGGCGGCTCGTCATCCCGGGCGGATGGAACCGGATCGGGGCCGGCGCCGCGCGGGTCGTGCCGCTGGCGTTCGCGGCGCGGGCGGTCGCCATGCTCCAGCCGACCGAGCGGGAGTAGCCCTCCCGGCGCGGCGAAGAGCGGTCCCCGAAGCGGCCCCAAGCGAAGAGGCCCGCGGCGATCGCCGCGGGCCTCTCGTCCACAGATCCGAACGGGGTTCGCCTAACGGGCTTCCTTCAGGTGGGAGTTCACGAGCTTCGTCATCTCGAACATGCTGACCTGCCGCTTGCCGTTGAACACCGCCCGCAGCTTCTCGTCCGCGTTGATCATGCGCTTGTTCTTCGAATCCTGCAGGTTGTTCTTCTTGATGTAGTCCCAGATCTTCTTCGTCACCTCGGTCCGGGGAATCGGTCGGTTCCCGACCACCGCGGAGAGCTGGGTGTCCGGCTGCATCGGTTTCATGAACGCGGGGTTCGGCTTCCTCTTCTTCTTCTGCTGCGCCATCATGCGTCTCCCCAGGAAGGCGTTTTCGGTTCTGGACGGTCGTCGATGCTGTCGTCGGTGCGGGAGTCGGGCTCCCCGGCAACGGTAGGGACCCGCCCCCATGATAACCCATGCGGGGCCGCACTACAAACGCTTTTCTCGGGGTGCTCGAGGATCCTAGCCGCCGCGGATCATGGCGGCGGCCTGCCGGGCGCGACTGCGGCGCGCGGTCGGCGTCCCCGCCTCCTCGATCCAGTCGGCCAGCTCGCGGCGACCCGAAAGCGTCAGCCGCTCGTACGCCTGCTCGATGCGGGCGTCGCCCGCGATGAAGGGTCCCAGTTCGGGCGGAACGCGGTGGATGGGGTGAGCGACCGTGCGCACGTCCGAGATCCGTTCCATGAGTCCCTCCGATCGGATGGACCCTGAGCATAACCGGAAACCCCCCGCGCGACGGTCAGCGGCCTTACCGTCGAGGGGTCAGACGACCCCGAAGGCGAGCATCGCCTCGGCGACCTTGAGGAAGCCCGCGACGTTCGCCCCGCCCACGTAGTCCACCCATCCGTCGCGCGAGTAGCCGTGCTCCACGCAGCGCTCGTGGATCTGGCGCATGATCCCGCGCAGCCGCTGGTCGACCTCCTCCCGGCTCCAGCTCATGCGCATCGCGTTCTGCGACATCTCGAGTCCGGAGATCGCCACTCCGCCCGCGTTGGCCGCCTTGCCCGGCGCGTGGGAGATGCGCGCCTCTTCGAAGACCTTCGACGCCTCGTAGGTCACGGGCATGTTGGCGCCCTCGCAGACCAGGCGGCATCCGTTGGCGATCAGCCGCCGGGCATCGGCCTCGCCCAGCTCGTTCTGGGTGGCGCACGGGAACGCGAGGTCGCACGGCACCGACCACGGCGCCTGCGCGGGGTGGAACGCGACCCCCCACTCGCGCGCGTACTCCTCGAGACTCCCGTGGCGGGCGGTCTTGAGCTCCTCGACCCAGCGCACCTTCTCGAGCGTGACCCCGTCCGGATCGTGGACGAAGCCGTGACGGTCGGAGAGCGTGATCACCCGCGCGCCCAGCTCGATCAGCTTCGCGGCGGTGTACTGGGCCACGTTCCCCGACCCCGAGATGACGCACGTCTTCCCCACGAGCTCGTCGTCCGTGCGGGCCAGGATCTCGCGCGCGAAATAGACGCAGCCGTAGCCGGTGGCCTCGGTCCTCAGCGGGCTTCCACCGTAGGATGCGCCCTTGCCCGTCATCACCCCGGTCCACTCGTTCTGGATGCGCTTGAACTGTCCGAACAGGTAGCCGATCTCGCGGGCCCCGACTCCGATGTCCCCGGCCGGGACGTCGACGTCCTTGCCGATGTAGCGATGGAGGCCGGTCATGAACGACTGGCAGAAGCGCATGACCTCGTCGTCGGAGCGACCCTTGGGGTCGAAGTCGGCGCCGCCTTTCGCGCCGCCCATCGGAAGCGTGGTCAGGCTGTTCTTGAACGTCTGCTCGAAGCCGAGGAACTTGAGGATCGACAGGTTCACCGAGGGATCGAAGCGCAGGCCGCCCTTGTAGGGCCCGATCGCGTTGTTGAACTGGACGCGGTAGCCGCGGTTGACCTGGATCGCTCCGTCGTCGGACTCCCAGACGACGCGGAACATGATCACGCGATCGGGCTCGGTCATCCGCTCGAGGACGCGGGCGCGCTGGTAGCGCACGTCGGCCTCGACGACCGGCAGGACCTTCTCCGCGAACTCCCGGACAGCCTGGTGGAACTCGGGCTCCCCGGGACTCCGCCCGACGACCTCGTCCATGAACCCGTTCAGACCCATAGACCGGGTAAAATACCAAACCCGGGCTCAGAACGTGTAGCTGAGTCCTCCGATCAGGCGCAGGACGCCGAGCGTCGACGGCTCGTCGAACGTGTCGCCGCCCACGCGGAACGCGCTCTTGCCGTCGAACGGGTTGCCGACCGTCGCCCGATCGATCTCGATCCTGAGGCCCACCTTGTCCGCGACGGCGAACCGCGCGCCGATCCCCGTCGTCGCGCCGAACCGGACCTGGGTCTCCTCCTCGGCTCCGATCTCGCCGCCCGGGTTCTCGTCCAGCGCCCAGATGCCCACGTTCACGCCGAGCAGCAGGTACGGCGAGACCGGCGCGTCGCGCGCGACGATGTGCCGGACCACCGCCAGCTGGGCCAGGACGAGGTTCACGTCCGCGAGCCCCTCCTCGTCGAGAGCGTCGGAGTCGTCCCCCGAGTCGTCCTGGAACTCGATCTCGGTGCCGGTCCAGTCCGCGCTCAGCCGGATCTCGGAGAAATCCCAGCGCGTGAGCGCGATCGAGCCGCCGATCATGGGCGCGGTCTTGGCGACGAGCTCGCGCTCGCCGTCGCCGGCCCGCTGCTCGAGGAACTCGCTGAAGATCGAGCCGCCGCCGTGCGCGCCGATCGTGAACTCGAACGGCCTCTGCGCGCGGCCCGGAACGGCCGACGTCGCCGAAACGACCAGCGCGACGGTGACCGGGACAATCCACGACCATGCTCTGTTCATCGTGCCTCCTGGAATCGTGGCGGGCCCGGGGTCCGGACGCGCCGTCCGTGGGTTCGGAAGCCGCTCCGGCTGGAGCGCGGACCGAATTTGGGGTCAGCCGGGCGGGAGATCCACCCTGCGCCGGGTGGGATCGGCGTTCCGCCGGAAGAGGATCGCGACCCGGCCGATCCGGCCCGCCACCTCCGCTCCGGTCCGCGCCGCGATCTCCTCGGCGTCGGCCGCGCGCTCGTCGCGCCCGCCGGAGAGCCGGACCTTGATCAGCTCCCGCGCCTCGAGAGCGTCGTCGACCTCCCGAACGACCGCGTCGGTCACGCCCGCGCGCCCCACGAGGACGGCCGGGTCGAGTCCGTGGGCGAGGCTCCTGAGGCGGCTCCGCTGGCGGCTCGTGAGCCCGGGCATCGGCATCCGCGACCCGTCAACCCGCGTCCGCGACACGGCGACGATGGCGCCGGACGCGCGCGCGATTCCCGCAGATCCGCGTGTCGCACCAGCGGCGGCTGCGGTTCTTCGTCGTGTCGAGGTACAGGAAACCGCACGTGTCGCTCTCGCACTCCCCGATCCGCGACAGGTCGGCTTCGAGCAGGAGATCCATGGCCGAATGGGCGACGGGCCACAGGGGGGCGTCGAGCCGCGGCCCCGCCCCCACAGGGTCGTCCCACGCGAGCGCATAGCCGTCCGCCCGCTTCGAGACGCGCGCGTTCGAAAGGGCGGGGCCGAGCTCCGCGTTGAGCCCCGCGAGGTCGCGCTCGTCCGGCCGCTCGTCGCGGGCGAGCGGGCCGAAGATGCGGTGGAGGGCCTCGCGCAGATCGATCGCCCGCGCGAGCACCCGGTCGGCTTCCTCCGGCCGCGCGCGGGCCGCCTTCGCGAGGGCCTCCGCCGCCGCGGCCGGGAGCGTCCCGGCCTGGCGCCCGAACTCGACCAGGTCCGCGTACGAGGCCAGGTGCTCCTCCCGGGGCTCGGGCCCGGCGCGGTTCCCCAGCGTGTTGACGAAATCCAGGCAGACCGCGCCGCCGCTCAGGTCGAAGGCGTAGGCCGCGGGGCTCCGGTCGGGGACGGTCTTCGCGTCGGGGGCGGTCGGGGCCATCGGTTTGCTTCGCTGCTTGCGACTCCGGGTGATGTAATTCTCTAACAGGCTATTGACACATTACACGAATCGTGCTAGGCTGTAATCGTCGTTAGTTAGTATAGCCCGTTACCAAAGCGAGGTCAAGAATGAACGAGCCCTTCTTTCCCCTGCCGATCCCGCGAGACCCCGAGAGCGGCCTCGCGGCCGTCCTGTCCCGACTCCTCCGCCGCCGGGCCCGGACACGCCGGCCGCGGAGCGGCGCCCTCGAGGCCCGCGCCGCGGCCGCCGTCGGGCTGGCCGCGCTCCTCGTCGTCTTCGCCTCGGCCTTCGTCGGCATCCGCTTCGCGGGGCGCGCGTACCCGCCGGGGGCGCTCGCGCTCCTGCGCTTCGGCGTGGCCTCGATAGCGCTCGCCGGCATCCTCCTCGCGCGCCGCCGCCGGATTCCGCTGCCGGCGACGCGCGACCTGCCCGGCCTCGCGGCCAGCGGACTCTTCGGCGTGACCCTCTACCATCTCGCGCTGAACGCCGGCGAGCGGACCGTCAATGCCGCCCTCGCGAGCCTGCTCATCAACACGACGCCGATCTTCGCGGCTCTCCTCGCGTCGGCGGCCCTGCGCGAGCGGCCGCGACCGCGGACGCTCGCCGGCATCGCGATCGGCTTCGCGGGGGTCGCCGTCGTCTCTCTCGGCGGCCCCGGCGGCCACGCGCTCGACCGCGGCGCGCTGCTCGTCCTCGGCGCCGCGCTCGCCTCGGCGATCTACTACGTGATCGAGAAACCGTATCTCGCGCGCTATCCCGCGCTCGACGTCACCGCGTGGGGCTTCTGGTGGGGGACCGCGCTCCTCCTGCCGTTCGCGGGCCAGCTCGCGGGCGCGCTCGGCGCGGCTCCGACCTCGGCCACCCTGGCGGTCGTCTATCTCGGTCTGTTCCCGGCCGCGCTCGGTTACGTCGGCTGGAGCGTCGTCCTCTCGCGCATGGAGGTCGCGCGGGCGACGACGCTCCTCTACCTCATCCCGCCCGTGGCCGCGCTCCTCGGATGGGCACTCCTCGGTGAGGGACTCGGCCTCGCGGCCGCGCTCGGCGGCGCGATCACGATCGCCGGCGTCGCGCTCGTCTCAGCGGTCGGGACAGCGGTGCCCGAGCGCGATCGTGCCCGGCACGTAGCGCAGCGTCCCTTCCGGCTCGTCCCACCAGCAGCCGCGGATCGCGCGCTCGGCGAACGGGCGCTCGCAGCGTGCGCAGCAGGTCGCGTTCAGGCACCGGCAGTACACGGGCACGACCACGGGCTCGGATTCGGGCGCGGGGTCGAGACACCATCCGGTCCATTCGCCGCAGTCCTCGCAGCGACCGAGCCCGACGGGGATTCCGTCGGGGCCGAAGCCGGCGTATTCCTCGAGCTCGTCCTCGCTCGGCGCGTGACCTCCCCGGAGCGGATCCGGAACGACCGGACGCTCCCCCTGCGACGCCCATAGCGCCGCCAGCCGCTCCATCCGCTCGAGCATCTCGTCGGACCCGGGGATCTCCGCGCAGACTTCCAGCGCGTGGACCACGATTCCGGTGTCGACGGGAATCGCGCGACCGGGCTGGATGCGCCCGTTGCGCTCGAGCGAGATGCACGAGTCCCCGTCGAGGACCAGGACCGACCGCAGGCCGTTCCGCGTCGACTGTAGGAACGCGAAATCGAGCAGTTCGTGGATCGGCGCCTGCGGCAGCAGCGTCACGTTCGAGAGGTCGCTCTCGAGCTGCGTGACCAGGAACGGCGCGCCGTCGAAACGCGGCACGAACAGGGAAACGTTGACGCGCTGCCGGCTTTGAGAGATCGCACCCATTGGTTCCCTCCTTCCGCTCGCGGGTTCGAGTCGCATCCGGTGCCGATCGTGAGCCGCGGGGTCGCGCAGGGTGCGCAAACGAAGAACCCCTCGCGAGAACGAGGGGCTCAGGCCGTTGGTTGCTCGTCCCGAGCCGTATCGTCCGGTCTTCCCGTCTGGCCTGGCACCTTGGCGGCGTTCACCAGGTTGCCGTGCGCGTCTCGGGGCCAGTTCCCTCGGCGCAGCTCTCGATACGCGAATCAATCTGCAATCGCGCGCGGCGCACGTCAAACGGGAGGGCTCGAGGGCGGTATCTTGAGACCGCCCATGCTCAGACTGCTGCACCTCGCCGACGTGCATCTCGGCGCGTCGATGTCGTCTTTCGGCGATGCCGCGGAAGCGCGGCGCCGGAGCCTGCTCGACGCGTTCCGCGAACTGCCCGGGATCGCGCGACGGGAAGACGTCCACGCCGTGCTGATCGCGGGCGATCTGTTCGACCGGCCGGAGCCCGAGACCGAGGTCCGCGCGGCCGTCGCGGAGGCGTTCGCGCGGCTCGCCGCCGAAGGACGGCCCGTCTTCGTCGTGCCCGGCAACCACGACTCCTCGACGCTCCATCACCATCCGTACACCGAGCCGCTCGGAGGAGCGCGCGTGTTCCTCTGTCCGACGTTCGAGCGGCACTCCGTCGAGACCGCCGCGGGACCGCTCCACGTCTACGGCCTCGCCTACGACATGGGACGCGAGGACGCGCCCCTGACCACGTACGCCCGCGCGGATCTGCCGGGGCGGCACGTGGTGCTGCTCCACGGCTCGGCCGATTTCTCGCCGCACTGGGAGATCGGACGCAACGCGCTGCGGCTCCCGCTCGACGCCGTCGCCCGCATGGACTGCGACTACCTCGCGCTCGGGGACTATCACGGATTCCGCCCGCCGGCGCGGTTCGCGGGCCTCGCTTCGCCCGCGGCGTGCTATCCGGGCTCGTTCGCCGCGCTCGACCTCACCGAGACCGGGCCGCGGGGATACGTGATCGTCGAGCTCGACACCCAGGGTCCGCCGCGCGTTTCGCACCACGCCTCGTCGGTTCCCGCGCTCCAGGACCTGGGGGACGTGGACGTCGGCGCCGCCGCCGACCACGACGAGGTCGTGCGCCGGATCGGGGAACGGGTCGAGCCCGGCGCGCACCCGGTGGCGCGGCTCGTCGGCGTTCCCGACTTCGCCCTCGACGTCGAATTCCTGACCCATCGTCTGTCCGAGCGATTCGGCTTCGCGCGGCTGACGGACGCCTCCACGTTCTATCCCAGCGCGCGGCTGGATCGGATCGCGGCGGAGGATACCGTGGCCGGACACACGGTGCGCCTCGCGCGGGGGCGGATCGAGTCGGAGCCGGATCCCGACGAGAAGGCGATCGCCGAGCGCGCTCTCCGGATCGCGCTCCGCGCTCTCGAGGTGACGTGACGCGGCGCGTCCGGTTCCTGCGCGCGGACCTCGCCTACGGATGTCACTTCCCGGCGGCGTTCGAGATCCCGGAGCGGGACGCCCCGATCATCGTCGCGGGGCCGAACGGCTCGGGAAAGAGCACGCTGGTCGAGGCGCTCGTCCGCACGCTCTTCGGCTTCGACCGGCGCCAGCCGCACGAGCGCGATCGCCTGTCCTCGCGCGTCCCGTGGGCCGGCGAGCGGTGTCGCGCGTCGGTCGAGATCGGGGGCGCCGACGGCCGGCGCTGGCGCATCACGCGGACGTTCGAGGACGACCGCGTCGAGATCGCGGCGCTCGACGGCGACGAGACGTGGGCGGGCGACGGCAATCCCGCCGCGGTCAACCAGGAAGCCGTGGAGTACCGCCGGAGGCTCGCCGCGCTGTTCGGCCTCTCGGAGATGGATCACTACGAGAGCACCGCGTGCATCGCGCAGGGCCGGCTGCTCGACACGCGTCTGCGCGAGGAGCTGCTCCAGATCGAGACCGGCGGATACGGCAACGTCGACGAGGCGCTGGTCCGGGTCTCGGACGAGCACCGGCGGCTGACCACGCGGCAGATCGACGGAACGGGGCAGTCGCGGCGCAAGCCGGGCCGGGTCGAGGCGCTCGACGCCGAGATCACGCGACTCAAGACGCGCCTCCGATCGGCGGAAGCCGTCCTGACCTGGCGGGCGCCGCTCGAGCAGGAGGTCGACGAGCTGCGCGCGAGCGCGCGCGAGCTCGACGGCGAGATCGGCCGGCTCGAGCAGGCGCTCGGGCCGCTCAACGGGCGTCGGGCGCTGGAGTCGCGCATCGAGACCTGTCTCGTGCGGCAGGCCGCGATCGAGAAGGCGCGCCAACGGCTCGAGCGCGTGGCGCGCCAGCTCCGCGAAGTCGAGGAGGCGGTCGCGATCCCGCTCGAGGAGCGCTATCCGCCGGACTTTCTCGAGCGGGTCGGCCGGATCGAGTGGATGTGGGGCCGGCAGAGCGTCCTCCGATCGAACCGCGACCGGCTGAAGGAGGAGGGCGGAGAGGCCGGCGTCCCGCGCCCCTGGATCGCGCCGGTCGTCGCGACCGCGATGGCCGCCACCGGCGCCGTGACCGCGCTCATCCTCGGCTCCATCGTCCCGGCGGTCGTCGGCGCCGCGTTCGCGCTCGTCGTCGGGAGCGCGCTCGTCATCCACCGCGCCGGCGCGGGACGCCGCAAGGACGTGAGCCTGCAGCAGAAGCGCGCCGTTTACGAGGAGCTTGACCGGCTGGCCGAGGAGCTGTCGCGGGAGCTCGAAGGGGTCCCGCGCGCGAAGACCCTGTCCCCGGCCTCGCTCGACGAAAGGCGCCACGCGTTCGAGGCCCAGCGTCAGGCCGCCGAGAAGGTCGGCGCCGCGCGCGCCGCGCTCGAAGAAGAGCTGCGGGACGCGGCGCGCACGCTGACCGACGAGCCGGCGACGGCGGGCGGGGCATCGGCGAATCTCGCCGACGCCGCGGCCGAGCTCCTTTCCCGCTGCGCCGCGGCCGCGGAAGCCGTTCGCACCGACATCGCCCGGGCCCGGATCGAGATCGACGCACTGGGAGAGTGCCGGCTCCCCGCCGGCGTCGACCCCGTCCCGGAAGCGGTCGAGAGCGCGCTCGCCGAGCGCCGCGCCGCGCGGCGGGGCGTCGAGGCGAAGGCACGCGCGGCCGAAACCCGGCTCCTGCAGGAAGGCACGGGGCACGAGAGCCCGGTCGCGCTGCGCGACGAGATCGACGCGCTCGAAGCCGACCGCGCCGAGGTCGACCGCGAGGCGCGGGTCTACGAGTGCGCGCACGCGCTGATCCGCGACGCGTACCGCGAGTTCCGCGAGCACGATCAGGAGCGTCTCCTGGGCGCGGTGTCCCGCTCGCTCCGCGACCTGACCGGCGGGGCCATCGGTCCGATCGAGGCTCCGGGATCGCTCGCCGACGCCGGCGTGCGGCTCCACGGTCGGCCGGTCCCGCTCGCGAGCCCGCCGCTCAGCTACGGGGAGTTCCACGCCGCGCTGCTCGCCGTCCGGCTCGGAGCCAGCGACTTCCACGCTCGCTCCGGGATCCGGCCACCGATGATCGTCGACGAGCCGTTCGCCTATCTCGACCTCGACCGCGCGCGCGAGCTGTGGCGGCTGCTGCGCGAAGCGGCGCGCGAGCGGCAGGTGATCGTCCTCACGCAGGAAGCGCTGACGCTGGAGGCCCTGGGAGTCGCTCCCGACATCGAGCTCAGCGCCGCGCTCAGCCGGTCCGCCGGTCCAGCAGATACGTCGCCATCCGTCCCCGGCCCTTGACCTCGATCTCGCCGCGGGTCGTGAGGGCGTAGCGCCCGGCGAGGCGCTCCCGCGCGCGGGCCGTGACCTGGATCGCGCTGGGCACGCCCGTGCTCTCCATCCGGCTCGCCATCGTCACCGGATCTCCCCACAGGTCGAAGATGAACTTCCGCTCGCCGATTACCCCGGCCACGACCGGCCCGGTATCGATCCCGATACGGACCGCGAGGGGTGGGCCGCCGCCCGCGACGCCCGCGCCGACGAGGTCGCGCATCTCGAGCGCCGCGTCGGCGATCCGCTCCAGGTGGTCGGGGCGCGGGACCGGTACCCCGCACACCGCCATGTACGCGTCCCCGATCGTCTTGATCTTCTCGAGCCCGTGGCGGTCGGACACCTGATCGAAACGCGTGAAGAGCTCGTTGAGGAGCTTCACAAGATCCTCGGGTCGCATCGCGCTCGACATCGCGGTGAATCCCACGATGTCGGCGAACAGGACCGAGGCCTCGGCGTAGCGGTCCGCGATCGGCGCCGGATCGGTCTTGAGCCGCTCCGCGATCGGCGCGGGCAGGACGTTGAGCAGGAGCCGCTCGCTGCGTTCCCGTTCGCGCTCGAGGCCGAGGCGCGCCAGGAACCCCTCGCGGGCGTACGTCTCGAGGTTCCAGCACGCGAATCCCCCGATCAGCACGCAGGTCGCGAGGTAGAGGCTGGCCATGAACGCGTTGTCGTAGGGATAGTCGCCGCCCGCGAGGACAGCGACGTAGGCCGCGAGCATGACGAGGGCCGCGACGAGCGCGACGGGGAAGCGGATGCGGAACAGCGTCAGCGTGCCGATGATCGCCAGCCCGATCCCCGGGTAGAACGCGACCTCCATGCGGTCTCCCACCGTCGCCATCATGCCCAGGATGCCGAAGGCTCCCGCCAGCCCGCCCAGCGCGAGGAGCTCCGAGTGGACGCGCTCGAACACGGGGTGCCAGGTGAGCGCGAGGTTCGTGGCCAGCACCGCGACGACCGCGAGCCGCAGCGGCCACACCGCCCCCGCCGTCCCCGCCCTGAGATCGATGACCGCGTACCCGACGTACAGGACGATGATGAGGATCGTGGTCGCGCGCGCGGCCCGGAGCGCCGAGCGCGCGTACTCGGCGCGGAACTCGGATTCGAGCGCGCGGTCCGCGAAGCGCAGGGTCAGGGGCGAAATCGTCACTACGCGGATCCGTCGTTGCGCCGACCCTCGAGGAGCCAGGCCCGCATGCGGCCGCGGCCCTTGACCTCGATCTCGCCGCGGTCCCGGAAGGTGTAGCGCCCGGCGAGCCGATCGCGGACGCGCTCGGTGACCTGGATCGCGCCCGGGATGCCGTGAGACTCCATCCGGCTCGCGGTCGTCACCGCTTCTCCCCAGAGGTCGTAGATGAACTTGCTCTCGCCGATCACGCCGGCGACGACCGGGCCCGTGTCGATACCGATCCGGATCGAAAGCGGGGCGCGCTCACGCATGGCGAGGGCGAGATCGGCGATCCGCTCGGCATGGTCCGCGGCCGGCTCGGGAACGCCGGCCACCGCCATGTACGCGTCGCCGATCGTCTTGATCTTCTCGACTCCATGCTCGCGGGCGAGCTGGTCGAACCCGGTGAACACGCCGTTCAGCATCGCGACCAGCTCGCCGGGGGGCATCTCCACCGACATCGCGGTGAACCCCGCGATGTCCGCGAACAGGATGCTGGCCTCGGCGTGATGGTCGGCGATCGGCTCTTCGCGGTCCTTGAGGCGATCGGCGATCGGCGACGGCAGGATGTTGAGCAGGAGCCGGTCGCTCCGCGCGCGCTCGCGCTCGGCCGCCCGCTCGTGCAGCCAGGCGCGCCGCGCGTAGCGCTCGATGGTGTACGCGGCGAGCAGACCGATGACGTACGTCTGCAGCAGGGCGACTCCCCCGACCAGGGCGCGCTCGGCCGTCAGCTGGCCCTCGATCGCCAGCGTCACCGGCCAGGCGGCCAGGATCGCTCCGGCGAGCGTCAGCAGGGCCGGGAACGTGAGGCGAAGAAGCGTGTCGGCTCCGAGGACGACGAGCACGAGGCCCACGGCGCGGAGCTCGATCCACCGCCCGCCGGCGCCGATCAGGGAGAACATGCCGATCGCGCCGATCAGCGCGATCACCCACAGGACCCGGCCCCGGATCGACTCCCACCACCGGACGAACGACAGGCCGACGGCCGCGAGGAACGCGGATGCGACCGCCACGCGGATCGGCCACGCGCGCTCGGCGAGCCCCGGATCCGCCCAGCGGTCGACGAGGATGAACGTCAGGAACAGCGCTCCGCCCACCAGCAGGGTCACCCGCACCTGGCGCGTCGCGGAGAGGCGATACTGGCGGCGAAAGCCGGTTTCGACCGCGGGATCGTCGAAACGCAGGGAGAGCGGATGGATGCGGACGTCGCTCATCACGCGGAAGATGATCGACGGGAGCGGCGTCGACGACGGCAGAGATGGAAAGGATGGAACCGGAGGGCGGGGGGCGGCCG